>CAVPEX010000092.1:0-12839 GCA_963703585.1 uncultured Solirubrobacterales bacterium | reverse complement strand
CGCGGTAGAGCGGCACGATGATGCTGAGCCCGACCGTCGGCTCCTCGCTCGCTTCCTCCTCGACGCGCTCGATCGGCCCCATCCAGGGGCCATCGTAGTCCCGGTCCGGACGCCGGCGCCCTCCGACTACCATTCCTCCCTCGTGCAGGTGATCCCCTTCAACCGTCCGCGACTGGTGGGCAAGGAGCACGAGTACGTCGACCAGGCCCTGATCAGCGGCAAGCTCTCTGGCAACGGCGAGTTCGCGCAGCGCTGCGCCGACGCCCTGTGCGCGCGACTGGGCGCCCAGAAGACGCTGATGACCCCTTCCTGCACCGCGGCGCTGGAGATGGCGGGGCTGCTGCTCGACCTGCAGCCGGGGGACGAGGTCATCGTCCCCTCCTTCACCTTCGTCTCGAGCGCCAACGCCTTCGCCCTGCGCGGCGCTGTGCCCGTCTTCGTCGACATCTCGCCGCGGACGCTGAACGTCGACCCGGAGGCGGTCGCCGCCGCGATCGGCGAGCGTACGAAGGCCATCGTGGTCGTCCACTACGGCGGGGTCGCCTGCGAGATGGACGCGATCATGGAGCTGGTCGCGCGCCACGGGCTGGCCGTCATCGAGGATGCCGCCCACGCGCTGCCGGCGGGCACCGGCGGCCGCCCTCTGGGCTCGATCGGCCACCTCTCGACCTTCAGCTTCCACGAGACCAAGAACGTGCAGTGCGGCGAGGGTGGCGCCCTGGTGATCAACGACCCTGCCTTCATCGAGCGGGCGGAGATCATCCAGGAGAAGGGGACCGACCGCGCCCGCTTCTTCCGCGGCCAGGTCGACAAGTACACCTGGCGCGACCTCGGCTCCTCCTACCTGCTGAGCGAGATCTCGGCCGCCTTCCTCTGGGCCCAGCTCGAGCAGCTCGACAAGGTCACCAGCGACCGGCTTCGAATCTGGGACCGCTACCACGAGGCACTCGAGGCGCACGAGGAGGCCGGGCTCCTGAGGCGGCCGGTCGTCCCCGCCGGCTGCGTCCACAGCGGCCACCTCTACTACGTCCTGCTGCCCAGCCACGCGCTGCGCGAGGAAATGCTCGAGGCACTCCGCAAGCGCGACGTTCACGCCGTCTTCCACTACGTCCCCCTCCACACCTCGCCGGCGGGGAGGCGGCTGGGGCGCTCCAGCGGCGCACTCGCCGTCACCGAGGACTGCTCGCAGCGGCTGCTGCGACTGCCGCTCTGGTCAGGCCTCGAGCCCGACGTCGACCGCGTGGTCGAGGCCTTCGAGGACTCGCTCGACGAGATCGTCGCCCCCGCGCTCAAGCGCTAGCGCCGCGGCGGGGCGACGGCCGAGCGTTGGCCTGGCGGCTGACGGTGATCTTCTTCGCCGTCTGCGGCCTCGGCGTCTGGACCTTCACCCCCCAGGCGCCCCGCATCGCCGAGGAGCTGTAGGCACGCCGCTCACCGGCGGTGAGGAAGTATCGTGCGCGCGATGCTGAGCCGGCCGAAGGACCTGATCCTCAGCCTGCGCCGCAATCTCAACGACTCCCTGTTCGTCCCCGCGCCGCCCGCCCCCTCGCGGCTGGGCCGGACCGAGATGGCCGTCGTCGCCGTCGGCCTGCTCGTCCTCGCCGTGATCCTGCAGCTGCTCCGGATCGGGCCCGGGATCGCGCTGGACTCCCTCTGGGCGGAGGACGGGCCGATCTACCTGCAGGGCGCCATGTCGCACGGGCTCTGGGACAACCTGACCACGACCTACGCCGGCTACCTGGTGCTGGTGCCGCGGCTGATCGGCGAGCTCGGCGACGCCGTCCCGCTGCGGGGCGCCCCCGCTGCGATCGCGATCCTCTCCGCCGTCGTCACCGCCGCCTGCGGCTTCGTCGTCTGGATCGCCGCCGCCGCCCACGTCCGCAACCCATACCTGCGCGGGACCCTGGCCGTGCTGACGGTGCTCTCGCCGGTCGCCGCCGTCGAGTCGGTCGTCTCCGGCGCCTACGTGCCGTGGTTCATGCTGCTGCCGTGCTTCTGGCTGCTGATCTGGCGGCCGCGGACGACGCGGTCCGCCGCCCTCGGCGCCTCCTTCATGGTAATCACCGGGCTGAGCACGCCGGGGCTCTGGTTCTTCGCGCCGCTCGCCGTCCTCCGCGCGATCGCGGTCCGCGACGTCCGCGACGGCCTGCTGGCGGGCTCCTGGGCTCTCAGCTGCCTGCTCCAGGTCCCCGCCCTGCTCCTCAGCAACGACGAATCGGTGCAGCCGCTCTGGAGCGCCGACATATGGACCGCCTACCTGCAACGAGTGCTCGACGGCGCCGCCCTCGGCGAACGCCTCGGCGGCGAGGCCTGGCAGCTGCTCGGCTGGCCGCTGCTGATCGCCCTGCTGGTTCTCGGCGGCGCCGGGATCCTCATCGGGCTCCGCCGCTCCAGGGCGGCGGCGCGCTGGCTGGCGCTGGTGGCGGTGCCCGTCTCGGTGGCGATGTTCGCGATCTCCGCCTACCAGCGCGCGGTCGGCACGCAGATGATGTGGCCGGCCGACACGCACTTCGGCAACGGCGGGCGCTACGCGATCGTGCCCGCCCTGCTGCTCGTCAGCCTGGCGCTGGTCATCGTCGAAGACGTCGCCCGGCGCCGGGGGGGGACGAGGCGGGCGACGCTGATCGCGGGCGCCACCGCGGCGCTCCTGCTCGGCGGCATGGCGATCTCCTTCGATGTCCGCGAAAGCGCCGTCCGCGGCACCCCCGCCTGGAGCGAAGCGGTCGACCGGGGGAGTGCGGAATGCCGCGACGGCGCCCTCGGCGCGGTGTCGCTACCGATCTCTCCGCCGCCCTTCTCGATCGCGGTCTCCTGCGAAGAGCTGGAAGGCGACTAACCGCGGCTCCGGGCGAGCAGCTCGCGCGGTGACGCCTGCAGTACCGGCTCGGCTTCCCGGCTTCCGTCCCGCCGCAGCACCAGCCAGGCAAAGCAAGCCAGGGCGAGCGCCGAGACGAGGATCGCCAACGCCGAGTAGGAGGTACCTTCGAGCGGGCGCAACGGCGGCACGTAGACCGCCAGCATCACCCCGGCGGCGACCAGCGTGTAGGGAGCGGCGAAGCGGGGAAAGGTCGCGCGCAGGCCGAGGACGGCGCCGCAGAAGGCGAGCAGGGGGATCGCGAAGCTGCCGGCGTGCAGGACCGCGCGCGCCGAGAGGTTGCCGAACATGATCAGCCCCCAGGCGAGGGCGCCGATCGCGACGACCGCCCAGCAGGACCGCGCCAGCCTCCACTCCTCCGGCCGCAGGCGGCCACGGCGACGTGCAAGCGCCATCACGATCGGGACGATCAGCAGCAGCCCCAGCGAGGGGAAGAGCTGGTAGAAGAAGACGACCCGGACTTCGTCGAATCCGGCCCCGGATTCGGGGTCCAACCTCGTCGCGGATACGCCGGTAGACTCGCGACGATGCCTGATCGGAGCAGGGCCGTCGAGCGACTCGCGAGCGAGCCCCGAACGGACGAGAGCGGGGAGCGGGAGGAGCTTCAGCGCGAGCTGGACCGCCGCGGCGCCGAGATCCTCAGGCTGCGCGATCTGCTGATCGTCAAGGACGCCGAGCTCGGTGCCGTGCAGGGCCGCCTGGCGGAGTTCGAGAACGTCTCCCGTGGCCTGATGATGGCCGCAGGCAGAGTTCAGAGGCGCGTCCCGTGGCTGATGCGCATGGCGGGCGGGCTGCGCCGGCGGCTGCGGGCCCGCTCGGAGCGGTCGGGTAGTGACTGAACCGCGCTTCTCGGTACTGACGCCGGTCTACGACCCCCCCGACGACGTGCTCGGGGCGATGCTGGGATCCGTGCGGGCCCAGAGCTTCGGCGACTGGGAGCTGTGTCTGGTCGACGACTGCTCGCCGCGGCCGGAGACGGCGGCGATCCTGAACCGCGCCGCCGCCGAGGACCCGCGCATCCGCGTCTCCCGGCGCCAGCAGAACGGGGGCATCGTCGCCGCCTCCAACGACGCTCTGGCGATGGCGAGGGGGGAGTTCCTCGCCCTGCTCGACCACGACGACGAGCTCCACCCGGACGCCCTCGCCCACGTCCACGAGGCGCTCCTCGCCGAGCCCGAGGGGGACTACGTCTACACCGACGAGGACAAGATCGACCGCGGCGGCCACCACTCCGGTCCCTTCTTCAAGCCCGACTGGTCACCGGAGCGGATGCGGACGCAGATGTACACCTGCCACCTCAGCGTCTTCCGCCGCTCGCTGGTCGAGCAGGTGGGCGGCTTCGACCCCGAGTTCGAGGGCTCCCAGGACTGGGACCTGGTGCTGAGGGCGACCGAGCGGGCCCGCGCCGTCCTCCACGTGCCCCGGGTCCTCTACCACTGGCGGACGCTCGCCTCCTCCGCCGCCGGCGGCGGCGAGGCGGCGAAGCCGTGGGCCTTCGAGGCGGGAAGGCGCGCCGTGCAGGCCCACTGCGACCGGATCGGGATGGCCGCGCGGGTGGAGCGCGACGCGGCCGACGCCGGCGTCTACCACCTTCGCCCCGCGCTCGACCGCGAACCCCTCGTCAGCATCGTCATCCCCACCGCCGGCCAGACCCGCGAAGTGCGCTTCGAGGAGGTGACGCTGGTCAGCCACTGCCTGCGCAGCATCGTCGAGCGCTCGACCTACGCCAACTACGAGATCGTCGTCGTCGTCGACCCCGACACGGACGAGGGGCTGCGGGAGGAGCTGCGCGAGATCGCCGGCGAGCGCCTCGTCGTCGCCAAGTTCGAGGGCGAGTTCAACTTCTCGGCCAAGGTCAACCTCGGCTGCGTGCGCGGCCGCGGCGAGCACCTGCTCCTGCTGAACGACGACATCGAGGTCGCGACGCCGGACTGGATGGAGCGCATGGTGATGTACTCGGAGCTGCCCGACGTCGGCGCGGTCGGCGGCCGCCTCACCCTGCAGGACGGCCGCCTGCAGCACGTCGGGATCCGCTTCGAGCACGGGCTCCCCGGCCACCCCTACCACGGCTTCTCCGGCGACTTCAAGGGCTACGGCAACTCGGTGCGGGTCGCGCAGGACTGCCTCGCGGTCACCGGCGCCTGCCTGATGACCCGGCGCGACCTCTTCGAGCGGGTCGGTGGCCTCTCGCCGACCCTGCCGCTGAACTACAACGACGTCGACTACTGCCTGAAGCTGCGCGACCTCGGCAAGCGGGCCGTCTATGACCCCGACCTCGAGATGGTCCATTTCGAGTCCTCGAGCCGTTCCATGGAGGTGGAGAGATGGGAGAAGGAAACATTGAAGGCGAGGTGGCAGCGGCTCACCGCGCAAGATCCCTACTCGAACCCGAACCTGCGCCGGGAAACCCCGAGGTTCACGTCCCCGTTCGTCTGGGCGCTGCGGCGACCGCGGCTGCGGCGGCTGGCACCGAAGAGGAGTGCCTCCCCGCGTTGAACCACGAGCGGCTCTACAGCTACCGATTTCGCAACGTCGACCAGCAAGGTCGGATCGCGGTCTGGAAGGAGGTCAGCCCCCACGTACACCGGGAGATGGGACAGCCGCAGGAGTACTTCGACGGCGCTTCGTCTCCAACTTCCTCGAGCACCTCGCGGACCAGGAGGCGATCGCGCAGTTCCTGGAAAAGATGCACGGGACGATGGAGCCCGGCGGCAGGATCGCGATCATGCGGCCCAACTACCGCTACTGCGCCGGCGAGTACTGGGACTGCGCCGACCACTACGTCGCCCTCACCCACGTGGCGATCGGCGAGCACCTCTACGCCGCCGGCTTCGAGCCGGAGCGGACGATCCCGCGCTACCTGCCCTACTCGTTCCGCGGCATCCTCCCACCCTCGCCGGCCCTGACGCGCAGCTACCTGCGGATGCCGCTTGCCTGGAAACTGCTCGGCAAGCAGTTCCTGGTGATCGGCCGCAAGGACTAGGTCCTGGCGGGGCCGCCGGCCCGCGGGCGGTGGTCGGGCTCGCCGATGCGGTAGTCCCCCCGGCTGAGGGCGCTCTCGAGCCACACGTAGAGCACGATGAAGAGGTAGCGGCTGCCCATCTCTTTCATCGCCAGCTTCGCCTCGCCGCTGGTGCGGTTGGTCCAGTTGGTGGGGATCACTTCGTAGCTGTGGCCGCGGACGATCGCCTTCAGGGGCATCTCCACGGTGAGGTTGAAGTGCTTGGAGAGCAGCGGCTGGATCGTCTCGATCACCTCGCGCCGGTAGGCCTTGAAGGCGTTGGTGGTGTCGTTGTAGCGGTGGCGGAAGAGGATGCGGATGAACTGGTTGGCGAGGCGGTTGATCACGTACTTGAGTCGCGGGTAGTCGTAGACCCGCGCCCCCGGCATGAAGCGGGAGCCGAAGGCGCAGTCCCAGCCCTCTTCGAGGATGCGGTGGTAGGCGACCAGGTCGTCGGGGTCGTCGGAGGCGTCGGCCATGACGATCGCCACCGCGTCGCCCTCGAAGACGTCGAGGCCGGCGCGGATCGCGTTGCCGAAGCCGCGTTCGTTGTGGGAGCGGTGGACGCGCACGCGCGGGTTCCCGGCGCCGATCGCGGCGACCACGGCTTCGGTCGAGTCTTCGCTGTCGTCGTTGACGACGACGACCTCGTAGTCGATCCCCTCGCGCTCGAGCACGGCGACGACGCCTTCCACCGTCGACCCCACCGACCCCTCCTCGTTCTGGGCGGGCATCACCACCGAGAGCTTCACGCGGGGCAAGCTATCGGTTTCCGCCGAGTCGCTCCCGCTCACTCATCGGAGTCCATCCGGCCCCCGTTCAGCCGACACCGCCCAGAGGAAGAGATGGGCTGGGATCAGGTCCGCGTCGGAGCGGGGCTCGAGGTGCGCGGCGGTTACGAGGACGGCCGGGCGGCGTGGGAAGGCGCGCGCGATGCCGACGGCGGAACGACGATCGGGGCTGCGCTGATACTTGACCTCGACCGCGGCGAGTTGCTCCCGCGGTCCGCAGACGAAGTCGATCTCCCCCGCCCGCTTCGTGCGCCAAACGTGGAGCCGGCTCGGCGCGTCGAACCCCTCCATGCGAAGGGCCGCCGGCTCGTACCGGGAGTGAAGCGCCAGGGCGACGGCGTTCTCGATCTGGGCCGCGGGATCCGCCTCCAGGCCGGGTGCCTCGCGCTGCGCAACCGACCGCAGCAGCGGATCGGCGAAGTAGAGCTTCTTGTCCCGGCCGAGGGCAGAGGAATCAGAGTCCGCCCGCCAGGAGTAGACGGGCAGCAACAGGTAGGCGGCGGCAAGAAACTCGACGTAGTCCCGTGCGGTCGGCGAGCTAACCGCCATGTCCTGCGCGAGGCTCGTCCAGCTGAGCGTGCTGCCCAGGGAGCGGATCAGGCGCTCGAGCAGCGCGTGTGCGGCGGCTCTGCTCGCACCGCGCCTCTGCACCTCGCGCAGGAGCGCGTCGTAGGCGATGGTGAGAGTACGGTCGGAGGGGCGCCGCCCCCCCTCGCAGGCCTCGGCGATCGCATGCGGGAGCCCGCCGAAGGCGACGTAGCGCTCGAGGGCGGCCTCGAGCCTCGGGGCGAAGCGAAGGACGGAGCGCAGCTCGTCGCGCCCCTCAGCCGAGACCAACTGCTCGACGGATAGCTCCGGCGAGGGGGGGATCGCCTCATCGATCGTGCGAGCGAAGGTCGCGAAGGAGTGTGGGAAGAGGGCGTGGTCGGCGCCCGCCCCGCGTCTGCCCGGCAGCCGTTCAGCCGCGCCCCGGTGGAGGTCGACCGCAGAGGAGCCCGTGCAGACCACGACATCCTCGCGCAGGGAGCCATCGTCCCAAAGCGCCTTGATCGCGCTCTGCCACCCGGTGACCATCGTGATCTCGTCGAGGAGCAGGAGCATCGGGCCGCGCGGGGCGGCCAGCTCCTTCGCCCGGGAGATCGTCGCCGCCAGCTCGGCGAGCGGCCGGTCCTCGAGCAGGTCGAGGGCGAGGTAGAGGACGCGCTCCGGGCCGAGCTGCTCGACCGCGCGCTTCGCCAGCAGCTTCAGCGCGGTCGACTTCCCGACCTGGCGCGGGCCGCGCAGAGTGTGGATGGAGGCCGCGTCGAGGTCGATCTCGTCGATCGGCGGCGCCGGCAGCCGTCGCGGCTGCCGATCGAGCTCGCGCAGATGCGGGTCGCCGGCCTTCCAGCCCGGTTCGCTCCACCAGCGGTTCTGCCGAAGAATCTCCGCGTCGCTGAGCGGCATCAGGGCCGATAGTCTAGCGTATTTCTTAGAAATAGGCTCTGTTTATCGAAAGCCATATTTGTATTTGCGCTCCTATTAAATGCTTCCTGCGCCCTACCGGTCCGTTGCGCAGCTGTCGGGGACGGTTGGTCTAGGCGGCGAGCCAGTTCTCGACGGACAGGTCCGGAACCCGGGAGAAGTGACGGACGTTTCCCGTGACGAGGGTCAGGTCGCGCGCGAGGGCGATCGACGCGATCCGCGCGTCCGGCTCGTCCAACCGTCGCCCTTCCGACTCGAGCTGGGCACGAAGCGATCCGTAAACCTCGGCGGCGGCCTCGTCGAATGGAAGGATCGTCAGCGCCCCGCGGATCAGGTCCCGAACCTGTTTGCCGAGTCGCCTGCTGTCGCGCCGAGCGGCCCCGTAGAGCAGCTCGCCCATGGCGATCGCCGTCGTGAACTGCTCCGTGGGAGGGATCTGCGCGAGACGCCGGATCAGAGGCAGGGACGGCTCGCGCCGCATCGTCGCGCTGAGGATGTCGGTGTCGAAGCAGTACACGCTCAGCCGAGATCGGGAGCGGGGCGATCCTTGCTCGCTCTCCTGGCGGCATAGATCTCGCCGACCACGTCGTCGATGTCCTCCCAGTCGGCGAGAGCGCCCGCGAGCGCCGCCAGGCCGCTCGGAGGCGCGCCTCCGACGGCAAGTAGCTCAGCGCTGGGTGGAACCAGGGCGACAGCGGGCCGCCCTCGCCTGGAGACCAGGATCCGCTCGCCCTCACCGACTCGATCGACCAGCTCGGAGAAGCGCCGCTTTGCCTCCGCCGTGCCAACGCTCAGCGGGCCAGCCCGCTCGGTCGGGATCTCGCGTTTGGACTGCATAGACGCCATTCCCGTCAGTATGACATACAGACATTTATGAGCCCTGATGACAGAGGGACAACTCACATCTGCGCGAGGACCGAACTCGAAGCCTTCCCACGTGATCTACTGTCAGCGGATATCTGGTCCGATATCAGGTTGACCACGAGCCATTGTCAGATGGGGGGCGGCCCGAGGGAAGCGGCCACATCGACGAGTTCCAGAGGGCTCCGGCCGCGACCGCACGCTCGCGCGACTTCGACGCCCTTCGCCACCTGCGGAGCAGGCTCGGCGCGCGCCTCTTCGCTGGCGTCCTCGATCCCGTAGCGCAGCTCGAAGCCGGGGTAGTCGGCCGCCTCCAGTGCCAGCGGATCCTCGGCTATCGGGTCAGCGACCTCCACCACTTCGATCCCCTGCCTCGGGGCAGCATTGTGAGGCCTGTTCGGGAGGTAGGAGTAGGACTTGTGCCTCTCGATTCTTGTTCGAGAGGGCGGTAGCGCCGTTTCGTGATCGCAGGCTGACGGCTTCCGCTTCTCGCGCAAAGCGGAAGCGCTGGCATCGATGCCTGGCGTGCGGGGCTGGTATCCCGCACCGGCCTGGGTGGCGCTCGGTCCGCTTCGCCATCTTGCGGGCCGCTATGTGGCCCCAACGTCAACCGGTCGGAGGGCTAGCATCGCATCAGATGCGTCGAGTGACTGAATCCGCGCCTGTCGGACCCATCCCATTCGGCCATGATTGACGTACCAGGCTCCTCTG
This sequence comes from uncultured Solirubrobacterales bacterium, assembly GCA_963703585.1. Lineage (GTDB taxonomy): Bacteria > Actinomycetota > Thermoleophilia > Solirubrobacterales > 70-9 > VAYN01. The sequence continues at coordinate 3,136 of CAVPEX010000092.1, read as the reverse complement.
AGCAAGCGCGTTTTCAAATCCTTGCTCTCGACGGCGGCGGCGCAAAGGCACTCTTCACCGCCCACTTGCTCGCCCGCCTCGAGCAGGACCTCGGGGTCAAAGTTACAGACAGCTTCGACCTGATCGCCGGAACCTCGGCGGGCGGGATCGTTGCCCTCGGCCTCGGCGCCGGACTGCCGCCCGCTGAGCTGGTCGGCCACTTCGAGGAGTTGGCCCAGACCGTCTTCCCGAGGTCCCGCCGGCGCCCCTGGCGCCGCAACCGCCAGCTGGCCAAACCCCTCTACGACGCTGCACCCCTTCGCTTGGTACTCACCGACGTGCTCGGCGACAGGGTGCTCGGCGATAGCTCAAAGCGCCTCGTGATCCCGGCCTGGGACGTCGGCCGCGCCGCCGTACACGTGTTCAAAACCCCGCACCACAAGCGCCTCACGCGCGATCGAAGGATCCCGATGGTCGATGTCGCGATGGCGACCTCCGCAGCCCCGACCTACTTCCCGGCGGCGCGCATCGACGGCCACCGGCTGATCGACGGCGGGGTCTGGGCGAACAACCCGAGCGTCGTCGCAATCGCCGAGGCGCTCAGCGTCCTCGAGGTTCCCCTCGCCTCACTCAAGGTGCTGAACATCGGCACCACCGAGGCCGTCGCCCAGCACCCCAAGCGCCTTGACCGCGGCGGCTTCGCCCAGTGGGCCACGCGGATCGCGCCGACTCTGGTCCAGGCGTCGAGCCGCGGCGGGCAGGGCACCGCAGAGCACCTAGTCGGCAAGCGAAACTACAGGCGCTTCGATGCCCAGGTCCCAGGCGGACTCTATGCCCTCGACTCGGTCGACCGCGAGGAAATGGCCGGAATCGCGGCCTCCATGAGCCGCGAACTGAGCCCCGTCTACACCGACACCTTTGCCGAGCACCGAGCTGCGGAGTTCACCCCGTTGGTCAAGTAACCTCGGATCGTAGGCAGCCGCACCTAGCGCTACCTTCGGAGTACACATGCAACTCGCCGATCACTTCAACGTCCTGCTCAAGGACACCATCAACCTCGCAGACGCAAAGCTCGAGCTGCTGTCCGAGCGCGTTGACGCCATATACGCCGCGCTCAAGGCCGACGATGAGCTCGGTTCGCTGATCCTGGGCAAGACGCCGCAGGGATCCTGGGCTCACAAGACGATCATCAACCCGGTCGGCGAGAAGGAGTTCGACGCCGACTTCATGCTCGACATGAGCGAGAACTCCGAGTGGAGCGAGAGCCCGAAGCACTACATCGAGGCCGTCTACGCCGCCCTCGGGCGCAACGCCAACTACAAGACGATGCCCCGTTCGCGCAAATGCCGCTGCGTCTCGCTCGTCTACGCGAACTCCATGCACGTCGACATCGTTCCCCACCTCGACCTCGCCGACGGGCGCGAGGTGATCGTCAATCGAGACGACGACGAATTCGAAGTCACCCACCCGCAGGGCTTCACCGATTGGATGAAGGAAAAGGACGTGATCGCCAACGGCAACCTGCGCAAGGTGATCAGGCTGCTGAAGTACCTCCGCGACCACAAGAACTCCTTCACCGGTACACGCTCGATCCTCTTGACCACCCTGCTTGGCGAACAGGTCGACCAGCTGAATACGATCTCCGACTCAAGCTACTACAGCAACGTGCCGACTACGCTCCTGCACCTCATCGAGGACTTGGATGTGTGGCTACAGGCGAACCCCAACAAGCCCTCGATCGCCGATCCCTCTGGCTCGGGCGCCAACTTCGACCACCGCTGGAGCCAGGAGACCTACAGCTATTTCCGCGATCGAATCCACGCACACGCCGCCGAGATCTGCAGCGCCTACGAGGAGGCCGACAAGGACCGCAGCGTCAAGCTCTGGCAAGACCTCTTTGGCGACGGCTTCAAGGGCCCCGAGAAGGAGGCCAGTGCCAAAGTCAAGTTTCCGCCCGCGGCGCCCGCGGCGCCGACCATCGGAGGGCGGTCCGGTCGGGCGGGATGACCCCGCGCACCCGCCGGCCCGCGTTCTCGGACTGGCAAAAGCAACTGCTCGGCGAGTTGGACCAGCTCGCCGCCGAGCGCCCGCAGGAGATCCAGGTCCTGGGTCGCCCCGAGCGGGGCCCTCGGGGCGAGGCGGTGGTGCGGATCGGGCTCGACACCTCGGGAATCCCACGCGCGAGCGAGGGCCTAAAGCTCGGCGACAGCGAGGAGTTCGTGCTCCGGATGCCTCCTCCGACCTACTCCATCCCGCAGGTCGAGGTCGACCACCTTCGCTTTCTCGGCCATCCCCATGTCCTGCAGGGCCAAAGGCTCTGCACCTACCTCGACCCATCCCGCGAGTGGCAGCCCGGGGAGGGCATCGCGGGGTTCCTCAGTCGACTCTGGGGGTGGCTGGAGGATGCGGCGGCCGGGAAATTCGACGCCGAGACGGCGATGTATCACGCCGTCGGCGGCGTCCTTCACCAAAGCGCCGGCGTCGCGACTCTGGTCATCCGCGAGGAGGGGCCGAGCAAGCTGATGCGCTCCGCCTATGTCATCCCCCGCACCGAGCACCGGTCCGACCTCACGTACCGCAAGGATCGAGGCGGCGATCGAGCGCCCGTGATCTCGCTCTCCTCAGAGCTTCCGCTCGGCGCCACGGGGGACCTCGGCCTTCTGCTGAAGATCCTCGATGACCCCTATGGCGACGCCTTGGTCTGTCGCCCACCACGCTTCCCGCCGCAGTCCCTCGGGTTCGCCAGGCGCCTGCTTGCCAGTTCGCTCCGAAACCCCGATGGCTCCCCCCAGTACTTCGTGCTGGCGGTCCCGCACCCGGCGGGCGGCGCGCCCCACCTCCTGGCCGGGCGGCTCGCAGCCCCCGCAGCGGATAGCTTGCGAGCCCTGGCCGGAGAGGCCAGTGTGACCAAGGTTGACCCGAAGGACCTTGACCAGGACGCCACCGTCGAGTGGTGCCCGATCAGCGATGAGCGCCCGCAAGTGACGACCCGACGCGACGAGGCTCGCCCTGTCAATGGCCTGCGAGGCAAGACGGTCCAGGTCTGGGGTTGCGGCGGCCTCGGCTCCTGGATCGCGGAGTTCATCGCCCGCGCGGGCGCGGCGGAGATCACCGTCTGCGACCACGGCTCGGTCAGCGGCGGCCTCCTGGTCCGCCA
>CAVPEX010000091.1:0-7169 GCA_963703585.1 uncultured Solirubrobacterales bacterium | reverse complement strand
CCGTCAGCGTGACCTGGTGGTGGCCGAGCGTCTCCAGCAGCACCGAGTAGCCGTTGCTGGCCGGCAGTTGCAGGCGCAGGCTGAGCTTGCGTGGCTGCACGTCGCGGTGGGGCTTCGCCGTGGCCAGCGCCGGCGCCAGCAGCGCCGCGACGATCGCGACCCAGGCGAGAAAGGTCCGCGGTCCGGGTCGCCATGCCTCCATCGCGCCAGACTATTTGAAGTTCGACCGCGTGTTGTGTCGCATTTAGCATTGCGACCGTGCCGATCTACGAGTTCGAGTGCGAGGAGTGCGGGGCTCGCTTCGAGGAGCTGGTCGCCGCCGACGCCGGAGGGGTCGCCTGCGCCGCCTGCGGCTCGACCCGCACGCGGCGGCTCTACTCGCGGGTCTCGCCGCCGGGGCGCCAGCCGCGCGGGGCCGCGGTCCGCTCCGAGGAATCGCGCCGCCGCGAGCGCGAAGCGTCGCGCCAGGACCGCATCGCCGAGTCGCGCAAGCGGCGGGCGGCGGGGGAGAAGCCGTGAGCGCCGGCGCCGCCGAGCGCCGCGAGCGGCTGGTCGCGCTCTACCGCGAAGTCGAGTCCTGCACCCGCTGCCCCCTGCACGAGACGCGGACCAAGGCGGTCTTCGGCGCCGGCAACGCCGACGCCGACCTGATGTTCGTCGGCGAGGCGCCGGGCGCCGAAGAGGACCGCCAGGGCCTGCCCTTCGTCGGCCGCGCCGGGCAGCTGCTGAACCAGCTGCTGGGGGAGATCGGGCTCGCCCGCGAGGACGTCTTCATCGCCAACGTGCTGAAGTCGCGCCCGCCCGGCAACCGCGACCCGCAGCCGCTGGAGATCGCCGCCTGCGAGCCCTATCTGTTCGAGCAGGTGCGGCTGATCGAGCCGAAGGTCGTCTGCACGCTCGGCAACTTCGCCACCAAGCTGCTGACCGGCAGCCCGGTCGGCATCACCAAGGTGCGCGGGACGCCGCAGCTGCACGAGCTGGGCGGCCGCGACGTCTTCCTGCTGCCGCTCCTGCATCCGGCGGCGGCGCTGCGGACGCCGGCGATGAAGGAGACCCTGCGGGCGGACTTCGCGACGATCCCGGCCCTGCTCTCCGGCCCGCCGCCGGACCCGATCCCGAGCGCGGAGGAGATCGCCGAGGCCGAGGCGGAGGGCGGCTCGACGCCGCCGCCGCCCGCCGACCAGCTCGACATGTTCGGCTGACCGCGGGTGGAGCGAGTCGAGACCAGCTCCGCGGCCGAGACCGAAGCGCTCGGCGCCCGTGTCGCCGAGCGCCTGCGCCCCGGCGACGTCGTCCTCGTCTCCGGCGAGGTCGGCGCCGGCAAGACGACGCTGATCCGCGGCGCCTGCCGGGCGCTCGGCATCGCCGACCCCGTCACCTCGCCCACCTTCACGATCGGCCAGCGCTATCGCGGCGGCCGCCTGCCCGTCTCCCACCTCGACCTCTACCGGCTGCGCAGCCTCGAGGGGGAGGACCCGGCCCTGCTCGACGACTACCTCGGCCCCGACGGCGTCGCCTTCGTCGAGTGGCCGGGGGCGGGGGAGGAGCGGCTCGGCCGCCCGGCGCTCGAGGTCCGCCTCGAGCACGCGGGGGCGGAGCGCCGCGCGATCGAGATCGAGTGGTAGCGGGCCGGCTTCCTGCGCATATGCACCAGAAACCTGGCCCAGCGCGGCGCAGCGAACCGTAGCCGGCCGTGTTCCGTAACCGAGAACGCAGCTTGTAGCATCGGCTTTCGAGAATCGATCCACGAAGGGAAGGACCCAATGAAGGGACTCAGGGCGCTGGCGGCGGTACTGGTGGCTTCTGGACTGCTGGCGAGCGCGGTGCCGGCCACCGCGGGGGCGGCGGCGTACAAGCACTACGTCGGCTGCGGCATCTCCCAGAACGCGACTCCCTCGCACGTCTGCCCGAAGGGCAGCAAGAAGGGCGCCTTCTTCAAAAGCGTGAACGCCGACGTGGTCTACAGCGTCTGCGTCCGCTTCCCGAGCGGAAAAAACCTCTGCGCCCAGGCGCAGGAAGCCGAACAGGGCACGCTCTACGTGAACAAGATCACCTCGACGATCCCCGGCAAGCACCTCGTCTCCTGGTTCGTCAAAGGCAAGAAAGTCGGCTCTTTCGTCTTCCGGGTCACCGGCTGACGGGCTGGGGACGACGCCCTGGTCGTAGTCGGCTTCGACACCGCCACCGCCGACACGGCCGCCTGCGCCTGGCGCGACGGCGAGGCGCTGCACGAGTCGCAGCTGGGGCTCTCCCCGAGCGGGAGGCCCCTGCACGCGACCGGTCTGCTCGAGGAGGTCGAGCGGGCGGCCGCCGCGGCCGGGGGCTGGGGAGAGGTCGAGCTGGTCGCGGTCGGGCTCGGGCCCGGCTCCTTCACCGGGCTGCGGGTCGGCATCGCCACCGCCCGCGGGCTCGGCGTCAGCCTCGGCCTCCCGGTGCGGGGCGTCTGCACCCTCGACGCGCTGGCGCGGGGGATCGCCGAGGCCGGCGCCGGGGGCGAGGTCCTGGCCGTCCTCGACGGCTACCGCGGCGAGGTCTTCGCGGCGCTCTACTCGCCCGCGGGCGAGCGGATCTGGGATCCCTTCGTCTGCCGGCCGCAGGAGCTGGCCGAGCGGGTCGCCGCGCTGGAGGCGACCCCGTCGGTCGCCGGCTCGGGGGCGGTACGATTTCGACACGAGTTGGCCCGAGACGGCGTCCGGATAGCGGACGATGCCGACCCCGTCCACCGGGTGGCCGCGCGGCACGTCTGCGCTCTCGCGGCTTCCGGTGACGGCGAGGCAGGCCCGCTCGCCCCGATCTACCTGAGACCTCCAGACGCGGAGCGGTGGCGTGAGCGAGATTCTTTCCAGAGAGCCGAGTGAGCTGAGCGAGGAGGTCCGCGTGCGCCGGCTCGCCTACAGCGACCTGCCGGCGGTGATCGCGATCGAGCGGCGCTCCTTCCCGACCCCCTGGTCGCTGGCGATGTTCGTGCTCGAGCTCTCCAAGCCGAGCGGGATCTGCCTCGCCGCCCACGCCGGCGAGGAAGTCGCCGGCTACGTGATCTGCTCCCGCTACGACCAGGTCTGGCACCTGATGAACATCGCCGTCGCTCCCGACCGCCGCCGCGCCGGGGTCGCCGGGGCGCTGCTGCGGCGACTCTTCGAGGAGGCCCGCGGCGTGCTCCCGTTCACGCTCGAGGTCCGCGTCTCCAACCACGGCGCGATCGGCATGTACGAACGGTTCGGCTTCCGCTCCGCCGGCGTCCGTCCCCGCTACTACCACGACAACGGCGAGGACGCGCTGATCATGTGGCTCGACTGAGGCCGCCCGTGGGGCGCAGCGCAGCGCAGCCGAGACAGCCATGACCCTGCTCGCGATCGAGACCTCCTGCGACGACACCTGCGCCGCCGTGCTCGACGGCGGCCGGATCGTCTCCAACCTGATCTCCTCGCAGGCGGCCGCGCACGCCGGCTTCGGCGGCGTCGTCCCCGAGGTCGCCGCCCGCCACCACCTGGAGCTGGCGGCGCCGCTGGTCGAGGCGGCGCTGGCGGAGGCGGAGGTGACGCTGGACGACGTCGAGGCGGTCGCCGTCACCGCCGGCCCGGGCCTGATCGGCGCCCTGCTGGTCGGCGTCAGCACCGCCAAGGCGATCGCCGCGGCGCGGCGGCTGCCGCTGATCCCGGTCGACCACCTGCAGGGCCACGTCGCCGCCAACTTCCTCGAGCCGGAGCCGCTCGAGCCGCCCTTCCTCTGCCTGATCGCCAGCGGCGGCCACACGCTGCTGGCGGCCGTCCGCGACCACCAGGGCTACGAGCTGCTGGGGCAGACCCTCGACGACGCCGCCGGCGAGGCCTTCGACAAGTCCGCCCGCCTGCTCGGGCTCGGCTATCCCGGCGGGCCGGCGCTGGAACGCGAGGCGGCCGGCGGCGACCCCGAGGCCTTCGAGATGCCGGTGGCGATGAGCCGCGACCCCGGCCTCGACTTCAGCTTCAGCGGCCTCAAGACGGCCCTCGTCTACCGCTGCCGCGAGCTCGGCCCGGATGGGGTGGAGGAGCGCCGTGCCGACCTCGCCGCCTCCTTCCAGGCGGCGGTCGTCGGCCAGCTGACGGCGAAGCTGAGGCGAGCGCTGAAGCGGGGCGAGTGGGAGGCGGTCGCCCTCGGCGGCGGTGTCGCCGCCAACGGGCCGCTGCGCGAGGCGGTGGCGCGGCTCTGCCGGGAGCAGGGGGTGGGGCTGAAGCTGGTGCCGATCTCGCTCTGCACCGACAACGCCGCGATGATCGGCTCGGCCGCCCGCTTCGCGCCGCGCATCGCCTACCCCGACTACCTCGCCTACGACGCCTTCGCCAGCGGCGAGCGGCCCGCGGTCGCGCATTGACCGACGTGATCGTCTACTCGCGGCCCGGCTGCCACCTCTGCGAGGAGGCGATCGAGGGGCTGGTGGGCCTGCACGGGGAGGGCTACCGCTTCTCCCTGCACGAGGTCGACATCGAGAGCGACGAGCTGCTGCTGCGCCGCTTCCTCGAGCGAATCCCGGTTGTGGAGATCGACGGCAGGGAGGCCTCGGAGCTGCGATTCGACGCCGCCGGCGTGCGCGCCATGCTCGATACTGTGGGGGCATGGTCGAGTTGATCGAAGACTTCGAAGCCTCCGAGGCGTTCCCGGTCGAAGGCGAGCGCCTCTCGCTGGGGGTCGCGGCCCGGCTCTCCCGCTACCTGCAGGTGCTGACGCAGGCGCGCAAGATGGGCCGCGAGACGATCTCCTCGCAGGAGCTCTCCGAGTACACGCACATCAACCCGACCCAGATCCGCCGCGACCTCTCCGGCTTCGGCAAGTTCGGCAAGCGCGGCGTCGGCTACAACGTCGAGTCGCTGGTCTCGGAGATCCGCAAGATCCTCCGCACCTCCGGCCAGCACAACATCGCCCTCTTCGGCGCCGGCAACCTCGGCCAGGCGATCGCCAGCTCGGCGATCTTCGCCGACCACGGCTTCCAGGTCGTCGCCGTGTTCGACGTCGACCCGTCGGTGGTCGGCAAGGAGATCGGCGACCTGCACGTGCGCGACATCGACGAGCTGCAGCAGGTCGTCTCCGCGGAGGAGATCGTCGTCGGCGTCCTCGCCGTGCCGGCGCAGGCCGCCCAGGAGGTGGCCGACCGGCTGGTCAAAGCCGGGGTCAAGATCATCTTCAACTACTCCGAGCAGCTGCTCCAGGTGCCGCCGGAGGTGACGGTCCACACCTCTAGCCCCGCCGTCGACCTTCTCTACGCGCTCTACTTCTACCTGGCCTAGCTCCTTGTCCCTGGATCTCGACCTCGTCCGCGAGCGATTCGAGTCCTCGACCGATTTCACGATCGGGCTCGAGGAGGAGTTCGCGATCCTCGACCCGGCCAGCCTCGACCTCGAGCACCGCTTCGAGGACGTCTACGCCGCCTGCCAGCAGGACGAGCTGCTGGCCGAGTCGGCGGCGGGCGAGCTGATCGCCTCCGAGATCGAGATCCGCTCCGGCCGCTCGGCGACCTTCGCCGAGGCGATCGAGCGCCAGCGCGAGCGCCGGGCGCGGCTCTTCGACCTGGTCGGCGGCATGGGCCTGGGCCTGGCGGCGATGGGGACCCACCCCTGGGCCAACTACCTCGAGCAGCGGATCATCGACACGCCGCACTACAACCGCCTCCGCCACGAGCTCGGCTGGGTCGCCCAGCGCAACAACACCTGGAGCCTGCACGTCCACATGGGCGTGCGCGGTGCCGACCGGGCGATCGCCGTCTGCGACCGGATGCGGGAGCTGCTGCCGCTGCTGCTGGCGGTCTCCGCCAACTCGCCCTTCCTCGACCGCCGCGACAGCGGCCTGCACACGGTCCGCAGCGAGATCTTCACCCGCACCTTCCCCCGCTGCGGCGTGCCGTCGCCGTTCCGCGACTGGGACAGCTACGCGCGCTTCGTCGGCACCCTGGAGCGGGTCGGCTCGGTGGTCGAGTCGACGCAGCTATGGTGGAGCGTGCGCCCGCACCACAGCTTCGGCACCGTCGAGGTGCGGATCTGCGACGCGCAGACGCGGGGGGAGGAGTCCTTCGCCCTGGCCGGCCTGATCGCCGCCTGCATCGCCCAGACCGCGCTCGACTACGACGAGCTCGGCTACGAAGGCAGGGGCGCGCCGCTGGCGGACCGCGAGATCGAGGAGAACCTCTGGCGGGCGATCCGCCATGGCGCCGGCGGCCGCCTGATCGACTTCCGCCGCGGCGAGCAGGTGCCGACGCGGGCGATGCTCGAGGAGGTGCTCGCCTGGACCGGGCCGGCGCGCTCCCAGCTCGGCATCGAGCCGGCGCTGCCGGAGCGAAACGGGGCCGAGCGGGCGCGCGAGGCGCTCGACATGGGGGTCGCGATCGAGGACATCTACCGCGACGCCGTGGCCGAGACGCACAGAACCTACGTGGGGGCGGGGCAGGCGACGAAGCGGCCCTGATCCGGCATCCACATTGGTGGATTCATCCAAGAGCGCGTGGCCAGAGAAGCGATTCGTCGCTCCCGTCTATAGACTCCCGCGCCGCCAAATCCACCGGAGGAACGAAACTTGACCAGCTTCTTGACCGACTACGGGGTGGTCGTCGCACTCGTATGCGCCGGCGCCGCCGTCGCATACGGACTAATCGTCACTCAGCGCCTGCTCGCGAAGTCTCCCGGCAATGCCCGGATGCAGGAAATCTCGGGAGCGGTGCAGGAGGGCGCCCAGGCCTACCTCAACCGCCAGTACACGATCATCGCCGCGGTCGCCGTGCCGATCGCGATCGTGCTCTGGCTGCTGCAGGACTACCAGACCGCGATCGGCTTCGTGATCGGCGGCGTCCTCTCCGGCGCCACCGGCTTCATCGGGATGAACCTCTCGGTGCGCGCCAACGCGCGCGTCGCCGAGGCCGCCCGCGGCGGCGTGCCGCCGGCGCTCGACGTCGCCTTCAAAGGCGGCTCCGTCACCGGCCTGCTGGTGGTCGGGCTGGCGCTGCTCGGCGTCGCCGGCTACTACGGCATCCTGATCGTCACCGGCAGCACCGACAAGGAGGCCGTCGACGCGCTGATCGGCCTCGGCTTCGGTGGCTCGCTGATCTCCGTCTTCGCCCGGCTCGGCGGCGGCATCTTCACCAAGGCCGCCGACGTCGGCGCCGACCTGGTCGGCAAGGTCGAGGCAGGGATCCCCGAGGACGGATG
>CAVPEX010000090.1:0-88532 GCA_963703585.1 uncultured Solirubrobacterales bacterium | reverse complement strand
CTGCTCGGTTACCTCCTCCGCCTTCACGGACTCCATCAAGACCCGCCCCATGGCGTCGACCTCTCTCAAGGCCGATTCGAACTGGTCGGCCGGCACCCGAACCTGCATGGACACGGTACGTACGCCCACCGTAGGCAGCGAATCGTTGCGGTTGGACACATAGCCATCGAGCTTCTTCGCGACGTCCATGACCTTCTCGGCGGCAACCCGGACGTCCGGCACCTCGAGCGATACCTGCCCATTCTTGACCACATACCTGTCGGTACGGCTGGCCACGATAGCCGCTAGAGCGGGAGGCGGTCCCCCTACGGCGCCACCCACCGCTTGACCAGCCCCAGAAGCCATGGGCTCTCCCACTGCCTGGGCCATTTTGGCCATTTCCATGCGGGTGGCTGCGTCGAAGACCGACGCCGGCGTGCGCGACGTCGACCTGACGCCGACGCTGGGTGAGCTGCTCTCCGAGTACCGCACCCGCACCGGGCACGCCGGGCCGGGGGATCTCGTCCTCCCCACCGCGGCGGGACGGCAGGACGGAGCATCGAACGTCCGGCGCCGACGTGCCCTACGTGATGGCGCAGGCCGGGCACTCCGATCCGAAGATGACGCTCGGGGTCTACGCACAGGTGATCGCGTCGAAGACGGACCACGGCGCTGCCCTCGACAGCCTCGTCGGAGGCGCCGATTGGGCGCAGACGGGCGCAGAGGCGGGTTCCGAGGAGGTGATCCCTGATGCGACCGGCGACCTCGCCGCATAGAAAACCCCCGCCTGAGCGGGGCTTTCGTGTGAAGCGGCTGAAGGGATTCGAACCCTCGACCTTCTGCATGGCAAGCAGACGCTCTAGCCAGCTGAGCTACAGCCGCACGAGGCGTGATTCTAGCTTGACAGCGCGAGGGCGGGCGGTAGCGTCGGGGTCATGGGTCGCAGGCGGACCGGCCTGTCTTGTCTTGGTGGCGGTGCTGGGGCTGCTCGGCGGGGCGCCGGCGAGGAGCGCGGCGGCGCAGCCGGCGATGGTCGTCTGGGCCGGTCCGCTGGTGCCGGGGACGGCGCTGCACGGGGTGCGGCTGAAGGCCGACGGCAGCGGCGCGCGGCTGGTGGTCGGCGCCGGGCACAGGGCCGGCGGCAAGGTGACGACGGCCGGCTCGTTCTCGCCCGCCGGCGCCCAGCTGGCGGCGATCCGGGCGGCGGCGAAGGCGGCGTTCGCGGCGGCCGGGGTGACGGCGGAGAGCGGCAGCTCGCTGGGCGCGCACGGCAGCTACGCCGCGGCGACGGTCGAGGTCGGCGGCAAGACGCGAACCCTGCTGGGGGTCAACGCCAGCCCGCCGCCCTGCGGGCACTGCTGGTCGAGCTGAACAAGGCGCTGCCCGAAGCGGGGCGGCTCGACGACCCCGAGACGGGCCTGGCCCAGATCGCCAGCGGGCCGTCGACCGCTCCCTGCCCGCCAGGCCAGAGCCCGACGACGATCTCGCGCCGGCTCTCGCTCGACGAAGCCGCCAAGCTCGGCGCCGTCAAGCTCACCTCGAAGGGCGGCTACAACAAGGACGCGGTCGCGGTCGACGCGGAATGGAAGCCGACCAACGTGCCCGTCACGGTCCAGATCGACATCGAGTTCGGCGGTTACCCGGGCGGCCCCACGGCGGCCCAGGTCGAAGCGTCGATCGAGAGCCGGCTGCCGCCACGAACCGCGGTCGACGGGACCAAGGTCAAGTTCGACGTCGTCGCCCGCGAACGGGCGCCGGGCGCCCCTCCCTCCCCCTGCTTCCACCAGGCCCAGCTGCTCAAGGACGCCGACTACCGCGGTGAGGCGGGCGAAGCCGGCGGCGACCCCCTGGCCGCGCCGCAGGCCGGCGAGTGGCCGAGCGGGCGGGGAGCGGTGGGAGACCGCCAGATCTGGACCCACGAGGCCCTCCATCTGGCCGGGCTCGAGGACCAGTACGGCTCCTTCTTCCAGGTCGGCAAGAAGCTCTACCCGATCCCCGACAGCGTCGACATCGACGACAAGAAGGCGCTGAAGGAATGGGCCGAGAGCCAGAAACTCGACGTCAACGCCGGCAAGGCGGGGACCAGGCCGAAGCCGGGCCACGAGAAGGACATCATGGGCGAAGTCTTCGGCGGCAACGAGAAGCTGTTCCAGGTCGACGTCGACGGCTTCGCCGCCGCCGGCGCCAACGCCCTGACGATCGAAGCCAAGCCCGGCGACCTGCTGCTGAACAAGGACGGGGGCGCCCAGAACCTGGCCGTCGGGGCGCCGTTCGAGCTGACCGTGCGGCCGGGCAAGGGCGCCCACGCCGACGGCCTGGTCGCCTACTACATCGACCTGCAGCGCCACAGCCCCAGCGAAGGCCAGGGCTTCGACGTGCTCGGGCCCGCGAGCGGCCAGCCGCAGCCGGCGATGCAGTACCTGCAGCGGGTGCTGGAAGTGGCGGCGGCCCTGCAGCCGGCGGCGCTGGTCGAGACCCCGGGCGCCCAGGACGCCGTCTGGCGACTGACCAACGACAGCTCCGCCGACGAGGGGGCGGGGATCCTGGCGCTGGCCGGCGTGCCCGACACCAGCTTCGAAGCCCCCCACTTCGACGACCCCAACGCCGCCTCGCCGACCACCGGCGCCGTCAGCACGACCGGCGTCCTGCCGCCGCCCGCTCCGCTCCCCTATCTGAGCGCCCTGAAAGTGGAGCCCGCGACGCTGCGCGCGGGACGGCGCCAGACGCTCAGGGCGAAGGTCACCCTCAGCGGCGCCGGCGACAAGGTGCGCATCGAGCTGCAGCGGCGCAAGCGGGGGCAGTGGCGCCGCGCCCTGCGCTTCCCCGCGCGCAAGCTGCGGCCGGGCTCCTCGACGGTCCGCCTGCAGCTGCCGCCGCAGCGCCCGGGCACGGTCCGCCTGGTCGCGATCGGCGGCGCCAGCAGCGCCGTCGCGTCGCTGCGGGTGCGCTAGCTTCCGACCATGCTCTTCCGCCAGATCATCCACGAGGATCTCGGCTGCGCCTCCTATCTGGTCGCGGACCGCGAATCCGGCGTCGCCGTCGTCGTCGACCCGCAGTGGGACGTCGAGCCCTACCGGCGCCTGGCGCGGCTGCACGGGGTGCGGATCGGGCACGTGCTGGAGACCCACAACCACGCCGACCACGTCTCCGGCCACGGCCGCCTCGCCCGCGGCACCGGCGCCACCATCCACATCCATGAGCTGGCCGAAGCCGAGTACACGCACGAGCCCTTCGCCGACGGCTGGGTGCTGGAGATCGGCGACCTCATCGTCGAGGCGATCCACACCCCCGGCCACCGGCCCGAGCACACCGCCTTCCTGCTGCGCGACGCCGGCCGCGACGGGGCGCCCTGGGCCGTCCTCGGCGGCGACTCGCTCTTCATCGGCGACGTCGCCCGCCCCGACCTCGCGGTCGAGCCGCGCGAGGGCGCCGCCGACATGTTCCGCTCCCTGCACGAGCGGCTGCTGGTGCTCGACGACGAAGTCGAGATCTGGCCCGGCCACATCGGCGGCTCGCTCTGCGGCGGCTCCTCGCTCGACCTCAAGACCTCCTCGACGATCGGCTTCGAGCGGCGGCACAACCGGGCGCTGGGCATCGCCGACGAGGCCGAGTTCGTCGAGGACCAGATCGGCTCGCTCGGCGACAAACCGCCGAACGTGGAGAAGATCGTCGCCCTCAACCGCGGGCCGCTGGTCGAGGATTTCGGCACGCCGGCGCCGCTTACCCCGCACGAGGTCGAGGAGGCGGTCGCCGCCGGCGCCTGCGTGATCGACGGCCGCACGAACGAGGAGTTCGACGAGTCCCACATCGCCGGCGCCCTCAGCACCTCGGCCTACGACACCGGCTTCGCAACCAAGGTCTCGCGGGTGGCGCCGGCGGGCGCCGAGATCATCGTCGTCGCCGCCTCAGACGGCGACGAGCGGGCGGCGGCGGAACTGCTGGCCGCGGTCGGGATGCGGGTGCGCGGCTTCCTCGAGGGCGGGATGACCGCCTGGCGGACGGAGGAGCGGCCGGTGCGGCGGATCGAGCTGATCGACCCGGAGGAGCTCGCCGCCCGGATGGAGGGCGCCGAGCCACCCCAGATCCTCGACGTCCGCAACAGCGCCGAGTACGCCGGCGAGCATATCCCCGGCTCGCTGCACATCCCCTACGGCGACCTCGCCGCCCGCATCGACGAGGTGCCGCGCGGGCGCCCGATCGCGACGATCTGCCGCGGCGGCAAGCGCAGCGGCCTCGCCGCCTCGATCCTGCAGCGCGAGGGCTTCGACGACGTCGTCCACGTCGGCCAGGGCGTCGGCACCTGGCGCGACGGCGGCCATCCGGTGCAGAGCGGCGCCTACAGCCCCGCCACCGCCTGAGCGATCGGCATCTCGCCGGAGACAAGCTCGAAGGTCCTGCCGGCCGCGTTCGGCGCGTGCAGCACGGCGGCCAGGACCGCGGCGACGTCGGCGCGGGGGATCTCGCCCCGCTCGAGGCGCTCGCCGACGGCGACCAGGCCGGTCGGCGGCTCCTCGGCGAGCCCGCCGGGACGCACGATCGTGTACTCGAGGCCGCTGGCGAGGAGGGCGCGGTCGGCCTCGGCCTTCGCCCGCAGGTACTCGCCGAAGACGTCGTCGCCCTCCGCCGGCGGCTCGGCCGCCCCCATCGCGCTGACCATCACGTAGCGGCCGACCCCCTCGGCCTTGGCGGCCTCCATCAGCCTGACCGCGCCGCCGAGGTCCATCGTGCGCTTGCGCTCGGCGCCGCTGCCCGGCCCGGCCCCGGCGGCGAAGACGACGGCATCGGCGCCGCGCACCGCCGCGGCGACGTCGCCGCCAGCCTCGAGGTCGCAGACCACCGGCTCGACCCCGGCCGCGTGCAGGTCGTCTTCCTGCGCCGGGTCGCGGATCAACCCCCAGACCGCGTCGCCGCGCTGATCCAGCATCCGCCCCAGCAGCAAGGCGATCTTCCCGTGCCCGCCGGCGATCGCTACCTCCATGACCCGCTCCCTTCCTCGAATCTCGGCCCTCGGCCCTCGGCATCTTCTACTCATTATTAGGTAGGCTCCCCACCGTCGGGGCTTCTCGGGAGAAGCCGTTGCACGGCTAACCGGCGGAGGGAACACCATGAACGCAACCAAGCTACTCGTCACGGCCGCGGCGGCCCTCGCGGTCGCGCTGCTGGCCCCGAGCGCAGCCTCGGCCTGGGCACCGGCGGCGACCGCGCCGATCCACCCCGGGGTCCAGACCTCCACCGAGGGCGCCCAGTGCACCTCGAACTTCGTCTTCCAGGAAGGCTCCACGGTCTACATCGGCCAGGCGGCGCACTGCTCGGGCACCGGCGGCCAGACCGAAACCGACGGCTGCACCAGCGGCTCGCTGCCGATCGGCACCAAAGTCGAGGTCAAAGGCGCGACCAAACCGGGCGTGCTCGCCTACAACTCGTGGCTGACGATGCAGGCGAGCGGCGAGACCGATCCCGACACCTGCGCCTACAACGACCACCTCGCCCTGATCAGGCTCGACCCGGCCGACGTCGGCAAGGTCAATCCCTCGGTCCCCGCCTTCGGCGGCCCCAGCGGCGTCGGCACGGTCGGCGACCTCGCCCACGAGCTCGACTACCTGTCGAGCTCCTACACGGCGATGACGAGCCTGCAGCTGGTGCCGGGGACGGTCGCCTTCAACGGCGACCTGCTGGGGGCGATCCTCGGGTCCTGAGCTGGCGCCGGCGCGCGGAGTCGACCGTCAGCCCAGCTCGGCCATGAGGTCGTCGAAATCGAGCGGGTGCACGAACATCTCGACCTTCTGGCCGGGTTGCGGCTGCGGCCACTCCTCCTGCGGCCGGTCCCAGTAGAGCTCGATGCCGTTGCCGTCGGGGTCGGCGAGGTAGAGCGCCTCGCTGACCCCGTGGTCGGAGGCACCCTGCAGCGGCACACCGGCGTCGGCCAGGCGCCGCAGCGCGTCGGCGAGGGCGCGCCGAGTCGGGTAGCGGATGGCGACGTGGTAGAGGCCGGTCGTGCCTCGCGGTGGCGGCGGGCCGCCGCGGGACTCCCAGGAGTTGAGGCCGATGTGGTGGTGGTAGCCGCCGGCCGAGACGAAGGCGGCGTCGGGGCCGTAGCGCTGCATCAGCTCGAAGCCGAGGACGCCGCAGTAGAAGTCGAGCGCGCGGTCGACGTCGGCGACCTTGAGGTGGACGTGGCCGATGTCGACGCCGGGGTCGATCGGCTCAGGCATCGGCTCCGTCCAGGGCCCGGTTGACGAGCCGGTCCGCCTCGGCGTTCTGCTCGCGCCGCACATGGCGGATCGACCAGTCCTCGAAGCCCTGCAGCGCCCGCTTCACCTCGGTGTGCAGCTCGCGCATCGTCGCGTCCTTGACCTTGTAGCGGCCTTCGACCTGGCGCACGACCAGCTCCGAGTCGCCGCGGATGTCGAGCTCGGTGGCGCCGTGCTCGGCGGCCAGCTCGATGCCGGCCAGCAGCGCCTTGTACTCGGCGACGTTGTTGGTGGCGCGGCCGATGCGTTCGGCGTGCTCGGCCACCACGCCACCGTCGCCGTCGCTGAGGACGACGCCGATCGCGGCCGGGCCGGGGTTGCCGCGGGCGCCGCCGTCGACGTTGACCGTCAGCCTCGCCATCGGTGCTCAGCGCACCGCGGTGGCGAAGGCGGGCGGCTTCGGCCGGGCGGTGATCGCGATCCGGCCGTCCTCTAGCGCTGTCGCGTTCCACTGCCGCGCCGGGCCGTCCAGCTCGGAGACCTCCCGGCCCTGGGCCAGCTCGAAGACCGGCCGCGACTCGTCGCCGAGGTCGACCCCCCACTGGTACCAGGTCAGCTCCCAGGCGACGGTCACGCGCACGAGCTCCGCGGCCCCGGCCGAGGCGCCGACGGAGACCCGCGGCCTGCCCAGGGTGCGGGTCAGCCCGGCCACCGTGCGCCCGGCCTCGCTGGCGTTGAAGCG
Organism: uncultured Solirubrobacterales bacterium; assembly: GCA_963703585.1. Lineage (GTDB taxonomy): Bacteria > Actinomycetota > Thermoleophilia > Solirubrobacterales > 70-9 > VAYN01. Next base: position 81,620 of record CAVPEX010000090.1, on the reverse strand, counting down.
CGCGGCGGCGCGCTCGAAGAGGCCGCTCGGCACCGGCTCGCGCGGGGGACGGAGGCGCCAGCGCATGCGGCTAGGCCCGCTGGAGGTGGGACTTCAGCCGCATCACGGCCTTCGTGTGCAGCTGCGAGACGCGCGACTCGGTGACGCCGAGGACCTCGCCGATCTCGCGCAGGGTGAGGTTCTCGTAGTAGTAGAGGGCGACGACCAGCTGCTCGCGCTCGGGCAGCGAGCCGATCGCCTCGGTCAGGCGGTCCTTGACCTCGCTGGTGGCGAGCGCCTCCTGCGGGTCGGCGGCGCCATCGTCGGCGATCGTGTCCAGCAGCGAAACCTGGTCGCCGGAGGCGTCGGAGACGGTCCAGAGCTCGTCGAGGGCGTAGACGGAGGAGTTGGCGATCTCCAGCAGCGAGGCCTGCAGTTCCTCCTCGGTCATGTTCAGCTTGGCGGCCAGCTCGGCCTCGCTGGGGGCGCGCTGCAGCTCGTGCTCGAGCTTGGCCTGGGCGGTTTCGATCTCCCGCGCCCGCGAGCGCACCGAGCGCGGCACCCAGTCCAGCGAGCGCAGTTCGTCGATGATCGCGCCGCGGATGCGGGTCATCGCGAAGGTCTCGAACTTGATCCCCCGCTCCGGCTCGAAGCGCTCGATCGCGCCGATCAGGCCGACCAGGCCGTAGGAGATCAGGTCGGCGTCTTCGACGTGCGAGGGCAGACCGGCGCCGAGGCGTCCGGCGACGAACTTGACCATCGGCGAGTAGGCGACCACGAGGCGCTCGCGCGCGGTCTCGTCGCTCTCGTCCTTATAGCGGCGCCACAAGTCGCGCAGCTCGACCTCTTTTACGCCGGTTTCCATCGCCTGCGTTCGATTCTACGGTCGTTGCGAGGTTTCAGTGTCATGCGCGGGGGTGGCTGGCGGCGTAGGTGTCGCGCAGACGAGCGGCGTCGACGCGCGTGTAGACCTGGGTGGTGGAGATCGAGGCGTGGCCCAGTAGCTCCTGAATCGTACGCAGGTCGGCGCCGCCCTCGAGCAGATGGGTCGCGAAGGAATGCCTTAGTGCATGCGGGGAGACGCCAGCCGCAAGCGCCGCCTCGCGGGTCCAGAGGCCGAGCCGGCGGGTGATGTCGGAGTTGGAGAGGCGGCGGCCGCTCTTGGAGAGGAAGAGCGCCCGCTCGCGCGGATCGGCGGCGAGGGCGCGGCGGCCGCGGTCCAGATAGCGGCGCAGGGCGCGCTGGGCGGGCTCGCCGACCGGCAGGATCCGCTCCTTGGAGCCCTTGCCGAGCACGCGCAGCTGCTCGCTCTCGAAGTCGATCGCGGTGGTGTCGAGGTTGACGATCTCCTCGCAGCGCAGGCCGCAGGAGTAGGCGAGCTCAAGCATCGCCCGGTCGCGCAGCTCCAGCGGCGTCTGGGCGGGGATCCGCTCCAGCAGCGAGCGCATCTGCTCGGTGGTCAGGACCTTGGGCAGCTTCTGCGAGCGCTTCGGGCTGGCGACCAGCTCGGCCGGGTTCTGGCCGGCCCGCTCGGTGCGGACGAGGAAGCCGTAGAGGCCGCGGATCGAGGCCAGCTTGCGGGCGACCGTGGCCGCGGCGGCACCGGCCCGGGAGAGGCCGGCGGCGTAGCGGCGGACGTCGCGGTGGCGGATGTCCCCGGGGCCGAGCCCCTGTGCCGTCGCCCACTCGACGAAGCCGCCGAGGTCGACCCCGTAGGCCCGCCGCGTCCGCTCCGCCGCCCCGCGCGCCCGCAGGTCCCTGTCGTAGTCGGCGAGCGCCGCGTCCCAGTTCACGCTGGGCTAATTCGCCGTGCCCCCACGCTCGTCCTGCGCGGGGGCCTCTAACCGATGAAAATGGGCGTACCGACTTCGACCAGGCCGTACAGTTCTTCCACGTCCGGAATCGCCATCCGCACGCAGCCGTGCGAGGCGGCGGAGCCGAGCGAGTAGGTCTCTTCGGTGCCGTGGATGCCGGCGCCTTCGTAGATCCCCATCCAGCGCGCCTTGATCGGGTTCGACGGCCCCGGCGGGATGCTCTGCCCGGCCAGCGAGCCGGCCCAGTCGGATTCCGGCACGTTCCAGGTCGGGTTTTCTTCCTTTTCCTGGATTGCGTAGAGGCCTTCGGGCGTTTCAAGCCCTTCCATGCCGACGGCGACGGTGTAGGTCTTGGTCAGCTTCAGGTGCTGCCAGAGCCGCAGGGTGAAGTTCGCGCGGTCGAGGGTCAGGTAGGAGGGATACTCGGCGGCGACTTCCTTCGTCGTCACCTCTGGCTTGGTCGAATGGACGTGGGCGACGATCGTGCGCGGCGCGTCGGCGCTGAGCACGGCGGCTTCGAGGTCCTCGGTGAGGCGGTTGTCGCGCAGCTTCCGCCCCGGCTCGCCGGCGACGACTTCGAGCGACTCGCCGCTCGGTTCGACGCCGGCGTTCTGGGGTTCGCGGTTGATCTCGTCGGCGACGTGGTTGACGAACTTCCTGATCGCCTGCTCGGAGTAGCCGACCTGCGGCGAGATCGTCTCCTCGACCTCGTTGCCGGTGACGTAGCGCACCAGCCGGCCCGGCAGGCCACCGCCCTGGCTGTCGGCGACGGCTTCCTCGACCGCTTCGTCGACGTCGGCGCGGATCTTCAGCTTGGCCCCGGGCAGCTCCCAGCTGTCGCCGTCGAAGCTGACCCGCAGCGAGTGGCGCAGCGGCCGCAGCAGCTCGCGGCGGACCAACGCCGCCGCCTCCTCTTCGTTCAGCCCGCCGACGTCGACGCCGGCGATCACCACGCCCTCGGCGATCTTGTCCTTCTGGGAGCTGTCGTAGGCGAAGGCACCCGCGGCTCCGAGGATCACGACCGCCCCGATCACGATCGCCGCTATCCGAGTCTTCCGTCCCATCGCTTGCCTACGGCCGCCTTCTGGTTCGACTGTGCACCCTGTTCGAAAAGTCTAGGCGTCCGGATCATTCGGCCCGGATCCTTCTCTTCCCTGCAATTTCGCATCTAGGTCGGTCTTATCGGCAGGCCGGGCGGATATCTTTCGCCGATGCGCTCCAAGGACGAGGTCCGCAAAGAGGTCTGGCAGCTGATGGAGCGCGAAGGCGTCTCCCGCTTCCCGGGAGCCGAGGGGCGCATCCCCAACTTCGCCGGCGCCAAGCTGGCGGCCGAGAAGCTGGCCGGGCACCGGCTCTGGAAGCGAGCGCGGGTGATCAAGGCCAACCCGGACTCGCCGCAGACGCACGCGCGGCGACTCGCCCTCGACGAAGGCAAGACGGTGATCATGGCCGTCCCCCGCCTGCGCGACCCCCACCCCTTCCGCGTCCTCGACCCCAGCAAGCTCTCCAAGCAGGCGGTGAAAGAGGCGGCGACGATCAAGGGGGCACTGAAGCACGGGCGCGTCGTCGCCCTCGACGACCTGCCCGACATCGACTTCGTCCTCTGCGGCTCGGTCGCGGTCAATCTCAGCGGCGCCCGCATCGGCAAAGGCGGCGGCTACCACGACCTCGAGTACGGGATCCTCATCCACGCCGGCAAGATCGACAGCCACACCACGGTCGCGACCACCGTCCACCCGATCCAGATCCTGCGCCAGCACCTGATGGTCACCGCCCACGACCTGCCCTGCGACCTGATCGCGACGCCGCGCGCGGTGATCGAAGTCGAGCGCCAGTACGAGCGCCCCCGCGGGATTCTCTGGGACCACCTGCAGCCACCGCAGATCCGCGAGATCCCGGTGCTCGAACGCATGGGGTATGCCTAGCACCGGCTCCGAGAAGCCACCGCTCTTCCCGGCCGCGGACTACGGCAACCCGGCGGCGCGGCCGGAGTGGATGGAGATCGACTGGCGGGCGCACCTGCACCGGATCGAGCTACCGGGGGCGGAGGTCAACTACGCCGATATCGGCGAGGGTGAGCCGATCCTCTTCGTCCACGGCCTCGGCGGCTGCTGGCGCAACTGGCTCGAGAACCTGCCCCACCTCGCCCGCACCCACCGGGCGATCGCGCTCGACCTGCCGGGCTTTGGCGACAGCCCGATGCCGTCGTGGCGGATCTCGATCTCGGCCTACGGCCGCCTGCTGCACGACTTCTGCGAGAAGCTGGGTATCGAGCGGGTGGCGGCGCTGGTCGGCAACTCGATGGGCGGGTTCGTCGCCACCGAGGCGGTGGTCGAACGGCCGCGCCGGTTCGAGCGACTGGTGCTGGTCTCGGCGGCCGGGATCAGCTTCGCCGAGGCCAAGGGCCGGCGCGCCCAGGCGTTCGCGCGCACGGTCAAGGCCGCGGCGCCGTTCATGGCGGGCGAGCGGCACACCTGGGTGGCGCGCCCGCGCGGCAAGCTGCTCGCCTTCGGCCGGGTGATGCGCGAGCCCGAGAAGCTGCGGCCGGAGCTGTTGCTGGAGCAGATGCGGCCGGGGCTGGGCGCCGCCGGCTTCACCGCGGGCGTCGAAGCGATCGCCGGCTACGACACGCGCGAGCGGCTGAGCGAGATCGAGATCCCGACCCTGGTCGTCTGGGGCCTCAACGACCAGCTCGTCCCGGTCGAAGCCGCGCTCGGATACCACCGCCTGATCCCCCGCTCCCGCCTCGAGATCTTCGAGCGCACCGGCCATGTGCCCCAGCTGGAGCGACCGGCGCGCTTCAACGCGCTCCTGGACGAGTTCATCGAGTCCTCGCGCCCGCTCGAGGCGCGCGCCGACACCGCCGTCGGCTGACGACGCCCCTTTCGCTAGGACGTGACGGCGCCGTGTGAGGCCGAGGAGACGGTCGCGGCGTACTTGGCCATGACGCCGCGCGTGTAGGGCACCGGCGGCGACTCGTACTCGGCGACGCGGCGGGCGATCTCCTCGTCGGAGAGAGTGACGCCGAGGCTGCGGCCGTCGATGTCGACGGTGATCTCGTCGCCCTCGCGGATCGCCGCGATCGGCCCGCCCTTGGCGGCCTCGGGGGCGACGTGGCCGATCATCAGGCCGCGGGTCGCACCGGAGAAGCGGCCGTCGGTGACCATCGCCACGCTCTCCCCCAGCCCCTCGCCGACGATCGCCGCCGTCACCTGCAGCATCTCGCGCATCCCCGGGCCGCCGACCGGTCCCTCGTTGCGGATGACGACGATGTCTCCGGGGTTGATCTGCTGGTCCTTGACGGCACGGAAGCACTCCTCTTCGGACTCGAAGACACGGGCCGGGCCGGTCTGCTGGCGCCGCTCGGTGCCGGCGACCTTGACCACCGACCCGTCGGGGGCGAGGTTGCCGCCCAGGATCGCCAGACCGCCTTCGGACTTCAGCGGATCGTCCAGCGGGCGCACGACTTCCTGGCCGGGGGCCTCGGTCGCGGCTTCCGCCTCCTCGCCGATCGTGCGACCGGTGACGGTGATCGCGTCGGCGTGGAGGATGCCCTTGTCGGCGAGGCGCCCGAGGATCACCGGCACGCCGCCGGCGGCGTAGAGGTCGGTGGCGACGAAGCGGCCGCCGGGCTTGAGGTCGGCGTAGAGCGGGGTACCGCGGGAGATCCGCTCGAAGTCGGCCATGGTGAGGTCGATCCCGAGCTCGTGGGCGAGGGCGATCAGGTGGATGACGGCGTTGGTCGAGCCGCCGGAGGCGCAGACACAGGCGATCGCGTTCTCCAGCGAGTCGCGGGTGATCACCTTGCTCGGCCTGATGTCCTCGGCGAGGACGTTGATCACCAGCTCGCCGATTTTCTCCGCGACCGTGTCCTTGTCGTCGTCTTCGGCGGGCACCATCGCCGAGCCGCCGGCGCTGATCCCCAGCGCCTCGAAGGCGCAGGCCATCGTGTTGGCCGTGAACTGGCCGCCGCAGGCGCCGGCGCCGGGGCTGGCGACCCCCTCCAGCTCGTTCAGTTCCTCGTCGGTCATCTCGCCGGCGTTGTGGGCTCCGATCGCCTCGAAGATGTCGAGGATGGTGACGTCGCGGCCGTGCCAGTGGCCGGGGGCGATCGAGCCGCCGTAGAGCACCACCGAGGGGACGTCGAGGCGGGCCAGGGCCATCGCGCAGCCGGGGATCGTCTTGTCGCAGGCGCAGAGGGCGACGATCGCGTCGAACTGGTAGCCGCGGGCCATCAGCTCGATCGAGTCGGCGATCACCTCGCGGCTGATCAGCGACGCCTTCATCCCCTGCGTCCCCATCGTCACGCCGTCGGAGACGGCGACCGTGTTGAACTCCATCGGCGTGCCGCCGGCGGCACGCACGCCCTCTTTGACGTGCTCGGCCAGCGCCGCGCAGGTGGAAGTTGCAGGGCATCGCCTCGGTCCAGGTGTTGGCGATCCCGACCGTGGGCCGACTGAGGGCGTCGTCGTCGAAGCCGATGCCCTTCATGTAGGCGCGCGCGTGGGCGCGGTCGGGCCCGTCGAAGACGATCGAAGAGCGGGGACGCGGGAGGGCGGTCTTGACGCCGTTCGTGCTCATGGGCCGAAATCTACTGGGGAGGTCCAGCGGTCAGGTTGAAGACGTCGACCGGGCCGGGGCCAGAGCCGATATCGCGGAGGCCGGCGGCGACGGCGGCGGAAGCGATCCGGCGCGCCTTGCGCGCCGCCTCGAGCGGCGTCTCGCCGCGGGCGAGGAACGCCGCCAGCGCCGAGGAATGCGTACAGCCGGAGCCGTGGGCGGCGCCCTCGGGGTGGCGCTCGCCGGGGATCTCGACCATCTGCTCACCGTCGAAGAAGAGATCGACGAGCTCCTCGCTGTGGCCGCCGGTGACGACCGCGATCCGTGGGCCAAGCCCCACCACCGCCCGTGCCAGCTCCTCCTGCGAGGCGGCCTCGCCAAGGCCGGTCAGCTGGCGTGCCTCCGGGATGTTCGGAGTGACGACCGTTGCCATCGGCAAGAGGCGAACGATCAGCGCTTCCCGCGCATCGGGCTCGAGCAGGACGGCACCGCTCTCGGACACCATCACCGGATCGATCACGACGGGTGGGTCGCCGTCGATGTGGAGCGCCAGCGCGGCGACGACCGCCTCGATTGCCTCGGCGCTGCCGACCATCCCGATCTTGACGGCATCGACGCCGATGTCGGCGGCGACGGCGGCGATCTGACCTCCGATCATCCTCGTCGACACCGGCTCGATCGCCTCGACGCCAAGCGTGTTCTGAGCCGTAATCGCGGTGATCGCGGTCATCCCGTGCACGCCGCAGCGCGCGAACGCCTTCAGGTCGGCCTGGATCCCGGCGCCGCCGCCGGAGTCCGAGCCGGCGATCGTGAGAACTGCGGGGACGGCTCTCGTGCTCACCGGGCGGAGCCTAGTTGGAACGAGTCCAAGGTTGCCCGCGCGCGGTGCTGGCAACCGCAGGCTGGCGCCCCGTTCGAGGATCACGAGCGCACCCCCTGCAAGGTGCGGGAGTAGGTCCCCATGGTCGAGCAGGCGACGAAGCCGAGCAGCTCGAGGCGGGAGAGCGCGGCGGCGGCGTCGGGGCCGGTGAGGCCGAGCGCCGCGGCGACGCCGTCACAGGTGCCCTCCCCCGCCTCCACCGCCGCCAGCACCGTGGCCAGCAGGGGGTCGAGGGCCGGACCGGAGCGGTCGAGCTCGCGGGCGCCGGCGCCGAGCATCGCGTCGAGGACGTCCTGGGCGCCGCGGACCACACAGGCGCCGCCGGCGAGCAGGTCGTTCGGCCCCGCCGAGGCGCGTGAGGTGACCGGCCCGGGAACGGCGCCGAGGTCTCGGCCGAGGTCGGCAGCGAGGTCGGCCGTGATCAGCGAGCCGGAGCGAACCGCCGCCTCGACGACCACGGTCATCCCCGCCAGCGCCGCCATGATCCGGTTGCGGGCCGGGAAGGTCCAGCGCCACGGCGGCGCCCCGGGCGGGAACTCGGAAACCACCAGCCCGGTTTCGGAGATGCGGCGCCAGAGCGAGCGGTGGGCAGCCGGATAGGCGACGTCGGGGCCGCAGCCGAGGACGGCGATCGTGCGCCCGGCGTCGAGGCCGCCGCGGTGGGCGCAGGCGTCGATGCCGAAGGCGAGGCCGCTGACCACGACCATCCCCGCCCCCGCCAGCTCGCGGCCCAGCTCCCTGGCGACCTCGCGGCCGTAGGAGGTGGCGCGGCGGGCGCCGACGATCGTCACCGTCCCGGACGGCTCCAGCTCCGCCAGCAGCGCCGGGTCGCCGCGGCCGAGCAGCGCCCAGGGCGCGTCGGCCGCATCACGCAGCCCTGCCGGGTAGAGGTCGCCATGGCGACAGCAGGCCCAGCAGCCGCCGCGCGACAGCTCCTCCTCCAGGTGCCGCTCGGGGAGGGCCTCGACGCGGCCCAGCAACTGCGCCCCGACCCTCGGCGCCGCCACCTCGACCAGGTCCTCGTTGGAGAGGCGCAGCAGTTCCGGCGAGCGCGACCCTGGCGAGCCGGTTGCCAGCCGCTCCAGATAAGGACCCAGCAGCGAGAGCAGCCAGGAGCGCCGCAGACACTCGGGGCAGGCACGGGGCTCCGTGCCGGCGCTAGTCACGGTCCCGCCTCCGCAGCTGCAGCGCCTGCGCCATCTGCTCCTGGCCGACCGCCTCGACGCCATCGAGGTCGGCGAGCGTCCGCGCCAGTCGCAGCGCCCGGTCGTGGGCGCGGCCGCTGAGCCGCCGCCGTGAGTACAGCTCCGCCAGCAGCGCCGCCGCCTCCGGCCGCAACGCGCACTCGCGAGCCTCGCCCGGAGTCATCTCTGCGTTGCAGCGGCCGGGTCCCAGGCGCCGTTCCTGGCGCTCGCGCGCGGCGCAGACGCGCTCCCTCACCTCGATCGAGGGCTCTCCCGGCCCACCGCCGATCTCCTCCGCGCTCGGCTGGCGGATGGCGGCGAGGATGTCGATTCGGTCCGCCAGGGCGCCGCTGAGCCGTCCCTGGTAGCGCTGCACGGCCATGGGCGAGCAGCTGCAATCGGGGTCGGCTTCGCCGCGACCGCAGGGACACGGGTTCGCCGCGGCCACCAGCATGAAGCGGCAAGGGAGGTTGCGACGCCCGGACGCCCGCGCGATCGACACCTCGCCGGCCTCCAGCGGCCCTCGCAGCGCCTCCAGGGCATCGCGGCGGAACTCGCAGAGCTCGTCGAGGAAGAGGACGCCACGGTGGGCCAGCGTCGCCTCCCCCGGCCGCGGCGGGCTGCCGCCGCCGACCAGGCCCGCCGGGCTGATCGTGTGGTGAGGCGCCCGAAAGGGCCGGCCGGCCGCCGCGGCGCCGGCGAGGCGCCCGCAGGCGCTGGCTACGCGAGCCACCTCCAATGCCTCGGTCGAGGCAAGCGGGGGCAGGATCGAGGGCAGCCGGCTGGCCGCCAGCGACTTGCCGGCGCCGGGCGGGCCGATCATCAGCAGGCTGTGGCCCCCGGCCGCGGCGACCTCGAGCGCGTGGCGGAGGTGCGGCTGGCCGCGCAGGTCGGCGAGGTCCGGGGCGCCCGGCCCGGTCTCGAGCCGCAGCGGCAACGGCTGCGGGCGCTCGGGCACCCACTCGCCAGCGACCAGCTCGGGCAGCCGCGCGAGGCTGTCCAGCGCCACGACCTCGATCCCGGTCGCCAGCGCCGCCTCGGGGCCGTTCTCAGCCGGCACGACGATTCCTTCGGCCCCACCCTCCCGCGCCGCCTCGGCGATCGCCAGGACGCCGTTGATCGGCCTGGTCGAGCCGTCGAGGGCCAGCTCGCCCGCCAGCGCCACCCCGGAGAAGCCCTCCCACTGCAGCTGCCCAGAGGCGCTCAGCAGCGCCGCCGCGATCGCCAGGTCCATGCCGGGCCCTGCCTTGCGCAGACTGGCCGGGGCGAGGTTGACGACGATCCGCCGCAGCGGGAACTCGAAGCCGCAGTTGACGAGCGCCGCCCGCACCCGCTCGCGCGCCTCCCTCACCGCCGCGTCGGGCAGGCCGACGATCGCGAACCCGGGCAGACCGCGGTGCACGTCCACCTCGACCCGAACCGGGCGGGCGGAGATGCCGTCGAGGGTGAAGGTCTGGGCCGTGGCGAGCACGGTGCGGACGCTAGGGAGACAGGCCGCACGGGTTACGCGCAGAGCGAAGAATCTTCGGGCCAACAGTGGGGCGAATCGGTCACGGCCGGGGCCTTGCCCCCCCGTGACCGTCGCCCGTCAGAGAATCGGCCGCCGCGCCGAGGAGCTCGTCGCCCGCCGTCTCGCCGCCGCCGGCTGGGAGATCGTCGAGCGCAACGCCCGCACCCGCTACGGCGAGCTCGACATCGTCGCCCTCGACGGCGCCACTCTCGTCTTCGTCGAGGTCAAGGCCGGCCGCGAGGGAGGCGCCTTCGGCCCCGAGCGACCGGTGCTCGCGGTCGATGCCCGCAAGCAGCGCCGCCTGCGCCGGCTCGCGACCGCCTGGATGGCCGAACGCCGCGGCCTCGCCCGCTACGCCGAGATCCGCTTCGACGCCGTCGGCGTCACCCTCGACCGCGCCGGCCGCGTCACCGACGTCGAGCACATACTGGCGGCGTTCTAGCCCAGCTCGAGCTGTGAGTAGGCCACCGACTGGAAGGAGCGGCGGTGCAGCGGCGAGATCCCGCGCTCCTCGATCGCGGCGCGGTGCTCGGGGGTCGAGTAGCCGACGTGCTCCTCGAAGCCCCAACCGGGATGTTCGAGCGCCGCCTCGCGCATGTAGCGGTCGCGGGTGACCTTGGCGATCACCGAGGCGGCGGCGATCGCGGCGCTGGTCGCGTCTCCTTGGACGACCGCCCGGTGCGGCACCGCGCAGCGCGGCAGCGAGAAGCCGTCGACGAGGCTGATCGCCTCGCCCGGCCGCAGCCGTTCGAGCGCGATCGAGAGCGCTTCGATGTTGGTCACGTGGAGGCCGCGGCGGTCGATCCCGGCGGCCGAGCGGATGACGACGCTGACCCGCTCCGCCGCCCGCAGCACGCTCGGGTACATCTGCAGCCGCCGTTCCTCGGTCATCTGCTTGGAGTCGTACAGGCCGCTGAGGGCACGGCGGTCGGCGTGGGTCAGCCGCTCGTAGTCGATCAGGACCGCGGCGGCGACCAGCGGCCCGGCGAGGCAGCCGCGGCCGGCCTCGTCGGCGCCGGCGACGTGGCGGCTCTGCAGCCCGCGGTCGAAGGCGAACAGGCGGCGGCTGCGGGCGAGCCGGCGCCGGTGCGTCTTCGGCTTAGAAGATGCCGATGCGGTCGGGGGGCCAGTAGGTGGCAAAGGCCTTGCCGATGATCCAGTCGCGGGGGACCGGTCCCCAGAAACGGCTGTCGTCGCTGGCTCCACGGTTGTCGCCCATCATGAAGTAGTGATCGGGTGGAATCGTGATCGTACGCGGCATGTTGCAGGCGCCGGCGTTGCCGCAGGGGTTGGTGTAGGGCTCGTCGGTCTTCTCGACCCCGTTGACGACCGGGTGGCCGTTTCGCACCGAGAGCGTGTCCGCCGGCCCGGCGACGATCCGCTTGATGAAGTTCTGGCTCGACTCGGCCGCGGTCGGCTCCGAGCACGGTTCGCCGTTTTTCGGCTGCACGCCGCATTCGGTGCCGTTGTCGGCGCCGGCGGGCGGGTGGAAGACGACGATGTCGCCGACCCCGGGGTCTTCGAGGTGGTAGATGAAGCGGTTGACGAGGACCCGCTGGCCGACGTCGAGCGTCGGCTCCATCGATTCCGAGGGGATCTGGTACGGCTTGACCACCCAGGCCTGGATCGCCAGCGCCAGCCCCAGGGCCAGCGCAACGATGACGACCAACTCGATGAGCCCGCCGCCTTTTCCTTGGGGCTTCGGGATCGAGAGTTTCAGGCCGCAGAGTCCTCGTCGGAGTCGTCGGCCTTCGCCGCCGCCTCTTCCTCGGCATCCTCGGGCGCTGCACTCTCCTCGGTCTCCCCTGCCTCGGGCGCCGCAGCGTCCGTCTCTGCCTCCACATCGGTCTCCGCCTCGGGCGCAGCCTCCGCCTCCTCGGGAGCCTCGACCGGGACGACCTCCTCCTGGCTGACGCCCTCGGCGTCGACCGCCTCGGGCGTCGCCGGCGCGGAGACCATCTCCTCGTCGATCCCCCAGCGCCGCTCGGCGACGCGGGCGGCCTTGCCGATCCGGCCGCGCAGGTAGTAGAGCTTGGCCCGGCGGACGTCGCCGCGAGCCGCCACCTCGAGCTTCTCGATCTTCGGCGAGTGCAGCGGGAACGTCCGCTCGACGCCGACGCCGAAGGACTGCTTGCGCACGGTGAAGGTCTCCCGCGCACCCGAGCCCTGGCGCCGCAGCACGACTCCCTCGAAGACCTGGGTCCGCTTGCGGGTTCCCTCGATCACCTGGAAGTGGACGCGAACGCGATCGCCAGGGCTGAAGGAGGGCAGGCCCTTCCTCAGCTGGTCGCGCTCGATGCTGTCGATTACGGAGCTCATTTGGCGAGAAAAAACCGCCGGACCCGGATGCGGGAACCGCGCGGTGGCGGAATGGTAGCTACTCGGCGCCGGATTCGAACTGCACGGCCCGCTCGCGGCTCTGTCGCAGGCGCCACTGGCGCACCTTCTCGTGGTCGCCGGAGAGCAGGATCTCGGGGACGCCCCAGCCGCGGTAGCTCGGCGGCCGCGTGAAGTGCGGGTACTCCGGCATCCCCTCCAGCACCTGGCTGAAGGACTCCTCGGCGGCCGAGTCCTCGTGGCCGAGGGCGCCGGGCAGCTTGCGCATGAGGACGTCGGCGACGACCATCGCCGGCAGCTCGCCGCCGGCGAGGACGTAGCGGCCGATCGAGAGCTCGTCGTCGGCGAGGTGCTGGTGGACGCGGTCGTCGAAGCCCTCGTAGCGGCCGCAGAGCAGGGCGACGTGCGGCTCGGCCACCAGCTCGTCGGCGATCGGGTCGTCGAGCAGGCGGCCGGTCGGCGAGAGCAGCACGATCCGCGGCCGCCCCGCGTCGCCGTAGGCGGCCTCGAGGGCGGCGTCGACGACGTCGACCCGCAGGACCATGCCGGCGCCGCCGCCGTAGGGGGAATCGTCGACCTGGCCGGCGGTGAGCGGGGTCGTGTCGCGGTAGTTGAACAGCCGCAGCTCGTTGCCTTCGCGCAGCGCGTTCTGCACCGGGCGCTGCGACTGGAACCAGTCGAAGGCCTCGGGAAAGAGGGTGAAGATGTCGAGCTTCACCGGCTCGCCACCCGGCTCAGTCGAGGATGTCGACGATGACGCGGCGGTCGATCCGCACCGCCGCCGCCTTGGCGATCGTGCGGATCGCGTTGGCGACGCGGCCGCCCTTGCCGATCACGCGGCCGAGGTCGCCGTCGGCGACGCTGATCTCGTAGACCAGGTCCCCGTCCTCTTCCAGCTCCTCGACGACGACCGCCTCGGGCTCCTCGACAAGGGCTTTGACCAGGAACTCGAGCAGCTCGGTCATCGCCGCCGCCGACCTAGCTGCCGGAGGCGGCGATGCCCTTGGTCCGCAGCAGGCCGGCGACCGTCTCCGAGGGCTGGGCGCCGTGCTCGAGCCAGTGGCGCGCGCGCTCCTCGTCGAACTCGATCAGCGACGGATTCGTCTGCGGGTTGTACTGGCCGATCGTCTCGATCGTGCGACCGTCTCGCGGGGAGCGTTTGTCGGCGACGACGATGCGCCAGATCGGGTTCTTCTTGGAACCCACTCGTCTAAGTCTGATTCTGACTGCCATGAGCCGCGGAAGGTTAGCGTCTTCGCATCTTCGGGCGCGGCGCGCCACCGCCGGCCATCTGCGCGAGCTGCTGCTGGTCGGGCATCTTGCCGTTGGCCATCGAGCGCATCATCACCCGCATCTGGTCGAACTGCTTGACCAGCTGGTTGACGTTCTGGACCTTGGTCCCGGAGCCGTTGGCGATGCGTTTGCGGCGGGAGCCGTTGATCATCCCCGGGTTGGCCCGCTCGGCCGGCGTCATCGAGAGGATGATCGCCTCGACCCGGTCCAGCTCGCCCTCGTCGACGTCGGCGTTCTTCAGCTGCTTCAGCGCCCCCATCCCCGGCAGCATCCCGATGATGCCGCTGAGCGGGCCCATTTTGCGGACCTGGCGCATCTGCGTGAGGAAGTCCTCCAGCGTGAACTGGTCCTTCCGCATCTTCTCCTGCAGGTCGGAAGCCTGCTTCTCGTCGACCTGCTGCTCGGCTTTCTCGATCAGGCTGAGGACGTCGCCCATGCCGAGGATGCGCGAGGCCATGCGGTCGGGGTGGAACTTGTCGAAGTCCTCGAGCTTCTCGCCGGTGGAGGCGAACATGATCGGCTTGCCGGTGACCGCCTTGACCGAGAGCGCGGCGCCGCCGCGGGCGTCGCCGTCGAGCTTGGTCATCACGACGCCGTCGAACTCGGCCGCCTCGGCAAAGGATTCGGCGACGCCGACGGCGTCCTGGCCGGTCATCGCGTCGATGACGAGGAGGACGTCGTGGGGCTTGGTCTTCTTGCGGATCCTGGCCAGCTCGGCCATCAGCTCCTGGTCGATGTGGAGGCGGCCGGCGGTGTCGACGATCAGCACGTCGCGGCGCTCGGCCCGGGCCTGCTCCAGCGCCCACTCGGCGATGTCGACCGGGTCGGCCTCGGTGCCCTGCTGGTAGACGTGGGCGCCGGCGCGCTCGCCGACGGTGACCAGCTGGTCGACCGCGGCCGGCCGGTAGACGTCGCAGGCGGCGAGGGCGACGTCCTTGTTCTGCTTGCCGAAGTGGAGGGCGAGCTTGGCGCAGGCGGTCGTCTTGCCCGAGCCCTGCAGGCCGGCCATCAGAATCACCGTCGGGCCGCTGCTGGCCATCGCCAGCTCGGCGCCGGTGCCGCCCATCAGCGAGGCCAGCTCCTCGTTGACGATCTTCACCACCTGCTGGCCGGGGTCGAGGCTGTCCAGCACCGCGGAGCCGAGGCAGCGCTCCTTCAGCGTCTTCGTGAACGATTTGACGACCTTGAAGTTGACGTCGGCCTCGAGCAGGGCGAGGCGGATCTCGCGCATCGCCGCGTCGACGTCGGACTCGCTCAGCTTGCCGCGCGAGCGGACCTCGGAGAGCGTCGACTGCAGGCGGTCGGAGAGCTGGTCGAACATGCAACCAGGCTACTCGGCGAGCAGGGCCTGGGCGTACTCGGAGGGATCGAAGGGGCGCAGGTCCTCGAGCGTCTCCCCGACCCCGATCAGCTTCACCGGGATGCCGAGGTCGGAGGCGATCGCGAGCGCGATGCCGCCCTTGGCGGTGCCGTCGAGCTTGGTCAGGACGACCCCGTCGAGATCGACCGCGTCGGAGAAGACCTGCGCCTGGCGCAGGCCGTTCTGGCCGGTGGTCGCGTCGATCGAGATCAGCGTCTCGTGCGGCGCCTCGGGGATCTGCTTGGCGATCACCCGCCGCACCTTCGCCAGCTCCTCCATCAGGTTGCTCTGGGTGTGGAGGCGGCCGGCGGTGTCGACGATGACGACGTCGGCGCCGCGGGCGCGGGCGGCGGCGATCGCGTCGTAGGCGACCGCGCCGGGGTCGGCCCCTTCGCTCGCCGCGGACCAGCTCGGCGCCCGCGCGCTCGGCCCACTCGGCCAGCTGCTCGGCGGCGGCGGCGCGGTAGGTGTCGCCGGCGGCGAGGACGACCGAGAGGCCCATCTCCTTGCTCAGGTGCCAGGCGATCTTGCCGATCGTCGTCGTCTTGCCGGTGCCGTTGACGCCGACCATCATCAGCACCGCCGGCTCGCCGCTGAGGTCGATCGGGGCGCGGCCGGTGGAGGCGACCTCGGCGAGGATCTCGATCAGGCGGTCGCGGACGGCGGCGCCGTCGGCCGGGACGGCACCCGAGTCGACCTCGTGCTCGAGCCGTTCGACCACCGCGGCGGTGGTCGGGGCGCCGGCGTCGGCGAGGATCAGCGCCTCCTCGAGCCGCTCCCAGGTCTCGTCGTCGATGCGGTCGAAGAGGCTGGCGGAGATCTCCTCGGTCAGCGCCTGGCGGCTTTTGGAGAGGCTCTCGCGCAGCCGCTTGAAGACGCCGCGGCGCTCGGGCTCGGGCTCAGGCGTCGGCGAGCCGTTCGCGGTCTCGCGCGAACCGAGGTCGATCATCTCCCGCCAGGTCGTCGCCATCGCCGGGGGAGGCTATCTGCGCGGCGCCGTGGAGCTCCTCGAAGGCGGTTTGGAGGTGGCCGCCGAGGCGGTCCGCCCGGGGCAGCGAGCCGGGGTCGGCGAGCAGGCCGAAGCTGACCGAGCCGTTGTAGCTGAGGATCGCGATCGCCAGCGCGTGGCGGCGGGCGAGGAAGCCGACCGGGTGGATCGCGGTCAGCTCGCGCCCGAGCACGTAGAAGGGGATCTGAGGGCCGGGGAAGTTGGTGACGAGGAGGTTGAAGAGGCGGGTGGAGAAGTTGATCGCGGCGGTCGGGGCGAGCAGGAGCGGCGGCGCGAAGTCCCGGAACCAGTCGTTGAGGCCCCAGATCGCTTCGGCGCCGAGCGGCTGCCGGGAGGACTTGAGGTCGTCCATCGCGCGGCTGACCGTGCGCAGGCGCGCGACCGGGTCGGCGAGGCCGACCGGCAGCGGGCCGCGCATCGCCGTCAGCTTGTTGCCGAGCTCGCCGTGCTCGTCGACGGTGCGGATCGAGACCGGGACCAGCGCCTTCAGCTCGAGCCCGTCGACGGCGACGTCCTGCTCCCGCAGCCAGCCGCGCAGCGCCCCCGCGACGACGGCGAGGGCGACGTCGTTGACGGTGCCGCCGAGGGCGTTCTTGACCTGCTTGAGC
Organism: uncultured Solirubrobacterales bacterium; assembly: GCA_963703585.1. Taxonomy (GTDB): domain Bacteria; phylum Actinomycetota; class Thermoleophilia; order Solirubrobacterales; family 70-9; genus VAYN01. The sequence goes on along the minus strand of CAVPEX010000090.1, from coordinate 65,086 downwards.
TCGGCCAGGTCGAAGCTCGCCCAGGAGAAGCTGCGGGCGGCGCCGATCTCGGTGTTGAGCGGTACCCGCGGCGCCGGCCGGGCGAGGTTCCAGGTGACCTCCCAGAGGCCTGCCAGCCCGTCGCCGGCGCGGCGGCGGGCGCGGCCGGGGTCGCGCATGGCGCGGCGCAGCCAGCGGGCGAGGCGCCCGAAGCCGGCGAGGGCCCCGGCGGCGGCGCGGCCGACGAGCGCCGGGCGCGAGGGGGTCCGCCGCGGCTGCCAGGGGGCGACGTCGCGGTCGGGCTCGGAGCGCGGCTCGACGTCGAAGAGCAGCATGCCGATGTCGACAGCGGAGATGCCGTCGGCCATCGCGTGGTGGGTCTTGTAGACGATCGCGAAGCGGTCGTCCTCGAAGCCCTCGACCAGGATCAGCTCCCAGAGCGGCTTCGTGCGGTCCAGCGGCGGCGCCAGCAGCTCGCCGACGAGGGCGCGGAGGGCGGCCTCGGTTCCGGGTGCCGGCAGGGCGACGCGGCGCACGTGCCGGTGGATGTCGAACTCGCGGTGGTCGACCCAGAACGGCGTCCCCAGACGCAGCGGCGGGTAGTGCAGGCGCTGGCGCAGGCGCGGCAGCTGGTGGACGCGGCTGCGGATGTGGGCGAGGAGGTCGTCGTGGTCGGGCGGGTCGCCCTCGCAGACGAGCACGGCGCCGATCGCCATGTGCCCGTTCGCTCTCTCGTTGACCAGGAACGACGCGTCGAACGACGTCAGCCTGTCCATGTGGCGGTGCGCCATCTCTCCCTCCTTCCCTTCGGATGGTACTCGCGCGAGTTAGCCGTTCCCAAGCCGCGCCAGGCACGGAAGAGGAACGGGGAGGCGGGCTAGGCGACCGCGGAGAGGGTCTCGCCCTCGTCGTCGCCCTCTTCCTCCTCCTCGGCGACTTCGCGCGGCAGCTTGCGCGAGACCACCTTGGTGACACCGTCGCCGCCCATGCTGACGCCGTAGAGGACGTCGGCGGCGTCCATCGTCCGTTTCTGGTGGGTGACGATGACGAACTGGGCGCGATCGGAGAAGCGCCGGATCAGCTGCAGGAAGCGGTCGATGTTGGCGTCGTCGAGGGCGGCCTCGACCTCGTCGAGGATGTAGAAGGGGCAGGGCCGGGCGAGGAAGACGGCGAAGACGAAGGCGAGGGCGACCAGCGACTTCTCGCCGCCGGAGAGCAGCGACAGCTTGCGGGTCGACTTGCCGGCGGGCGTGACCTCGATCTCGACCCCGAGCTCGTCGCGCTCCTCTTCCTCCTCCTCGGCCTCCGGCTCGGCCTCCTCGCTGGGGACCTCCTGCTCGCCGGCCGGCCGTTCGGTTTCGCGGACAGGGCGCAGGCTGACCCGACGCAGGCGGCCGCGGCCGCCGGGGAAGAGGTGCTCGACCATCTCCTCGAAGTTCTTCGCCGTCGCCTCGAAGGTCTGCTCGAAGGCGCGCTCGATCTCCTCGTCGATGTCGCGGATCAGCGCCTCCAGCTCGCGCATCGCCCGCTCCGTGTCCTCGCGCTGGGCCTGCAGGCTCTCGACGTGCTCGCGCGCCTCGTCGTACTCCTTCTCGGCCAGCGGGTTGACCGGGCCGATCTGGGCGCGGCGGCGCTCCAGCCGCTCCAGCCGGCGGTCGATCTCGGCCCGCTCCTCCTCGCTCAGCGCCGCCTCGGCCGGCGGGATCTCCTCCCCGAGCCGCTCGGCGATGCCGGCCAGCTCGCGCTCGGCCTCGGCCCGGCGGTCGCCGAGGTGGGCGGCCTCGACCTCGGCCTTGGTCAGCTCGTCGGCGACCGACTTCATCTCCGCCTGCAGCTCGAACTCCTGCCGCGAGCAGGCGCGCATCTCCTCGGCGATCTCGTCGCCGTCGCCGTCGCCGCCGACGACCTTGCCCTCGGTGCGCTCGACCCGGGCCCGGATCGCCGCTCCGGCGCCCTCGACGGCCGCCAGCGCGGCGCGGACGTCGTCGAGCAGCTGCTCGCCGTCGGCGACCCGCTTGCGCAGCGCCTCGCGGTGGCGCTCGCCGAGCAGGCCCTCGGCGCGGCGGGCGTGGCGGGAGGCGCGCTCGGCGCCGGCGCGGAGGTCGCCCAGGGCAGCCTCGCGGGCGGCCTCGGCGGCGTCGGCGGAGCGGGCGACGGCGAAGCCCTCGTTGGCGGCCCGCAGTCCCGTGTCTATCGCCGTCAGCTCCTCCTCCAGCTTGCGGGCGCGCTGGGCGGGGGCGCCGCCGGGGCCGACGTCCAGGGTCAGCGGGCCGAGCTCGCCGCGCAGGCGCTCCAGCCCCGCCTCGATCTCCGTCTCGCGACCGCAGAGGCCGGCGACGCGGACCGCGACCTTCTCCTGCTCGCCGCGCAGCTTGGTCAGAAGGCCCCAGGCCTGGGTGCGCTCGCGGTCGCGGGCGGCGAAGCGCTCCTCCGCCGCGCGCCGGCGCTTGCCGACCTCGGCCAGGCGCTCCTCCAGCTTCGTGCGGACGGCCCGCGCCTGCGCGGCCGCCTTGGCCGCCGCCTCGGCCCGGTCGGCGCCGAAGCGCAGCTCCTCGGAGACGAGGCGGCCGCGCAGGCCCAGCTCCTCGCGCTCGATCCTCGCCCCCAGCTCCGCCGCCTGCGCCTGGCGCTTCAGCGGCCGCAGGCGGGCGCGGGCCTCGCGCTCGACGTCGAGCGCGCGGTCGAGGTTGTCGCGGGCGGCGCGCAGCTTCAGCTCGGCCCGGCGGCGGCGCTTGCGGTGCTTGCCGAGGCCGGCGGCCTCCTCGACCAGCAGCCGGCGCTCGCGCGGCTTGGAGTGGACGATCGTCTCCACCCGTCCCTGGCTGATCACCGAGTGCATCTCGCGGCCGAGGTTGGTGTCGGAGAGGACGTCGGTGACGTCGGCGAGCCGGCAGCGGGCGCCGTTGAGCCGGTAGCCGCCGTCGCCGCCGCGGTCGAGGCGGCGTTCGACCGCGATCTCGGAGAACTCGGTGGCGGCGCGGCCGTCGGCGTTGTCGATCACGACCTCGACCTCGGCGGCGCGGCGCTGGCCGATCCCCTTGCCGCCGGCGGAGATCACGTCCTGCATCGAGGCACCCCGGATCGCACCCGGGCTCTGCTCGCCGAGCGCCCAGAGCACCGCGTCGGTGATGTTGCTCTTGCCGGAGCCGTTGGGGCCGACGATCACGCTGACGCCGGGCGAGAACTCCAGGCTCGTCCGCTCGGGGAAGGACTTGAAGCCCTTCATCGTGATCGATCTCAGATACATGTCTTCCTCATCGCCGGCCTCGAAACCGGCCCCTCCAGACTCGCGGTTGGCTCGGACGCGACTCGAGGGCCGTTAACCCCCTAATTGCGCCAATGCGCGCTCGGCTGCCACCTGCTCGGCGGCCTTCTTGCTGCGCCCCTCGCCCGTGCCGACCCGCTCCGAGTCGATCACCGCCGCGACCTCGAAACGGCGCCGGTGCGGCGGGCCGGTGGCGGCCACCACCTCGTAGCTTACGCGGGCGCCGCGCCGCGCCAAGAGCTCCTGCAAAGCGGACTTGAAATCGATCCGGGTCTCGGCGGCGAGCTCGATCCGCGGCCCGAAGGCGGCGGCCACCGCCGCCGCGGTGCGCTCGAAGCCGAAGGCGAGGTAGCAGGCGCCGATCAGCGCCTCGGTCGCCTCCGGCAGCGGCCGCTCCCCTTCCAGCAGCACCGCCGCCGGGATCGCCGCGTTGACGCCCTCGGGCTCGCTGGCGCGGAGCATCTCCGGCACCCCCAGCTGGCGCCCGACCTCGGCGCAGGAGACGCCGCTGACCGCCTGGTTGTGGATCTTGGTCAGGCCGCCGGAGGCGACCGTCTCGAAGCTCGCCATCAGCTCGGTCGCCATCGCCAGCCCCAGCACGCTGTCGCCGAGGAAGGCGAGGCGCTCGAAGGAGTCGACGCGGCGCTCGGTCCAGGAGGAGTGGGTCAGCGCCTGGCGGCGCAGGTCCGGCGGCAGCTCCTCGATCAGGGCCGCCAGGGGCGCGACGGCGGCCTCGGGGTCCGCCGCCACCTCAGGCGGGGGCGTGCTCGACCACGAACCCGACCGCGTCGCCGACCGTCTTGATGTGGGTCGCCTGCTCCTCGGAGACGGCGACCCCGTAGCGGTCCTCCAGCTCCATCACCAGCTCGTAGAGGTCGAGCGAGTCGGCGTCGAGGTCCTCCTTGAAGCGGGTCTGCTCGCCGATCCGGTCGATCTCGACTTCGAGCTCCTCGGCGAGGTGCTCGCGGACGAGGGCCAGGACTTCGTCGCGGTTCATCGCGCCACTTCCTATCACGCGCCCTCCTCGGAGGCCAGGGCGGAACCGCCCTCTTCGGCGGCCAAGGCGCCACGGCCGGCACCGCCCTCGCGCAGCAGCGCCGCGGTGCGGCCGACGGCGTCGAGCTCGGCGCAGCGGGCGGCGAGGCGGACGCCGTTGGCGATCCCCTCGGCGCCGGAGCTGCCGTGGCCGACGACGGCGATCCCGCGCAGCCCGAGCAGGATCGCGCCTCCGGTCGTGTCCGGGTGGAGCTCGCGGCGCAGGCCGCCGAGCGCCGGTTTCAGCAGCAGCCCGCCGAGCGCGGCGATCGGGTTGGAGCGGGCGGCGTCACCGACCGCGGCGGCGACCGTCTTCGCCGTCCCCTCCATCAGCTTCAGGGCGACGTTGCCGGTGAAGCCGTCGGTGACGACGACGTCGACCGTCGCCGCCGGCAGGTCGCGGCCCTCGACGTTGCCGGCGAAATCGATGCCGGCGGCGGTGCAGAGGATGCGGTGCGCCTCGACGACCTCCTCGCGGCCCTTGCCGGACTCCTCGCCGACCGTGAGCAGGCCGACCCGCGGCTGGCGCACCTCCAGCACGGCGGCGCTGAAGGCGGCACCGAGGAAGGCGAACTGGACCAGGTGCTGGGCACGGACCTCGACGTTGGCGCCGACGTCGAGGAAGAGGACGCGCTTGCCGGGCACCGGCAGCTGGACCGCGAGCGCCGGCCGCTGCACGCCCTTGAGGCGGCGCAGGCCGAAGGTGGCGGCGGCCATCGTCGCCCCGGTCGAGCCGAGGCTGACCATCGCCGCGGCACCGCCCTCGGCGACGTCGCGGGCGGCCCGCACGACCGAGGCCTCCTTCTTGGCGCGCACGGCGGCGACCGGGTCCTCGTCGTTGGCGATCCAGTCGGAGGTCTGCACCACCTCGATGCCGTCCACTCCGGCGAGGCCGAGCGCCCGCTCGGGCCCGAAGACGCGGACGGCGATGCCGTCGGCGGCGGCGAGCCGCGCGCCCTCGGCGAGCACGCCGAACCCCTGCTCCGCCCCGTAGCCGTCGAGGGCGACCGTCACCGCGCGCCCAGGCGCCACGGCTACTCGGAGTCGGCGGTGGTCGCCACGGACTCGGCGACTTTGTGCGTGACGACCTCGCGGCCGGCGTAGGTGCCGCAGGTCGGGCAGACCCGGTGCGGCAGCCGCGGGCTGTGGCAGCGGGGGCAGCTGTTCAGGTTCGGCTTGCCGGCCTTGTGGTTGGCGCGCCGCTTGTCGCGGCGGGCGCTGGAAGTTCTCTTCTTGGGTACGGCCATCGGACGCGGGATGGTAGCGGCCGTGCGCTCGACGGTGGGCTGAGGCTCACACCCCCCTCCGAAAACGCGCTTCGCGCTGGAGTGTTTTCGGAGGTGGATACGAGCCTCAGTACAGGGCTCTCACCACGGCTAGCTGGTCTTTTTGCCAGGTCACCTCGCCCCCGCACCAGCCGGCCAGGTCGCTCAGCTCGTCGCCCTGGAAGACGTCGCCGATGACCAGGGCGCGGGCCTGGCCCTTGACCTGGCGGCAGAGGTTCCGCTTCTGCTCGTCGTTCAGCTGGTTGACCGAGAGCACCGAGATGACGAGGTCCCAGGGCCCGTCGGGGAGCGGGTCCTCCATGCGGGCGAGCTGGACGTCGTCGTAGCTCTTGCGGGCGCGGAAGACCATGTCGGGGCTGGAGTCGAGGCCGACCACCCAGGCGTCGGGGAAGGCCTCGATCAACCGCCGGGTCGTCTCCCCCGTCCCCATGCCCAGCTCCAGCACCCGCTCCGGCGGGAACGGGATCGCCGCCACCGCCTGTTCCTGCAGCTCGTCGTAGCCGGGGATCTCGGCGCGGATCCGGTCCAGGTAAACGTCGGGTGTCCAGTCGAATTGACCCATTTCGTAATCTCGTCGGAGGAGTCATCGTAAGCCCGTACCCAGCGGAGGTCCGCAATGCCCCAAGTGCGCTCCACCATCGTCGACCTCTCGCGCCTCTCGCTCGCCCACGGCGAGGGCAAGCGCCTGGAGGTCCCCGTGGCGCTGGAACCGTTCGAGCTGGCCGGCCAGGCCTACGCTGCCAACCCCGCCAACCCGACGGTGCGACTCGACGTCTCGCGGCCGAGCAACGGCTTCGCCTTCCGGCTCCGCTTCCCCGTCCACCTCGAGGGCCCCTGCATGCGCTGCCTGGAGCCCGCCACGCTAGACCTCGAGGTGGAGTCGCGGGAGGTGGACCAGGCCGGCACCGAGGACCCCGAGCTGCGTAGCCCCTATGTCGAGGACGACGAGCTCGACATCGGCCGCTGGGCCCACGACGCGACCATGCTCGCCCTGCCCACCCGTCTCCTCTGCCGCCCGGACTGCGCCGGCCTCTGCCCGGTCTGCGGGGAGTCCCTCAACGACGCCGACCCCGCCGACCACGAGCACGACAGCGGCGGCGACCCCCGCTGGGCGGCCCTGAAGGACCTGAAACTGGAGTAGCAACGGGTCCCCAGGGGGGAGAACCTCGGCGGGGTGTCGACTTTCTATCGCTATGCGAAAGAAAGTCGACACCCCAGATGCGGAAATCGCGGCCTTGGCCGAACGGCAGCATGGCGTGGTCAGCCGGCGGCAACTGGTGAAGGCCGGCATCGACGATGCGGCCACGTTCCGCCGGGTCGAAAGCGGACGCTTGCACCGCGTTCACCGCGGGGTCTACGCGGTGGGGCATCGGCCGCGTACCTTCGAGAGCAGGTGCATGGGCGCGGTGCTCGCCTGCGGCGAGGGGGCCTTGGTCAGCCGCCACAGCGCCGCCGCGCTGTGGCGGCTGCTCGATCCGCAAGACGGGGAGATACACGTCTCGGTGCCGGGTCGGCACGGGCGCGCCGAGCAGGACGGGATCCGCCTCCACCGCTGCCCGTCCCTGACGGCGGAACAGGCGACCCGCAAGCTGGGAATCCCCGTGACGACGCCGCCGCGGACGATCGCCGACCTGCGCAGGGAAGTGACCGCGGCGACGTGGCGGCGGGCCGTGCGACAGGCAGAGGTACTGGGATTGCGAACGGGGCTGGAGGAGCGGAGCGTGCCGACGCGGAGCGAGCTGGAGGACCGCTTCCTGCAGCTCTGCCGCCGCCATCGCCTGCCGATGCCCGAGGTGAACGTCCGGATCGGCTCCCTGGAGGTCGACTTTCTCTGGCGCGAGCGGCGTCTGGTCGTCGAAACCGACGGCTACCGGTACCACCGCGGCCCCGCCGCCTTCGAGGGCGACCACACCCGCGATTTCGAGCTCCGCTCAGCCGGCTACGACATCCTCCGCCTCACCTACGACCAGGTGACCACGACGCCTGAACGAACCGCCGGACTGGTCCGTACGGAACTTGAAAGGACCCGGCCGAACTGAAAGGACCCGGCCGAACTAAGGCTGCTCGAGCTCCGGGGCCGCTTCTTCCTCGCGGCCGGCGAGCCGGTCGCGGCCGCGCTGCACGGCCGCCAGGAACTTCTGCAGGTTGACTTCGAGCGTGTTGAGGATCTCGTCGGCGTAGTCCTCGGCGCCGAGGCGGATTTCGCGCTCGCGGGTGCGCGCGTCCTCGACGATCTCGTCGGCGGCGCGCTCGGCCTGCTTGGTGACCTCCTCGTCGGAGATCAGGCGGGCCTGCTGCTCGCGCGCCTCGCGCACGATCCGCTCCGCCTCGCGTTTGGCCTCGGCCAGCATCTCCTGGCGCTCCTTGACGATCCAGCGCGCCTGCTTGATCTCCTCGGGGATCGTGGCGCGCATCTGGTCGAGGAGGTCGTAGATCTCCTCGCGGTCCACGCGCACCTGATCCGTCAGGGGGACGGGACGGGCGTTGTGGACGACATCGTCCAGCTTGTCTATGAGAACGAGAACGTCCATTTGCAGGTCGTAAGCCTACGTGTGCGCGGGGATTTTGGTGAAGAAGCGGTTGTCAGGGGCGTTTTTTGCAAGCCGTCGCCCACCGGGACCAGACATCGGCGAACAGCCTACCTCTCGGGCAGGCGCTCAGACAGAGCAGCGGCCACGGGGGCGGGAACGAGGTCGGAGACGTCGCCGCCGAAAGTGGCCATCTCCTTCACCCCGGTGGAGGAGAGAAAGCTGTAGTGGGGCGAGGCGATCACGTAGATGCTCTCGATCCCGGGATCGAGCTTGCGGTTGAGCTGCGCCATCTCGAACTCGTACTCGAAGTCGGAGATCGCCCGCAGGCCCTTGACGATCGCCTTGGCGTCGTTGTCGCGGGCGAACTCGACCAGCAGCGTGGCGAAGATCTGCACCTCGACGTTGGCCAGATCGGCGGTCGCCTCGCGGATGAAGTCGCGCCGCTCCTCGGGGTTGAAGAGCGTCCTCTGCTTGCGCACGGGGTTGTTGACGACGCCGACGACGACCTTCTCGAAGACCTGGGAGGTCCTCGTGATGATGTCGATATGGCCGTTGGTGACCGGGTCGTAGCTGCCCGGGCAGACGACGGTGCCGTTGCGTTCGCTCACTCGTCGGCCCCCGCGTAGATGCTGACGTCGGCGGCGCCGTAGCGGTGCTGGCGCAGCGGCTCGAGGGACTCGATCCGCAGCGGGCCGCGGGCGCTGCTCTCGACGATCGCGCGGCCGCCGGCGGCGAGCAGTCGCGGCAGCTGGGTGTTGAGGGCCTCGATCACGCGGCCGGCGAGTCTATAGGGAGCATCGACGAAGACCAGGTCGAAGCGGGGCGCGTTCGGCGCCTCCACAGCGGCGGCCGTCCAGCGACCGACGTCGGAGCGGACCAGCTCGGCGCGCTCGCCCAGCCCGAGCCGCTCGACGTTGCCGAGCGCCGGCCGCGTGTCGCGGTCGACGAGGACGGCGCGGGCGGCGCCGCGCGAGAGCGCCTCGATCGCGAGGGCGCCGGTGCCGCAGTAGAGGTCGAGCACGGTGGCGCCGACGACGCGGTCGCCGAGCACGGAGAAGAGCGCCTCGCGGACGCGGTCGGAGGTCGGCCGCACCTTCCAGCCGCGGGGAGCGACGAGCCGCTGCCCTTTGAGGTCGCCGGCGATCACGCGCACCCCACGAAACCTAGCTGCCGTTCGACCTTCTTCGCCCACAGGGCGAAGAAGGTCGAACGGCGGAGTCACAGGGGAATCGGATCGGCGGCGCCGGCGCCGAAGCGGGCGCGGGCGGCGTCGAGCAGCGGCCCCAGGGCCGGGTCGGCGAGCGAGCCGTGGCGCCGCAGCAGGGCGAGGACCTCCTCGCGGGCGGCGATCAGCGTCTCGGAATCGTCGGGCAGGGTGGCGACGGCGAAGCGCGGCAGGCCGTGCTGGCGGGTGCCGAGGATCTCGCCCTCGCCGCGCAGGCCGAGGTCGATCTCGGCCAGCTTGAAGCCGTCGCGCTCGCCGGCCACCGCCCGCAGCCGCCGCCGCGCCGGCTCGCCCGCCTCTTCGGCGAACAGGAGGCACTGGGACGGGTGCTCGCCGCGGCCGACGCGGCCGCGCAGCTGGTGCAGCTGGGAGACGCCGAAGCGCTCGGCCCCCTCGATGATCATCACCGTCGCGTTGGCGACGTCGATCCCGACCTCGATCACCGTCGTCGCCACCAGCACGTCGGTCTCGCCGGCGGCGAAGGCGCGCATCGCCTCGGCCTTCGCCCCGGAGCGCATCTGGCCGTGCAGCAGCCCGACCCGGAACTCGCTCAGCTCGCCGGCCCGCAGGCGCTCCGCCTCGACCTGCGCCGCTTTGCCCATCACCTTCTCCGACTCGGAGACGAGCGGGCAGACGACGTAGGCCTGGCGCCCCTCGCGCAGGCGGCGGCGCAGGAACTCGAACGCTTCCCCGCGCTGCTCGTCGGCGACCAGGCGCGTCTCCACCGGCTGGCGACCGGCGGGCAGCTCGTGCAGGGCGGTCGTGTCGAGGTCGCCGTAGGCGGTGAGCGAGAGCGTGCGCGGGATCGGGGTCGCGGTCATGTGCAGCACGTGCGGCGCCATCCCCTCGACCCCCTTGGAGTCGAGGGCGCGGCGCTGGGCGACGCCGAAGCGGTGCTGCTCGTCGACGACAGCCAGGCCGAGGCGGGCGAAGCCGACGGTCGGCTCGATCAGCGCGTGGGTGCCAAGGATCAGTCCCAGCTCGCCGCTGGCGAGCTGGTCGAGCGCCCGCTTGCGGCTCGCCACGGGGGTGGAGCCGGTGAGCAGCGCGAACGGGGTCGCCTCGGCCGCCAGCAGCCGCCCGAGCGTGATCGCGTGCTGCTCGGCGAGCGTCTCGGTCGGCGCCATCAACGCCGCCTGGTAGCCGGCTTCGAGCGCCCGCAGCATCGAGTAGACGGCGACGACGGTCTTGCCGGAGCCGACCTCCCCCATCAGCAGCCGCTGCATCGGCTCGCCCGAGTCGAGGTCGCCCTCGATCTCCTCGAAGGCGCCGAGCTGGTCGCGGGTCGGCTCGAAGGGCAGCGACTCGATCCAGCGCCCGACCAGCGCCCCCGGCTTGCCGAAACGCGGCGCCGGGCGCGCCGTGCGGTGGGTCCGCTTGCGGGTCGCCAGGACCGCCTGGTAGAGGAACAGCTCTTCGAAGCCGAGCCGGCGCCGCGCCGCCTCCGATTCCGCCGGCGTCTCCGGGAAGTGGGCGGCGCGGATCGCCTCGCCCACGCCCGGCAGCCGGCGCCGCGCGCGCAGCGCCGCCGGCAGCCCCTCGATCGCGTTCGGCGCCAGCCGGCAGGCCTGCTCGGCCCAGTCACGCAGCCGCTGCGGGCGCAGCGACTCGGTCGCGGGATGGACCGGGACGAAGCCCGAGGAGGGGTCTTCCTCGCCGACCAGCTCCCATTCGCTGACGCCGAAGCCGCGGCTGGTGCGCTTGCCGGTGAGCAGCAGCTTCGCGCCCGGCATCAGCTTCTCCGCCACCCAGGGCTGGTTGAACCAGGTGGCGCGGACGTGGTCGCTGCCGTCGCCGACCTTGACGCTGGTGATCGTGAGGCGGCGTTTGCGGAAGGGCCGCGGCTTGGCGCCCAGCACCTCGACGAACACCGTCCCCTGCTCGCCCTCCCCCACCTCGGCCAGCTGGCGGACCTGGCGGTCGCGATGGCGACGGGGGAAGCGGTGGAGGACGTCGCCGACGGTGTGGATCCCCGCCTCCGCCGCCGCCTCGGCGAGCTTCGGCCCGACCCCGTCGAGCGCCTGGACCGAGACCTCGAGCACGCTCGGGCGGGGCCAGTGGACCGGTGCTTCGCGCAGGTCGGCGGGGCTGAGCTCGCGGGCGCCGGCGAAGCCGCGCACTACTGGGCCGCCAGCAGCCACCACCAGCTGGGCTGGCCGCCGTCGTGGGTCTCGAGCTCGACCCCGTCGGGGACGTGGGTGTCGATCTCGGCCAGGGCGATCGGCGCCCCCTCGCCGGCGATCACGGTGACGATCTCCGCCCCCTCGGCGAGGTGCTGGATCGTCGCGGTCAGGGTCGAGCCGGCGCCGCCCCAGGCGACGATCTCGCCGTCGGCGAAGCCGACCGCGTCGCCCTTGCGGAAGCGGCCCTGGGCGTCGTCGCGGGCGGCGGGAGCGACGCCGCCGGTCGCCACGCCCTCCAGCGCCCCCTCCAGCCGCTCGGCGTTCTCCTCCGCCGAGGCCGCCGGGTCGAACTCGACCAGGGCCAGCAGGCTCGCCTGCTGCGAGGTCGCGGCCACGACCCGGGCTGGCTTCTCGGAGAGCTCGCAGGCGCGCTCGGCGGCCATGATCACGTTCGAGGAGCTGGGCAGGACGAGGACCTCCTCGGCGCTGACGCCGTGGATCCCCGCCAGCAGCTCGTAGGTCGAGGGGTTGAGGGTCTCGCCGCCGGGGACGACGTTCGCCCCCAGCTCGGCGAAGAGGCGCTCCAGCCCCTCCCCCGCCGCCACCGCCAGGACGCCGGTGCGGCCGGCGGCGAGGCGGGCGTCGCGTTCGGCCATCTGCTCGCGCATGTCGGCGACGTCGAGGTTGGTCACCGCGCCGACGCCCTCGAACAGCGCGACCGCGGCCTCCGGCTCGTCGGTGTGGACGTGGACCTTCAGCGTCGCTTCGTCGCCGACCACCAGCACCGAGTCGCCGAGCCCCTCCAGGCGCGGCAGGAACTCGCGGCTCTCCAGCCCGCTGCCGGCGACGATGAAGTTCGTGCAGTAGCGGTAGCGGCTGTCCTCGTGGTGGGGCAGGCTGAGCCGCGGCGGCTCGTGGTGGGAGACCTCGGGGACCTCGGCGCCGTCGCCGCGCAGGCCGGCGACGACCCCGGCGAGGATCAGCACCAGGCCGTAGCCGCCGGCGTCGACGACGCCGGATTCGCGCAGCACGTCGAGCTGCTCCGGCGTGCGGGAGACCGCCCGCTCGCCCTCTTCGATCGCCCGCTCCAGGACCTCGGCGAGGATCGCGTCCTGCCGCTCTTCGTCGACGTCGCGGCCGAGCCGCTGCTTGTCGGCCTCGAGGTGGGCGAGCTGGCGGGTCAGCGAGTGGGCCATCTCGCGGAAGACGGTCAGCATCGTCCCCTCGGCCGGCTCCCGCACCGACTCGTAGGCGGCGTCGGCGGCGCTGGCGAAGGCGGCGGCGACCAGCACCGGGTCGACCAGCTCGCCGGGGCGGCTGGCCAGCTCCTCGGCGGCGCCGCGGACGATCTGACTGAGGATCACCCCGGAGTTGCCGCGGGCGCCCATCAGCGCCGCTCGCGCCAGCGCCTGCACGAGCGCGGTGCGGCCGACCTCGTCGACCGCCATCCCGTCGAGGCGGTCGAGCTCCTCCATCACCGCCCGCATCGTCATCGCCATGTTGTCGCCGGTATCGCCGTCGGCGACGGGAAAGACGTTGAGGTCGTTGACCTCCTGGCGTCGCGCCTCGAGCGTGGCGTAGGCGGAGCTGATGACCCGTCGGAACCGGGCGATCGATGGATCGGGCATCGGGATGGAATCTATCCGGCCGCCGCGACAGGGCGAGCGGCCGCTCGCCGCGGAGGCAAGTCGCCGCTCACCGCGCTGCGACAGGCCCGCCTGACCGCATTGCTAGCGTGGCGCGCCGATGCGCTCCTACGCCACCTGGATCACCGGCCACCGCAAGACGGTGATCATCGGCTGGATCGTGGCCCTGATCGGGGTCGGCGTGACCTCCAGCTTCGTCGGCGGCGACTTCAGCGAAGAATTCAAGCTGCCCTCCTCCGACTCGCAGGAGGCCTTCGACCTGCTGGAAACGAAGTTCCCGGCGCAGTCGGGCGACACCGCGACGATCGTCTACAAGGCCGACGCCGGGGCCGAGTCGGCCCCCGTCAAGCGCAAGATGGAGGGCGTCTTCGCCGAAGTCGACGAGCTCCGCCACGTCAGCGAAGTCGCCAGCCCCTACCAGGAGGGCGGCGCCGGGGCGGTCAGCGAGGACGGCAAGATCGCCTACGCCACCGTCCAGTTCGACGTCAGCAGCGACAAGCTCCTCGACGGCGAAGCGAAGAAGGTCATCACGATCTCACAGGCCGCGGCCGGCGACGGGCTCCAGGTCGACCTCGGCGGGCAGCCGATCGAGGAAGCCCGCGCGGAGGAAGAACAGGACGCCTCCTTCGCGATCGGCCTGCTCGCCGCGACCGTCATCCTCCTCATCACCTTCGGCTCCGTGGTGGCGATGGGGCTGCCGCTGATCACCGCCCTCTTCGCCTTGGGCGTCGGCATCAGCCTGGTCACCCTCGGCAGCCACGTCTTCGACACCGCCGAATTCGCCACCCAGCTGGCAGCGATGATCGGGCTCGGCGTCGGCATCGACTACGCGCTGTTCATCGTCACCCGCTTCCGCAACGGCCTCACCGACGGGCTCGAGCCGCGCGACGCCGCGGTCGCCGCGATCGACACCGCCGGCCGCGCCGTGCTGTTCGCGGGGATCACGGTGATCATCGCCCTGATGGGGATGTGGCTGCTCGGCATCAGCTTCCTCTACGGGGTGGCGATGGCGGCGGCCTTCGCCGTGCTGCTGACGATGATCGGGGCGCTGACCCTGCTGCCGGCGCTGTTGACGATCGTCGGCCGCCGCATCGACAAGCTGCGAATCCCCGGCTACGGCCGCCGCGCCGGCGTCGACGAGGCCGGCTGGTGGTACCGCTGGAGCCGCGAGGTCCAGCGCCGGCCGCTGCTGGCGGCCACGCTCTCCGGCGCCCTGCTGATCGCCCTCTGCATCCCCACCCTCTCGCTGCGCCTCGGCTCCAACGACGCCGGCACCGATCGGGCGGGGACGACGACGAAGGAAGCGTACGACCTGCTCGCCGAGGGGTTCGGGCCGGGCTTCAACGGGCCCTTCTCGATCGTCGCGGCGCTGCCGTCGAAGGGCGACGACCAGGCGCTGGAAGAGCTGCGGAAGACGCTGGAGGGCGAGGAAGGCGTCGCCGAGACTACCTCGATCACCCTCAACGAGGCGGAAAACACCGCCGTCTTCCAGCTCTACCCGACCAGCTCGCCGCAGAGCGAGGACACGACCGAGCTCCTCAATCACGTTCGCGACGACGTGATCCCTCCGGTCGAGGAACAGACCGGCGCCCAGGTCCACGTCGGCGGCATCACCGCGATCTTCGAGGACTTCGGCGACGCGATCGCGGAAAAGCTGCCGCTCTTCATCGGCGTCGTCGTCCTGCTCTCGGCGCTGCTGCTGATGGTCGTCTTCCGCTCGCTGCTGGTGCCGCTGAAGGCGGTGGTGATGAACCTGCTCTCGATCGGCGCCGCCTTCGGCCTGATCGTCGCCGTCTTCCAGTGGGGCTGGGGGGCGAGCCTGATCGGCGTCGACGGGACCGGCCCGATCATCTCCTTCTTCCCGATCTTCCTCTTCGCGATCGTCTTCGGCCTCTCGATGGACTACGAGGTCTTCCTGATGTCGCGGATCCACGAGGAGTGGGAGCACAACGGCGACGCGACCGAAGCGGTCACCCGCGGCCTCGCCCTGACCGGCCGGGTGATCACCGCCGCCGCGGCGATCATGGTCACCGTCTTCGCCTCCTTCATGCTCGGCGACAACCGGGTGATCAAACTCTTCGGCCTCGGCCTCGCGGCGGCCGTCTTCATCGACGCCGTGATCATCCGCTCGATCCTGGTCCCGGCGCTCATGCAGCTCTTCGGCAAGGCCGCCTGGTACTTCCCCGAGTGGCTCGGCCGCGTCCTCCCCAAGCTCCACGTCGAGCCCGAAGAGGGGGACCCTTCCCCCACCGGCGAGCACCCGGTCGTCACCTCTTCCGAGGCGGAGTAGCAGTAGTCACTCGGGTCCTGAGGCCGTAGGACCGAGCGAGGGCGTGACGGCGGCGGAGCGACAGCGCTTCAGCACGGCGCGGAGCCGACGTTGCGGCCTCGCGCAGTGTGTCCTACGGCCTCAGGCGGCCTTGATGACCTTGTTGGACTTCAGGCAACGGGTGCAGACGTAGGCGCGCATCGGGCGGCCGTCCTCCTGGATCCGGACCTTCTGCAGGTTCGGATCGAAGCGCCGCTTGGTCGCGACCATCGAGTGGCTGCGGGACTGGCCGAACGCCGGTCCCTTGCCGCAGCTGTGGCATACCTTGGCCATCGGGATCGTGGATGCTACAGAGTGACGGCGCTCAGTGGCGGCGCCGCGCTAGGCGTCCAGCTCCCGCTTCAGCAGGGCCATGCGGGCGACGGTGAGGGCGGCGTTGCGGCCCTGGTCGCGTTTGTCGCCGCCGGCCCGGGCCAGCGCCTGCTCCATCGTGTCGCAGGTGATCACGCCGAAGGCGCAGGGGACGCCGGTCTCCAGCTGGACGTCCTGGATGCCGCGGGCGGCCTCGGCGCAGACGAAGTCGTAGTGGTCGGTCTCGCCGCGGATGACGACGCCGAGGCAGGCGACGCCGGCGAACTCATCGCCCCGCTGGACGAACAGGCGCGCGGCGAAGGGCAGCTCGTAGGCGCCCGGCACCGAGACGTCGACGACGTTCTCGCCCGGCACGCCGGCCAGCTCGAAGCCGTGGCGGGCGCCGGCGACCAGCCGCTGGGCGAGGTCCTCGTAGTAGCGACCGACGCAGATCGCGAAGCGCCGCCCGGCCAGCTCCCCCCGCTCCTCGACCGTGAACTGCTCGAGGAAGGCGCCGTCGCCGTCAGAGGACATTCCGGAGGTCCTCCTAGCCATCGGCCTTCCCCGCGTCGCGCTCCTCCTCGTCGTGGATCATCTCCTCGTCGAGCGCCAGCCCCTGGTGGTGCAGCGAGTGGCCCATCTTGTCCCGCTTGGCCCGCAGGTAGGCCTCGTTGTGGGAGTTGGGAGCCGACTCGATCGGCACCTGCTCGCTGACCGAGAGCCCGTAGCCCTCGAGGCCGACGATCTTTTTCGGATTGTTGGTGAGGATGCGGATGCTGGTCAGGCCGAGGTCGCCGAGGATCTGGGCGCCGATGCCGTAGTCGCGCAGGTCGGCGGGCAGCCCGAGCTTGAGGTTGGCCTCGACCGTGTCGGCCCCCTCCTCCTGCAGCTTGTAGGCGCGTAGCTTGTTCAGCAGGCCGATCCCGCGACCCTCCTGGGAGAGGTAGAGCAGGACCCCCCTGCCCTCGCGCTCGATCATCGAGAGCGCCGCTTCCAGCTGCTCGCCGCAATCGCAGCGCATGCTGTGGAAGACATCGCCGGTGAGGCACTCGGAGTGGACGCGGACGAGCACGTCCTCGGCCCCGTCGACCTCGCCCTTGACCATCGCCACGTGGTGTTTGTCGTCGACCAGGGAGCGGTAGCCGACGGCGCTGAAGTCGCCGAAGGCGGTCGGCAGCGCGGTGGCGACGACGCGCTCGACCAGCTTCTCGGTGCGGCGACGGTAGGCGATCAGGTCGGCGACGGTAACCATCTTCAGCCCGTGCTTCCGGCAGTAGGGGACGAGGTCGGGGACGCGCGCCATGGTGCCGTCGTCGTTCATCACCTCGCAGATCGCCCCGGCCGGGATCAGCCCGGCGAGGCGGGCGAGGTCGACGCTGGCCTCGGTGTGGCCGGTGCGCTCAAGGACGCCGCCGTCCTTGGCTCGCAGCGGGAACATGTGGCCGGGGACGACGATGTCGCGCGGTCCCGACTGGGGGTCGATCGCGACCTGGATCGTGTGGGCGCGGTCGTGGGCGGAGATGCCGGTCGAGACGCCGCCGGCGGCCTCGATCGTCACCGTGAAGGCGGTCTGCAGCGGCGCCTCGTTCTTGGCCGCCATCAGGTTGAGGCCGAGCCGCTCGCAGCGTTCGGCGGTGAGGGCGAGGCAGATCAGGCCGCGCGCCTCCTTGGCCATGAAGTTGACGGCCTCCGGGGTGGCGAACTGGGCGGCCATCACCAGGTCGCCCTCGTTCTCGCGGTCCTCGCCGTCGCAGACGACGACCATGCGGCCGCGGCGGATCTCCTCGATCGCCTCCTCGATCGACGAGAAGGGGCTCTCCGCCGTACTCGTCGCCGTCTCCTCTTTTCTCTGGGCTTCCGTCATATGGCTCACGCTCGCTCCTTTCCAGCGAATGGTGACACCAGCCGCTCCACGTACTTCGCCACGATGTCGCACTCGACGTTCAAGATGCTTCCCGCCTGAAGCTCGCCAAGATTCGTCCGCTCAAGCGTCTCAGGGATCAGGGAAACCTCGGCCCAAGACTCTCCCAAGCCTGCGACCGTGAGGCTGACGCCGCTGAGGGTGATCGAGCCCCTTTTGATCACGTAGCGCAGCAGCTCCGGAAGCAGGAACACCCGCAGGCGCCGCGCGAACCCGTCGTCCTCGACGGAGACGACCTCCGCGACGCCGTCGACGTGGCCCTGGACGATGTGGCCACCGAGCCGGTCCGATGCCCTCATCGCCAGCTCCAGGTTGACCCGGCTGCCCGGCTCCACGCCCCGCAGCGCCGTGACCTCGAGCGTCTGGTTCATCGCCTCGGTCTCGAAGCCCGAATCGTCGCTCGCCGTCGCGGTCAGGCAGGTTCCGTTCACTGCCACGGAATCCCCGACGCGGATCTCCGGCGCCAGCGCGGTCGCGATCCGCAGCCGGGCGCCGTCGCCCCCCGCCTCAACCGCCTCCACCCTGCCGACGTCCTCGATCAGCCCCGTGAACACCTCACCACTCCTTGAAGCGGGCCGTGATCAGGGTGTCGTCGCCGACCGCCTCGGCGTGGGAGTGCAGGGCGGTGAGCCGGGCCGGGCCGGTTGCGGCCGAGCTGAGGGCGCCGCCGAGCAGGGTCGGGGCGACGAAGGTGCGCGCCTCGTCGACCTCCTCGGCGGCGACGAAGGCGGTGGCGAGGGTGCGCCCGCCCTCGAGGAAGAGGCTGGTGATGCCGCGGCGGCCGAGGTCGGCGAGGGCGGAGCGGACGCGGTCCGCGGGAGTGCCGCCGCTGGCGACGAGGATCTCGGCGCCGGCCTCGCGCAGGGCGCGCAGGCGGCTGCCGTCGGCGGCGGGGGCGGCGACGAGGAGGACCGGCGACTGCTCGAGCGTCGCCAGGAGCTGCGAGTCGAGCGGCAGGCGGGCGTCGGAATCGAAGACGACGCGGAGCGGCTGGCGGGCGTCGGTGAAGCGGGCGGTCAGCAGCGGGTCGTCGGCGAGGACGGTGCCGATGCCGACGGCGATCGCGTCGGCTTCTCCGCGCCAGCCGTGGACGAGGGCGCGGCTGAGCTCGCCGGAGATCCAGGGGGTCTCGCCGGGGGCGGTGGTGGTCTGCCCGTCAAGCGACATCGCCAGCTTGAGGACGACCAGCGGCAGGCCGGTGCGGGCGTGCTTGCGGAAGGCCTGGTTGAGCAGGCGCGCCGCCGCCGCCTCGGAGCCGGCCGCGTAGGCGACCTCGACGCCGCCGTCGCGGAGGATGCCGGGGCCGCGGCCGGCGGCCTTCTCGCTGGGGTCCTCGGAGGCGATCACGACGCGACCGATCCCGGCCTCGAGGATCGCCTCGACGCAGGGCGGCTGGCGACCGTGGTGGGCGCAGGGCTCGAGCGTGACGTACATCGTCGCCCCCGCCGGCTCCTCGCCGCGGCGGCCGCAATCCTCCAGCGCTGACCGCTCCGCGTGCAGACCCCCGAGCTCGGCGTGGAACCCCTCGCCGATAATCTCCCCGTCCCGCACCAGCACGGCGCCGACGAGCGGATTCGGGCTGACCCGGCCCCGGCCGCCCTCCGCAAGCTCCAAGGCGCGCCTGAGCATCTGCGAATCCATGGCTGTCAGCGGGGATTTCATCAACCGATTGACGAGTCAATCAACAATTCTACTCTCCCTTTCCGCGCTGCCTACGGATACCCTCACCCGGCCCTTGAAGCTGATCATCCAGATCCCCTGCCTCGACGAGGAGGCGACGCTGCCGGCGACGATCGCCGACCTGCCGCGCCGGCTCGAGGGCATCGACGAGGTCGAGCTGCTGGTCGTCGACGACGGCTCCACCGACCGCACCGTCGAGGTCGCGCGCGAACGCGGCGTCGACCACGTCGTCCGGCTGACCAACAACAAGGGCCTTGCCGCCGGCTTCCAGGCCGGGCTCGACGCCTGCCTCAAGCTCGGCGCCGACGTCGTCGTCAACACCGACGCCGACAACCAGTACCGCGGCGCCGACGTCGCCAAGCTGGTGGCGCCGATCCTCGCCGGCGAGGCCGACATGGTCGTCGGCGACCGCCAGGTGACTCAGATCCAGCACTTCTCGAGGGCGAAGAAAGGGCTGCAGCGGCTGGGCAGCTGGGTGGTGCGGCGGCTCTCGGGGACCGAGATCACCGACACCACCTCCGGCTTCCGCGCCTACAACCGCGAGGCGGCGCTGCAGCTGCTGGTCGTCGACAACTTCACCTACACGCTGGAGAGCCTGATCCAGGCCGGCAAGATGCTGGTCGCCGTCGACCAGGTGACGGTCGCGACCAATCCGCAGGCACGGGAGTCGCGGCTGGCCGGCTCGACCGGCTCCTACGTGCGGCGCAACGGCCCGGCGATCCTCCGCGTCTACGCCCGCTACGAGCCGCTGCGCGCCTTCGCGACGGCGGGCGCCGTGGTCCTGCTGCTCGCCCTCGCCGCCTGGATGCCGTTCCTGCTCGACTGGATCCTCAACGGCGACTCGGGCGGCCACATCCAGTCGCTGATCCTCGGCGCCGTCCTCTTCATCGCCGCCGTGCAGCTGTTCGCGCTGGGGGTGATCGGAGACCTCCTGGCCGGGCAGCGGGTGATGACCCAGCGGGTCTTCGAGCGGGTCCGGCGGGTCGAGCTGGCGCTGGGGGTCGAGCCCTCGCACTACGAGCCCGGCGCGCCGCGGCGGGACGGCGACGTCCCGGACGAGAGCTGATGCGGGCGCCCAAGCGGCTGACGGCGCTGCGCAGAGGGCGCGGCCAGGGCTCGGCCAGCGCCGAGTACGGCAAGACGGCGAGCTTCCTGGCGATCGGCGTCGGCCTCACCGGCGTCATCACCTACGCCTACTTCCTGATCGCCTCCCACGTCCTCTCGAAGCCTGACTACGGCCAGATCACCGTGCTCTGGTCGGCCGTCTTCATCACCATCTCGACCCTCTACAGGCCGGTCGAACAGCTGCTCTCGCGGCACATCTCCGAGCGGATGGAGCGGGGCGAAGCGATCGGCCAGCCGATGCGGGTCGCCTCGACGATCCAGCTCGGCCTCGCCCTCGCCTTTGCGGTGCTGGCGTTGGCGCTGCGGGGGCCGATCCAGGACGACCTGCTCGAAGGCAACGAATCCCTCTACTGGGTCTTCTTCGGCGCCGTCCTCTTCTACGCCGCCAGCTATTTCGCCCGCGGCTTCCTCGCCGGCCGGCGCCGCTTCGGCCTCTTCACGGCGCTGATCCTCTCCGAGTCGGTCTTCCGCACCCTCTTCGCGGTGCTGGTCGCGGTCAGCCTGCTGAGCGGCCAGTCGGCGGTCGCGATCGGGATCGTCGCGGCACCGAGCCTGAGCCTGCTGGTGGTGCCGCTGGCGTTCGCGCGGCGGGCGAAGAAGGAGCAGGCCGGAAGGGTCGAGGCCGAACGGGAGGCGCCCGGCATCCCCGGACGCGAGGCGGAGAAGATGCCGGCTGACGATTTCTCGATGAGGGAGGGAGGTGGGTTCGCCGCGGCCGTCCTCGTGATCATGTTCAGCGAACAGGCCTTCCTCAACGCCGGGCCGCTGGTCGCCCGCGGCCTGCAGGGCGCGGCGGCGGCGGGGTTCATCTTCAACGTGCTGATGCTGGCGCGGGCGCCGCTGCAGCTCTTCCAGGCGGTCTCGACCAGCATCCTCCCCCACCTCACCAGCCTCCACACCTCGACCGACCCCGACAGCGAGCGCGAGTTCCACCGCTCGGTCCGCGGCGTCCTGCTCGGCGTCGCCGCCTTCGCCGCCTTCACCGCGATCGTCGTCCTCGTCGCCGGCCCGCAGCTGATGCAGCTTGCCTTCAGCGACAAGTTCACCTATGACCGCCCCGGCCTGCTGCTGGTGACGCTGGGGATGGGGCTCTACCTGGCTTCGGTGACGCTGAACCAGGCCTGCCTCGCCCAGGGCCAGGTGCGCCGCGCGGCGGTGCGCTGGATCTCCTGCGCCAGCTTCTTCATCGCCTGGAACTTCCTGCCGCTCGTCGGCGACGAGTTCCGCCGCGTCGAGATCGGCTTCGCGCTGACCGCCGGCATCCTCTGCGGGCTGCTCTACCTCGCCTACCGCCACCCGCACGAACGCGCCGAGGACGTGCCCGAGGCCGGCTCCCCGGAGGAGCTCGAGGCGCGCCTCGCCGCGATCGACGAGAACGTCTGATCGGCCGCCTGCCGCCGCCCATCGGCCGCCCTCATTAGGGTCCGCCGATGGGCGGACACGATGCCGAGCTGATCCTCGTAGCCGGCGTCCTGCTGGCCGCCGGCATCGCCGGCGCCATGCTCGCCGACCGGGTGCGGATCCCGGGCCTGCTGCTCTTCCTCGGCCTCGGCATGCTGGCCGGCTCGGAGGGGATCGGCGGCATCGAGTTCTCCGACGCCGAGCTGGCGCGGACGCTGGGGACGATCGCGCTGGTGCTGATCCTCTTCGAGGGCGGGCTGACCGCGGGCTGGTCGGAGATCCGGCCGGTGCTGGGAACCGCGATCTCGCTGGCGACGGTGGGCACGGCGGTGACGGCGGTGATCGCCGGCTTCGCGGCGAAGCTGATCTTCGACCTCAGCACCCTGGAAGGGATGATCGTCGGCGCCGCGATCGCCGCCACCGACTCCGCCGCGATCTTCGCCGTGCTGCGCCGCTCGACCCTGGAGAAGCGGCTCGCCCGCTCGCTGGAGGGGGAGTCGGGGATGAACGACCCGGTGGCCCTGCTGCTGGTGATCGGCTTCATCGAATGGATCCAGGAGCCCGGCTACGGGCTCGCCGACATGGCCGGACTGCTGGCGCTGAAGCTGGCGCTGGGAGCGGCGATCGGGATCCTCCTGGGACGGTTCGCGGTGGCGGCCCTGAACCGGATCGAGCTGCCGAGCGACGGGATCTACCCGGTGGCGACGATCGCCGTCGCCGGCCTCGCCTACGGGCTCGCCGAGGTCGCCCACGGCTCCGGCTTCCTGGCCGTCTACCTGACCGCGCTGGCGCTCGGCTCGGCGACGATCCCCGCCCGCCGCACGGTCGTCGCCTTCCACGAGGGGCTCGGCTGGGTCGCCCAGATCGCCCTCTTCATCCTGCTCGGCCTGCTGGTCTTCCCCAGCAGCCTCGACGAGGTCGCGCTCGAGGCGCTGGCGCTCTCGGCGCTGCTGATCGTCGTCGCCCGTCCCGTCGCCACCTTCCTCGCCACCGCCCTGGCGCCGCTGAGCTCGAAGGAGCGGCTGATGCTCGGCTGGGCCGGGCTGCGCGGGGCGACGCCGATCTGGCTCGCCACCTTCCCGGTCGTCGCCGGCGTCGGCGCCGGCCAGGAACTGTTCGCGATCGTCTTCTTCGTCGTCGTCAGCTCGACCCTGGTCCAGGGGGCCAGCTTCGAGCCGCTGGCGACCAGGCTGGGGCTGACCACCGACGAGCCGGCGCTGCCGCGGCGGCTGCTGGAGTCGGGGCGGATCCGCCGCATGGGCGGCGACGTGATCGCCTACCGGCTGCCCGAGGGGGCGGCCGCCGCCGGGCACCCGGTGCGCGACCTGGAGCTGCCGCGCGAGGCGCTGGTCAACGTGATCGTCCGCGACGGGCACGCGATCCCGCCGCGCGGCTCGACCGAGCTGCGCGAGGGCGACGAGCTGCACATCCTCGTCCGCAGCGAGCTGCGCCAGGAGGTCGAGGCGCTGACCGGGCAGTGGGCCAGGGGCCCGGTCGGCCGGCCGAGCCCGCCGCCGCTGCCGCGCCGCGGCGCCTCGCAGGTGTTCACGGTGCGCCCGGCGCGAGAGGGCGACGACCCGTTGGCGGAGGAGATCGACGGGATCCCGATCCTCGCCGTGCTCCGCAGCCGCGGCGAGACCGACGCCGCGATGGTCGCCCTCGCCGACGGCCGCTTCGCGGTGCTCGGCAGGCGGGTGGTGGCGATCGGCGGGCGGCGGGCCCTGGCCGGTTGGTGCGAGGAACGTGCCGCACGACCGGGCGTGGACGCAGCGGAGCGAGCCTGGTGGCAGGAGGTTACGGGTGCCTTGATCGCGAGGGGCTGAGACCGGCTCATCGCTGCGTCATCGCTCGGTCACGTGCAGAGCACGCTCCCTCCCTCTTCCTTGACCTGCTTGGCCTCAGTCCCTCGTTCGAACTTCAAATAGCGCCGGCGGCGGTGACGATCTCGGTGTAGGCCTGGGCCGGGTCCTCGGCGCCGAAGACGGCGGAGCCGGCGACGAAGAGGGAGGCGCCGGCGGCGGCGACCGCGCCGGCGGTGTTGACGTCGACGCCGCCGTCGACCTCGATCCGGGCGTCGCCGGCCAGCGGCAGCAGGCGTTCGATCTTGTCGGGGGAGGACTCGATGAAGGACTGGCCGCCCCAGCCGGGGTTGACGCTCATGCAGAGGACGATGTCGGCGAGGCCGCGCAGCTCGGAGAGCGCCTCGACCGGGGTGCCGGGGTTGATCGCGATCCCCGCCAGGCAGCCGAGCTCGCGGATCGCCGCGAGGGTGCGGTTGGCGTGCGGGGTCGCCTCCTCGTGGAAGCTGATCGAGTCGGCGCCGGCCTCGGCGAACTCGGCGATGTGGCGCTCGGGGGCCTCGATCATCAGGTGGACGTCGAGGACGCCGCCGGCGTCGTGGACCTGGTCGGCGATCGCGGCGGCGACCAGCGGCCCGATCGTGATCGGCGGGACGAAGTGCCCGTCCATCACGTCGAAGTGGATCACCCGGGCGCCGGCGCCCATCACCTCCGCCACCTGCGGACCCAGCTGGGCGAAGTCGGCCGAGAGGATCGACGGCGCCACCCGGGGTTCCTGAATCAGCTCGCGCATGCGCTCGGTCACGATCGGGACCCTACTGAGCGCGTCCGCGGGTGGCTGGCAAGGACGCAGGGAGCGTGGCGTGCTCCGCACGCGAGCGACCGAGGACGCCGCCAGCCACCCGCGGACGCGCTCAGGCGGCGCGGAGCATGGAGGCGCCGCATGACTGGCATTCCATGTCGGCGGTGTTGGTCATGCGGGCGATCGTCTGGTGCTCGCCGCAGTTGGGGCAGGCGGAGACGAGTTCGAAGCGGCTGAGGCAGTTGACGCAGCGCAGGCGGCCCGGCAGCTGGGTCGGGCGCAGCCAGGGCTCGCCGCAGTTGGGGCACGGGGCTCGACCCAGCGGGTTCGAGCCGGCGTCGGTGGCATCGCCGCTCATCCCCTAATCATGCCTGCTCGGAGGCTCGCAGGCGAGCGATGAAGAAACCCGTGGTGCGGTCGCGGTCCGGGCGCAGCTGCAGACAGCGGGGCTCGACGGCGGAGGCGAGCGCCGGGGCGCGGGCGCCGAGGTCCTCCAGCTGCAGCCGCGGCACCTCGCCCGCCGCGGAGGCGGCGAGCAGCGCCGCGACCCGGTCCTCGTTCTCGCGGCGCGAGATCGTGCAGGTCGAGTAGACGAGGACGCCGCCGGGCCGCAGGACCCGGGCGGCGGCGAGCAGCATCCGCTGCTGGATCTCGACCAGCCGCTCGATCTGCTTCGGCGACTTGCGCCAGCGGGCGTCGGGGCGCGAGGCCAGTGCGCCGAGGTCCGAGCAGGGGGCGTCGAGGAGGACGCGGTCGAAGCCCGGCGCCATCCCCTCCGCCTCGGCGTCGGCCTCGATCACGGTGACGCTGCGCAGGTCGAGGCGCTGCGCCTGCGCGGCCACTTCCGCCGCCCGCTCGGCGTCCAGCTCGACCGAGATCACCTCGCCGCGGTCGCCCATCCGCGCCGCGATCTGGCCGGTCTTGATCCCCGGCCCGGCGCAGAGGTCGAGCAGGTGCTCGCCTTCGCGGGGGTCGAGAACCTCGACCACGGCGGCGGAGCCGCGACTCTGCGGGGTCAGCTCGCCGGCGGCCACCGCCGCCGGCACCGCCTCGCCGGTGCGGCCCTCGATCACGATCTGCTCCGCTGCCGCCAGCGGCCACTCACCCGCCGCGGCGTGCGCCTCGACGCCGGCATCGCGCAGTTTCGCCAGTGCCGCCCCGCGGTCTCCGCTCGCCCGCATCGCCACCTGAGCCGGCTCGTTGCAGGCTGCGAGCAGCGAGCGGGCGCCGTCCGGACCCAGCTCCTCCCACCACATCCGCGCCAGCCAGAGCGGCGCCGAGTGGGCGACGGCGGCCGCCTCCGCGGTCGAGTCGTCGCCCAGCAGCGCCGCGGTCAGCTGCTCGCGCTCGCGCACCGCCCGGCGCAGGACGGCGTTGACGAGGCCGGCGGCGTGGGCGGCCCCGGCCCCCTTGCACAGCTCCACCGCCTGGTCGACCGCGGCGTGGTCGGGGGTCGCGTCGGCGAACAGCAGCTCGTAGAGCCCGAGCCGCAGCGCCGCCAGCACCGGCGGGTCGAGCAGCCGCAGCGAGCGGCCGGCGAGCCGTTCGATCGCGGCGTCGGCGGTGCCGCGGCGCTGCACCGCGCCGAAGGCGAGGCGCTGCGCCTGCGCCCGCTCGCGGCCGCCGAGGCCGAGCCGCTCGGCGCCGGCGCGGAAGGCGCGCTCGGTGAAGGCGTCCCGCTCGAAGGTCGCCCGCACGGTCTCGAAGGCGAGCGTGCGGGCCGGGGAGACGGTCACGGGCGCCCGCGCTCCGCTCACGTCAGCTTCGGCAGGGGGTGGCCGCGCAGATAGGCGTCGACGGGCATCGGCTTGCCGCCGGGCGGCTGGACCATCTCCAGGCGCAGGGCGCCGCGGCAGCAGCCGACCAGGAGCGCGCCCCACTCCGACTTCACCTCGCCGGTCTTGACGCTGACGTCGACGGCGCGGGCGCGGCGCACGCCGAGCCGCTCGCCGCCGGCCGTCTCCAGGTAGGCGCCGACGTGAGGGGTGAGGGCGCGGACGGCGGCGGCCAGCTCCTCGGCCGGCCGGGCCGGGTCGAGCCGGCGCTCGGCCGGGTCGATCTTCTCGGCGTAGGTGACCCCCTCCTCGTCCTGCTCGACGAACTCCAGCCTCCCCTCCTCCTGCAGGTCGAGGGCGCGGACGAGGAGGTCGCCACCGAGCGCCGCCAGGCGCGCGGAGAGCGCCTCGAAGTCCTCGTCTGGGCCGAGCCGCACCTCCTCGCGCAGCGCCACCGGCCCCGAGTCGAGGCCCTCCGTGAGGCGCATGACGCAGACGCCGGTGGTGCGGTCGCCGGCCATGATCGCCCGCTCGATCGGCGCCGCTCCGCGCCAGCGCGGCAGCAGCGAGGGGTGCACGTTGAGGATCGGGAGCTCGGAGAGGAGCGGCTCGCGGATCAGCTGGCCGAAGGCGCAGACGAGCACCGCCTGCGGCTGCGCGGCACGGATCCGCTCCAGCGCCGGCTCGGCGTTGACGTCCCCGGCCTGGAGCAGCTCGAGGCCGAGCTCGGCCGCCGCCTCGGCGGCCGGCGGCGGCAGCTCGCGGCGGCCACGCCCGCGGCGGCTGTCGGGGGGGGTGACGACGAGCTCCGGACGGTGCGGCGAGTCCGCCAGCGCTCGCAGGACGGTGGCGGCGAAGTCGGAGGTCCCGAGGTAGGCGGTCCTCACGCGTCGCACTGTGAGCGGGTCGATCGACGCGGTGATCGCCGGTCATTCGAGTCCGTGGCGATCGACGCGCTCACGCGGTGTGTCTCGGCTCGCGCAGCTCGCCGTCGTCGTCGGCTTCGTGGTCGGCCGGCGGACTGTAGCTGCTGCCCTCGCGCAGCGCCCGCAGCGCCCCCTTGCGCTGTTCGCGGGTGGTGCGGTCGAGAATCAGGACGCCGTCGAGGTGATCGATCTCGTGCTGGAGCACGCGCGCCTCCAGGCCGGAGGCCTCGATCACGATCGCCTCGCCCTCGGCGTCGCGGCCGCTGACCCGCGCGTGCAGCGGGCGCTCGACGTCCATCGAGACCCGCGGCAGGCTGAGGCAGCCCTCCTCGGCGATCGTCGCCTCCTCGGAGAGCCACTCGAAGACGGGGTTGACGAGGGCCGTCGGCTCGCCGTCGGGGCCGGCCTGGAAGACCAGCAGCCGGCGCAGCACCCCGAGCTGCGTGGCGGCGAGGCCGACGCCCATGCCGTCCCGCATGATCCCGATCATCCGCTCCACCTCGGCCCGCAGCTCGGGGCCGAAGGCGGTCACCGGCGAGGCCTTGCTCTTCAGCACCGGGTCGCCGAACTTGACCACGTGCGCTAGCGCCGCTTCGCGGCGCTCCAGCAGCTCCGATTCGAGCTCCTTGCGCTCGCTCTCTTCGGCGTCTATCGCCTGCTCATCGCTCATCGCTTCGATTGTATGCGGGCCTACTGGGGGTCGACGTCGACGCCGATCGCGACCTCGCGCAGGCCGCGGTCGGCGACGCGGCGCTCGACCGCCTCGCGCACGGCGGCGACGCCGGCCTCGCGGTCGAGCGACTTGACCAGGATCCGCCGCCGGTGGCGGTTGCGGACCCGGAACATCGGCGCCGGCCCGAGCAGGTCGGAGTCCTCCGGCAGCGCCTGGCGCAGCTCGGCGGCGAGCTCGGCGGCGGCGGTCTCCAGCCGCGCCTCGCGCTCACTGGCGAAGTTGATCCGGATCAGGTGCGAGAAGGGCGGGTAGCGCAGCGCCTCGCGGCGGGCCAGCTCACCGGCGAGGAAGCCGGCGGAGTCGTGGCGAGAGGCGTGCTCGATGCTGGCGGCGCCCGGCGCCAGGGTCTGCACGATCACCTCTCCCCCGGCCTCGCCGCGGCCGCTGCGCCCGGCCAGCTGGGCGACCATCGCGAAGGTCCGCTCCTCGGCGCGGAAGTCGGGGAAGCGCAGGGTGGCGTCGGCGTCGAGGATCGCGCTCAGCGTCACCTCGGGGAAGTCGTGGCCCTTGGCGACCATCTGGGTGCCGACGAGGACGGCGCTGTCGGCCTCGCCGAAGCGGGCGAGGATGCGGGCGTGGGCGCCGCGCGCGGCGGCGGTGTCGGAGTCGAGGCGCAGCACCGGCATCGGCGCCAGCCGCTCGGCCAGCAGCGCCTCGATCCGCTCGGTGCCGGCGCCGGCGCGCGAGAGCGTCGTCGAGGCGCACTGCGGGCAGGCCCGCGGTGCCGGCTCGGCGTGGGCGCAGTGGTGGCAGACGAGGCGACCGCTGTGGCGGTGCACGATCAGCGAGACGTCGCAGTTGGGGCAGCTCCAGTGGTGGCCGCAGGAGCGGCAGGTGAGCCAGGGGGCGAAGCCGCGGCGGTTGATCATCACGATCGCCTTGGCGCCCTCGCGGCGCACCCCCTCCAGGGCCTCCCAGGTGTCGGCGTGTACCGGCCCCGAGCGGGGGTCGCCGTCGCGCATGTCGACCAGGTGGACAGGCGGCATGCGGCGGCCGTCGACGCGGCGCGGCAGCTCGATCCGCGGCAGCTCCAGCCAGCTCTCCGGCCGCGGCGTCGCGGTGCCGGCGACGAGCACGGCGCCGCGCTGCTCGGCGCGGCGGCGGGCGACCGTGCGGGCGTCGTAGGTGGGGTCGCCCTCCTGCTTGTAGGAGGGGTCGTGCTCCTCGTCGATCACGATCAGGCCGAGGTCGCGGACCGGGGCGAAGACGGCGGAGCGGGGGCCGACGCAGACGCTCGCCTCGCCGCCGCGCAGCCGCCGCCACTCGTCGTAGCGCTCGCCGGCGGAGAGGGCCGAGTGCAGCACCGCGAAGCGGTCGCCGAGGCGGGCGCGGAAGCGCGCCACCGCCTGCGGCGCCAGGCCGATCTCGGGGACGAGGACGATCGCGCCGCGGCCGCGCTCCAGCGCCGCCTCGACCGCCGCCAGGTAGACCTCGGTCTTGCCCGAGCCGGTGACGCCGTGGAGGAGCTGCTGGCGCGACGCCCCGGCCTCACCGTCGAGGGCGGCGACGATCGAGGCGACCGCGCGCTCCTGCTCGGGCAGCAGCTCGGGCCGCTCGGCCGCGGCGGCGAGCGCCGGGCCGCCGGGAGCGCGGCGCAGGCGCGAGTCGCGGGTGGCGATCAGGCCGCGCTGCTGCAGGCGCCGCAGCGTGGCGCGGTCGGAGCCGACCGCGGCCGCCAGCTCGGCGCTGGAGAGCTCGCCGGCGCGCAGCGCCTCCAGCACCGCCCGCTGCCTGACGCCGAGCCGCTCGCCACCGCTCAGCGCCGCCTCGCCCGCCGGCAGGATCTCCGCCCGCAGCTCGACCCTGGAGCGGACCGTCCGCCCCCCCGCCCCGGTCCCCGGCGGCAGCACCAGCTGCAGGCCGCGGGAGGGCGTCGAGCAGTACTCGCGGGCGACCCAGAGGCCGAGCTCGACCAGCTCCGGCGGGGCGCCGGCCTCAAGCGCCTCGATCGGCTCGGCGAGCCGCTCCGGCGGCAGCTCGGAGACCTCGGCCAGCTCGACGACGACGCCGAGGATGCGCCGCGGCCCGAACGGCACCCGGACCACGCTGCCGACCTCCAGCCCCTCCATCGCCTCCGGCCGCCGGTAGTCGAACGGGCCCCGCAGGGCGCGGGCGGTGGTCAGCGGCTCGACCCGGAGAATCGACACCCGGCGAGCGTATGGCCGGCGGGGGACGATCCGTCCGCCGGCCCCTGGCGGGGCGCCGGCCGAAGGCATATGCTGCCGCCCGATGAGCCTCAACCTCAGTCCGGGAGAGCAGGTGATCTTCGAGGGCCACCCGTCCTGGCGGGCGATCCTCGGCTTCTACCTGAAAGGCCTCGTCGTGGCCGTGATCCTCGGCGTCATCGCCAAGCTGGTCGACGGCAACGCGAGCGCCTTCGTCGTGATCGCCGTGGTGATCGCCCTGACGGTGCTGATCGGCTTCATCAAGCGGGTGGCGACGACCTACACGATCACCAACCGCCGCCTCAACATCAAGCGCGGCATCGTCTCGCGGGAGATCCAGGAGACGCGGCTGGAGCGGGTGCAGAACGTCAACTACCGCCAGTCGGTCTACCAGCGCCTGATGCAGATCGGCGACGTCGACTTCGACACCGCCGCCACCGACGACTACAACTTCGTCTTCGCCGGCGTCGCCGACCCCTCCGAGGTCGTCCACCGCGTCGACCAGGCGACCGGCACCCACGCCGCCGGCAGCCACGGCCTCGGCGAGGCGCAGCCGCCGAGCGCCTAGCCGCGGTCCCCGGCGCCGCCTCGGGCCCGGATGCGGCGGTTGGTTTCGGCGAGGATGCCGCAGACGTAGTCTGCTTCGTAGGCGATCTGCCAGTGGGAGAAGCGAAGTGGCGTCAGGCCGGAGGCGGTGTGGGCCTGGTCGCGGAGGGCGGCGCGGGTCTGCTGGGCGGGCGTGCGGTGGTAGCGCCAGCCATCCGTCTCGACCACGAGGCCCAGGTCGGGGAAGTGGAAGTCGACTTCGAAGCCGTTGACGAGCTGTTTGGTGAGCGGCGGAGGCAGGCCTGCCTCAGCGGCGATCGGCCGGAAGAAGATCTCGAGATCGGAATCGGAGAGGCGAAAGGTGTGGCGGTCGAGGATGCGGCGGAGGCGCGGGACACCGGGTTCGCCGGAGCGCTCGTCGAGCGCGTCGCGGAGAGCCTCGGGATCGACGAGGTCGTGCTTGTCGGCCTCGTTCACGGCCCGCTCGAGCCAGTTGTCGGGCAGTTCGGTCGCAAGGTCGACCAGCGTCTGGACGGGCGTGGTGACCGGGATTCCGACGCGGCTTGCCAGGCACTCGTCGCGGAGCGCCGGTCGGCTGCGGACGCGGAGGCGGACCTTCCGCCGGGATCCCGGGACGGAGAGCGACCGGGGTTTCATCGAGCAGTGACGGGTGACGCTCACGTCGACCCACCCCGCGCGCTCGCTCCCCATCCCCCAGAGCGCCGCGGCGCTGCGGTGACCGAGGGCAGCGCCCTCTCCGCAGGCGAGCACGGCCGACATCCAACAGCCCTCCCGCGACAGCTCCGGGCGGCCGACGGCATAGACACCACGCGTCACGCGGTGCAGGCGCCCGCTGGCGAGCCGGTGTTCTACGCCGGTCGACGTGAATCCCAGGCCCAGCAGGTCGAGTCGCGTGAGAACGCCGTGCTGACGCCGCGCCAGCGCCCATACTTCTGCACTCCGCCCGACCGGTGCAGACCCTTTGACCAGCTTTTTCCCCGCCATGACAGGGAAATGGCTGGGAACGTTCGATTCTCCCCCTCGTGCGGGTCCCCGGTGGCGGGGCGCTACGCCGCGGCGGTCTCGAGCCCGGCGGCGTCGCGCAGGGCGTCGGCGCGGTCGGTCCTCTCCCAGGTGAAGTCGGCGTCCTCGCGGCCGAAGTGGCCGTAGGCGGCGGTCTTCTGGAAGATCGGCCGGTGCAGGTCGAGGTAGCGGCGGAAGGCGCCGGGCCGCAGGTCGAACTCGGCCTCGACCAGCTGCGAGATGCGGGCGTCCGGGAGCTTGCCGGTGCCGAAGGTCTCGACCATCAGCGAGACCGGGTGGGCGACGCCGATGGCGTAGGCGACCTGGACCTCGCAGCGCTCGGCGAGCCCGGCGGCGACGACGTTCTTGGCCACGTAGCGGGCCGCGTAGGCGGCGGAGCGGTCGACCTTGGTCGGGTCCTTGCCGGAGAAGGCGCCGCCGCCGTGACGGGCCATGCCGCCGTAGGTGTCGACGATGATCTTGCGGCCGGTGAGGCCGGCGTCGCCGACCGGGCCGCCGATCACGAACTTGCCGGTCGGGTTGACGAGGAAGCCCTCGCGCAGCTCGCTCTCGTCGTAGAGGCCGGGGACCTCGGCCTGGAGGACGGGCAGCACCACGTGCTCCCAGAGGTCCGGTTTGATCGTCGTCGCCGAGTCGACGCCCTCGCTGTGCTGGGTGGAGATCAGAAGCTTTTCGACGGCGACGGGGCGGCCGTCGGCGTAACGGACGGTGACCTGGGTCTTGCCGTCGGGGCCGAGGTAGGCGAGCGTGTCGTCCTTGCGCACCGCGGCGAGGCGCTCGGCCAGCCGGTGGGCGAGGTGGATCGGCATCGGCATCAGCGCCTCGGTCTCGTCGCTGGCGTAGCCGAACATCATTCCCTGGTCGCCGGCGCCGGCGACCAGCAGCTCGTCGTCGACGTCGCCGAGCCGGGACTCGTAGGCCTCGTCGACGCCCTGGGCGATGTCGGGCGACTGCTTGTCGAGGGAGACGAGGACGGAGATGTGGTCGCAGTTGTAGCCGTAGTCGCCGTGGTCGTAGCCGATGCCGCGGATCGTCTCGCGGACGATGTCGGGGATGTCGAGGTGGACCTCGGTCGAGATCTCGCCCGAGACCACCGCCATGCCGGTGTTGACGAGGGTCTCGCAGGCGACCCGGCCCTCCGGGTCCTCGGCCATGATCGCGTCGAGGACGCCGTCGGAGATCTGGTCGGACACCTTGTCGGGGTGACCCTCGGTGACGGACTCGGAAGTGAAAAGGTACTCGCCCTCGGCGAGCGGCTTGGTCGTAGGCATGGCGGGAAGCCTAGAGGAATCCGCGACCAAGTCGAAACCCTCAGTCCGGCCGGCCGCGCCGTCCCGAATGGGGGACGAAGTCGATCACCAGCGGCACTCCCTCGAGCTCGTAGGCCTCGCGCATGCGGTTCTCCAGGAAGTAGGCCCAGTCGCGGCTGATCAGCTTGCGGTCGTTGACCTGGATCGCGACCCGCGGCGGCCGCTCGCCGATCTGGGCGGCGTAGTAGAGACGAAGGCGACGACCGCGTTTGGACGGTGGCGGGTTCCTGGCGACGACGTCGCCGACGAAGCGGTTCAGCTCCGGCGTGGGGATGCGCTCGGCGGCGCGGTCGGCGAGCTGCAGCGCTCGCGGCAGCAGGGCCCCGACGTTGCGGCCGCGGGTCGCCGAGCAGGTGATCACCGCCGGGCGCAGCCGCAGCTTGCGCTCGACGCGGGCGCGGGCGTCGTCGATGTCGGTCTCGGTGACGTCCCACTTGTTGAGCACCAGCAGGCTGGCGCAGCCGGCCTTCATCGCCAGCTCGGAGACCCGCAGGTCCTCCGCCGTCACCCCCTCGGAGGCGTCGCAGACGACGATCGCGACGTCGGCGCGCTCGACCGCGCGTTCGGAGCGCAGCTGCGCGTAGTAGTCGACGGTGCCGGCGACCTTGGCGCGGCGGCGCAGGCCGGCGGTGTCGACGAGGATCACGCGGCGGCCGTCGACCTCGAGCTCGGTGTCGATCGCGTCGCGGGTGGTGCCGGCGCGATCGGAGACGATCACCCGGTCGGAGCCGAGGAAGGCGTTGACGAGCGAGGACTTGCCGACGTTGGGGCGGCCGATCACGGCGACGCGGACGGCGTCGGGCACCTCGGGCCGCGGCGGCCGCGCGCCGAGGGCGACGACGATCGCGTCGAGCAGGTCGCCGGTGCCGAGGCCGTGGGTGGCGGAGACCGCCAGCGGCTCGCCCAGCCCGAGCGCGTGGAACTCGGCGGTGACGCCGTAGTCGTTGGGTCGGTCGGCTTTGTTGACGACGACGAGGACCGGGAC
The DNA here is from genome assembly GCA_963703585.1 of uncultured Solirubrobacterales bacterium. Classification (GTDB taxonomy): domain Bacteria; phylum Actinomycetota; class Thermoleophilia; order Solirubrobacterales; family 70-9; genus VAYN01. The sequence goes on along the minus strand of CAVPEX010000090.1, from coordinate 31,164 downwards.
GTCGCCGCCGCGCAGCGTCTTCGCCAGCTCGGCGTCGCCGGCGCGAAGGCCGGCGCGGCCGTCGACGACGAGGAGGATGGCGTCGGCCTCGGCGATCGCCAGCCGCGCCTGCGCCTGCACGTCACGGGCCAGCTCGGCGTCGTCGCCGAGGTCGATGCCGCCGGTGTCGACGAGCTCGAAGGCGACGCCATTCCATTCCGTGGCGAGGCGCTTGCGGTCGCGGGTGACGCCGGGCTCGGCGGCGGTGACCGCCTCGGTGCCGCCGACCAACCGGTTGACGAGGGTGCTCTTGCCGACGTTGGGAAAGCCGACGACGGCGACGGTGGGGACGCTCATGACGCCCGGGGTGTCGAGTTTCTGTCGCATACCGAAAGAAAGTCGACACCTCTCATGCCAGGCCCCTCTCGCGGGCGAGGGCGACGACGCGGCCGACCACCTCTTCGAGGGAGAGGCCGGTCGTGTCGAGCTCGACCGCGTCGGCGGCGGCGCGGAGGGCGCCGTGCTCGCGCTCGGTGTCGCGGGCGTCGCGGCGGCGCTGGGCGTCGAGGACCGTCTCGAAGTCCTCGCCGGTCTCGGCGGCGCGGCGGTGCGCCCGCTCCTCGTCGGAGGCGGTGAGGAAGACCTTCAGCGGCGCCTCCGGGCTGACCACGGTGCCGATGTCGCGGCCCTCGGCGACGTAGCGCCCGGCCTCGATCAGGCGCCGCTGGCGGGCGACCATCGCCTCGCGCACCCCCGGGTGGACGGAGACGCGCGAGGCGGCCGCGGTGACGGCCGGCTCGCGGATCGCGTCGCTGACGTCGCGCTCGCCGAGCAGGACGCGGCGGCCGTCGAAGCCGATCTCGAGGCCGTCGGCGAGCGGGCCGAGGGCGGCGCCGTCGTCGGGGTCGATCCCTGCCTCGATCGCGGCCAGCGCCACGCAGCGGTACATCGCCCCGGAGTCGAGGTAGGTGAAGCCGATCTCGGCCGCGACGGCGCGGGCGACCGTTGACTTGCCGGCCCCGGCGGGACCGTCGATGGCGATGACCATGGGCGCCGCAGCGTAGAGGTGCGGCTCAGTCGGCCGCGTCGCGGGCGCTCAGCCGGCGGGGTCGCGGCGCAGCCCGGGCGTCAGCGCCGAGGCCGCCCGGTCGCGGTCGGGGTGGTCGCGCTCGTTGAAGCGGCGCACCCCGCGACGATCTCCGGTTGCCCGAGCAGCCGGTTGAAGCACTCTGCCTCGATCCGCAGCCCCTCGTCCAGCGGCCGGCCCCAGCCGCGCTCGGCCGCCTCGAGGTCGGTGCGGATCGCCGGCTGCGGCAGCGCCGCGATCGTCTCCGCCAACTCCAGCGCCCGCTCCAGGCAGGTGCCGCCGGGGACGACCTCGTTGACGAGGCCCATGTTGTCCCGTGTTCGGCAACGTTCGCCCTCTCTGGCTTGCCCTCGCCGCGCCTGGCGGCGTCCTCGACCGCTCGGCGTGGCGCTGCCACGCCTTCGGGTCTGCGTCCTTGCCAGTCGCGCCGATGGCTGCGCCAGAACCGGGCGAGCGCCACCGGACACGGGACCGAGCGGCGGCAGGTGACGCCGAAGCCGCCCGCCCTGCGCCGATCGCGTAGGACCCAGCCCGGTGGGCAGCGTGCCACTGGGGCGGTCCCCACCGGGCTGGGTCCTAGATCCGCTGCGGCCGTTCGATCGTGATCACCGTCACCGCGCCGCGGCGCTCGTAGCCGATCTGCTCGTAGTTCACCTCTGCTCCTCCTCCCCCGGCCGCGGCCGGGTCCGTTCGGTCGACGACAGGAACCGCTCCAGCAGCTCGTTGTAGGGCTCGCCGGTCTCGGGGACGCTGTGGCCCTTGCCCTCGACCGCTCCGCGCCCAGCGCCCGCGCCAGGTTGTCGCAGACGGCCTCGAACACCGGCGAGTGGTTGCCGGAGACGACCAGGGTCGGGAAGCCGGCGCCGGCGAGGCGCTCGAGCGGGACCTCGCCCTCCCAGGCGGGCCGCTCGCGCATCGCCAGCTCGGCGCCGCGCCGCAGCGGCTCGGGCAACTCGGCCGGCGTCTCGCGCGCCGAGTTGGCGCCGAAGCGGAACCAGCGCAGGAAATCCCCGGGAGAGAGCGAGTCGGCGGCGGCGTAGAGCCGCTCGCCGCGGTCGATCATCTCGGCCGCCTCCGGCGTCCCCGCGAGCTGCAGCGTGCCGGGCTCGGAGATCGTCAGCGAACGCACGGCCTCGGGGCGGAGCTCGGCGGCGTGGAGGGCAATCACGGCGCCATAGGAATGGCCGACCAGGTGGGCGCCGTCGCCGAGCAGCTGGGCGAAGAGCGGCGCCTCGGCCTCGAAGTCGCCGCGTGGCAGCGGCGGGCTGGCGCCGAAGCCGGGGCGGTTGGGGAGGGTCACCGTCCAGCGCTCGCCGAGCGCCCGCTGGCGGCGCCAGGTGAGATCGGCGCCGACGACGCTGCCGTGGACGAAGAGCACCGGCGGTCCCGCGCCCAGGCGCTCCAGCTCGAGGTCGGCGGCGGCGAGCGGGGTCACGGGCGCTCCAGCTCGCCTGCCGCCATCGCGTCCTCGAGCGCGATCCGCAGCAACCCCATCCCCCGGCGGGCGCTGATCCCGTGCAGCTCGTCGGAACCGAGCAGGCGGGGCCGTCGACGAGGAGAAGCTGGCGCATCTCGGGGTCCACGCAGGCGTCGAGGAATTCCTCCAGCCCCGATTCGAGCCGCCGCCAGGCATTCGGCTCACGGCGAGCCGCGGCGACGACCCGGTCCACCCACTCGCGCTCGACCCGCTCGCAGACCGCATGGAAGATTTCGGCAACCTCGACGGAAGTTGGCGGCTCAGCTGGCCAGCAGGGAGGCGAGGTCCCGCTGGAAGGCGGGGTAGCTGACGGCGGCGGCGTCCATGCCGCGCACCTCGACCCCCTCGCGCGAAGCGAGGCCGGCGACGGCGCCGAGCATGGCGATGCGGTGGTCGCCGTGGGAGTCGATCGCGCCGCCGCGCAGGCCGCCGGTCCCCTCGATCGCCATCCCGTCCTCGGTGGCCTCGACCCGGCCGCCGAGGGCGCTCAGCGCCGCCGTGACCGTGGCGATGCGGTCGGACTCCTTGCGCCGCAGCTCGGCGGCGCCGCGGATCGTCGTCGTCCCCTCGGCGAAGCAGGCGGCGAGGGCGACCAGGGGCAGCTCGTCGATCGCCAGCGGCACCTCGGCGCCGCCGACCTCGGTCCCGCGCAGCGGCGCCGGGCGCACCCGCAGGTTGGCGATCGGCTCGCCGCCGCGCTCGGCCTCGTCCTCGACCTCGATCACGGCGCCCATGCGGCCGAGGATCGCCAGCAGGCCGGTGCGGGTGGGATTGACGCCAACCTCCTCCAGCACCACCTCGCTGCCGTCGACCAGCAGCGCGGCGACGACGAAGAAGGCGGCGGAGGAGATATCGGCGGGGACGACGATCGGGCCGGGGTCGAGCCGCTCGGCGGGCCGGATCACGATCGCGTTCCCCGCGGCGCCGGTTGCGGTTTGTCGCCCAGAGGGCGACAAATGTCGACCGCTCGGGGCGCTCGTGACGTCAGCGCCGGCGGCGAGGAGCATCCGCTCGGTGTGGTCGCGGCTCGGCAGCGGCTCGACCACGCGCGTCTCCCCCTCCGCCAGCAGCCCCGCCAGCAGCAGGCAGGACTTCACCTGGGCGCTGGCGATCGGCATCTCGTAGGTGATGCCGTGCAGCGGCGCGCCGCGGATCTCGAGCGGCGGCAGGCGGTCCTCTCGGGCGGACAGGTCGGCGCCCATCTCGCGCAGCGGCACCGCGATCCGGTCGACCGGCCGGCGGCGGATCGAGTCGTCGCCGTCGAGGGTCCAGCTCTCCCCCTCCTGCCCGGCGAGCCAGCCCGGCAGCAGCCGCAGCAGCGTGCCGGCGTTGCCGACGTCGATCGTCGCCGGGCCGGCGCCGCGCAGGCCGACGCCGTGGATCCGCAGCTGCGGCGCCGGCGGCCCGGAGCCGGCGCCCTCGACACGCGCCCCGACCGCCTCGACCGCGGCCAGGGTCGAGCGGGTGTCGGCGGCGTCGAGGTAGGACTCGATCGCCGTCTCCCCCTCCCCCATCGCCGCGATCAGCGCCGCGCGGTGGGAGATCGACTTGTCCGAAGGCGGGCGCAACGAGCCGCGCAGCGGCCCGGAGGGATCGAAGCGGGTCATCGCGGCGACGCTACCCGTTCGCGGCGCTACTCGCCGCTGCCGAGCACGGTGACGCCGTGGCCGAGCTCGCGGACGCGCGCGGCCGCCCGCGCCGCCTGCTCGTCGCCGGCGACCCAGAGCGAGACGGCGCCCGAGCTCATGTCGGGGGCCGGATGCAGGGCCATGTCCTCGATGTTGACGCCGGCCTCGCCCAGGCTCAGCGCCAGCTCGGCGATCGTCCCCGGCCGGTTGGCGACGACGATCCGCAGCTCGCGCAGCGGGCCGGCGTCGCCGGGGGACTCGAGCAGCCGCTGGCGGTCGGCGCCGGCGCCGGCGTGCCAGCCGCCGAGCGCCTCGCGGTCGCCGCTGCGGATCAGCTCCGCGGCCTCCCGCAGCCGACCGATCACCGACTCGACCGAGGCGGCGACCGCCTCTCGGTTGGCGGCGAAGATGTCGGCCCAGATCGCCGGGTTGGAGCCGGCGACGCGGGTCATGTCGCGGAAGCTCGGCCCGACCTCGGGCATCCGCTCGGAGTCACGGGTCAGCTCCGCCGCCGCCTCGGCGACAAGGACGTCGGCGAGCACGTGCGGAAGGTGGCTGACGGTCGCCATCAGGCGGTCGTGGGCGGCGGCGTCGATCGCCTGCGGCCGCGCGCCGAGGTCAGAGACCGTCCGCTGCAGGCGGTCGTAGAGCAGGCCGCTGGAGCGGTCTGTCGGGGTCAGGTACCAGCGGGCCCCGTCGAAGAGGTCCTCGCGGGCGTTCTCGACGCCGGCGGTCTCCGCCCCGGCCAGCGGGTGGCCGCCGATGAAGCGCTCGTCGCCGCCGAGGGCGTCGACCAGCTCGCCCTTGGTCGAACCGACGTCGGTGACGACGGTCTCCGGGCCGCTGGCCTCCAGCGCCTCGCGCACCTGCTGCGGCAGCGCCGCCACCGGGCCGGCGCAGAAGACCAGGTCGGCGCCCTCGCAGGCCTCGGCGACGGAACCGGCGCCGCGGTCCAGCGCGCCCAGCTCGAGCGCCCGCTCGACCGTCGCTGCGCTGCGGCTGCAGCCGACCACCTCGGCGCCCAGCCGCCGCCGCGCGGCGAGCCCGATCGAGCCTCCGATCAGGCCCACCCCGAGGACGGCCACTCTCGTCAACCGCGCCCCGTCAACTGCCCTGCCGGGCCTCGGCCGCGGAGGCGAAGCGCTCCAGGGCGGACATCGTGTCCTCCCAGTCCATGCAGGCGTCGGTGATCGACTGGCCGTAGGTCAGCTCCTCGCCCGGCTTCAGGTCCTGGCGCCCCTCGACCAGGAAGGACTCCAGCATCACGCCGACGATCGCCTTGTTGCCGTCGGCCACCTGGTCGGCGATTTCGCCCGCGGCGAAGAACTGCTTTTCCGGGTCCTTGCCGCTGTTGTCGTGGGAGGCGTCGATCACCAGCCGCTCCGGCAGCCCGGCGACGCCGAGCGTGACCAGCGCGTCCTCGACCTCGGGCACGTGGTAGTTCGGCATCCCGTGGCCGCCGCGGAGGATGATGTGGCAGTCGGGGTTGCCGGTGGTGTGGAGGATCGCCGGCATGCCGGCGTCGTCGATGCCGGCGAAGGCGTGCGGCGCCGCCGCGGCGCGGACGGCGTCGACGGCGATCTGGACGTTGCCGTCGGTGCGGTTCTTGAAGCCGATCGGCATCGAGAGGCCGGAGCCGAGCTGGCGGTGGGTCTGGCTCTCGGCGGTGCGGGCGCCGATCGCCCCCCAGGCGACCGTGTCGGAGATGTACTGCGGCGTGATCGGGTCGAGGAACTCACAGCCGACCGGCAGCCCCAGGTCGACGACCTCCAGCAGCAGCTTGCGGGCGATCCGCAGGCCGGCGTTGACGTCGCCGGAGCCATCCAGGTGCGGGTCGTTGATCAGCCCCTTCCACCCGGTCGTCGTCCGCGGCTTCTCGAAGTAGACGCGCATCACGATCAGCAGCCGGTCGCTGAGCTGCTTCGCGGCGGCGCTCAGCCGGCTCGCGTACTCGAGCGCCGCTTTCGGGTCGTGCACGCTGCAGGGGCCGACCACCACCATCAGCCGCGGGTCGCGCCCGGAGAGGACGTCGACCACTTCCTTGCGCGCCTCGATAACCGCCTTCGCCCGCTCCTCGCCGAGCGGCAGCTCCTCCAGCAATGCCTCCGGCGGCGACAGCTCGACCACTTTCGCGATCCGCTGGTCCCGGACTCCGTCTCGTCTGGCCCCCTCTTGCATCCCGATGATCATTTTGCCTTCGCCTTTCTCCAAAACGCTGAAATCGTACTTTCTGGTCGCTCGCCGCCAACACGGGCAGCGGCCCACGCAAACAAAGTCGGCGCCCGGCCGAAAGGGAACGTTGGTGCGGCGAGATGCCGCCAGGCCGGACGCCTAGCTAAATCGCCAATACCAATAGGTGGTGAAGCGGCCAGGGGCAACGACGGCGCCGGGCGCGGAGCCGATCGCGGATGTGGCCTGGTTCAACACCTTCCTGAGTTTGTAGCACGGGCCGGCCGCTTAGTCGAGCGTTTCCGCGAGTCCGGTCAGGAACCGGTCGTTCTCCGCCGCGGTGCCGTAGCTGACGCGGATGTGGCCGGGGTCGCCGAGGGGGGTGCCGGGGCGGACGGCGATCTGCCGCTCGGCGAGGCCGGCGACGACCTCCGCCTCCTCGGCGTCGCCGAGGTCGATCCAGGAGAAGTTGGCCTGGGTGTCGGCGGTGCGCAGGCCGATCTCGTGCAGCCCCTCCTCGACCCGCAGCCGCTCGGCGATCGTGCTCTCGACCCGGCGCAGGACGTCGTCCTGGTGCAGGATCGCCTCGGCCCCGGCCGCCTGGGCGAGGGCGTTGACGCTGAAGGGCTGGCGGACGGCGTCGACGGCGGCGCGGAAGCCGGCGGAGCCGATCGCGTAGCCGACGCGCAGGCCGGCGAGGCCGTAGCACTTGCTGAAGGTGCGCAGGACGACCAGGCTGGGGAAGTCGGCGAGCAGGTCGACCGTCGCGTCGGGGTCGTCGTCGGTCTGGAACTCGACGTAGGCCTCGTCGAGCGCGATCGTCACGTGGGGCGGGATCCGCTCGCAGAACTCGGCGATCTCGGCCGCCGTGCGGTGCGTCCCGGTCGGGTTGTTCGGGTTGCAGACGAGCAGCAGCTGCGTCGCCGCGGTGACCTCGGTCGCCATCGCCTCGAGGTCATGGCGCTCCTCGCCGTCGAGCGGGACGCGGATCTCGCGGGCGCCGGTCAGCGCCGGCAGGTACGGGTACATCGAGAAGGCCGGCCAGGCGTAGAGGATCTCGGCACCGGGCTCGCAGAGCGCCTCGGCGGCGGCGAGCAGGATCTCGCAGGAGCCGTTGCCGACGGCGACGCGGCCGGGCTCGGTCTCGTAGCGCTCGGCGATGCGGCGGCGCAGCAGGGTCGCGTCGGGGTCCGGGTAGCGGTTCATCGCCCGGGCCGCCGCCTCGATCGCCTCCACCACCTTCGGGTGCGGCGGGATCGGCGACTCGTTGGAGGCGAGCTGGGCGATCTGGCCGGCGGCGATCGCCTCGGGCGCCTGCCCGGTCGGGACCCCGGCCTGGTAGCCCGGCATCCGGGCCAGCTTCTCCGCGAAGGTGATCGTCATCGCCGCTCCAAGTCTGACGGATGCCCTGCTACTGGGCGGCTTCGAGATCGGCGCGCAGGTTCTGCGCCTCGCCGATATAGGCGTGAGCCGGCTCGTGGCCCTCGGGCGCGTAGAAGTGGAGCATCACCCGGATCACCCGCCGCATCGAGCCCGGCACCGGGATCTCGCGGCAGCAGAGCAGCGGCACCGAGTCCAGCCCGAGGTTGCGGGCGGCGACGGCCGGGAACTCGGCGTCGAGGTCGTCCGTAGTCGTGAACAGGCAGCTGACCATGTCGGCCGGCTCGAGGCCGTTGCGCTCGATCAGCTCGCGCATCAGCTCCTCGGTCGCGGCGAGGATCGCGTCCGCCTCGTTGGCCTCGGCCTGTGTGGCACCGCGGACGGCGAAGAGGCGCTGCCGCGGCGGCTCGTAACTCCCTTTCTCCAGGCTCACGGCTAGGCATCTTTCCAGAGCGGCGGCCCGGGGTCCCCCGATCGCGTCCGGGTGAAGGGGGCGAGCCCGCACAGCGGTGCGCCTTATCCGGTCATAACCCGGAAAAGGAACACCGATTCAAGGACCATCCCCCGGAACCACCGGCTGGCGGAGATCGCGGTGGCTCAACACGGCGTTGTGTCCCGCCAGCAGCTTCGCCAGGCGGGGATGGAGGACGACGCGATCGACGACGCGTGCGAAGCCGGGCGGTTGTACCGGGTGTTCCACGGCGTCTACGCGCTGGGGCATCGGCGGATCGGGGCGCCGGGACGGATGCGGGCGGCGACGCTGGCGTGCGGCGACGGGACCGTGGTCTCGCACCTCAGCGCCGGAGCGCTGCTCGGCCTGCTCGACCGGGCGCCTGAGGTAGTTGACGTGATTGCGCCCGGGAAAGCGGGTGAGAAGCCGAGAGCGGCGGGACGCAAGATCGACGGGATCCGCGCTCACCGCGTGCGGCGGCCGAGGCAAAGCGAGGTCGGCAGCGTCGACGGCATTCCCTGCACCGGCCCGGCGCGAACGCTCGTCGACCTGGCCGGGGTTGTCACGACTCGGACTCTGCGCAGCGCCTTCGAGCGCGCGGCGGCGAGGAAGATGCTGGACGTGGCGGCGATCGAGGCCGCGATGTCGCGGGGGCGACTCGGGTCCAAGGCGCTGCGCACCCTGCTCGACGAGTGGAGGCGGGCGGCGCCGGTCGCGAGGAGCCAGCACCTCAAGAGCCCCCTGGAGGCGAAGGTGCTGCCCCTGGTACTGCAGCGAGGCGCGCCCGCACCTCGCACCAACGCGCCGGTGGAGCTTGCCCAGGGCCGGATCGAGGTCGATTTCCTCTGGGCGAAGCAGCGCTTCGTCCTGGAGGCCGACAGTCGCGACTTCCACTCGACCGACGTCGCCTTCGAGCGGGACCGCTGGCGCGACCGCGAACTGATGCGGGTCGGCTACTCGACCCTGCGCGTCACGCACCTGCAGACCGAATCCGAAGCGGAGGCGATCGCCGAGACCATCGTCGCCCGTCTCAAATAGCGGCCCGAAGGTGGGAGCCGCAGCTGGCCGCCTCCGCCATGGGATGCCGCTTCAACCCGCCCGCCTACCTCTCCCCTGCCTCTCTCAGCGCGTCGACCTCCCGCTCGCTCAGCCGGCGTGCCGCGCCCTCCCTCAGGTCGCCAAGGGTCAGGGGACCAAAGGCGACCCGCCACAGCGCCGTCACCCGGTTCCCCACCGCCTCGACCATGCGGCGGACCTGGCGGTTGCGGCCTTCGCGCAGGACGATCTCGATCTCGCGCTCGCCGAGGCGCCTCACCGGCGCCGGCGCGGTCGGGCCGTCTTCCAGCTCGACGCCGCGCCGCAGCCGCGCCAGGTCACGGTCGGCGATCGGCATCCGCAGCCGCGCCCGGTAGGTCTTGGCCACCTCGTAGCGGGGATGGGTGAGCCGGTTCGCCAGCTCGCCGTCGTTGGTCAGCAGCAGCAGGCCGGTGGAGTCGGCATCGAGGCGCCCGACCGGGTAGAGCCGGGCGGGCGAGTCGACCATCTCCACAACCGCCGGCCTCTCCCCCGGCTCGCGCGCGGTCGAGACCACGCCGGCGGGCTTGTTCACCGCCCAGACCTCCCGCACCTCCGCCCCGACCGGGGAGCCGTTGACGCGAACGTCGCTCCCCTCGCCAACGTCCCGAGCCGGATCGGTAACCACCTCCCCGTCAACCGTGACAAGCCCCTTGCCGATGATCTCCTCAGCTCTCCGCCGCGAGGCGACTCCTCCGTGGGCGAGGAACTTCGCCAGCCGCACTAGGAGCCCATCCCGGTGGGGGTGGAACGTCTTGTGCTTTTTCCGCGAAGCGGCCCGCGGACAGCCGCCAACTGTCTTCGGGAAAAGTCAAGTGGGACCCCCACCGGGATGGGCTCCTCGTTCACTCGGCCCGCTGTTCCCCGGCCTTCAAGAGCCGCTCGCGCAATTCCCGCTCGTCCTCGGGGCTGGGGTCGAAGCGCGACGGGTCGGGCAGCTGGTCGAGGCCGGAGAGGCCGAAGAGCCGCTCGAACAGCTCCGAGGTCTTGAAGATCGCGGCGCCGAAGCGGGAGCGACCGGACTCCTCGATCAGGCCGCGCTCGGCCAGCGTCTGCACCGCCGACTCCGAGGTGACGCCGCGGATGCGGGCGATCTCCGGCCGCGAGACCGGCTGCAGGTAGGCGACGATCGCCAGCGTCTCCGCCTGCGCCTGGGTCAGCGGCGGCGTCCGCGGCTTCGCCAGCAGGCGGCGCGCCGCCTCCTCGCTGGCCGGGTCGGAGGCGAGGCTGAAGCCGCCGCCGACCTCGCGCAGGACGACGCCGCGCTTGCCCTCCCCGAGGTCCTCGCGCAGCAGCTCGATCGCCTCCTCGACCTGGCCCTCGGTCGCCTCCGTCGCCTCGGCGAGGTCGGTGGCGGAGACCGGCTGCGGCGAGAGGAAGAGCAGCGCCTCGACGGTGTGGGCGAGGTCGCTCATGCGCGCTTCACCGTGATCGGGCCGAAGGTCTCCTTCTGCTCCCAGGTCACCTCGCCCTTGCGGTAGAGCTCGAGCAGCGCGAACACGGTCACCGCCTGGGTCAGCCGGTCCTCGCCGCCGAACTCCTCGTCGAAGTCGAAGTCGCCGCGGCGGCCGAGCGCGTCCCGCAGGGCGCGCAGGCGCCGCTCCAGGGAGACGGTCGGGCGGATGTGGCTGAGGTCGACCTCGGCCGGTTCGGTCAGCAGGTCGCCGAGGGCGGCGCCGAGCTGGTCGGGGTCGTAGACGGCGGTGGCGGCGTCGACGGCGACCCGGCGCAGCTCCGCCGGCAGCGGCGCCGAGCGGTAGAGGTAGCCGCGCTGGGACTCGAAGCGTTCGGCGAGGACCTTGGAGGCGTCGCGATAGCGGCGGTACTCGAGCATCCGCGCGATCAGCTCCTCGACCGCTTCTTCCGGGCTCAGCTCCTCGAGCTCGTCCTCGGGCCCGGGCAGCATCAGCCGTGACTTCAGCTCCAGCAGGGCGGCGATCAGGACCAGGAACTCGGTCGCCACCTCCAGCTCCAGCTCGCCCTCGCGCTCGAGGTGCTCGACGTAGGCGACGACGACCTCGCCCAGCTGCAGGTCGAGCAGGCTGACCTCCTCGCGCAGGACGACCGCCATCAGCAGGTCGAACGGCCCGGCGAAGACGTCGAGGTCGAGATCGAGGTCGAGGTCGGCTACCGCCATCCGAAGCAGCCTAGTGGCGCCCAGAGACGAAACGGTCCGGTTTTCTGCCTATTTGCGGGGGCTAGGGACGAAAGCCCATCTTGTCCCGCACCTCGGCGAGCGTGTGCGAAGCGATCTCGCTGGCCTTCGCTGCCCCCTCGGAGAGGATGTCGTCGAGCGCCCCCTGGTCGGGGCGCAGCTCGGCGTAGCGCTCGCGCACCGGCGCCAGCAGCTCGACCACGCCCTCGGCCACCGCTTTCTTGAAGTCGCCGTAGCCGGCCCCGTGGAACTCGCGCTCGATCTGCGCCACCTCGACGCCGCGGGCGACGGCGAGGATGTCGATCAGGTTGGTGATCCCGGGCTTCCCGGGGCCGCGGACGACCTCGCGACCCGAGTCGGTGACGGCGCTGCCGAGCTTCTTGCGGATCGCCTCGGGCTCGTCGAGGACCAGCACGGTGCCGTTCTCGGTGCCGCCGGTCGTTGACATCTTCCGCTCCGGCTCCTGCAGGTCCATGATCCGCGCCCCCACCTCCGGGATCCGGTGGTCGGGGACGACCAGCGTCTCGCCGAAGCGCTCGTTGAAGCGGCGGGCGATCTCGCGCATCAGCTCGACGTGCTGGAGCTGGTCGTGGCCGACCGGGACCTCGGTGGCGCGGTAGGCGAGCACGTCGGCGGCCATCAGCACCGGGTAGAAGAAGAGCGCGGCGGAGACCAGCTCGCGCTGGCGCGCCGACTTGTCCTTGAACTGGTGCATGCGGTTGAGGTCGCCGTGCGAGGTGACGGCGGAGAGCAGCCAGGTCAGCTCGGTGTGCTCGCGCACGTCGGACTGGCGGAAGAGGACACAGCGGTCGGGATCAAGGCCGGCGGCGAGCAGGATCGCGGTGGTGTCGTAGAGCCGCTCGCGCAGCTCGACCGGGTCGTAGGCGACGGAGATCGCGTGCAGGTCGACGATGCAGAAGATCGCCGGCTTGCCCCGCTCCTGCCCCTCGACGTACTGGCGGATCGCGCCGATGTAGTTGCCGAGGTGCTTGCGGCCGGTCGGCTGGATGCCGGAGAAGACGATCGGGGCGCTCACGGGCCGAACCTTATGCGTGCGAGGACAACTCCGCCGTCTCCGAGCGACGCCGCGGCTCCGGGTCCTCGATCCCGACCCCGGCGGCGATGCCGCCGAGGATCATCAGCAGGCCGGCGATCAGGACGCCGAGGTGGAAGGCCGAGGTGGAGGCGTCGGTCGAGGCGGCCCGCACGCGCGTCCGTTCCGCCGCCGGCAGGCGCTTGGCGCGCGGCACCGCCAGCGGCTTTGCCTTGGCGTCCTCGACCGTGCGCTCGGCCGCCGGGCCGAGCGGGCGCGGGCCGAGGTTGGAATCGAGGACGGAGCCGAAGTGGGCGGAGATGACGGCGCCGAGGACGGCGATCGCGAGCAGGCCGGCGACGCGGGAGACGCCGTTGTTGACGCCGGAGGCGATGCCGACCCGGCGTTCTTCGACCGAGTCGAGCACGGTCGCGGTCAGCGGCGCCACCGTCGCCGCCAGGCCGAGGCCGAAGACCAGCACCGCCGGCAGCACGTCGGCGAGGTAGTCGGCGTCGGAGCCGACCCGCAGCATCAGGATCAGGCCGAGGCCGCCGACGACGGGGCCGACGGTCATCGGCAGCCGCGGCCCGGTGCCGGAGGCGAGGCGGCCGAAGCGCGGCGAGAGGACGAACAGCAGGATCGAGATCGGCGTCGTCGCCAGCCCCGCCTCCAGCGGCGAGTAGCCGACCACCTGCTGCAGGAAGAGGGTGACGAAGAAGAGGCCGCCGATCAGGCCGGCGTAGGCGGCGAGCGTGGTCAGGTTGGCGACGGCGAAGTTGCGGATGCGGAAGAGGCCGAGGTCGAGCATCGGGTGGCGGGCGCGCGCCTCGTGCAGGAGGAAGAGGGCGAGGCAGGCGACGCCGGCCAGTAGCGGCACCCAGACCAGCGGGTCGCCCCAGCCGCGGGTCGGCTGCTCGATCAGGGCGAAGACGGGGCCGCCGAGCCCGGCCGCCGAGAGCGCGATCCCGGTCCAGTCGATGCCGCGGAAGGCGTCGGGGTCGCGGCTCTCCTCGATCGCCCGCAGCGAGAGGTAGACGGTGGCGGCGATCAGCGGCAGGTTGACCCAGAAGATCGAGCGCCAGGTGGTGAGCCCGATCAGGGCGCCGCCGCCGGCCGGGCCGAAGACGGTGGCGATCCCGGTCCAGGCGGTCCAGGTGCCGACCGCCCTGCCGCGCGCCGCCCCCTCGAAGGTGGCGGCGACGATCGCCAGCGAGCCGGGGACCAGCAACGCCCCCGCCACCCCCTGCAGCGCCCGCGCCACGACCAGGAACTCGACCGAGGGCGAGACGGCGCAGAGCGCCGAGGTGGCGCCGAAGGCGACGAGCCCGGCGACGAACATCCGCCGCCGCCCGAACTGGTCGCCGAGCGAGCCGCCGACCAGGAGCAGCGAGACCATCGTCAGCATGTAGGCCTCGACCACCCACTGCTGGCCGGCGAGGCCGGCGCCGAGGTCGTCGCTGATCGCCGGCAGGGCGACGTTGACCACGGTGCTGTCGAGGAAGACGACGGTCGAGCCGAGGATCGTCGCGACCAGGGTCAGTCGCTGCTGCCGGGACACCGGTCGAGTGTAGGAGCCGGGTCGCCCGGGCCGGCGGGGGCGGCGGGACCTCTGGCGCCCCCTCGTCCGTACTCGTTGCGTAAACGCGGCGAGGAGGAGCGATGGCGAAGAGGTTGCTGTTGACGGCGGTGCTGGCCCTGGTCGGATGCGCGACGTCGGCGCCGGGGGCCGGCGCCGACGGGCTGGCGCTGACGGCGAGCGCGGGCGGCGTCAGCGTCGGCGGCTCCCCCTACCGCTACGTCGCCCTCTCCCCCGGCCGGCGGGACGAGGTCACGGTGGTGGCGCGGATCGAGCGGGACGGGGGCAAGGTCGACCGCTGGTGGTCCCTGCGCGGCGGCTACTACGTCCCGGCGGTCGCCTACGACCGCACCGGCGGCGGCCTCTCCGCGGACGGGACGACCCTCGTCCTCACCCAGCTGCCGCGCGCCTACCCGCCGGAGACGAGCCGGTTCGCGGTCCTCCGCACCGACCGCCGCCCCCGCTACCCGCACGGGACCGGGCGGATGCGGCTCGACGCCGTCACCCGGCTGGCCCTGCCCGGCTACTTCACCTTCGACGCGATCTCGCCCGACGGCTCGACGATCTACCTGATCCACACCTTCACCCCCCACGGCAGCCTCAGCGGCGCTTACGAGGTGCGCGCCCTCGACACCGCCAGCAGCCGGCTGCGGCCGCGGCCGATCGTCGACCCGGAGGAGCCCGACGAGCGGATGCAGGGGCTGCCGGTCACCCGCGCCGCCAGCCCCGACGGGCGCTGGGCCTACACGCTCTACGACGGCAACGGCGGCGAGCCGTTCCTGCACGCGCTCGACACCGTCCTCGCGCGGGCCGTCTGCATCGACCTGCCGCAACTGGAGGGCCGGCGCGACGTCTTCGGGCTGGGGCTGGGGCTGGCCGACTCCGGGCGCGAGCTCGCCGTCCTCAGCGGCGGGACCTCCACCCGGCGACCGCAGGAACGTCCCCAGACGCAAACGCTGCTGAGGATCGACACGCGGAGCTTCGCGGTCCGCAAGCCGGCGCCGGCGGCCGCGGGCTCGGGCGGCGGCGGCGCGCCGCGGCTGGCGATCGGGGCGCTCGCCGCGGCGCTGGCGCTCGCCGCGATCTGGCTCCTCGCCCGTCGCCAGCGGGCGCCGCGCCAGCCGCTGGAGCAGGGATGACCGCGCTCGCCTTACTGCTCGCCCTGGCGGCGGCACTCGGCCCGGGCGACGGGGGTGCGGGAGCGAAGCTCGCCGCGCTGAGAGACCCAGGCCCCGACCCCCTTCTCGCCTTCAGCCAGGCCCCGCGGCACCCCGGCAACGTGCTGCTCCGCGAGGACGTGGTCGGCCGCTCGGCCGGCGGCAGGCCGATCGCGCTGCGCCAGGTCGGCGACCCGGCGATCGACGGCGACCCGGCGATCGACGGCGAGCTGCTGGTCTTCGGCTGCATCCACGGCGACGAGTGCGCGGCCAGCGGCATCCGGCCGGCGTCGTCGCTGTCGGCGGGCTGCCCCGATCCCCACTCCGACGTCTACGTCGTCCCCAACCTCGACCCCGACGGGGCGGCGCTCGGCGCGCGCCAGAACGGCCGCGGCGTCGACCTCAACCGCAGCTTCGCCGCCGGCTGGAGGCCGATCGGCAACCGTGGCGACCCCCAGTACTCGGGGCCGCGCCCCTTCTCGGAGCCGGAGACGCGGCTGGCGGCGCGGATCGTCCGCGGCGTCGAGCCGGAGGCGACGATCTGGTTCCACCAGCACAGCGGCCCCCGCCTCTTCGTCCGCGCCTGGGGCCAGAGCGTCCCCGCCGCGCGCCGCTTCGCGCGGCTGGCGCGGATGCCGTTCCGGCTGCTGCCCTGGCCGGCCGGGACCGGGCCGAACTGGCAGAACCACCGCTTCCCCGGCACCAGCTCCTTCGTCGTCGAGCTGCCGCAGGGGCCGCTCGGAGGCGAGCTCGAGGCGCGCCTCGGCGAGGCGGTGGTGCGCCTGGCACGGAGGGTGGGCGAAGATTGAGATGTCCCGCGGAGGAGGTGAGGGTTGGGCACTGAGGGCGGCGCGGTCGAGGAGGTGGGCTGGCGGGAGCCGCCCCCGGCCCGCCTGGACAGAAAGCTCGTCCGCGAGGCCCAGCGGGGGTCGAGGGACGCCCTCGCCGGGCTCTACTCCGCCCACTGGCGGCGCGCCCACCGCGCCGCCTACCTCGTCGTCCACGACGCCGCCGCGGCGGAGGACATCGCCCAGGACGCCTTCCTCGCCGCCGTCGACGCGCTCGACCGCTTCGATCGCCGCCGTCCCTTCGCCCCCTGGCTGCACCGGATCGTCGTCAACCGGGCGATCGACTGGGCGCGGCGGGAGGCGCTGCGGCGCAAGGCCGGCGAGCCGGAGGAGCGTCCCGCGGCGGCGCCGGCGCCCGACGCGATCGGCGGCGAGCTGATGGCGGCCCTGGCCGAGCTGCCGGCCGACCAGCGCGGGGCCGTCGTCCTCCGCTACCTGCTCGACTACACGCCGGGCGAGATCGCGCGGATGCTGGACCTGCCGCGCGGCACCGTCAACTCGCGCCTGCGCCGCGGCCTCGACCGGCTGCGCGAGCTGATCGAGATGGAGGGATGAGCCGCGCCCGGCCGCAGGAGGCGCGGCTGCGCCAGCTGCTGCGCGAGGCGCCGGTCCCCGGCGCCGAGGCGGCCCGGCGGCGCGGGCTCGAGGTCGCGCGGGCGGCCTTCGCCGAGCGGCAGCCGGAGCGGCGCTCGCCGCTGCCGCGGCTGGCGCTGGCGCTGGCGATCGCCGCCCTGCTGGCGGCGCTGCTGCTCTCGCCGACGGGGGCCAGGGTCCGCGACTGGGTCGACGACGTCTTCACCGCCGGCGTCCCCGACGCCGAGCCCGGGCTGACCGAGATCCCCGGCGGCGGCCGGCTGCTGGTGCAGAGCGCGGCCGGGCCCTGGGTGGTGCAGCCGGACGGCTCGCGGCGCCTGCTCGGCGCCTACAGGGAGGCGACCTGGTCCCCGCGCGGGCTCTTCGTCGGCGCCGCCTCCGGCCGCACCCTGACCGCGGTCGAGCCGGACGGGATGCCCCACTGGTCGCTTTCGGCGCCAGCGCCGGTCGCCGATCCGCGCTGGTCGCCCTCGGGGCTGGAGATCGCCTACCGGGCCGGGGACGAGCTGCGCGTGGTCGGGGCCGACGGCGAGGGCGACGAGGCGCTCGACCCCGCCGTGGCGCCGGTCGCCCCGGCCTGGTCGCCGCGGGGCCTGGCGCTGCTCGCCTACGTCGACCGCGGTGGCGGCCTCCGCGTCGCCAACGCGCTCGACAGCAGCGTCGTCGGCTCGGCGCCGGCGCTGCCCGGAGTCGACCGGCTCGAATGGGGCGCCGCGGCGGGACCGGCGGCGGAATCGTCCAGCGGCGGCTGGTTGCTGGAGGCCTCGGCGAGCGCCGTGCGCCTGCGCCCGCTGACCGTCCGGAAGCTCCTCAGCGGGCTCGACATCGGCCCCCCTCGACGAGTGCCGCTGCCGCCCGGCGCCCGCGTCCGCGACGCGGCGCTCTCGCCCGACGGCGACTCGCTCGCCGTCCTCGTCACCCTGGGCCGGGCCGCCTCGCGGCGCAGCCTGGTCCTGCTGGCGCCGGTCGCGGGCGGCGCGCCGCGGCGCCTCTTCGCCACCCCGGGCCGGCTCGCGGCGCTCGCCTTCTCGCCCGACGGCAGCCGCCTGCTGATCTCCTGGCCCGACGCCGACCAGTGGCTCTTCGTGCCCGCCGCCGGGGCCGGGCGGGTGCGGGCGGTCGGCGACGTCGCCCGCCAGTTCGCCCCCGGCGGCGGCGCCGTCGCCTTCCCCGGCGTCGAGGGCTGGTGCTGCCGGCCCTTCGTCGGCGGCAGCGGCTGAGCACGCCAGCGGCGCCGCCGAGCGCGGCGTCAGGGCTCCAGTTCGCGCAGCTGCTGGGCCGGGGTGAAGAAGTTGCGGTAGGCCAGCGTGGTCGCGACCAGGGCGGAGATCGCGACGCTGCCGAGCAGCGTGTAGAGGAGGATCAGCTGTAGGCGCACTGCGTCGGTCGGTTCGGCGCCGGCGAGCAGCATCCCGACCATCGTCCCCGGGAAGAAGATCAGGCCGGTGGTCTTCGTCGAGTCGACCAGGGTGATCATCCCCGAGCGCAGGGCTCGGCGGACGATCGGCATCGCCGCTTCGCCGGCGGTGGCGCCGAGCGAGAGGGTCGCCTCGATCCGCGCCCGCGACTCGGTCATCTCGTCCCCGAGCCGGTTCAGCGCCACCGCCGAGGCGGTCATCGCGTTGCCGATCACCATGCCGCCGACCGGAACGAGATACCGCGGCGTCGCTTCGAAGATGCCGAGGGCGACGACGAGGCCGAGCGTGCTGGCCCCGGCCAGCGCCAGGGCGATCAGCAGCGGGCCGAAGGAGCGCGGCACCTTGTCCGCCCGGTGGCGGGCGGTGAACGCCCCGAACAGGACCATCACCGCCAGCAGCGCCAGCACCAGCCAGATCGTGTCGGCCTCGAAGATCAGCTTGATCGCGTAGCCGACCAGCGTCAGCTGGATGATCGAGCGGACGCTGGCGACGACGATGTCGCCCTCGAGGCCGGCCCGCCACCAGCGCGAGATCGCCGCCGCCAGCGCGACCAGGATCAGCGAGGCGGCGACCTGCCAAAGGTCGAGGTGGACCGAGGTCGCCGCGGCCTGGGCCGCAAGCGGCGCCTTCACGCCAGCACCTGCGCCAGCGGCCCGCAACCGGCGACGCGCCCCGACTCCAGCCGCACCACCCAGTCGCCGAGCCGCCGCGCCTGCTCGGGGTCGTGGCTGACGAGGACGATCGAGATCTCCAGCTCGCGCCGCAGCTCCGCCAGCGCCGCCTCGATCGCGTCGCGGGCGGCGTGGTCGAGCGCCGAGGTCGGCTCGTCGAGGAGGAGGACCGACGGGCGCTGGGCGAGGGCGCGCGCCAGCATCGCCCGCTGCTGCTCGCCGACCGAGAGCTTGGCGACGTCGCGCTCGGCGAACTCGGGGCCGAGGCCGGCGAGCCGCAGCGAGCGGCCGGCGTCGAGCTCCTCGCCGGCCAGCCGCGCCGCGTAGGCGAGGTTGGATTCGACCGTGCCCTCCAGCAGCGCCGGCAGCTGCGGCACCAGCGAGACCTCGCGCCGCAGCGCCAGCGGCTCGTAGCTGCTCAGCGGCCGGCCGCGGTAGGAGATCTCGCCGCGGTCGGGGTCGGCGAGGCGGTTGAGCAGCCGCAGCAGCGTCGACTTGCCGCTGCCGGAGGGGCCGATGATCGCGGTCGCCCCTGCGGGAATCTCGGCGCTGACCGAGTCGAGGACGGCGCGGCCGCCGCGGGTGAGCCCTACCTCTCGCAGCGAGAACAGCACGCGGCCATGATCCCGCAAGATGGCTCCCGCGCCGCGGCACCACCTCGCCGGTCCGGGAATCGACTGGAACAATCCGGGTAGGTGATCTGCCGATGGCGAGAGCAATCTGGAGCGGTTCGATCAGCTTTGGGCTCCTCAACGTGCCCGTGAAGCTCTACAGCGCGGTGGCGCGGCGCAACATCGCCCTGCGCGAGATCCGCGGCTCCGACAGCGCCCGGATCAAACACCGCCGCGTCGCCGAGGGCACCGACGAGGAGGTCCCCCACGACGAGATCGTCAAAGCCTTCGAGATCACGCCCGGCAACTACGTGCCGCTGAGCAAGGACGAGATGTCGGCGCTGGCGCCGGAGAAGACGCGCGCGATCGACGTCCAGGACTTCGTCGACATCGGGGAAATCGACCCGATGTACTTCGACAGCCCCTACTACCTCGGCCCCGCCGCGGGCGCCGAGAAGGCCTACTCGCTGCTGGCGGCGGCGATGGAATCCTCGGGCAAGGCGGCGATCGCCCGCTTCGTCTTCCGCAACAAGGAGCACCTGGCGGCGATCCGCGCCAGCGGCGCCGTCCTCACCCTGACCACGATGCGCTTCGCCGACGAGGTGGTGCCGGCGAGCGAGCTCGACGACGTGCTCCCCGAGGGCAAGCCGAAGGTCGCCAAACGCGAGCAGCAGATGGCGGAACAGCTGATCGAGTCGCTCAGCACCAAGTTCAAGCCGGCCGACTACCGCGACGAGTACCGCGAGGAGCTGCTGGGGCTGATCGAACGCAAGGCCGAAGGCAAGGAGATCGTCGCTCCCGAGGCGGAGGCGCCGAAGGCGACCAAGGCGCCGGACCTGATGGCGGCGCTGGAGGAGAGCATCGCCGCCGTCAAGGAGCGCAAGCCGGCGCGGAAACCGGCCGAGAAGAAACGCAAAGCGCCGGCGAAAAAGACCGAAGCGACGAAATCGAAAAGCTCCTCGTCGCGGGCCAAAGCGAAGTCCTCGAAGTAGCCCGTGGCCTCGAGCCGAGTGGTCGAGGTCGACGGACGTGAGCTGAAGCTCACCAACCTCGACAAGGTGCTGTACCCGCAGGCGGGCTTCACCAAGGGCGAGATGGTCGACTATTACGCGCGGGTCGCCGAGGCGATGGTCCCCCACCTGCGCGGCCGGGCGGTGACGCTGCGCCGCTTCCCGGAAGGGGTCGACGACCTCGACTCCGCCTTCTTCGAGAAGCGCTGCCCCAAGCACCGGCCGAAATGGGTGAAGACGACGAGCGTCGTCGCCGGGCCGCATGCCGGCAAGATCGACTTCTGTGTCTGCGACAGCCGGCCGACGCTGATCTGGATGGCGCAGCTGGCTGCGGTCGAGCTGCATCCCTCGCTCTCGCTCGGCCGGGCGCCGACCCGGCCGACGGTGCTGGCCTTCGACCTCGACCCCGGGCCGCCGGCCAACGTCGTCGCGTGCTGCCGGGTGGCGCTGCGCCTGCGCGAGATGTTCGGCCACTTCGGCGTCAAGAGCTTCCCCAAGACGTCGGGCTCGAAGGGGATGCAGGTCTACGTCCCGCTGAACCGGAAGGACGTCAGCTACGACGTCACCAAACCGTTCGCCAAAGCGATCGCCCAGCTGCTGGAAAAGCAGACCCCGGACCTCGTCATCTCGAAGATGAAAAGGGTCGAACGCGGCGGCAAGGTCTTCGTCGACTGGTCCCAGAACCACCGCAGCAAAACGACGATCGCCGTCTACTCGCTGCGCGCCCGCGAACGCCCGACCGCCTCGACGCCGCTGACCTGGGAGGAGGTCGAGCGCTGCGCCGAGAACGAGGACGCCGCCTCGCTCGTCTTCGAAGCGGGCGAGGTGCTGGAGCGGGTCGAGCGCCACGGCGACCTCTTCGCCCCGGTGCTGGAGCTGGAGCAGGAGCTGCCGGAGCTCTGAGGCGATCCGGCCAAGCGGTTCAAGGACGCAGGGAGCGCCGTGTGCTCCGCACACAAGCGACCGAGGACGCCGAAGTGCGCCGGCCGGATCGCCTCAGAGCGGCTGGCGGACGACCGGCCGGCGAGTCGCCTTGACCTCGTCGAGGCGGCGGACCGGGGTCGTGTAGGGGGCGTTCTTCGCCAGCCCGGGGTCGGACTCGGCCTCGGCGAGGATCTGCTCGATCGCGTCGGCGAAGGCGTCGAGGCTCTCCTTCGTCTCGGTCTCGGTCGGCTCGACCATCAGCGCCTCCTCGACCAGCAGCGGGAAGTAGACGGTCGGCGGGTGGAAGCCGAAGTCGAGCAGGCGCTTGGCGAGGTCGAGGGTGGCGAGGCCGAGCTCCTTCTTCATCGGCTTGCCGGAGAGGACGAACTCGTGCATGCAGTGGCGGTCGAAGGCGACCGGCAGGCGCTCGCCGGCGCGGCCCTCGGCGAGGCGCGCCTTCAGGTAGTTGGCGTTGAGGACGGCGGTCTCCGAGGCCTCCGCGAGGCCGTCGGCGCCGAGGCTGAGGATGTAGGCGTAGGAGCGGACGAAGACGCCGAAGTTGCCCTGGAAGCCGCGCAGGCGGCCGATCGACTTGGGCCGCTCGAAGTCGAGGTCGAAGCTCGGGCCGTGGCCGTTGGAGCCCTCGCGGCGGACCACCTGGGGGCGTGGAAGGAAGGGCTCGACGCGGTCGGAGACGGCGATCGGGCCGGCGCCGGGACCGCCGCCGCCGTGCGGCTGGCTGAAGGACTTGTGCAGGTTGACGTGGACGATGTCGAAGCCCATGTCGCCGGGGCGCGAGTGGCCCATCACCGCGTTGAGGTTGGCGCCGTCGTAGTAGAGCGTCCCCCCCGCCGCGTGGATCAGCGAGGCGATCTCGGCGATGTTCTCGTCGAAGAGCCCGAGCGTGTTGGGGTTGGTCAGCATCAGGCAGGCGACCTCGCCGGCGTTCTCCGCGAGCTTGGCCCGCAGGTCGTCCATCTCCACCCCGCCACGCTCGTTGGTGGCGACTTTGACCACCTCGTAACCGGCCATCGTCACCGAGGCCGGGTTGGTCCCGTGCGAGGTGTCCGGAGCCAGGACCTTGGTCCGCTCTTCGCCGCGGTCGGCGTGGTAGGCGCGGGTCAGCAGCAGGCCGGCGAGCTCGCCGTGGGAGCCGGCCGAGGGCTGCAGGCTGACGTGCGGCAGGCCGCAGATCTCGCCCAGCGACTGCTGCAGCAGCCACATCAGCTCCAACGCGCCCTGCGCCCGGCGCGGGTCCTGCGCCGGGTGCAGCCGGGCGTGGCCGGGCAGCGCCGCCACCCGCTCGTTGAGGCGCGGGTTGTGCTTCATCGTGCAGGAGCCGAGCGGGTAGAAGCCGCTGTCGAGGTCGAAGTTGCGACGCGAGAGCTTGTTGTAGTGGCGGACGATCTCCGGCTCGGCGATCTCCGGCAGCCGCGGCGGCTCGGCCCGCAGCAGGTTGGCCGGGATCAGCTCCTGCAGCGGCCGCTCGGGCACGCCGGCGTCGGGGAGCACCGCCGCACGCCGCCCGGGCTTCGACTTCTCATAGATCGTGCGGGCCGCTTCCGCCTGCATCGGGGTCTGGGTCAGCGTCACGAGACCCCCTCCGCGAGTGTCGAGTTTCTTTCGCTATCCGAAGGAAACTCGACACCCCGCTCGGCGGCGATGGCGGCGCCGAGGGCCTCGGCGAGGTCGTCGATCTGCTCGCGGCTGCGGCGCTCGGTGATCGCGACCAGCAGGCCGTCCTCGTACTCGGGGTACTCGCGGCCGAGCGGGTAGCCGGCGGCGATGCCGCGCTCGGCGCAGCGGTCGAGGACGGCGCCGACCGGGGCGTCGAGGCGGACGGCGAACTCGCGCGCGACCGGCGCGGTGTGCAGCAGCTCGACCCCCTCGACCGCGGCGAGGCGCTCCCGGGCGTAGGCGGTGCGCCGGACCAGCAGCTCGCCGAGCTCGCGGAAGCCCTCGCGGCCGAGCCAGGCGAGGTGGACCATCGCCCCCAGCGCGTTCAGCGCCTGCGCGGTGCAGATGTTGTTGGTCGCCTTCTCGCGGCGGATGTGCTGCTCGCGGGTCTGCAGCGCGAGGACGAAGCCGCGGCGGCCGTCGACGTCCTCGGTCTCGCCGGCGATCCGTCCCGGCATGCGGCGGATCTGCTCCTCGGTCGCGCAGAAGAACCCGAACGAGGGGCCGCCGAAGTCGAGGCGGTTGCCGAGCGGCTGGCCCTCGCCGAGGGCGACGTCGGCGCCGCACTCGCCCGGCGGGCGCAGGATCCCCAGCGTCATCGGGTCGCAGGCGACGACGAGCAGCGCCCCGTGCTCCTTCGCCGCGGCGCCGAGCGCCTCGACGTCCTCGACCGCGCCGAGGAAGTTGGGGCTCTGCAGGAAGACGGCGGCGGTCTCGTCGTCGACCGCCGCGGCGAGGGCGGCGGCGTCGGTCAGCCCGCCCTCGAGCCCGACCTCGACCAGCTCGGCGCCGTAGCCCTCCGAGTAGGTGGCGAGCGTCTCGCGGCTGTGCGGGTGCACGCCGCGGGAGACGACGAAGCGGCGTTTTTTCGTCGCACCGATCGCCAGGTAGCCGGCCGAGGCGACCGAGGACGGCCCCTCGTAGAGGCCGGCGTTGGAGACGGGCAGCCCGGTCAGCTCGGTCATCGCCGTCTGGTACTCGAACATCACCTGCAGCCCGCCCTGGGAGATCTCCGGCTGGTAGGGCGTGTAGGGCGTGAGGAACTCGGAGCGCGAGGTGATCGCGTCGACGATCGCCGGCACGTAGTGGTCGTACATCCCGGCGCCGACGAAGCAGACCTCGGCTTCGGCGTCGGCGTTGCGGCCGGCCAGCGCCGCCAGGCGCTCGTAGACCTCGGCCTCGCTGAGGCCCTGCGGCAACGCCAGCGGGCGGCCGAGACGGAGCGGCTCGGGGATCTGGGCGAAGAGCTCGTCCGGCGAGTCGACGCCGATCGTCTCCAGCATCTCCGCCCGGTCGTCGGGCGTGGCGGACGTGTAGCGGGTCACGTCGGTAAGGCTACGGAAGCGGGTGGCCGGGCTGCCGGGCTAGGAATCCAGCAGCTTGCGGTATTCCTCGGCGCCGAGCAGCGCCTCGTACTCCTGCGGCGCGCCCAGCTTGACCTTGATCAGCCAGCCCTCGCCGTAGGGGTCCTCGTTGATCTTCTCCGGCGCGTCCTGGAGCGCGTCGTTGACCTCGACGATCTCGCCCGACATCGGCGCGATCACGTCGGAGACCGCCTTCACCGACTCGACCTCGGCATAGGAGGCGTCTTTGTGGATCGCCGTGCCGACCTCCGGCGGGTCGAAGAAGACCACCTCGCCGAGCGAGTCCTGCGCGTACCAGGTGATCCCGAAGACGGCGTGCTCGTCGCCCTCCAGCCGCACCCAGTCATGCTGGTCGTGGTAGCGGAGGTCGTCTGGGTAGGTGGCGTCGGGCACGGCTCAGCTCCTTCTCTCGTACAGGGGCTTGGAAGCTATCCGGGCGGGCCGATGCTTGCCGCGCACGTCGATTTCGACGTGGGTTCCCGGCACGGCGAGGTCGGCGCGGACGTAGGCCATGCCCGCCCCCACCTCGAGCGAAGGCGAGTAGGTGCCGCTGCTGACGACCCCGGCCGCTTCGCCCTCGTGCAGGACCGGGTTGCCGTCGCGGGGGATGCCGGGGCCTTCGATCAGGAACGGGGCCAGCTTCTCGGCGGTGCCCTCGGCGCGGGCGCGGGCGACGACCTCGGAGCCGAGGAACCCCGTCTCCTCCTTGCAGCACCAGCCGAGCCCGGCCTCGATCGGGTTGCGCTCGGTGCTGAGGTCGCTGCCGTGCAGCGGGAAGCAGACCTCGAGCCGCAGCGTGTCGCGGGCGCCGAGCCCGCAGGGGACGACGCCGGCGTCGAGCAGCTCTTTCCAGATCGGCGGCGCCACCTCGGGGTCGATCAGCATCTCGACCCCGTCCTCGCCGGTGTAGCCGGTGCCGCAGACGAGCGCCGGGCGGCGGCCGACCTGGGCGTGGGAGACGTGCAACCGCAGCGGCAGCTCGATCGTCAGCGCGTGCGAGAGCACCTGGCGGGCGTGCGGTCCCTGCACGGCGAGCATCGCGTAGCGGTCGGCGACGTCGCGGACGGCGGCGTCGAACTCGCGGCTCCAGCGCCCGAGCCAGGCGAGGTCGGTCTCGTGGTTGGCGGCGTTGGTGACGATCAGGTAGCGGTCGCCGCCGAGCCGGTAGAGGAAGAGGTCGTCGATGACGCCGCCCTCCTCATTGCAGAGGCAGGAGTACTGGGCGCCGCCGACCTCGACCCTGGCGATGTCGTTGGAGAGCGTCCGCTGCAGGAAGGCCAGCGCGCCCGGCCCCTCGACCTCGACCTCGCCCATGTGGGAGACGTCGAACATGCCGACGTGGGTGCGGACCGCGCTGTGCTCCTCGCGGATCCCCTCGTACTGCACCGGCATCTCCCAGCCGGCAAACGGCACCAGCCTGGCGCCGAGAACCACATGCTGCTCGTAGAGAGGGGTGCGCCGGGTCGCCTGCTCGCTCACGCCGCGCAGCCTATTTGAGGCAACCCCGCGATCGCGGGGACCCTCACCAGCGCTATTCCTTCAAGAAGCCCGGGACGTCGATGTCCTCATCCGAAACGCGAAGTTTGCGGATGTCGGTGTCCTCGGCGGAGACCCGCGGGCGGCTCTCGTAGCGGCGGCGGACCCGCTGCGGCGAGCGGGCGAGGAGCTCGAAGCCCTCGAAGCCGGTGGCGATCACGGTCACCCGGACCTCGTCGCGCATCGACTGGTCGACGACGGAGCCGAAGATGATGTTGGCGTTGTCGTCGGCCTCGGCCTGGACCAGCTGCGCCGCCTCGTTGACCTCGAACAGGCCGAGGTCCTCGGGGCCGGTGATGTTCAGCAGCATCCCGGTCGCGCCTTTGATCGACTCCTCGATCAGCGGCGAGGTGATCGCCGCCTTGGCGGCGTCGAGGGCGCGGGCCTCGCCGGAGGCCGAGCCGACCCCCATCAGGGCGGAGCCGGCGTCGCGCATGATCGTCCGCACGTCGATCGTTCGTGTTCGCGCTTGTCGTCGGGGGTGGTCAGCGCGACGCCGCGATCACCTTGCTCGCACTGTGGGACAGGGGAACCGGGCCTGTGAGACATCGTGGCGCTGCGGGTCGGTGATGTCGACTGGCGCGCAGATATGATCGGGATCGTGCAGTGCGGAAGACGGGCAACCCGCTGACGCTTCCGTTGCCCGCGCTGCTGCTGGGCAAGCTGGCCTCCTATGTGCTCGACGGACCGGCGCGCCTCCGGGCGATGATGACCTGTCCTGCGTTCGAAAGCCCCACACACCGGGCTGGGCGATCACGCCGCGGTGCACCAAGTGACCACCCAGACGTTCCGGAAAGCGGGAGTCAACCAACCGAAAGCGGGCACCCGGTTACTGCGCCACAACGCCGCATCTCGGCTGCTGGCCGCAGCAGTCCCGCTGCCGACGATCGCCACCAGTGCCTCGGCCACGCCAGCGAAGAATCAACGAACCTCTACATGAGGTGGACCGGCGACGTCTGGTCGACTGCGTCCTGCCGATCCGCAGTCGTGCGGTCATGAGCGGTAGCATTGCTCGGCTGCCACAATATGCCCAGATTAAACCCCCAGCCGTAATCGTCGCCATGGACTTTTGCCGTACCCCGCGAGCCGGCGAAGTTGGTCAGCGTCGCCTCCGCATACTGGATGTTGAGCCCGGCGCCCAGCGAAAGCGTTTCGCTCGCTTTCCAGGCGATCGAGGGATTGAGGTTGATCGTCTTGACTTCGGACTTGATCGCCTGGGTGCGTCCTTTCCAGGTGCTGTCGTATTCGGTCTTCAGGCCGAATGGCGCATTGAGGCCGATTCCGAGATACACATCCGGCGTCAGCCGAAAAGCGACGTAGGCATTCGGGACGAGGGCGAAATCGCCCGCATCACCGCCGTTGCCACCCCCGATCGCAGGACTCACGGTTCCACTGAACTCGACTTGCGGCTTGATCAGGTGGCCGGCCACCACGACCTGCCGGTCGGGCAGCAGTGTCATCCCGGCCGGATTGAAGAATATCGTGCTGGCATCCTGCGCACTGGCGGCCTGGCCGGCATAGGCATTGCCCAGGCCGCTGGCGTTCTGCTCGACCAGCGCAAAGCCGGCGGCCTGGCGCCAGGTTGGCAAATCCGGCCAGAGCCAGGCCGAGCATCAGACGGTTACGAGAAAATGAAGGCATGAAGATACTCCCTGATGTTTGAATGTGATCAGCGCGCGAAATCCGCATACATGGCCTCGACCGCCGCGCGGTAACGGTCGAGCACCTGCGTTGCGTTTGACCTTGAGCGTGGGGGTCAGGAGGCCGTCCTCCAGCGTCCATGGCTTGAGTTCGGGATGCAGCCGGCGGATCTGGGCATAGCCCGGAAAGTGCTTGAGATGGTGCGCCACGCGCTGGGTCAGCGCCTTCATCACCCTGGGGTCGCGCAATGCCGCGGAATGGCCGGGATCGACATCGAGGCTGGCGGCAAATTCCTGCCAGTGTTCCTCGTTCAATACGGTCAGCGCGGCCAGATAGGGTCTGCCTTCGCCGACGACCATCACCTGTTCGAACAGCGGGTCGAGCAGGATGGCGGATTCCATGTCGGTGGGCGACACCTTCTCGCCATTGTTCAGCACGATGATGTCCTTGATGCGCCCGACGATCGCGTAATGGCCGCTGGCGTCCCGGCGCGCCTTGTCGCCGCTGTGCAGCCAGCCCTCGCTGTCGATCATGGTGCGGGTGGCCGCCTCGTCCTTCCAGTAGCCGCGCATCACGCAACGGCTGCGCGTGAGCAGTTCGTCGTTGTCGCCGATCTTCACCTCGACGCCGGGCAGCGGCGGGCCGATGCTGGCCGGCACGTTGGAGTCGGGGCGGTTGACGCACACCACCGGGCTGGTTTCGGTGAGGCCGTAGCCCTGATAGATCGGCACGCCGAGGCCGATGAACACGCGCGCGATCTCGGGTGACAGCGCCGCGCCGCCGGAAATCGCCAGGCGCAGTCGCCCGCCCAGCTTTTCCGTCACCGTGCGCGCCACCAGCCTGTCGAGCAGCGGCCACAGCAGCAGTTCGGGATGCCAATTTGCCCGCCCCTGGCCGCGCTCGAAGCGCCGCCAGCCGACCCGCACCGCCAGGCTGAACAGCCTGGCGGGCGAGCGGGCTTCTTTTTCCCCAGGCCGTCCTGGATGCGGCCGTACACCCGCTCGTAGATGCGCGGCACCGAAATCAGCACGGTCGGGCGGATGGCCTGCAGATCCTGCGCCAGCTGGGCGATGGAGCGCGCATAGGCGACCTCGGCGCCGACCAGCATCGGCAGGTAATAGCCCGCCGGTGCGTTCCAGCGTGTGCGACAAGGGCAGAAAGGACAGAAAACACCTCGTGTGGCTCGAAATCGGCGCACTGCGATGAGTAGAACGCGTTCCACAAGAGGTTCTCGTGCGTCAGCATCACGCCCTTGGGTCGCCCGGTGGTGCCCGAGGTGTAGACGATGCTGGCCAGCAGGTCGGGGGTGAGATGACGTTCGGGAACCGGCGTCCCCGCAGCGCCGGCCAGCCAGTCGGCCGCCACCACGAAACGCGTGCTCCAGCTCCACCAGGCCGTTTTCCGGCGCAATCAGGCTGACGATGCGCTGCAGGGTGTGGCCGAGCCGGCGATTTCGGCCAGTTTCCTGTGCTGGAATTTGCCTTCGACCAGCAGCAGCCTGGCGCCGGAATGATTGAGGATGTAGGCCGCGCTGTCCGGGCGGTCGTCGAGATACAGGGGCACCGTGACCAGACCCAGCGCCAGCGCGGCCTGGTCGAAAATCACCCACTCGACGCTGTTTTTCAGCATCACCGCCACGCGGTCGCCGGGAACCAGGCCCTCCTTCGCCAGCGCAGCCTGCCAGCGCGCCACCTCGGTCGCCACCTCGGCCCAGGTGAAACTCACCCAGGTGTCGCGCGCCTCGTCGAACTGGCGGTAGGCAACCTGGTCCGGCGTCGCCGCGACGCGCGCACGGAACAGGCCGCACAACGTGCCGAGCGCATCGGGATGGAAAGGTGTAGCGGCCATGTCAGACTATCGAACCGGCCGGGAGGAACGCCGCATTGATAACTGCAAAGCCCGAATGGGTCAAGCCAGCGGCCTTGACCAGAACCGCCGCGAAAAAGCCGTCCGTTCCGTGCACGGCGGGCGACAGCTTCAGCATGGCGCCGGTATCGAGATCGATCTTGTTCTGCGCCAGCAGTTCATTGACCGGCAACAGGGCGAATCCGCCCTCCGCCAGCAGCGTCTCGACGATGGCTTCGTTTTCCTCCGGCAACAGGCTGCAGGTGGCGTACACCAGCCGGCCGCCGGGCTTCAGCAGCTTCGCCGCCGCGCGCAGGATCGACGTCTGCTTCTGCGTCAGCTCCGCCACGCTCTCGGGCGACTGGCGGAATTTCAGGTCGGGGTTGCGGCGCAGGGTGCCCAGGCCCGGAACACGGCGCGTCGACCAGCACGCGGTCGAGCTTGCCCGCCAGCCGCTTCACCCGGGTGTCGTTCTCGGAGGCGATCAGTTGCGGCATCACGTTGGACAGGCCCGAGCGCGCCAGCCGCGGCTTCAGCTTGGCGAGCCGCTTTTCCGCCACGTCGAAGGCATACAGGCGCCCGCTCGACGCCATCATCGCGCCGATGGCGAGCGTCTTGCCGCCGGCGCCGGCGCAGAAAGTCGCACACCATCTCGCCGCGCCGCGCGCCCGAGCAGCAAGCGCCAGCAACTGGCTGCCCTCGTCCTGCACTTCCAGGCTGCCGTCGAGAAACAGCGGATGGCGGTTGATCGCCGGATGCTCCTTGAAGCGGATGCCCCACGGCGAATACGGCGTCGGCTCGACCGCGAAGCCCTTCCTCGCGCAACTGCGCCAGCACGGTGTCGCGGCCGGCCTTGTGCGCGTTGACCCGCACGTCGAGCGGCGCCGGCTGCTGCAGGGCGCGGCCGAGCACGAGGATGTCGGCGTCGCTCATCGACCGGCTGCAGTTTCTCGACCACCCAGTCGGGCAGTTCCGCATTCATCGCCAACGGCAGATCGTCCGTCTTGGCGTTGCGAATGTGGTCGATCAGTTCGGGCTTGGCGAATTTCTCCAGCGTCGCTCCGCTCATGCCGCGCATCTTGATCAGCCAGGCGATGATCAGCGTGCGCGGATTGGCCGCCGGCACCACCACCGACAGATAGCGATAGCGCCGCAATACGCCGAACACGGCTTCGGCCACGAACGCACGCTCGCGCGGGCCGAGCTTTTTGTGCTCGCGGAAGAACGCCGACAGTACGGCGTCGGCCGGGCGCTTGAAGTCCAGCACCAGATCGAGCGCCTGGGTGGCAAGTTGCAATAAGGGCGGGGTCAGTTCCATCAGGGGGAGGCAGGCAGGTTGGCAGGCGGCAGGGGTCATCCCCGCCGGGGGTTTACTCGTCTTCGCCGAGCTCGGGGTCCCAGCCCATTTCGCGCGCGCGTTCCGTGGCCATCGTGTACAGGGCGGTGTGGCGCTCGCGCAGGTCGGGCGGCAGGCGGCTGGGCAGGTTGCCGTATTTGTCCCACTCGGCTTCGATCTTGTCCGTCAACGTCTG
This sequence comes from uncultured Solirubrobacterales bacterium, assembly GCA_963703585.1. Taxonomy (GTDB): domain Bacteria; phylum Actinomycetota; class Thermoleophilia; order Solirubrobacterales; family 70-9; genus VAYN01. The sequence continues at coordinate 327 of CAVPEX010000090.1, read as the reverse complement.
CGTCTGTCCCAGTTGCCAGGCGGCACAATCCTCGCTTTCAGGGAGGAAGCCAAACAGCCCGCCGTCAAGCACGGCGCGCACCAGGCATGGTCATGCCATGCCTGTCGTTATAAAACCCGGCATCGGTCATTTTGGTATTCATGGTGCGATCTCTGTCATTCTGATTTCGTCATACGGGAAACGCGCATGGCCCAATGTGTATTGAGGCCGAACACGGGAATTGTCGCTGCTGGCCAGAGTTCCAAGGTTAACGATCGAATGGCCGACAAGGATACCTCACAACCTCAATCCGGACGTGCATGTCCCAGCCATTCGCGCCAGATCCTC
>CAVPEX010000089.1:0-21899 GCA_963703585.1 uncultured Solirubrobacterales bacterium | reverse complement strand
GCTGGCCGCGCTGGCATCGGCGGGGGGCAACATCGTGGCGCGCGAGGCTGGGCGCGTCAATATGGTGGCGTATGTGGTGTGGTCGAGTCTGTTTGCCGTGCCGCCGCTGGCGGCGCTCTCATGGTGGGTTGAAGGTTGGGACGCGGTGGCTGCGGGTCTGCGCGGCGCCGATGCGGTGGTTTGGGCGGCGGTGGCGTGGCAGGCCTGGGCAACTCGCTGTTTGGCTACGCCGCCTGGGGCTGGCTGCTGGCACGCTACCCGGCCGCCACCATCACGCCGATGGCGCTGCTAGTGCCCTTGTTCGGCATGGGCGCCGCCGCGCTCTGGCTGGGTGAAGGTTTGCCGGGCGATGAACTCAGCGCCGCCGCGCTGGTCATGGGTGGCCTGGCCTTGAATCTGCTGTGGCCCAAGTCACGGCGCTGCTGAGCACGCTCTCGACCAGCGCCGTCGGCTCCTACCTGGCCAGCCGCCAGCCCAACCCGCAGGTCGTCGCCGAAGCCGCGGTCCACGGCTACACGACCGCCTTCTGGTGGTCGGCGGCGATCTTCCTCGCCGGCGCGGTGGTGACCGGGCTGATGCTGCGCCCCGGCGGCCCCGAGGTCGAGCCGGGGGCGGCGCCGGTGCTCGTTCACTGATGCATATCCGGTTCCGTCAGGTGCCGCGCCTAAACCGGGAGCGACCCGTCCCTGCTCCACCCTGCGGGGCGCCTTTTGGTCGCATACCGACCAAAAGGCGCCCCGAGCCGCCCTCGTTTTTCGCGCAGCCGACTCTGACCCCGCTGGGGTGGGGCGAAAGTCGGCTGCGCCGATCTCGCCAGACTCGACCCAGGCGCCACCCCTGGAGACCGCACCCTGGGCGAGTGGTCCTCCGCTTCTCGATCGCCCCCGACCGCGAGGCCGAGCTGGTCGGGCTGATGGAGGAGGACTTCCTCGCCGGCCTGCGGGCGCTCGACGCGCGCCTCGGCCGCGGATCCGCCTAGCTCGTCGCCAGCCCGGACCAGAGCAGGTCGAGGGCGGGGCCGATGCTCTGGCCGGGGTCGGCGCCGGCGGCGGCGACCTGGACCGCGGGGAACATCGCCCCGGCGACGACGGTGAGGGCGGCGAAGCCGGCGTTGACGCCGGGGTCGACCTCGCCGCGCCGCTGTCCCTCGCTCAGCAGCTCGGCGACCAGGCCGACGACCGGGGCGGGATGGCCGTTGTCGACCATCACCGCGAAGCGGGCGGGGTGGGAGAAGACCTCGAGGAAGGCCTGGATGTGGAGCTGCTTGGGCAGCTCGCTGCCGGCGAGCATGGCGACGAGGGCGCGCTCGGTCGCCTTGCGCATGCTGGTGCGGCGGTCGCCGACCGCGCGCCGGGCCGGCGGCACGACGTGGGCGCGGAAGTGCCGCGCGGCCGCCTCGATCAGGACGTCCTCCTTGCGCGGGAAGTAGCGGAAGAAGGTCGCCCAGCTGACCCCGGCGTCGGCGATCACGTCCTCGACCCGGGTCTCCGCCACGCCCACTTCGCGGAAGCGGGCGACCGCGGCGGCGTAGAGCCGTTCGCGCTTCTCGACCCCGCGCGCCTGCTTCGGCGGTTCGGGCAGTCGCTTGTCGCCGCGGCCGCCCGCGTAGCCGACCAGGCGGCGGTCTTCGCCAGGCGCCTTCGCTCGAGCGGCCATGCGAGAAACTTAGCAATTTCCAATATTCAGTATGGATTCGCTAAAGCACCGCAACTCGATATGCGATATGGATTTATATGACGATGGGTTACGCGGTTCCGAGATCTCTGCAAAGCCGGCTCGCGCTCGCGCTGGCGCTGGCCGTGGCCGCGCTGGCGGCGCCGGCGACGTCGCTCGGCGCGCCGAAGCCGGCGGTCCTGAAGCTGAAGACGGTGAGGGTCGCCTCGCCCGGCAACCCGGCTGTCGGGATCGTCCCCTTCACCGACGCGATCTACCGCTCCTGCGGCGAAGCGCCGCCGCCCTCCGGCCCCCGAGCGCCCGAGTGCATGGAAGTCGGCAGCGTCGACTACGGGTTCGGGATCGGGCAGCTGGAGATCACCGTCGCCCAGTACGTCGCCTTCCTCAACACCGCCGATCCGAAGGGCACCAACAGGCACGGCCTCTACAGCACCACCGAGAGCTCGACCGCCTGGCCCAGATACGGGCAGATCGACTTCGCCGCCGCCGCCGGCCCCGGTCGCCACTACTCGGTCGCCTCGCCGGAATGGGCCGCCAAGCCCTACGGCTTCGCCAACTTCCTGCGCTCGGCCCGTTTCGTCAACTCGCTCTACAACGGCCGCGTCCTCTCCAAGCAGGCGAGCGCCGAGAACGGCTTCCGCTACATCACCTACAGGGTCCGCCTCTCGCCCCGCACCGAGACCGGGATGTACGAGATGGCGAGGCGGGCGACGACGCGCGGCCACAAGTCCGGCTTCGTCCTGCCGAGCCAGGACGAGTGGATCAAGGCCGCCTACTACGACGCCAGCGGCGGCGGCACCTACTCCTACTGGAAGTACCCGACCAACCCCGGCGTCTTCGGCGACGGCAACGCGACCGCGCCCCAGCAGTCGCTGCTCGATCCGACCAACGGCAACGTCACCAACGCCGTGACGCAGCCGCTGGCGACCTTCCACAACCCGGAAACGACGCCGCCGAGCTGGTGCCCCTCGACCCAGTCGGCGGAAGCGTGCGCGACGGTCAACCCCTTCGGGATCGACCCGAGCGGCTACGCCAAGGCCTTCCAGGGCAGCCTCGGCACGGTCGGCCAGGCGCTCACCGTCTCGCCCTGGGGGACGCTCGACCAGGGCGGCAACGCGGTCGAGTGGACCGACACGATCACCCCGCCCCCGTTCGGGGTGAGGGGCGCCCGCGTCTGGCGGCGGCTGCACGGCGGCATCGCCAACGCGCCCGATTACCAGCTCTGGCTCTCGGCGGTCGGTCTGCAGCCGCAGGACAACGCCTTCTACACCGCGACCTACCCGTGGCTCGGCCTCCGCGTCGGCGTCCTCGGCAAGGGGTAAGGTCGCCGCCTTGGCCAGGCTCGCTCCCAGGACGTTCGTCGCTCTCCTCGCTCTCGCCGCGCTGGCGCTGCCGGCGACGGCCGCCGCCAAGCCGCCGATCGGCAAGCAGCGCCTGGAGAAGCAGGGCACGTTGAAACAGCTCGCCGGCAAGGCCGGCTGCCTGGCCGACCGCTCGAAGCGAACCGGCAGCTGCGGCGCCGCCCGCGCCCTCCAGGGCCCCGGCCCGTTCATGGGATCGCGGGCGATCGCGGTCAGCGCCGACGGCCTCAACGTCTACGTCGCCTCGTCGAAAAGCGACGCGATCGCGATCTTCGACCGCGACCGCAGGACCGGCGCTCTGACCCAGCCCGCCGGCGCCGGCGGCTGCATCGCCGCCAAAGGCGCCGACGGCTGCGCCAGGGCGATCGGGCTCGACGGCCCGAACTCGCTCGCGCTCAGCTCCAACGGCCGCTACCTCTACGCCAGCTCGCGCACCGCCAACTCGGTCACCGTCTTCCGCCGCGAAACCTCGACCGGGGCGCTGAAGCAGCTGCCGCCGGGGATGGGCTGCGTCTCCGGGGTGCCGATTCCCGGCTGCGCCCTCGGCCGCGCCCTCGTCGCCCCCGACGTCGTCGTGCTCAGCCCCGACGGCAACAACCTCTACCTCGGCTCCTTCTTCGGCAACGCCGTCGCCAGCTTCCAGCGGGCGAAAAACGGCGCCCTGTACCAGCTGGCCGGAACCGAAGGCTGTGTCGCCGAAGCGATCGCCGGCTGCGCGCCCGGCGTTGCCCTCGGCGCCCCGGAGGGGATGGCGATCAGCCCCGACGGCGCCAGCGTCTTCGTCGCCGGCGCGCTCTCCAACGCCGTCGTCACGCTCGACCGCGACACCGCCACCGGCGCCCTCAGCCAGCCGGCCGGCGGCTGCATCGTCGACGCCCCGCTCAGCGGCTGCACCACCGGCGTCCAGATCAGCGGCGCCAACGCGGTCGCGATCGGGCCCGCCGGCCGCGACGTCTACGTGACCTCGCTGTTCAGCAACAGCGTCACCTCCTTCAGCCGCTCCGCCGCCGGCGTCCTCACCCAGAAGCCCGGCACCGCGGGCTGCCTCGTCTACCTGCGGGCGGTCGGCTGCTCGTTCGGGCGGGCGATGACCGCGCCGGAGGGGATCGCCCTCTCGCCCGACGGGTCCAACGTCTACGTCGCCTCCTTCACCAGCGGCGCGATCGACGTGCTCGACCGCGAACGCGAATCCGGCATCGTCGCCCAGAAGCCGGGCAAGCCGGGCTGCGTCGCGCCGCATTCGCCGGACTGCGCGCGAGGCCGCGCGCTCAAGGGCGTCAGCTCGATCGCCGTCAGCCCCGACGGCCGCAACGTCTACTCGACTTCCTTCGGCAGCAACGCCGTCGACGTCTTCAGGAGGACCAAATGAGCGAATCGAACGAGCGCCGCGACGGGCTGACGCGCAAACAGCTGCTCGGCAGCGGCGCCAGCGCCGCGGCGGCGGCGCTGCTGGCGCAGGGCGCCGGCGTCGAGGCGGCGCTGGGGGCGGCGAAGGGGAAGAAGAACGTCGCCGGGATGAACATCATCCTCTTCCTCACCGACCAGGAACGGGCGATCCAGCACTTCCCCAAGGACTGGCTGCGCCAGAACCTGCCGGGGATGCGGCGGCTGCGGCAGCACGGGCTCAGCTTCGAGCGCGCCTTCACCAACGCCTGCATGTGCTCGCCGGCCCGCTCGACCCTGATGACCGGCTTCTTCCCGGCCCAGCACGGGGTCAGGTACACGCTCGAGGAAGACATGCCGGCCGAAGGCTCGGTCAACGAAAAGGGCGAACCGATCTCACCGACCTACCCCCAGGTCAACCTGCCGCTGCCCTCCGAATTCGCCAACCTCGCCACGGTGATGAAGGCCGCCGGCTACAACGTCGTCTACAAGGGCAAGTGGCACTGTTCGAAACCGGCGGTCTCCGGCAACGCGATCCCGGCCGACCTCGAAAAGTACGGCTTCCTGCGCTGGAACCCGCCGGACGCCGGCGCCAACCAGACCGTGCCCGAGGCCGGCGGCGGCTACGTCGACAACGACGGCCGCTTCGTCGACTCGGTCGGCGAAGGCGCCAACGAGGGAGTCATGCAGTACCTGAGCTCGACCGCGGCCCAGCAGCAGCCCTTCTTCATGGTGATCTCGCTGGTCAACCCGCACGACGTCCTCTTCTACCCGAGCCGCACCTTCGAAGAAGCCGGCTACGACCGCACCTGGCTCGAAGGCGACATCGAGGTGCCGGCGACCAACGGCGAAGACCTCTCGACCAAGCCCAAGGTCCAGGAAGAATTCCTCAAGATCTTCAACCTCACCGGCAAGCCGAGGACGAAGGCGGAAAAGCGCAGCTACCTGAACTACTACGGCAACCTGATGCGCTCCTCCGACAGCTACCTGGTCAACGTCCTCGACAAGCTGGAACAGACGGGGCTGCTCGACGAGACGCTGATCGTCCGCACCGCCGACCACGGTGAGATGGGCCTGACCCACGGCGGCCTGCGGCAGAAGAACTTCAACTTCTACGAGGAGGCGATCCGGGTTCCGCTCGTCTACTCGAACCCGAAGCTCTTCCCGCGGCCGCTGAAGACCGAGGCGATGGTCTCCCACGTCGACTTCCTGCCGACCCTGGCCAGCCTCGCCAAGGCGCCGAAGGAAGCGCGGCGCAACTGGCAGGGCGTCGACTACTCCTCGGTGGTGCTCGACCCCGGCAAGGACGACTCGGTCCAGGACTACATCGTCTTCACCTACGACGATTACCAGTCCGGCCAGAACAGCGGGCCCTACCCGAAACCGCCGAACCACATCGTCAGCATCCGCGAAGGCCGCTGGAAGCTCGCCAAGTACTACGACACGGCGAAGGAAGACCCGAAGGAACCGCAGTGGGAGATGTACGACCTCAAGAGCGACCCGGAAGAGACGGAGAACATCGCCCACCCCGGCTACGAACGCTCCGAGAAGCAGGAAAAACAGCTCGCGCGGCTGAAAAAGAAGCTGGCGGCGGTCGAAAAGCAGCGCCTGTCGTAGCCAGTCTGCCGAGGGTGAAGGCGGAGGAAGCGGTCCGCGCCGTCGTGCGCGGGCGGGTCCAGGCCGTCGGCTTCCGCGAAGCGACGGTGCGGCGGGCGCATGAGCTCGGGGTGCTGGGCTGGGTGCGGAACGCCGACGACGGCAGCGTGCTGGTCCATGCCGAGGGCTCGCAGGCGGCGGTCGAAGGGCTGCTCGAGTTCCTCGGCAAGGGGCCGCGCGGGGCGGGGGTCGCCGCGGTCGAGGTGGACGCGGTCAAGCCCGAGGGCCACGAGCAGTTCGCTGTGCGTGGCGTCGACGCCGGCGTCTTCGTCGTCCAGGAGCACCAGGCGACCGCGCACCACTTCGACCTGCGGCTGGAGGTCGGCGGGGTGATGCGCTCCTGGGCGGTGCCGAAGGGGCCGTCGATGGACCCGGCGGTGAAACGACTGGCCGTGCAGGTGCCCGACCACGAGCTCTCCTACAACGACTTCGAGGGGGAGGTCGAGGGCGGCCGCGTGATCGTCTGGGACCGCGGTGGCTACGAGCAGGGCGGCCGGGTGCCCTGGCCGGAGGCGCTCGAGCGCGGCCACGCGGTCTTCGTCCTCCACGGCGAGAAGCTGCGCGGCGGCTTCGCCCTGCAGCGGACGCGCCCGGGCGACCAGCCGCAGTGGCTGCTGATCAAGCGCCGCGACGAGGAGGCGCTGCCGGGCTCCGACGTCGTCGCCGAGCAGCCGCGCTCGGTGCTGAGCGGCCGCGCGCTGGACGAGCTCGCGAGCGGGGACGGGTAGCCACGCGGCCCCTCGCCTACTCAGATCTTGTTCGGGTGGGTGGACGAGAGTCTGGGGTCGGACCTCGGGGGTGATCCCGATGTGCGCGGCGAGGCGCCGGCGGATGCTGGCGATGATCGCGCTCGTCGGGCCCGCCGACGCCAGCGCCGCCGCAAAGGCGGTCAAGTACGAAGGCGAGACCAGCTCGGGGCACAAAATCACCTTCACCCTGAAAAACGGGGAACTCTGGGACATGGAATCCGGGATCGCGGTCTCCTGCGTGGCGATCCAGGGCAGCGGCTCGCCCACCGGCGGCGTCGAAACCTTCTCCTACAAGGGGTCGGTGCCGCTCAGCGCCCAGCCGCAGGAGTTCACCTTCATGAAGAAGCCGGCGGTCTACTACAACGAAGTGACGACGAAGCACACGCTGACCTCGAAGATCGTCAACCGCAAGACCGGCCTGATCGTCGGCACCCAGCGGATCCAGTACGAGTTCCTGATCCCGACCTATCCGATCCCCACCTTCATCATCTACAGCTGCCTCGGGGAGGGAGCTTCAGGGCGAAGCCGGTGGTGAAGGGGGCGAAGAAGTAGCCGCGGCGAGCGCGGCGCCGGGGCGGGCGGCGGCTACGGTTCGCGTGTGGCAGCCACGATCGACGAGCTGACGGTCGCCGACGCCCCGGACCGCTGGGCCGCGCTCGGCTTCGCGCTCGACGGCGACGTCTGCGTCGTCGGCGAGGCGCGGATCCGGCTGGCCGGTCGCGGTGATGACGGCGAGGCGGGGGCTGCCGCGGGCGGCCTCCGCTCCTGGTCGCTGCGCGGCCTCGCCGCGGGCGGGGTGGGGAAGGCCGGCCTCGACGGCCTGCCGACCACCGCCTCGGAGCGCCCGCCCCCCGACCGTTCGCCGGCCCACCCCAACCGGGTCACCGGCCTCGACCACGTCGTCGCGATCACGCCGGCGCTGGAGCGGACCGTGGCGGCGCTCGAGGTCGCCGGGCTCGACCTGCGCCGCATCCGCGAGGAGCCGACCCCGGCCGGGGCGCCGCGGCAGGCCTTCTTCCGCCTCGGCGCGACGATCCTCGAGGTCGTGCAGGAGCCCGACGAGGTGGTCGAGCGCTCCGGCGGCCCCGACCGCCCCGCCTTCTTCTGGGGCCTCGCCTTCGCCGCGCCCGAGATCGAGGCGACCGTCGCCGCGCTCGGCGCCGACGCGGTGGGCGAGGTCCGCGCCGCCGTCCAGCCGGGCCGCCGCATCGCCACCCTCAGCCGCGCCGCCGGCCTCTCCCTCCCGGTCGCCCTGATCACGCCGCGGTGACGCCGAGGTTGCAGCGAGCGTCGAATAACGGGGCTGGCTGCAACCTCGGCGTCTGCTCAGCCGAGCCCGTTCTTGATCCGCTTGAGCCGATCGAGAGGGACGTCGACGGCGGCGAAGCGCCGGCTGGCGCCGATCGGCTCGTTGAGGCTGGTGTGCGGGGCGGCGATCAGCTCGTCGCGGACGAGCATCTCGGCCAGCGCCTTGGAGCGGGACAGCAGCGAGCCGAGCTTGCTCGGATGCACGGCGGCGTCGATCCCGGCGCCGATCGCGCCGCGGGCGCGGGAGAGCGCGCCGCGCTCCGGCTCGTCCTCCTCCGGCGCCGCGAGCAGCTCGGCGAGCACCGGTGAGTCGGCGCCCGGCTCGGCCTCGGCGTCGAGCAGCGCGCTGGCGACGGAGGCGCCGCTGACCCCGTCGACGAGGCAGTGGTGGGCCTTGGTGACGAGCGCCCAGCGCCCGCCCTCGAGGCCCTCGACAAGGGTCGTCTCCCAGAGCGGGCGGGCGCGGTCGAGGCGGTGCGAGTAGAAGTCGCCGAGCCAGTCGAGCAACTCCGGCTCGCCGCCGGGGGCGGGCAGCGTCGCCCGGCGCATATGGGTGGCGACGTCGAAGTCGGGGTCGCGCTCCCAGGTCGGCCGCGAGAGGCTGCCGACCCGGGGCGAGGAGAGCCGGCGGCGGAAGCGCGGCAGCAGGTCCAGCCGCTCCAGCGTCTGTGCCCGCAGCTCCTCCAGTGAGGGCGGCTCGCCTGACGGCAGCGGGTCGAAGACCATCGCCCAGCCGATGTGCATGTGGGCGGACTCGTCGGCCTCCTCCAACTCGAGGAACGCGGCGTCGAGTGGACGGAGGTGAACCGACATGAGTCGAAGCTACACCCGCGTTGCCGGGCGGCGAAACCGGCATCCTTTCGCCGATGCTGATCGACGGCGCCCCGCTGGCGCGGCCCGCCCCGCCGCTGGACGAGGTGCTGCGTGTAGCGGTAGTTCAGCGGCGTGGTGACCAGCGAGGTAGTGGACGGCGAGGTCGAGCCGGTTCGGCATCAGCGAGGCGAGCCGGTCCCCCGGCTCCAGCCCGAGGCCGCGGTAGCCGCCGGCCAGCCGGTCGCTCTCCACGATTCCGCCTCGTGGCGGAACTGATCTTCTACGCGATCCCCGCGTTCGTGCTGCTGCTGGCGGTCGAGCTGTGGTCGTTCCGGCTCGCCGCCGACGAGGAGCTGGTCGGCTACGAGCTGCGCGACACGCGGACGAGCCTGACGATGGGGCTGGGGAACGTCGCGATCAACCTCGGCTGGAAGCTGGTCGGTCGTCGTCTACGCCGGGCTCTACGAGCTGACGCCGCTGCGGATGCCAGCCGATCGGTGGTGGACCTACGTCGTCCTCTTCCTCGCCGACGACTTCGCCTACTACTGGTTCCACCGCATCCACCACGAGGTGCGGGTTTTCTGGGCCAGCCACGTCGTCCACCACTCCTCCCAGCACTACAACCTCTCGACCGCGCTGCGGCAGACCTGGACGCCGATGACGGCGCTGCCGTTCTGGGCCGGGCTGGCGCTGCTCGGCTTCCAGCCCTGGATGATCCTCACCCAGCAGGCGATCAGCCTGATCTACCAGTTCTGGATCCACACCGAGCGGATCGGCCGGCTGCCGGCGCCGATCGAGTACGTCTTCAACACGCCCTCGCACCACCGCGTCCACCACGGCTCCAACGAGATCTACCTCGACCGCAACTACGGCGGCATCCTGATCATCTGGGACCGGCTCTTCGGCACCTTCCAAGGGGGAGACCGAGCGGGTGCGGTACGGGCTGACCGAGAACGTGCGCAGCTTCCGCCCGACCAAGGTCGCCTTCCACGAGTTCTCGGCGATCGCCCGCGACGTCCGCGCCGCCGCCTGCTGGCGCCACAGGCTCGGCTACCTCTTCCGCTCCCCCGGCTGGTCGCCCGACGGGCGCGGCGGCGGCACCCACGGCTAGTCGAACATAACGAATATGTGTAATTCTGGAATCCCGTAGCCTGGAGGGGGATTCCAGGAGAGCCGACGATGTCTCAGAACCTCACCGAGCTGGTCCGCCGGCACCACGCCGTCCAGGCGCCGAGCGCGCTCGACGTGCTGAAGGAAGCCGTCGCCGACCACGGCGAGGTCAGCGACGAGGACCGGCGCCGGGCGGCAGAGCTGTCGGGGCTGCCCGAGGCCTCGGTCTATGGTGTCTCCGACTTCTACGACGACCTGCTGGCGCCGCGCGGGGAGCGCCACCTGCGCGTCTGCACCGGCACCGCCTGCTTCGCCGCCACCGGCGGCGCCCACGTCGACGCGATTCGTGCCGGGCTCGGGCTGGAGCTGGGCGAGCGCAGCGCCGACGGCTCCGTCTCCCTCTCCGAGACCGTCTGCCTCGGCTTCTGCCACTCCTCGCCGGCGGTGCGCGAGGGCGACACGGTCGACGCCGGGCCGGGGGCGATCGAGCGGGCGGTGGCCGGGAGCTGCGCGGCCGCCGCCGAGCCGGAGTGGGAGAGCCTCCTGGACGAGCCGGTGCTGACCCGGCCCGGCGAGTGGGCCGGGCTGCGCCGCGCGGTCGATGAGCTGGGCGCCGAGGCGCTGCTGGAGGAGGTCGAGGCGGCGGCGGTCAGCGGCCGCGGCGGCGCCGGCTTTCCGGCCGGGACGAAGTGGCGCTTCGCCCGCGAGGCCGAGGGCGAGGAGAAGTTCATCGTCGCCAACGGCGACGAGGGCGACCCCGGCTCCTACATCGACAAGTACCTGATGGAGCGCAACCCGGCCCTGGTGCTGGAGGGCATGGCCCTGGCCGGCCTCGCCGTCGGCGCCTCCCACGGCTTCGTCCTCTGCCGCTCCGAGTACCCGTTGTCCAAGCCGGCGCTGGAGGCCGAGGCGGTGCGGGCGCGGGCCGAGGGCCTGCTCGGCTCCGACGTGCTCGGCAGCGGCTTCGCCTTCGACGTCACCGTGGTCGAGGGCGCCGGCTCCTACGTGGTCGGCGAGGAGACGGCGCTGCTGCAGTGCCTGCAGGGGCTGCGCGGCACGGTCACGGCACGGCCGCCCTTCCCGGCCCAGCGCGGCCTCTTCGGGCTGCCGACCGTCGTCAACAACATCGAGACCCTCGCCAACGTCCCCTTCGTCGCCGTGCGCGGCGCCGAGGCCTACCGCGAGCTCAGTCCCGACAGCGAGTCCGCCGGCTCGAAGCTGGTCTGCTTCAACGAGCGCTTCGCGCGGCCGACCGTCTACGAGGTGCCGTTCGGGATGCCGGTGCGCCGGCTCTGCGAGGAGGTCGCCGGCGGCCTGCGCGACGGGCGCTCGCTGAAGGCGGTGCAGATCGGCGGGCCGCTCGGGGGCATCCTGCCGGCATCCCGGCTCGACACCGCCTTCGACGACGCCGCCCTCGGCGCCGAGGGCTGCATGGTCGGCCACGGCTCGATCCTCGGCCTCGACGAGGGCACCGACATGCGCGAGGTCGCCCGCCACCTGCTGCGCTTCGGCGCCCACGAGAGCTGCGGCAAGTGCTTCCCCTGCCGGATCGGGCTGCGCCGCGGCTACGAGATGTTCGCGGCCGAGGCGCCGGTCCCGCGGCAGAAGCTGGAGAGCCTCTTGGAGACGCTCGAGCTGGGCAGCCTCTGCGGCCACGGCAGCGGCATGCCGGCGCCGCTGCGCAGCCTCGTCGCCCACTTCCCGGACGAGCTGGGGCTGGCGTGACCCGGGTCGAGGTCGACGGGCGCGCGGTCGAGGTCGCCGAGGGCGCGACCCTGCTCGACGCCGCCCGCGCCGCCGGGCGCTGGGTGCCGACGCTCTGCTTCGACGAGCGCCAGGCGGCCTTTGGCGCCTGCCGCGTCTGCCTGGTCGGGGTCGAGGGGTCGCCGGCGCCGCTGCCGGCCTGTACGACCCCCTGCCGCGAGGGGATGTCGATCCGGACCGAGGACGCGACCGCGCGCCGGGTCGCCGGCTCCGTGGTCGAGCTGGTGCTCTCGGAGCTGCCGGCGGCGCCCGAGCCGTTCACCGAGCTGGCCGCGGTCGCCGAGCGGCTCGGGGTGCAGGGCGGCGGCTGGGAGGGGGCGAGGCACCCGGTCGAGGAGGACCTGCGCCATCCCTACCTGGCGCTGCGCCACGAGCTCTGCATCTCCTGCGGGCGCTGCGTGCGCGCCTGCGACGAGGTGCAGGGCGCCTTCGCCCTCACCGCCACCGGCCGCGGCTTCGAGGCCAATATCGCCGCCGGGCTCGACGCCGGCTTCGAGGACTCGACCTGCGTCTCCTGCGGCGCCTGCGCCGACACCTGCCCGACGGGAGCTATTACCGAGCCCTCGCTGTTGCCACAATCGGAGGGGGTATGACGATGGCCGAGGATCGATTCGAACGCAGCGTCACCACCACCTGCGGTTACTGCGGCGTCGGCTGCCGGCTCGAGGCCCACGTCGCCGGCGGCGCGATCGCCACGGTCGGCCCCGCCCTCGACGGTCCCGCCAACGAGGGCCACACCTGCCTCAAGGGGCGCTTCGCCCACCGCTTCACCCGCTCCCCCGACCGGTTGAGCGCGCCGCTGATCCGCCGCGACGGCACGCTGCAGCCGGCCAGCTGGGACGAGGCCCTCGACCTGATCGCCACCGAACTGGGGCGGATCAAGCGCGACCACGGTCCCGGCGCCGTCGCCGGCCTCGCCTCCTCGCGGGCGACCAACGAGGACTGCTACGCGATGGCGCGCCTGATGCGGGCGGCGGTCGGCACCAACAACATCGACAACTGCTCGCGGGTCTGCCACTCGCCGACCTCCTTCGCCCTGCGCAAGTCGTTCGGGCTCTCCGGTGCGACCGGGTCCTTCGCGGACATCGACCACGCCGAGGTGGCGCTGCTGCTCGGCGTCAACCCGACCCAGGGCCACCCGGTGGTCGGGGCGCGGATCAAGCAGGCGGCGCTGCGCGGCTGCAAGCTGATCACGATCGACCCGCGCCGGATCGAGCTGGCCGACTACGGCGCCATCCACCTCTCGCCGCGGCCCGGCTCCAACGCCGCCGTCGTCCTCGGCCTCTGCCACGTCGTCCGCCGCGACGGGATGCTCGACGAGGGCTTCATCGTCGCGCGGACCGAAGGCTACGAGGCCCTGGAGGAGCTGCTGGAGGCCTACGATCCGGCCGCCGTCGAGGAGATCTCCGGCATCCCCGCCGCCGAGCTCGAGGCCGCCGCCCACCTCTACGGCGAGGCCGCCAGCGCCAGCCTGCTCTGGGGCCTCGGCGTCACCGAGCACAAGTACGGCTCCGAGGTCGTGCAGCTGCTCTGCAACCTGGCGATGATGACCGGCAAGGTCGGCAAGCCTGGTTCGGCGCTGCTGCCGCTGCGCGGGCAGAACAACGTCCAGGGGTCCTCGGACATGGGGGCGCTGCCCGACACCTACACCGCCTACCGTCCGGTCGGCGACGAGGGGGTCGCGAGCTCCTTCGAGGCGGCCTGGGGGGTGCCGCTGTCGCGCGAGAAGGGGCTGAAGATCCCGGAGATGTTCGACGCCGCGATCGCCGGCGAGCTGAAGGCGATGTACGTCTTCGGCGAGGACGTCGCCCAGACCGACCCCGACACCGCCCACGTCACCGCGGCGCTGGAGAGCCTCGAGTTCATGGTCTGCCAGGAGATCTTCGAGAACGAGACGACGCGCTACGCGGACGTCGTCCTGCCCGCCTCCGCCTTCCTCGAAAAGGAAGGGACCTTCACCAACGCCGAGCGTCGCTTCCAGCTGGTCGAAGCGGCGATCGATCCGCCCGGGGAGGCGAAGACCGACTTCGAGATCATCACTGCGGTATCGCGGGCGCTCGGCCACGAGATGGGTTGGGAGACGCCCTGGGACGCGCTCGAGGAGATCGCCCGGCTGACCCCCGAATACGCCGGCGTCAGCCGCGAGCGGCTCGGCCGCAGCGGCCTGCAGTGGCCGGTTCGCGCCGACGGCACCGACTCGCCGACCCTCTACGACACCACTTTCGACCGCGCCGGCGGCCGCGGCGCCTTCGCTGCCCTGCCCTACAAGGCGCCGGGCGACGCCGCCGACGAGGAGTTCCCGCTGGTGCTGGTGACCGGCCGCGTCCTGCAGCACTACAACGCCGGCACGATGACCCGGCGCACGCCCAACGTCCGGCTGGTCGACCGCGACTGGCTCGAGATCCACCCCGACGACGCGGCGCGGCTCTGGATCGGCGACGGCGAGATGGTCTCGGTGCGCAGCCGGGTCGGCCGCACCGAGCTGCCGGCGCGCCTTACCACGAGGATCGAGCCCGGCCACGTCTTCACCTCCTTCCACTTCCCGGAGACGCGCACCAACCTGCTGGTCGGGCAGTCGGCCGACGTCAACACCTCCTGCCCCGAGTACAAGGTGGTCGCGGTCGACGTGCGGCCGATCGGCGAGCAGCCCGCGTACACGCCGCAGCTCGAGACGGTCTAGCCGTGGGGGAGGGCGCCCGCGGCCCGGTCGGCGGGAGCCGCCTCTACACCGAGGTCGAGCGCGACGGCGAGCGCGACGCGGTCGCGGTCGAGGAGCCGCTGGAGATCCGCGTCGACGGCGAGCCGCTGAGCGTGACGATGCGGACCCCCGGCAACGACGAGGAGCTGGCGCTCGGCTTCCTCTACGGCGAGGGGTTGATCGACGGCCCGCGCCGCGCCGGCCTGAGCGAGGAGCTCGCCGCCAACGTGATCGAGGTCGAGGGGCCGCTGCTGCGCGACCCCGGCCGCCGCCGCTTCTACACGACCTCCTCCTGCGGGGTCTGCGGCAAGGGGGCGCTGGAGGAGGTGGCGGTGGCGAGCGCGCCGCTGGGGCCGGGGCCGGAGGTGGCGCGTGAGCTGCTGGCGGCGCTGCCGGACGCGCTCGCCCAGCCCGCCTTCGAGCGCACCGGCGGCCTGCACGCGACCGGCCTCTTCGACGCCGCCGGCGCGCTGCTGGTCAGCCGCGAGGACGTCGGCCGCCACAACGCGATGGACAAGGTGGTCGGCCACGCCCTGCTCGACGGCCTCGTCCCGCTCGGCGGTCGCATCCTCTGCGTCAGCGGCCGCCTCTCCTTCGAGCTGGTGCAGAAGGCCGCCGTCGCCGGCGCCCCGATCCTGGTCGGCGTCGGCGCCCCCAGCTCCCTCGCGATCGAGCTAGCCGCCGACCGCGGCATGACCCTCTGCGGCTTCGCCCGCGAGGGCCGCGTCCACGTCTACGCGGGCGCCGACCGCGTAGGCTGACCATGCCTTCCCTTCGTCGTTCTTCGCCCTCTGGGCGAAAAAGGACGAAGGGAGGCGGGGCGTCAGAGGGCGATCAGGCGGGTGGCGGTTGCCTTCCAGGCGGCGGTGGCGGCGGAGCCGGGGCGGAGGGCCAGGGCCTCGGCGGAGCGAGCCGTGATCTCGGCGGTGAGGGGCTGGGGGAGGGCGAGGCCGACGCGGACGCGGTTGCCGACCGCGGTCAGGGAGGTGACGGTTCCCTCGAGGCGGTTTAGGGCGGAGTCCTCGTGGGCGGTGCCCGGGGGCTCGAGCGAGATCTCAGTCGGGTGGATGCTGACGGCGACGCGGCCGCTGGCGGGGTCGACGCTGCGCAGGGTGCCGCCGCCGTCGAGGCGGACCAGGGTGAGGCCGTCGGGCTCGGCGCTGGCCTCGCCCTCGAGCACGGCGGCGCCGGTGAGGTCGGCGACGAAGGCGGAGCTGGGGCGGGCGGAGAGCTCGGCGGCGCTGCCGCGCTGGGCGATGAGGCCGCGGTCGAGGACGGCGACCTCGGTCCCGAGCAGCGCCGCCTCGTCGAAGGCGTGGGTGACGATCGCCACCGGCACCTCGAGGCCGGTCAGCAGCCGGTCGAGCTCGCGCAGGGAGCGGGAGCGGGTGGTGGCGTCGAGGGCAGAGAGCGGCTCGTCGAGCAGGACGAGCCGCGGCTCGGCCGCCAGCGCCCGCGCCAGCGCCACCCGCTGGCGCTCGCCGCCGGAGAGCTCGCCGGGGCGGGCGTCGGCGAGGTGGGCGGCGCCGAAGCGGTCGAGCAGCTCGCGCGCCCGGGCGCGCCGGGCGGCGCGGGGGGCGCCGCGGAGGCCGAAGGCGACGTTGCGCCAGGCGCTGAGGTGGGGGAAGAGCGCGTAGTCCTGGAACAGGTAGCCGCAGGGGCGGCGCTCCGGCGGCAGGTCGACGCCGCGCTCGCTGTCGAGCCAGACCTCGTCCCCGAGGGCAACGCGCCCGCGGGCAGGGGCCAGCCCGGCGAGCGCCCGCAGCAGCGTCGTCTTGCCGGCGCCGGAGGGGCCGACGACCGCCAGCCGCTCCCCGGCGCCGACCGTCAGCTCCACCTCCAGCGCGAAGTCGCGCAGCGGCACCTCGATCCGTCCCTCCAGAACCGGTTGCTGTTTGTCGTCCAGAGGGCGACAAGTACCAACCGGCCCGCTCACAACCGTTCTCCCTGCAGCGGCCGGTCGCCGCCGAGCAGCTTGATCGAGAGCAGCAGCGCCGCCGAGACGACGATCAGCACCGCCGAGAGCGCCAGCGCCGAGTCGAAGCCGCCGGGGTCGGCGAAGCGGGAGAAGATCGCCAGCGGCGCCGTCTCGGTCACCCCTTCGAGCGAGCCGGCGAACATCAGCGTCGCCCCGAACTCGCCCAGCGCCCGGCCCCAGGCGAGCGCCGCGCCGGTGGCGAGGCCGGTGCGGGCGGAGGGGACGGCGACGGCCGCGAAGGAGCGGCCGGGGCCGGCGCCGAGCGTGCGCGCGGCTTCCAGCAGGCGCGGGTCGACGGCGGCGAAGGCGGCGATCGCCTGGCGCAGGAAGAAGGGCGCGGCGACGAAGACGAGGGCGACGACGACGCCGGCCGTCTGCAGCACCAGTTCGACCCCGGCGTCCTCGACGAGGCCGCCGAAGACGCCCTTCGGGCCGAAGGCGGCGAGCAGGGCGATGCCGGCGACGGCGGGCGGGACCACCAGCGGCAGCTCGATCAGGGTCAGGACCAGCGCCCGGCCGCGGAAGTCGCGGGTTGCCAGCAGGTAGGCGGCCGGCGTCCCGATCGCGAGGATCAGCGCCAGCGCCAGGGCCGAGGTGCGGAGGCTGAGCCAGAGCGCTTCGCGGGCGCTCTCCTCGCCGAGCGCGTCGAGCAGGTTGGCGGGGCTGGTGTCGGCGAAGACGGCGACGATCGGCAGGGTGAGGAAGGCGAGGGTGACGGCGAGCGCCGCGAAGGTCAGCGGCCCGAACCAGCGCCGCCCGCTCATGGCGGCGGCAGGAAGCCGGCGGTGCGCAGCTCGGCGGCGCCGCGGCCGCGCAGCAGGCCGGCGACGAAGCGACGGGCGAGGTCGGCGTGGGGGGTGCCGGCGACGACGGCGACCCCGTAGGCGACGTCGGGTTCGAGCCGCGCCGGCAGCGGCACGGTCCGCAGGTCCTCGCCGGCGGCCTCGACGTCGGTGGCGTAGACGAAGCCGGCGTCGGCGACGCCGGCGGCGAGCTTGGCGGCGATCGAGCTGACCTCTGGCTCTTCGGAGCGGACGTTGGCGAGGATCGCCCCCCGCTCGGCAGCCGGCAGCCGTCCCAGCACCTCGCGGGTGTAGGAGCCGACGGGGACGCTGGGGTCGCCGATCACCAGCTTCACCCCGGGCTGGGCGAGGTCGGCGAGGCCGGAGACGTCGCTGTCGACGGGGACGGCGATCACCAGCCGGTTGGCGGCGAAGACCGTCGGCCGCTCGAGCAGCCCTTCGCGGTGCAGCTCGTCGGGGTACTCGGTCGAGGCGGCGGCGTAGACGTCCGGCTCGACGCCGCCGCGGATCTGCGCCGCCAGCTGGTCGGAGCCGGCGAACGACTGGCGGATCTCGAACTCGGGGAAGGAGCGCGCGTACTCGGTGAAGGCGCCCTGCAAAGAGGAGGCGGCGAAGACGGTCAGCCCGGGATCGCCGTCACCGCCACCGCTGCAGCCCGCCACCGCGACGATCGAGGCGAGCGCGGCCAGCGTCGCCAGCAGACCCGAGAGGCGCCGCCGGCGTTCGCAGTTTCCACCCCAATGGGGCGACAGGTGCGAACGCACGTTTCAGCCCCCGCGCTCGATCATCACCGAGGTCGCCTTCACCATCGCCGTCGCCCGCATCCCCTCGGCCAGGCCGAGCTCCTCGACCGCGTCGCGGGTGATCGCGGCGGTGACGCGGTGCGGCCCGGCCTCGATCTCGACCAGCGCCATCACGTCGCCGATCTCGACCGAGGCGACGACGCCGGGGAAGCGGTTGCGGGTGGAGATGGTGTCGCCGGCGGCGTGGCGGGGGGCGGCGCCGCGCAGGCGCTCGACCTCGGCGACCGGGACGCGCCGCCGGTTGCGCCCGTCGCGGGTGGTTCGCAGCTTGCCCGCCCGGTCCCAGCGGCGCAGGGTGTCGGTGCTGACGCCGAGCGCGCGTGCCGCCTCGCCGATCCCCAGGTCTTTCGCGGTCACTGCCCAAGCATTGCATAGGCAGAGACAATGGGACATCTGCAACCCGCGGTTCCTTTCACGCGCCACAGCGAGGAAAGGAACCGCGATGCCTCGCGGCGCGCGTCCGAGCGACTACGTGCGCCAGCGGGGGCTGCCGACCGGGCTGCCGACCGGACCGGGGCCGCCGGCGCCGCCGGCACGGGCGGCGCTGGCCAGCATCATCGCCATCCCGGCGCATACCCAGGCGAAGGCGACGAGGAAGACGAAGGCCAGCACGTAGTCGCCGCTGGCGTCCTTGACCAGCCGAGCACCAGCGGCGGGAAGAAGCCGCCGAGCCCGCCGGCGGCGCCGACGATGCCGGTGGCGGCGCCGGTCGCCTCGGGGAAGCGCTGGGGGACGAGTTTGAAGACGGCGCCGGCGCCGAGGCCGAGGAAGAACGGCCATCGTCAGGCAGATGATCGTCACCGGGACGATCTGCGGGTCGACCGAGGCCTGCCAGGCGAGGCCGACCGCGTCGAGGCCGACCGAGGAAGGCGACGCGTCGCGATCCGGTAGCCGCCGAGGCGGTCCGAGAGCCAGCCGCCGATCGGCCGCGCGACCACCGCGGCCATGATCACGAAGCCGGCGGCGCGCAGGCCGGCGTCGGTCAGCGAGTAGTCGAACCAGTCCTTGAGCAGCTTCGGCAGGTAGATCGACATCGCGACGAAGCCGCCGAAGGTGACGAAGTAGAGAGCGCCAGCTGCCAGAGGCTGGGGCCGAGGCGGACGCACCTGGCGAAGCGGCATCGCCCGACGGGCGCCGCCCTCGACCTGCGCGTCGCGGGCCAGCAGGAACCAGACCGCGGCGAAGGAGGCCAGCACGATCGCGTAGATGACGCCGGCGGTGGCGCGGCCGGGGCCGTTGAAGAGTGCCGGCATCGCGAAGGCCGAGGCGGCGGTGCCCGGCGGTCCCGACACCGTAGATGCCGACCGCCCAGCCCTGGCGCTCGGCCGGGAACCAGGAGGCGACGAACGGCACGCCGATCGCGAAGGAGGCGCCGGCGACGCCGAGCAGCAGGCCGGCGAGGAGCAGCAGCGGGTAGCTGTCGATGGTGCCGACCAGGAGCGGCGGCACGGCGGCGAAGATCAGCATCCCGGTGAACATGACGCGGCCGCCATGGCGGTCGGTGAGGCGCCCGAGCGGGATCCGCAGCAGCGAGCCGAGGACGACCGGGACCGCGATCATGATCGCGGTCTGGGTGTCGGAGAGGCCGAGCTCGTCCTGCAGCTTGGGGGCGATCGGCGCCAGCATGCCCCAGGCGGCGAAGCAGAGGAAGAAGGCGAGGGTCGCGAGCGTCAACTCGCGGACCGGCTTGGACTCGCTGCCCGTCATTACCCGGCGATCATCGCCACCGTGCCGCTGCCGGCGCTCCGTTGTTTCCCGGCGTCGGGGCGCCGGGCTTACCCGGACCTCGTGCGTGGGCAGCCCCGCGCCTGCCGCGGGTAGAGTGACCGTGGTGGTGTCAGGCGACGGCAATCCGCTCCACGACGGCCACGGGCGCCGGATCGCCGACCTGCGCGTCTCCGTCACCGACCGCTGCAACTTCCGCTGCCAGTACTGCATGCCCGCCGACGGGCTGCCCTGGCTCGACCGCTCCGAGATCCTCAGCTTCGAGGAGATCGAGCGGCTGGTGCGGGTCTTCGTCGGCCTCGGCATCGAGGACGTGCGGCTGACCGGCGGCGAGCCGCTGGTGCGGCGGGACTTCCCGAAGCTGGTGGCGATGCTGGCGGCGGTGGAGGGCATCCACGATCTCTCCCTGACCACCAACGGCTACCTGCTGGAGCGCGACGCCGTGGCCCTGGTAGCCGCCGGCATCGACCGCGTCAACGTCTCGATCGACTCGCTGCAGCGCGACCGCTTCTTCCAGCTGACCCGGCGCGACGCCCTGCCGCAGGTGCTGCGCGGGTTGGAGGCGATCGGCCGCCACCCCGAGGTGGCTCCGGTCAAGGTCAACGCGGTGGCGATGCGTGGCTTCACCGAGGAGGAGGTCGGGCGCTTCGCCGAGTTCGCCCGCTCGACCGCCTTCCAGGTCCGCTTCATCGAGTTCATGCCGCTCGACGCCGACCACGCCTGGAGCCCCGACTCGGTCCTGCCGGGGGAGGAGCTGCGGGCGATGATCGCGGCGCTCCACCCGCTCGAGGAGCTGCCGCGCGAGCCCTCGGCCACCGCCCGCGTCTTCCGCTTCGCCGACGGCCGCGGCGAGGTCGGCTTCGTCAACCCGGTCTCCGAACCGTTCTGCGCCGACTGCAACCGGGTGCGGCTGACCGCCGAGGGGAAGCTGCGCACCTGCCTCTTCTCGGTCGACGAGACCGACCTGCGCGGGCCGCTGCGCGAGGGCGCCGGCGACGCCGAGCTGGGCGAGATCATCCGCGAGGCGGTCTGGCGCAAGGAGCTGAAGCACCGGGTCAACGAGCCGGGCTTCCGGCAGCCGCCGCGGACGATGAGCGCGATCGGCGGCTGAGTGAGCGGACCCGCGAGGGGCCGGAACGGACCTGTGAGGGATCGACAAGGAGGGTTGATGACTGCGGAAGAGTGGATGGAGCGGTTTGCCGAGGAGCTCGGAGCCGATGTGCCCGACCCGACGGAGGTCGAAGAGGTGCTGAGGCTGGCCGCTGTCGCCGCCCACGCCTCCGAACGAACCGCCGCGCCGGTGGCCTGCTGGCTGGGCGGGCAAGACCGGCCGGCCGATCGCCGAGCTGGCGGACCTGGCCGAGCGGATCGAACCGAGCTAGATCTGCTCCCGCGCCCGCTCGAGATCCCCGGGCACGTTGACGTTGAAGCAGAGGCGTCGCGGCTTGCCGAAACGCGACAGCTCTCGGTCCCCGACCAGGCGCGGCGCCAGCGACTTGATCGTCCTCCGCATCGAGTCGCCACGTGCCAGCGCCGCTTCCAGGGCCGGCAGCAGCACCGGGTCGTAGCGTCCGGGGAACGGCTGGAGCTGGCCGTCGAGCGAGGGGACGACCAGCGGCTCTGGCTGCGCGGCGAGCCAGGCGAGGAGGCCCGGCTCGACGAAGGGCATGTCGCAGCCGACCGCGACGACCGTCAGGATCGCCCGCAATTGGGTCTTCAACAGATCGGTGTCACGCAGGCACAGGCGGATGGCGCGCAGACCGAGAGCCGGGTTCATCGAACGACGCAGCAGGTCGAAGTCGAGTGCATTGCTGGTCTTGTCTGCTCCCAGGTCCATCGTGCGGATGGTCAGCGGCATGCCTGCAAGGTCGGAAATGGCGCGTGAGTATTCAGCTACCTGTGTTTCCTCGTCCGGCATTCGCCACGCAGGTAAAGAAATTCGGTGCGATACAGACCGATGCCGTCCGCGTCCAGTTCGACCGCGAGTTTCAGTTCATCCTCGCGTCTCTGCGTTCGCCTGTAAGGCGATGACATCACCATCCAAGCTGTGCGGCGGCAACAGCCGCGTGCTCTC
>CAVPEX010000088.1:0-4779 GCA_963703585.1 uncultured Solirubrobacterales bacterium | reverse complement strand
GGCCGTGGAGCAAGACTCCTTCCAAATCACCAAGTCCTTGTTGGCCCGTGCTTTCGAAGCTCGCTCTGTTGATCCCTTGAACTTCTGATCGACGGCTACCTCGACTCCGATCTGACGGACGTCCGTCAGTGGTGAATTAGTCAACCTCATGACCTCGCCGGGAGGTCCATCCAAACATGCTGACTGCGTCCTTCTCGCGACCCTTCCAACGCTTCGGTCCCAAATCCTCCAGGAACCGGCGAAGGGACTTCACTACAAGCTCATCGATCGGATCCATACTCGTCTCCTGATTTCGAGTTCGAAGAGGCGACCGTGGCAACCTTAGAACTCGGGTGGTAGTCCCTGCGCGTCATGCATCAGCTTCATGAGCCCGTCCCACCTCTTGTCCCGCCTCAGCGACTCCAGATCCGCGTCCGCCTTGGCATGCGCCACGCGATTCAGCCCCAGGCCCACAGCCTTGCGCAGTTTCGTGAACGCCGCATCGACCTTCCCCTCGATGATCTCCATGCAGGCGAGGTCGTACCTCGCGGTCTGCCTGGCGTTCGCCGTCGGCGTCGCGATCGACTGGTTCTGGCAGATCGCCGCCGTCGGCGCCGTCTTCTTCCTCGCCGCCGGCGTGCTCGTCGCCGCCCGCTGCGCCCAGCTGGCGCGCCTGCGCGCCGCCGGCAACGGCCACCAGGAGCAGCGCCGCTACGGCCTCGCCAGTGGTCGGCCTGGCGGTGGCCTGGATCACGGCGGTGGCCCTGATCGGTCCCCTGCTCGTGGACAGGGAGATCGACGCCAGCAACTCCGCCGCCGCCGCGGGCGACCTCGCCAGCGCCGTCGACCACGCCGAAACCGCCCGCGAGATCGAGCCCTGGGCGACCTCCCCCTACGTGCAGCTCGGCCTGCTGGCGGAGCGCAAAGGCGAATACGGGACGGCGATCGGCCGCCTCGACCAGGCGATCCACCGCGAAGAGGACGGCTGGCTCCTCTACTACCTGCGGGCGCGGGTCGAGCACGCGGCCGGGGACGCGGCGGCCGCCCGCGCCGACCAGCGCGAGGCGCGCCGCCTCAACCCGGAAGAAAAGTGCCTCTACGACGGCTTCGAGGGCTGCGGATGAACCGGATCTCCGACGCGCGGAAGGCGACGGCGCGGGCGAGCGACCCGCCCGCCTCCACCCCGCCCGCGGCGGCGCCGGAGGCGGGCGGCCTGCTCGGCCCGACCGGCCCCAGCGGCCTGCGCCGTCGCGGCGCCCTGCTGCGGCGGCTGCTGGCGCTGGCCGACTGGACGGCGCTGGTCGGCTCGCTCTTCGTCGTCACCGCGGCGACCTCGACGACCGACATCGGGACGCTGTTCTGGGCGGTGCTCTTCAGCCCGGTCTGGATCCTCGTCGTCAAGCTCCACGGCCTCTACGACAACGACCACCGGCGGATCCGCCACAGCACCCTCGACGAGCTCCCCTCGCTGGTCTCCGCCGGCGTGCTCGGGGTGCTGGTCCTCGACGGTCTGCTGGCGCTGAGCCCGGTCGGGCCGCTCTCCCCCACCAGCGCGATCGCGGTCGGCGTCGGCACCCTGGCCGGCAGCTTCGTCCTGCGCGGCGTCCTGCGCTTCCTCTGGCACCGGCTGACCGCGGTCGCGACCGGGATCGTGGTCGGGCCGCCGGCGGCGGTGGACATGGTCGCGCGGCGGGTCTCGACGCACCCGGAGACGCGGCTGGTCCTGGTCGGCTACCTCTCCGCGCAGGAGGAGGAGACGGCGCGGGAGCTGCCGCGGCTGGGCGGGATCGCCGACATCTCCAGGGCGGCGCGCGAATTCGCGATCGAGCGCGTGGTCGTGACCGAAGAGGAGATGAGCGAGCCGGCGGCCGAGCGGCTGATCGAGGAGTGCAAGGAGGAGGGCCTGGCGCTGACCTTCCTGCCCCGGCACTACGGCCTGCTCGGCCCCGGGATCGAGCTCAACCGGCTGGCCGAGCTGCCGGTGCTCGACTTCCGCTTCAGCGACCCGCCGCGCTCGACGGTGGCGATGAAGCGCGGCATGGACGTCGCCATCTCCGGCTTCCTGCTGCTGGCGCTCTCGCCGCTGCTGGCGCTGATCGCGCTGGCGATCCTGATCGACTCCGGCCGCCCGGTCCTCTTCCGCCAGCGCCGCGCCGGCAAGGAGGGCAGGGCCTTCAACATGCTCAAGTTCCGCACCATGGTCGCCGACGCCGAGGAGCGGCTGGCGGAGCTGGTCGACCTCGCCAACCTCGACCAGCCCGCCTTCAAGATCCCCGACGACCCGCGGGTGACGCGGATCGGGCGGCTGCTGCGGCGCACCAGCCTCGACGAGCTGCCGCAGCTGATCAACGTCCTGCGCGGCGAGATGTCGCTGGTCGGCCCGCGCCCGGAGGAGGAGAGCGTGGTCGCCCTCTACGACGAGCGCCAGCGCGGGCGACTGGCGGTGAAGCCGGGGATGACCGGGCCGATGCAGGTCTACGGCCGCAGCGACCTCACCTTCGAGGAGCGGCTGGCGATGGAGCGCGACTACCTCGACAACCTCTCGCTGCTGACCGACCTGGCGATCCTCCTGCGCACGCCCGGAGCGATCATCCGCGGCGACGGCGCCTACTAGCCTCGCGGCGATGCCGAGCGCCCCCGACCTCGAGGTCGTGATCGTCAGCCACGGCGCCGAGGAGCTGCTGCGGCGCTGCCTGCGCTCGCTGCAGCGGCACCCGGCGGCCGGCGAGACGCGGGTGACGGTGGTCGACAGCGGCAGCCCCGACGGCACCCCCGACATGGTCGAGCGCGAGTTCCCGGCGGTGCGGCTGCTGCGGCGCGGCAACATCGGCTTCTCCGCCGCCAACAACCTCGTCCTGCGCGAGAGCGGGGCCGCCGCGGTGCTGCTGCTCAACCCCGACACCGAGGTCCGCGCCGGCGCCCTCGACGCGGCGCTGGCGCGGCTGCGCTCCGAGCCGCGCATCGGCATGGTCGGGGTGAAGCTGGTGACCGAGAGCGGTGAGCTCGACCACGCCTGCAAGCGCTCCTTCCCGACGCCGCTGAGCGCGCTCGCCCACTTCACCGGCATCGGGCGCTCGGAGGGAGCCGGCGGCGCCCTCGGCCAGTACCGGGCGACGCACCTCGGCGACGAGGAGCCGGGCGAGGTCGACGCCGTCAACGGCGCCTTCATGCTCTGCCGGGCGGAGGCGGTGCGCGAGGTCGGCCTGCTCGACGAGGGCTACTGGCTCTACATGGAGGACCTCGACTGGTGCCACCGCTTCTGGGACGCCGGCTGGAAGGTCTTCTACGAGCCGGCCGGGGTCGCCCTCCACGTCAAGGGCGGCTCCAGCGGCGCCCGCCGCGCCCCGCGCCAGGAGGTCGCCTTCCACCGCGGCATGGGCCGCTTCTACCGCCGCTTCGACGCGCCCCGCCACAACCCCCTGCTCAACGCCGCCGTCTACGCCGGGATCGGCGCCAAGCTGGCGGTCAGCCTGGCGATCACCGCCGCCCGCGGGCGCTAGAAGGGCAGCGAGTCGCCGACCTCGGCCAGCGTCGGCGCGGTCTTGTCGCGCTCGGAGAGGAGCGGCTCGGCGACCTGCCAGTCGACGCCGACGTCGGGGTCGTCCCAGGCGATGCCCTTCTCGGTCGCCGGGTCGTAGTAGCTGGAGACGAGGTAGGTGACGTCGGCGACCTCGGAGAGGACGGCGAAGCCGTGGCCGAAGCCGACCGGGACGAAGAGCTGGCGGTGCTTGACGTCGTCAAGCACGTGCGCCTCCCACTGCCCATACGTCAAGGAGCCGCGGCGCAGGTCGACGGCGACGTCGAGGATCTCGCCGCGGGCGCAGCGGACCAGCTTCGCCTGGCCCGGCTCGGTCTGGAAGTGGATGCCGCGCAGCGTCCCCCGGGCCGAGCGCGAGTGGTTGTGCTGGACGAAGGGGCCCTCGACGCCGTGCTCGGCCCAGGCGTCGCGGCTGAAGGTCTCGACCATGAAGCCGCGCTCGTCGCCGTGCACGGCCGGCTCCAGCAGGACGACCCCGTCGAGCTTCGTCGGCAGCCGCTCCGGCATCAGCCCAGCGCCTTGCCGTACTGCTTCTCGTAGTACTCGCGGTACTCGCCGGAGCGGATCGGCCCCCACCACTCCTCGTTGTCGCGGTACCAGTCGACGGTCTTCTCGAGGCCCTCGGCGAAGTGGACGCGGGCCTCCCAGCCGAGCTCGTCGCGGAGCTTGTCGGAGGCGAGCGAGTAGCGGCGGTCGTGGCCGGGGCGGTCGGTGACGTACTCGATCAGCGACTCGTCGGCGCCGGTCAGCTCGATCACCCGCCTCACCACCTCGATGTTCTCGCACTCGTCGGGGCCGCCGACGTTGTAGGCCTCGCCGGCGCGGCCGTTCATCAGCACCGTGTGGATGCCGCGGCAGAAGTCCTCGACGTAGAGCCAGTTGCGGACCTGGCGGCCGTCGCCGTAGACCGGCAGCGGGTCGCCGTGGATGGCGTTGAGGACCATCAGCGGGATCAGCTTCTCCGGGTACTGGCGCGGGCCGTAGTTGTTGGAGCCGCGCACGATCGAGGCCTCGATCCCGTAGGTGTGGACGTGGGCGGAGACGAGCAGGTCGCCGGCCGCCTTGGTCGCCGAGTAGGGCGAGGAGGGGTCGAGCGGCGAGGCCTCGGTGAAGGAGCCCGACTCGATCGAGCCGTAGACCTCGTCGGTGGAGACCTGCAGGTAGCGCCCGACCCCGAGCTCGCGGGCGGCGTCGAGCAGGGTGCCGGTGCCGATCACGTGGGTGCGGGCGAAGGCGTCCTGGTCGTCGATCGAGCGGTCGAC
>CAVPEX010000087.1:0-23047 GCA_963703585.1 uncultured Solirubrobacterales bacterium | reverse complement strand
GTCCTTGTCCACAATCAGCAGCTTCTCGACCTTCGCCTTGAAGAGGATGTCGCGCGCCTGCACGAGCGTCGTCCCCGGCGCCGCCGTCACCAGCTTCCCCTTCGTCATCACGTCCGCAATCGGCGTCTTCTCGCTGCGCTGGAACCTCAGGTCGCGCCGCGTGAGGATCCCCACCAGCTTCCCGTCCCCCTCCCAGATCGGGATCCCGTTCACGTTGTGCTCGGACATGATCCGGTTCGCGTCGCCGACGTTCGCGGTGGGCGGAAGCGTCACGGGGTCGTTGATGACGCCGTTCTCGCTGCGCTTCACCTTGAACACCTCGCGCGCCTGCTCTTCCGGCCCCATGTTTTTGTGGATGATCCCGATCCCGCCCTCGCTCGCGAGCGCGATCGCCAGCCGCGCCTCGGTCACGGTGTCCATCGCGCTCGACAGCAGCGGGACATTCAGCGAAATCCCGCGGCACAGCGTCGTCCGCAGATCCGCCTCCCGCGGGACAATGTCGCTCCGCCCCGGCACGATCAGCACGTCGTCGAACGTGATCCCCTCGCCCATGAACTTGTCCACGGCCGTGCCTCCCTGCAGCAGCGATTTCAATTCTCGAAGCGCCTTCCCGCGATGGGAGGCGCATGTTTTTCATCGGAAGCGGCCTCGGCGAACGTCTTGCCGATCTGCGGCACGATGCTGATCGGCCTCGGCCTGGTCGGGGCCGGGGTCGGGTTCCTGGCGACGCTCGGCTTCGCGATCTATCGCCTGGTGATCGGCAGCGGCGTCTCGGGCACCGTTTCGGCTTTCGCCCTCGTCTTCGGCCTCCTCGGCATCCAGCTGCTGCTGACGGCGCTCATCGGTGAGTATGTGGGCCGGATCTACAGCGAGACCAAGGCCCGCCCCTACTTCATCGTCGGCGAGGTCCTGCGCTCCTCGGGCCCCGTTCGCAAGGAGGCCGGCGCCAAGTGAGCTATGAGCCCCTCGAGTGGGACAGCGAGTTCTTCGGGTTCTCGATCGGGCGGGTCGAGGCCGACCGCGATCTGAGCCACAGCGTCGCCGCGGCCGACACCGACGGCGTTCGCTGTCTATACCTGCTCTGTCCCGCCGACGACGAGGCGACGCTGGCGATGGCCTTCGAGCTCGGCTTCCGTCTCTACGACGTCCGCCTCGAGCTCGGACACGATCTGGGCGCGGCGAGCGGTGCGGAGAGCGCCCTCCACGAGGCGCTGCCGGGCGAGGCGGCGGCGCTCGAGGCGATTGCCAGGGGACAGCTGCGCGGGACCCGCTTCTGGAACGACCGGCGCTTCGACCGCGCCCGCGTCGCCGACCTCTACGCAGCCTGGCTGCGTAGAGGCTTGGAGACGGCACCCGAGCGGCGCACGCTGGTGGTCGGCGATGCGGCCGGCTTCATCACCTGCCACCTCGACGAGGTGGGGTCGGTCGGTACGATCGAGCTGATTGCGGTCGCCGCCGACGCCGGGGGGCGCGGCCTCGGCCGCCAGCTCGTGGTGGGCGCCGACGACGCTTTCGCCGCCGCCGGGCTGCGGCACGCCGCGGTCGTCACCCAGGGCGGCAACGTCGCCGCCCAGCGGCTCTACCAGGCCTGCGGCTACCGCACGACGCGCTCAGATCTCTGGCTCCACCGCTGGCCGGAGCAGGCGACCGACTGACGGGTCAACCCGTGCCGGGCGTGGCAGGCGCCGCAGCCAGACGCTGCCGCCGCCGAGCGCGATGGGCAGTCCCTCGAACAGCTTGGCGGTCTCTTCCGGGAAGCCGGTCAGCACCGCCATGTTGCAGAGCAGCGGCGCGAAGCGGTCGTTGTACATCAGGAACGCCTGCAGCAGGTACTGCTCGTTCCAGGTCTGGGCCCGCTCGAAGACCCATTCGTCCGGGTAGTCGAAGGGCCAGAAGATGTCGTGCAGGTGGACGACGACGCCGTGGCGCAGGCGCGGTATCACCTCGAAGAAGAACCAGACGACGTCGCTCGCGGTCCGGGCCACGTGCGAGCCGTCGTAGAAGCAGACGTCGCCGTCGCCGAGCGACTCGAAGATCTCCAACGGCGCCCGCTGCAGGATCGTCTCGTGCAGGTTCCAGGCGTCCGGCAGGGCGCTGAGCAGCTCCTCGCGGGGATACGGCTCGACCTGGTCGACGACAGCGGCCGGGGCGCCGCCGGCCTCGTTGCGGGCCAGCGCCTCCGCCATCAGCAGGCTCGACCAACCGCAGCCCACCTCGACCACCCGCTTCGGCTTCAGGTCGCGCAGCAGCCCGTACTGGAAGGTCGCGTCGGCACCGCTCCAGAAGTCGTTCTCCCAGTGATAGCTCGGCGGCCCCGGCGCCATCTCGTCCGGGACCTCGAGCAGCTCGCGACAGAACGGCGCGATCCGCTCCAGGACCTGGAGCTGCGCCTCCATCTCCCAGGACATGCCGGGCGGCAGCGGGCGGTCGTGCCAGAGATCACGGTTCTCATCGAGGAAGAGCATGTCGTTGAGGCCGCTGTAGAAGTCGCGCTCCTGGAAGTGGAAGCCGCGCCGCTGGACCTCGATCGCCGGCGCCTGGCGCAGGACCTCGATCGCCTCGTCGAGAGAGGGCTGTGGCCGGTGCGCCGGCTGGGACGGCGCACCGTCGCGTCCCGTCAGGGCCCGGAGCGCCCGTCCCAGCCGGCGCCTCGCGCCGCGACTTCGGTCGAGGTTCCCTCTTTCCATCGGGCGCAGACTACGGCCTAGGAGGGACCCGCCGGCGGCAGCGAGGCGAGGAACGGCGGCCGACCCCAGCGGGCGATCGTGCTCCTGCATTCGGCCTGCGTCCGCACCCTCTCGGCTTTCTTGGTTTCGGCATCGATGAAGTAGATCGGCGATTCGGGGATCAGGTAGGGCATGAACAGCTCCCCTTCGAGGAAGAGTCCCCGCTTGCCGCAGACCATCGAATCCGTCAGCGGCGAGGCGCGTGGCGGATCGACCGCGGTTTCGTAGTCAATCGCCCCGCGCAGGTCCCAGGACGCGGCGAAGACGGGGATGAAGTCCGGCTCCCAGATCGGCACTCCGAACCCGACCAGCCGGCTCGCCGGCGGGATTCCCCGTACCGCTTCCTTGTAGCCGGACAGGGCCAGCCGCTGTTCGCTCCAGGAGGCATCCCAGAAGCGCTTGTGGTCGGAGGAGATCCGCAGCTGGTGCCAGCAGCTGACCAGCACGACGACGCCGATGGCGAGCGCCGCGATCCAGGGGTGGGGGACGAAGCGGCGGACGATCTCGTAGCCGAGCCCGAGCAGGCCGACGAAGATGCAGAGGTAGGGGATCGTGGCCGGCAGCGTGACCCGGTTGAAAGCGGTCCCGACCTGGGGCACGTAGATGTCGTTGGCGGTGAAGAAGACGAAGGTGGCGGCGACGGAGACGACGAGGCCGGCGCTGAGCAGCGCCGCCCAGGGCAGCATCCGTCGCCGCGCCTCGCTGCCGCGCAGGGCAAGCGCCAGGGCGGCGGCGAGGACGGCGAGGATTCCGATCACGCCGATCGCCCCGGGCACGAAGACGTCGTGCCAGGTCCGCCAGGCGTCGCTCACCAGGGTCCAGGCCCGGGCGACGTCACCCTGCAGGGTGCGGTGGACGGTGAAGCCATCGCTCGGGTCGGCCGGGTCGATGATCAGGCGATAGAGGAGGAAGAGGAAGGTGAGACCGAGGTCGAAGGCGCCGCGCACCAGCGCCGCTCGGTTGCGGTACGCGAACCAGTAGACGATCCCGTTGAGGGCGATCAGAGGCAACGCGATCTCGTAGGTCGCCATCGCGACCACGAACAGCAAGGCGGCGCCGACGTGGAGGGCGTTGCGGCGCCAGCCGGGATCGCGGCCAAGGGCGCTGAGCGCCAGCAGGACCCCGACCAGCTCGAGCACGATCACGTACTGCCCGATCGCGCCGGTCGGCCAAAGTCGCGTCGCGTCGTTGGCCGGGAAGACGATCAGCAGCGCTGCGATCAGCGCCGACCAGGTCCAGCCCAGGCGGCAGCGTCGCAGGACCGCGTAGACGAGGATCGCCATCGCGACGAGGAAGGCGATCGCGACCAGGTGGTAGGCGGTGCGGTGGTCGGTGAGGAAGTGGTACAGCGTCGCGTGATAGAGGCAGGTCAGCTTGCGGCCGCCGCTGATCGTCGCCGTGCAGGCGTCGAACTGACCCGACCAGCTCGCACCCGCGTCCTGGAAGGTCGAGTAGAGAGCCCAGTCGTCGTAGTACCAGCCGCCTTTCAAGGCGTACGGCAGGTAGATCGCCAGCGCCAGGGCAAGCAGCCCGACACCGACAAGGACGCCGCGGTACCGCTGGAGGCCGTTGCTCACCGGCCGGCCGTCCAAAGCCAGATCGTCGTCGCCCCGCCGTCGGACCTGCGCCTGCCGATCGGCCGGAATCCGGCGACGGCGAATGCGTCCTCGACCTCTTCTCCTCGCAGATGGGTCGTCCAGCCGTGCTGGAGGCGATCGTGGCGGGGGATCGCGACGGGGCTGTCGGCGGTCACGTAGGAGACGAGCGCGAACCGGCAGGCACGCGCAAGGTCAGCCGCCAGCTTTCCCACCGAGGGCAGGTACTCGAGCAGGCCGAGGCAGATCGCAAGGTCGAATCCACGTTCCGGCAGCCCCTGCGAGACGTCGAGCTGTGTCGTCGTCGGCTGCTGCGGGTGCAGGTCGTAGGGTTGATAGTCGAGCTCCTCGTCGAGGGCGCTTCGCAGCAGCGGCCGCAGGCGCTCGTTGCCGGCTCCGAAGTCGGCAACGACGAGCGGCGACCCGGTCTCCGGCCCCCAGCTCCCGTGGGTCGCTCTCAGCAGCTCGACCGCGGTCATCGCCCGCTGGTCCCACTCGCCTTGTTTGCCGCAGTTGAAGCGCCGCCGCGCCCGCCCCGCGCGGGTCAGGCGCGAGGTGGGGGAGGTCAGCTTGCGCCACGGTGCCGCCATCGTCAGGCGACACCGACCAGGGTGTAGTTCTTCGGGTGGCCGACCGTGGTCACTTTGCGCCGCAGGTCGCCGCGCGCCGCCAACTCGCTCGACTTGCGTAGGGCCGGGGCCAGCCGTTGCCAGCGCGGCACGTTGTCGAGCGCCCGCGCGGCGACGTCGAGCTGGTAGCTGATCGTTCCCAGGTAGCCCTCCAGCCACTCGACCTCCAGTTCCCGGAAGCCCGCTTCCTCGAACAGGCGCCGCAGGCCGAACTGGGTGTAGCGGTAGAAGTCGTAGGGCTGCTCATGCTCTTCGTAGAAGAGCGGGGCGCTGGCCCAGATCCGGCCGCCCGGCTTCAGGACTCGGTGGAGCTCGGCCAGCACCGCGGCGGGCTCGGCGATGTGCTCCAGCACCTGGCTGAAGAGGACGAGGTCGAAGCGGCCGTCGGGCACCGGGATCGCCGCCAGGTCGCAGACGTAGTGGTTGCCGGAGTAGGTCTTGCCGGGGACCTGCTCGAAGTCGGCGGCCTCGTAGTTGGTGTGGTCGAAGTGGTGGCGGTAGGGGCCGTCGCCGGCGCCGGCGTCGAGCACGTAGGCCCCGGCCGCGACGCTGGCGCCGGCGCCGGCGACGAAGCGGTCGAGGTAGACCCGGCTCGAGTTCATGCCTTCACCACGACCGCGCTCGGTTCCCGCGTCCGCAGGGTGGCATCGGCTTGGGCGGCGGCGAGCTCGTCGACCGCGCGGGTGCAGCCGCCGTACTCGGTGTAGTCGTCGAAGAGCATCAGGCCGCCGCGCGAGAGCTTCGGCCAGACCCGCTCGATGCAGAGCTTGACGGGTTCGTACCAGTCGCAGTCGACGTGGGCGAGGGCAACCGGATCGGTGGGGCGGAGGGTGTCGTCGAACAGGCCCCGGTGCAGTTGAACGCGGTCGCCGTCGACGGGCCGGCCGAAGCGCGCAAAGCTGGCGACGACCCGCTCGTAAAGGTCATCGAGGTAGCCGTAGTAGGGCTCGCCGCCGATCCCCTCCGAACGGCCCTCGGCGATCGTCCGGTAGCGCTCGTGGACGGCCGGCGGGTCGGCCTCGCTGGGCGGGGGGATCATCGCGAAGACGTCATAGCCGTGGAAGTGGCGGCCACGCTTCATCTGGTTGGCGAGCAGGATCGCCGAACCGCCGAGGGCGATCCCCATCTCGAGGAAGTCGCCCTCGACGCCGCCGCCCTGCACCTCGCGGACGCAGCTTTCGAGCAGCTCGATCTTCGTCCGGTCGAGGTAGGTGAGGTTTGCCTCGCTCACCTGCTCGGCGAGCGCGCTGACGCCGTCGGGGTGCGGCTTGCGAAGGCGGGTCAGCAGCGACCCGAGGCCCGGGCGCGCCATCCCCTAACTTGGCCGCCTGGCGCGGAAGTAGCCGTTGATGGTCGCGAACTCGCCGGCCGGACCGTCGGACTCGCCGAAGTAGCCGTCGACCTCGAAGCCGAGCGACTCGATCATCGAGTGCAGGGCGACCGGCCCCGGTACCCACCACCAGGTCGCGTCGCGGAAGTAGGCGCGGGGGACGAAGCGCGAGAGGTCGGCCATCTCCGGGTCGCCGAGCATCATCGAGCCGAAGATCATCGTCCCGCCGGGCGCCGTCATCTCGTAAAGGCGGGCGAGCAGGCCGATCGGGTCGACCTCGTGGTAGAGGACGCCGTGGCAGTGGACGAACTCGAACTGGCCGTGCCGCGCGGGGTCGAGCTCCTGCCACCCGATCTGCTGGAAGTCGACGCCGGTGCGGTAGAGGGACTCGAGGAAGTGGGCCTGGTCGATGAACTCGAAGGGCTCGCAGGCGAGGACCTCACCGGCGCCGCGGAGCTTGAACATGAAGGGGTCGTAGCCGGCGTTGGAGCCGACGTCGAGGACCCGTAGGCCGGTCAGGTCGGGGAGCTCGCTGTCGAGGTTCTGCCAGCGGCTGTCGATCCGCCAGATGCCGCCGACGACGAGATCGCCGCCGAGCAGGAACGGCCCCTGCAGCCACGGTTCCAGCTCCTTGGCGCGGGCGATCAGCTGCGCGCGCTCCTCCGGCTCGAGGCGCTCCGGGAGGTCGGGCGAGAAACGGACGAGGCTCGCCGGGTCGAAGGCGTTCCCGATCGAGTCGGCCTCGCCGATCTGGTCGACGACTTCCCTGCGGATCCGGGCCATCGAGTCGTTCATCGCATCGTCCTAGCCACCAGCTCCGCGTTCTTGCGCGCCAGTGCGCGCATCTGCTCCACGGCCTCATTCTGACCGACGAGGGCGTCGGCGGGCGCCGCGAGGATCGGCGCGATCAGCTCGTCGAGGCATCCGAGGTCGTCGCGGTCGGCGATCGCCTTGATCCCGCCGCCGGTGCGGGCGGACAGCGCTGACGCCTTGTCCGAGGCGTTGGCCAGCAACACCGGCGAGCCGGCGGTGGTGGCGAGGATGACGCCGTGCATCCGCATCGAGAGCGTGGCGGTGTGCTGGCCCGCGAGCCGCGCGTACTCGTCGGGGCGCAGGTACTCGCTGACGAGGTGGACACGGTTGCGCCAGTTGGCGGGAATCGCCTCGCGCACGGCGGCGGCGATCAGCGAGTCGTCCTCGATGCCGAGCCCTGCGTGGCCGAGACCCTGGCCGGTCGAGGCCAGTGTTATCCGCCGCACCTCGCCGGCAGCGAGCAGGCGCCCGAGCGAGGCCCCGATTTGCGCCGCGTAGCCGTCCTCGTCGAGTTCGCTGGCGCCTTGGCGGCGGTCCCACGGGTGGGCCGAGATCGTTGCCAGCAGCGAGCGGGGCTGCGAGAGCTGGCGCGTCGGCGGGAAGAGGAATGCCTCGTCGGCGGTCAGGTGGACGTTCTCGGCCCCGCGCTGGGCGGTGACGATCTCCAGCGAAGGCTCGTCGCGGACGAGGATCAGCTCGGCCGCTTCCAGCACCGCCTGTAGGCGACCGCCGAGCTCGGGGTCCTGGAAGCGGCCGATCGACTGCGCGTAGAACATCAGCCGCTTGCCGCGCCCGAGGAGCTCCTCGTAGACCCGGATCCGGCCCTCCGGCTGGTAGCGCTCGAGCAGGTAACCGCCGCCCGCGGCGAGGACGATGTCGGCTTCCTCGACCAGGCGCTCGACCACCGCGCTCTCGGCCTGGTCGATGGGCGAAGTCCACGGCCACTCGACGCCGGCGATCGAGTCCAGCGGCGGGACGAGGTCGAGCTCGGGGTAGAGGTGGCCGACTAGGCCGCGGTGGTGGGTCGCGATCGCGACCCGGGCGCCAGGAATCGCGCTCTGCAGCGAGTTGGTGGTGGCGATGTAGCTGGCGGCGTCGCCGGTGTTGGCGATCCAGCCGTCGGTGACGAGGATGACCATGGCTACCGACCGAGGGGCTGGCGGGTGAGGTCGAGGGCCGGTCCTCTTTCCCCCCGTGTCGCCAGCAGGTAGCCTGCGACCCCCTGCGAGCCGTCGGCCGCGTTGGTCTCGCCCAGCCAACGGTCGAGGTCGAAGCCGGAGACCTCGACCATCCAGCGCAGTGCCAACCGTCCCGGGATCCAGCGTGAGCTCCCGCTCGGCGACTCCGCGCCGGGGACGAAGCGGGCGAACCGCGACTGCGCCGGGTCGGGGAGAACGGTCGATCCCGCCAGGAGGAGGGCACCGGGGGCGGCCATCAGCCATAGCCAGGCGCAGACCGAGAGCGGGTGCAGGTCGGTCGCGAGCTTGGCGCTGAGGTGGATCAGCTGGAAGCCGCCCTCGAAGCCCGGTGCTTCCGACGGTTGCTCGCAGCCGACGAACTCAGCGGCGCCGAGTGCGGCGAAGGCCTCGGCGCCGCGGTCGTCGCCGACTTCCAGCACACGCTGGCCGTCGAGTCGCCCGGGCAGCTCGGCGGCCGCCAGTGCCCAGGCAACGGGGGAGTCCGCCGCGGCCACCATCACCCGATTCTCGGAACCGCCCCGAACCGGCGCGCCCACGGCACCGGGAAGATCCGCGGTTCGGTCTCGCCGGTAACCGGCGCCCCCAGGCGGGCGTAGCCGAGCAGGTGCGAGGTCAGGTAACCCATCTGCGGGCCGTCGTGGGCGGAGCGGGTGAGCAGCTGGTCTCCGGTCACAGGGTGGTAGGAAGCGTAGAGCGGGGTCAGGCCCGGTCTGTACTCGTCGAACAGCCACGCTTCCGGCGTGCGCGATTGCCCGAGGCCGCGGTTGGAGGGCACGGCGAGCCTGGCGGCAGCGATGCCCGAGCGCCGTAGGGTGGTTTTCGCGCGCGCTTTCGGGTCGGCAATTCCACGCCAGGTCGCCGGTTCGGCGACCCAGCGGGCCGTCCGCAGCGGGTTCGCCCGCATCGGCGGCGGCGCGTGGCGATCGGTGATGAGCCAGCCGTCAACGATCCAGGCCGGGATCGAGCCGTAGAGCTCGGAGTCCGCCAGCCCGCCGAGCTCGCCGGCCAGCTCCCCCGGTGGGACGGCGCCGAGGGCGTAGCGGTGGCGGCGGGCCGCCGTGTCGACGGACTTGACGAGGCCGACCAGCCCAAGCGACGGGCCCTGCGGCGGCTCGAACAGCGGCTCGATCGGGAACGGCTCGACGAAGCCGAGCGAGCGGATAACGTCCACCTCGCCGACCAGCGGGTCGTCGGGCAGGGAGACAATCACGTGCTGACCGGTGAGCCGGTAGACGCCGACCGCGAGGACCTTGAACTGGGGCAGCGGCGCCTCCTCCAGGTAGCCGAGCTCCTCCGCGTCGTCTGGCAGTGACTGCCACTCGCCGCGGGCCCTGGTCTCGAACCCGTCGCCGACCCGGATCAGGCGCTCGGTCCCCTCGACGGAAACGCTGCGGGGCGAGCCGAGGTGATATTCGGGGATGTAGCCGAACGGCGGCCGGCCGGTGGTGACTAGACGGCGCTCGCTGAGGTGGTCGCGGTAACGGACGAGGACGGTCGAGAGCGGCGGCGTCCAGGAGGGGGCGACTTCCCAGCGCGGCACCGCGGGCCGGTCGGCTCCGGGCAGCAGCGGTTCGACCAGGGCGTTGGCCACCGCCGCCGGCCCCAGCGGGCCGATCGGCTGGGCCTCCGCCGCGGCCTGCGGCGGAGGCGCCGCACCGGGGGCATGGCGCCACTCGACCCTGGCGCCGCTCCCCGAGAGGGCGCGGGCGATCGAGCGCACCGGGTCGCCGCCGTCGGCGTGAAGACCGAACGGCAGCTCCTGCTCGGCAGCAGCCCGCCAGAGGAGGGTGTGCGCGGCGGCGGGGTCGGCGGCGCCCGAGTCGGCGCCGCCAAAGGAGAAGGCGCCCTGCTCGCCGCGGTCGGTGAGGACCACCGCGTCGGCCGTCTCGGTGCGGGCGGTGAAGCGGCGCAGCGCCTTCTCGATCAGCCCCGGGTCGGCCAGCAGCTCGAGCTCTGGGTCGACGCTGATGGCGAGGAACCTACCCCGCGCCAGATGCCGGGCACGGCGCAGCACGTCGAGGGCGTCGCCGCTGTCAGCCCCCGGCAGGCGCCGCACCTGCGGGATCTGGGGCAGCTCCGGCCAGGCGCCCTCGAAGACCGCGAACAGCTCGAAGTCGGAGCTGCTCTGGCGGGCGAGGCGCTGCGCCAGCTTCGCCCGCGCTGCCGGGTCGTCGCCGACCGGCGCCAGGCAGATGAGCGAGAGGGCCGGCGCCTCGCGGGCCTTGACCTCTGCCTCGTGCCCGGCGAAGGGGGAAAGCTCGCGCAGCGTCTCGTCGAAGGGGGTCGGCGCGTTGTCGACCGCGTCGGAGCGATTGAACCCCCACTTGCGGTAGCGGACGGTCGGCACGTGCGCCCGCTCGCCGCGGATCCCGTGGGCCGCGAGGCGG
The DNA here is from genome assembly GCA_963703585.1 of uncultured Solirubrobacterales bacterium. Taxonomy (GTDB): domain Bacteria; phylum Actinomycetota; class Thermoleophilia; order Solirubrobacterales; family 70-9; genus VAYN01. Next base: position 12,368 of record CAVPEX010000087.1, on the reverse strand, counting down.
AGGACGAAGTCCCAGTCCTCATGACCGAGGACGATCTCCTCGCGGTAGCGCAGTCCGGCATCGAAGACCTGGCGGTCGATCAGTGAGCAGGTATCGCAGAAGTTGCCGTGCAGCAAGGTGTAGACGTTGAACTCGGGCGGCTCGTAGTAGTCCTCGCGGTTGCCGAAGTACTGCAGGTTGGGGTAGATGAAGCCGGTCTCCTCGCCGGCGGCGCTGAGCTGTTCGACCAGCCGCTCGATCGCGTCGGGCAGTAGCACGTTGTCGGCGTCGACCGGGAGCACGTAGCGCCCGGAGCAGTGGTCGAGCCCGAGGTTGCGGGCGCGGCTGGGACCCCCGTTGCGGTCGAGCCGCAGCACGGTGACGTCGTCCTGGGCTTCGAGCTCGTCGAGCTGCGCCGGTGCGTCGGCGTCGGTCGAGCAGTCGTCGACGACGACCAGCTCGACGTTGGGATAGGTCTGGGTCCAGACCGAGTTGACGCACTCGGCGAGCACGTTCGACTGGTTGTAGTGCGGGATGAGGACGGACACCAGGGGATTCCCGAGCAGGGGACGGTCGAGGAAGCGGATCGGCTCCGGCAGTGGGTCCGGCCCGCTATCGACTCCGCGAGCGGCGGCGACTTCCTCGTAGAGAACGGCGTGGTCGGCGACCATCTGCTCGAGCGAGTAGCGCTCGAGCGCGGTCTCGCGCAGGGCCCGCCCCTGGGCCTCGCGCTCGGCCGGGTCGCTCGCCAGGCGCGCCAGCGCCTCGACGTAGGCACCGACCTCATGGCGGTTCTCGATCAGCCCCGGATAGTCGCTGCCGAGCAGCTCGGCGTTGCCCGGCAGCGCCGAGGCGACGATCGGCTGCGCCATTGCCATCGCCTCGTAGACCGAGGCCGGCACCCCCTCGAACTCGCTCGTTAGCAGGAGCACGTCCGTCGCCGCGTACCAACGCTGGGGCGCCGCCGTCGGCGGATGGAGGAGGACCCGGTCACCGAGGTCGTACTCGGCTAGCCGTGCGCGGACGTCGTCTTCGAGGTCGCCTTCGCCGAGGACGTGGACCTCGAACTCGACGCCCCTATCGCGCAGCGCCCGTGCCACCTCGACCATCAGCAGCGGGTCCTTCTGCTGCACGATCCGGGAGGGGAAGAGGATCTGCAGGCGCTCGCGATCGAGGCCCTCGATCGGGTCGACCCGGTCCGGGTTGAATTCGCCGTCGCCGTCGACGCCGATGTAGATCACCTTGATCCGGTCGTGGGGGACGCCGTATTCCTGAACCGCCCCCGCCAGGTGGTTGCTGGTGACCGAGAAGCGGTCGACGAGGTTGCCGTAGCGGGTGGTGACGTAGCGGACGTAGCCGGAGCGGTCGGCCTCCTCGACGTGGAGGTGGACGACGATCCCGGGGGCGCCGGGGATCGAGGTGAGGTCCGGCAGCAGGTCGAAGCCGAGCCGCGAGTTCATCAGGTGCACGACCTCGATCTGCCGCGAGACGACGAAGTCGAGGATGAAGGCCGGCATCTCCTCGGCCGACATCAGGTCAGGCAGGACCCAGACCTCCTCGGCGAGCTCGGCGATCTCGCCGAGGCGGCGGTTGGCCGACGGCTGGGTGCAGATCAGCGACGGCGCGAAGCGCTCGCGGTCGATCCACCGGAACCAGTCGATCGTGTTCTTGTCGGTGCCGCCGATGTCGACCCACGGCGCCAGGTAGAGCAGCGGGATCCTCGTCCGGTCTCCCAAGGCGGCGGTGGCGGAGGTCGGGCTCAAGGGCTCGAAGTGATACAGGATCGACCCCCGGTCCGTGCTGCGCTCAGAGGTCCTCCGCGATCCGCGGCGCTTCGCGGTTGAAGATCCAGACGCCGAAGGCGCAGACGGCGACGAAGATCACCGCGGCAGGGATCAGGCCGGCCCAGCCGCCCGCCGCTTCGACCGCGGTCGGCGCGTTCGGTTCGTTCAGGACCCAGACCCGCACCTGCTCGAAGATCACGGCCAGCGGGTTGATCATCATCAGGTTTTCGAAGGTGGCGCTCTCCTTGAAGTCGACCGGATAGAGGATCGGCGTCGCGTAGAAGAGGACCTGGGCGAGGACGGTCCAGATGATCGCGACGTCGCGGAAGCGGACGTAGAGCACCGAGAGCGCCATGCTGACCGTCGCGGTGAGGGCGAAGAGGAAGGCGACGGCGAGCGGGAACAGCAGCCAGGTCCAGGTCGGATCGACGCCAAAGGCGAAAAGGAAGACGATCACGATCATCAGGTTGAGGCCGAAGTTGAAGGCGCCGGTGACGACGGTCGAGATCGGGATCACCAGGCGCGGGAACTGGGTCTTGCGCACGACCCCCTCCTGGGAGACGACCGACGTCACCGAGTTCGTCGTCGATTCCTGGAAGAAGGTGAAGAGGACGATTCCGAGCAGCAGCATCACCGCGTAGTGCTCGACGTGCTCACTGCCGACTTTGAACACCTGGGTGAAGACGAAGAGCAGGATTCCGAACAGCATCAGCGGCCGGATCAGCGACCACAGGTAGCCGAGGACGGTGCCGAAGTAGACCCGCTTGAATTCGGTCACCGAGGTCAGCCAGAGGAGGTCGAAGAAGCGGCGCGAGCCGCCGCCGAGGGCGGAGGGGCCGCGGACCTCGCGCAGGGGTGGAGCGGATGCCTCCATGCCTAGCTCCCGCCGCCGCCCGGATAGAACTTGGTGCCGAGCTGGTGCGGTAAGTAGACCGCGCCGGCCGAGTGCGGCGAGGCGCCGAAGACGACGAAGTCGATTGCGTTGTCGACGTGCAGGGCGACGCCGCCGCCCATCCGGTTGACACCGCAGTGGACGAAGTAGCGGCCGTTCGTGAACAGGTTCTCGAACTCGGCCGAGACCCGCACCCGGCGGCCGGCGCGAAGCTCATAGGAGCCTTCGTCGGCCAGCGCCTCGGTTCCGAACTGGAAGACGCCGACCCCTTCGGCGTTGGCGAGGATGAAGCCGATCCCGATCCCCGGAGTGTCCTGGAGCACTTCGAACTCGAAACGCAGGTGCATCGGCTCACCGTGCTCGACGCTGGTCACCCGGTTGCCCCCGCCGTCCTCGATCCAGGCGTCGAGGAGCCTCACTTCGTCGCCGTCGGAGGTCGCGCCGGCACCGCTGCTGCCGCCGCGCTCGAAGTTGAGGCGGGTGTACTTGCGGCCGACTTCGGCCGGGTCGCCGATCTGCTGGATCTTGCCCTCGCTGATCAGCATCGCCCGGTGGCAGTACTCCTCGACCGTCGACATCTCGTGGGTGACGAGGACGATCGTCTTGCCCGCCGCTTTCATCTCGTAGAAGGCGTCGGCGCACTTCTGCTGGAAGGAGGCGTCGCCGACCGCCAGCACCTCGTCGATCAGGAGGATGTCGGCGTCGACCTCGAGCATCAGCGAGAAGGCCAGCCGCACCAGCATCCCCGAGGAGTAGTTCTTCAGCTTCAGGTCGGCGAATTCCTCGAGTTCGGCGAAGGCGATCACCGCGTCGAGGCGGTTGCGGGTTTCCTGCGGCGTCAGGCCCATCATCACCCCGTTGAGGACGACGTTTTCGCGCGCCGTCAGCTCGACGTTGAATCCGACCCCCAGCTCGATGAAGGGGGCCAAGCGCCCCGCCATCCGGATCGTCCCGGCGTCGGCCCGGTAGATGCTGGCAAGCAGCTTCAACAGCGTGCTCTTGCCGGAGCCGTTGCGGCCGACGATGCCGAAGAACTCGCCCTTGTGGACCTCGAAGGAGACACCGTCGAGGGCGTGCAGCTCGCGGTAGTCGCGGGCGGCGAAGGGGCGCACGATTCGCTCTTTGAGCGAATCGACCCGGTGGGTCGGGATCCGGAAGGACTTGTGCAGGTCCTCGACCTGGATTGCCGGCGGGCCCGGCTGCGGGCGCGGGCGGTTGCCCTCGGGCGGGCTATGGTCGGCGGTTGCTTGGTCGACAGGCATCGGGATCGGGCGAAAGTCCTTGCGGCGACTCTGGAACGCCGCTTCGGGAAACGCTAGCGGTCGCTGTACGTGTCAGGCTCTGCCCCGTGAGCAGTGTCGCCGAGGTGGCCGTCGTCATCCCGAGTTGGAATTCGATCGCCCTGCTGCCGCCCTGCCTGCGCTCTCTCGGCGGGCAAGGGGAGGGGATCGAGCTCCTGGTCGTCGACAACGGCTCCAGCGACGGCTCGGTTTCCCTCATGGAACACGAGGGCGTGCCCCATGTCTCGCTGCCGCGCAACGTCGGCTTCGCCGCTGCCGTCAACCTCGGGGTGGCCCGGGTTGGCGCTCCGGCGGTGCTCGTCCTCAACGCCGACACCGTGCTCGAGCCCGGCGCTGTCGCCGCGCTGCGCTCCGCCCTCGATGCCGACCCCGCGCTCGGTGGGGTGCAGCCGCGGCTCCTGCAGCTCGAGGTCGATGGTGGTCCCGCCGACGTCGGCGCCGCCCGTCTCTACAGCGTCGGCCAGGCGCTGACCAGGGACGGCCGCGCGCTCGAGCTCGGCGCCGGCGAGTCGCAGCGGCCGGAGCTGCTGCGCGGCGGCGAGGTGTTCGGGGTCTGCGGCGCCGCCTGCCTGCTGCGGCGCGAGCTGTTCACCGCGCTCGGCGGCTACGACGAGTCCTACTTCGCCTTCTACGAGGACGTCGACCTCAACGTCCGGGCGCGGATCGCCGGCTGGCGCTTCGGCTACGTTCCCGAGGCAATCGTCTGGCACGTCGGCAACGCCTCCTGGACCGCGCAGGCGCCGCGGCCGAGCGCCTGGAACGCCCGCCTCGTCGCCCGCAACCGGCTCGCCACCCAGGTCAAGTTCATGCCCGCGGCGGCGCTGTCGCGGATCGCCGCGGTTGAGGCCGGTGCGCTCGCCCGCGCCGCTGCTCAGCGTCGCTTGCGCCCGACCCTGCGCGGCAAGCTGGAAGCGCTGCGTCGGCTACCCCGCCTCCTTGCCGAGCGCCGGCGGCTGCGCCGCGAGGGCGACCTGGCCCTGGCACGCCGTTGGCTGGGAAACCGGGCCGGGCCTGGCTGGCTCGACCTATAGCTTTGTCGAGGCGATGGATGCTGCACCTTCTCGAACCACTGGGGGTTTCGACGTCGGCCTCTTTGACCGTTTGGCCGAGCTCGAGGACCGCAGCTTCTGGTTCCGCGCCCGTAATCGGCTGATCGTTCAACTCGTGTCCGCGATCTCCCGGCCGGGAGATCGATATCTCGAGATCGGCTGTGGGACCGGCTATGTCCTGCAAGCGCTGGTCCGCGAGTGCGGGCTGGTCGCGACGGGAAGCGAGCTTTACGGTGAGGGTCTCGAGTTTGCCCGACGCCGGGTGCCGGACGCCCGGTTCGTCGAGCTCGATGCCCGGTCCATGCCCTACGAGGGCGACTTCGACCTGGCGGGCGCATTCGACGTTCTCGAGCACATCGACGATGATCTCGGCGCGCTGAGGGGACTGCATCGGGCGGTTCGGCCGGGGGGCCACCTGTTGCTGACGGTCCCGCAGCATCGCTGGCTCTGGAGCGCGGCCGATGTGCAAGCCCATCATGTCCGCCGCTACCGCCGCGCTGAGCTCGTGGACCGGGTGAAGCAGGCGGGGTTTCAGCCTGAACGAGTCACCTCGTTCGTCACGTCGCTGCTGCCGGTCATGGCTCTTGCACGGCTGCGGCCGGGGCGAGACACCGCAGGCGATGCGTCTCTGACCGAGGAGCTGGTGCCCCCAAAGCCGATCAACCGCGCATTTGAAGCCCTCCTGGGCTGGGAGCGAACCTTGATTGGGCGTGGAATCAGGCTTCCAGCCGGTGGGTCCCTCGTGGTGGTCGCCCGGTGCCTGTAGGAGCCCGCCGGGCCCCCCAATCTGGACCCTGGGTTCAGCCAGGGAAGCAACCCCTACCGGATCGCCAGGCTGGGAGCGATGCCCGCCGCCATGCCCATCGTCGTGTTGAATCCGGTACCCGACGTGGTCGAATAGGTCCAATTTCTTTGTGCCAGTTCTGGAAGCGGATCAGCTCACCCCCGCTGGGTTGGAAGGCAATGCTCGTGCGGAGTGGCCATTGATCGATGGCCACCGCCTCGCGCGCGAGGGCGACCCCGCCCGCGCCCGCCGCTGGCTCGGGGCCTGACCCTCGGGTGCGGTTGCTGTTTGTCGCCCAGAGGGCTGCAAACAGCAACCGGCTCTCAGGCTCGCCGCCGCCGGCGTAGCGCCAGCGCCTCGCGGGCGCTGATGTCCAGCAGCGGCGCGCCGTCGGCGTCGCGCCGCTCCAGGCCGGCCGCGTCGCGCCAGCCGCGCAGGCGGCCGCCGATCCCCTTCGCGGTGCGGTCGCGCAGCAGCTGCCCGGCGCAGATCGCGCCCTCGCAGGCGAGCGCGCGCAGGGCCAGGCCGGGGTGGGAGGCGATGCCGTAGCGGCGCAGCATGTAGCCGCGGCTCCAGCCGGTGCGGGCGTACTTGCCGCCGCTGGCGGCGCCGAGGCTGGCCGAGTAGGCGTGCAGCGCCCGCGCCTCGCCGGCGAGGCGGCAGCGGCCGCCGGCCGCCGCCATCCGCAGCGCCAGGTCGAGGTCCTCGTAGTAGAGGAAGATCCGCTCGTCGAAGCCGCCGACCGCCTCGAAGGCCTCGCGGCGGTAGAGGCCGGCGCCGCCGGTCGGCCCCAGCGGGTCCGGCGCCGAGAGCGCCGCCGCGACCGGCTCGCCGTGCAGGTGGTCGAAGCCCATCAGGGTGCGGTCGGCGACGACCCCGGCCGAGTCGATCCGCCCCGGGTCCTTTTCCTGGACGAGGACGCCGGCGACCATCTCGGCGCCGTCGGCCGCCCGCTCGAGCAGCGCCTCGACGAAGCGCGGCTCGGCGCCGGCGTCGTTGTTGAGGAGGATCAGCAGGTCGGCGGGGCGCTCGCGGACGGCGCGGTTGATCGCCGCGCCGAAGCCCAGGTTCGTGCCCAGCTCCAGCAGCTTCGCCTCGGGGAACTCCTCCCGCACCATCGCCACCGAGCCGTCGCTGGAGCCGTTGTCGGCGACGACGACGTCGACCGGCACGCTCTGCTCGCGCAAGCTGCTCAGGGCGCTCCTCAGGCGGGCGGCGCCGTTGAAGTTGGGGATGTATACGGCTGGTTCCACGAGCGAGCATTGTCGATGACGAGCTCGATGAGCCGCTCTGCGCAGCCACAAGCGTACAGTAGCTAGCGACGAAAACGTAAAGTGGAGACGTGCAAAACTGTAAACTGTGATTGAGGCTTCCAACCGGGAACCGTCGTCCGGAGCGTCGGATGGCTACCGCCCGCGCATTGTCGACGGAGAGCTGGACGAACTGCTCGCCGGCCTGCCCGCCGTCTCGATCGAGGGCCCGAAGGCGGTCGGGAAGACGGCCACGGCGATGCGGCGTGCGGCCACCGCGTACCGGCTCGACGACGCCGTCGAACGCTCGGTCATCGAAGCCGACAGGTCGCGACTCGTCGAGGGCAAGACGCCGATCCTGATCGACGAGTGGCAGCGCTTGCCGGAATCCTTCGACCGCGTGCGCCGCGCGGTCGACGACGGGGCCGGTCCGGCCAGCTTCCTGCTCACCGGATCTGCCACGCCGACCGACCCACCCACCCATTCCGGGGCCGGCAGGATCGTTCGCGTGCGCCTGCGGCCGATGACCCTGCTCGAGCGGGGCATCGAGACTCCGACGGTGAGCCTCGCGACCCTCCTCGAGGGAGAGCGGCCCCGCGTCGAGGGCAGCACGGAGCTCCGGCTCGAAGGCTACGTCGAGGAGATCCTTCGGTCGGGCTTCCCGGCGGCGCGCGATCTTCCGATGCGCCTGGTGCGGGCACAGCTCGACGGATACCTCGACCAGATCGTCGAGCGGGAGTTCGAGGAGGTCGGCCGCAAGGTGCGGCGCCCCGCCACGCTGCGCCGGTGGATGAGCGCCTACGCAGCGGCAACCGCAACGACGGCAAGCTTCGAGAAGATCAGGGACGCCGCGACGAGCGACGAGATGGAGAAGCCTTCGCGCCCGACGGCGCTGGCCTACCGCGACATCCTGGAGCGGCTGTGGGTCCTCGACCCGGTTGAACCCTGGCTCCCGACCCGCAACCACCTCCGAGGACTGAGCGCGCCTTTCAAGCACCACCTCGCGGATCCGGCACTCGCGGCACGCCTCCTTGGGGTCGATGCGTCCGTCCTGCTGCGAGGCGGCCGCCAAGGTGCCCCCAGCGCCCCCCGTGACGGGACGTTTCTCGGCGCTCTGTTCGAGTCTCTCGTTACCCTGTGCGTCCGCGTCTACGCCCAGCGCGCGGAGGCCAGAACCGGCCATCTCCGTGGCCAGCGCGGGAGACGCGAGATCGATCTGATCGTCGAGCGCGGCCAATCGATCCTCGCGATCGAGGTGAAGCTCGGGCAGGTCGTCGATGATCGTGACGTCCGCCACCTACGGTGGCTCCAGCGCGAGCTCGGGGACGAATTGTCAGACGCGGTGGTGGTGACCACCGGGCGGGAGGCCTACAGGCGCCCCGACGGGATCGCGGTCATTCCCGCGGCGCTGCTCGGTCCCTGAAGGCAACCGCCGGTCGCACAGCTCTTTCTCTCGATAAGTAGGGTTGCAGCCTCGCATGGAGCCCTTGAAGGGATTGATTCTCTCCGGCGGCGCGGGAACGCGGCTTCGCCCCATCACCCACACCTCGGCGAAGCAGTTGGTCCCTGTCGCCAACAAGCCCGTCCTCTTCTACGGGATCGAGGCGCTGGTCGACGCCGGGGTGGAGGAGATCGGGATCGTCATCGCCCCGGAGACCGGCGAGGAGATCCGCGAGGCCGCCGGCGACGGCTCCGCCTTCGGCGCCAGGATCACCTACATCGTCCAGGACGAGCCGGCCGGCCTCGCCCACGCGGTGCTGACCGCGGAGGAGTTCATCGGCGGCTCGCCGTTCGTGATGTACCTCGGCGACAACCTCCTGCGCGACGGCCTGCGCGGCCTCGTCGCGACCTTCCGCGAGCACGAGCCCGACGCGCTGATCCTGCTCACCCCGGTTGCCGACCCGCAGCACTACGGCGTCGCCGAGCTCGAAGGGGAGCGGATCCTGCGGCTGATCGAGAAGCCGAAAGACCCGCCCTCGAACCTGGCCCTGGTCGGCGTCTACCTCTTCCAGCCGGCGATCTTCGACGCCGCCCGCGCCCTCGAGCCCTCCTGGCGCGGCGAGCTGGAGATCACCGAGGCGATCCAGGCGCTGATCGACGACGGCCACACCGTGCGGTCGGAGGTCGTGCGCGGCTGGTGGAAGGACACCGGCCAGCTCGCCGACATGCTCGAGGCCAACCGGCTGGTGCTGGAGGAGCTGCAGACGCGGATCGAGGGCGAGGTCGACGAGGAGTCCCGGGTCGAGGGCCGGGTGGTGCTGGAGCCCGGGGCGACGCTGACCCGCTCGGTCGTCCGCGGCCCGGCGGTGATCGGCGCCGGCGCCTGCATCGAGGACGCCTACATCGGCCCCTACACCTCGATCGGCGAGGAGGTCCACGTGCGCCGCTCCGAGGTCGAGCACTCGATCGTCCTCTCCTGCTCGGTGGTCGAGGACCTCGGCACCCGGATGGAGGCCAGCCTGCTCGGCCGCAACGTGAAGCTGACCCGCAGCGCCGGCGTGCCGAAAACCCTGCGCCTGCTGGTCGGCGACAACTGCGAGATCGAAATCGTCTAAGGGCCGATCGCCCCGATGAAGGCTCTGACCTCCTCGGCCGCCGCCTGAGCGTCGGTCACCGGAAACAGCATCTCCTCGGCCAGCATCCTGTACGGCTCTGCCCACGAAGCGGGGACCACCACCTCAGGGGGCCAGGCCTGTTTCTTCCTGGCCCGGAAGACCTCGACGCAGGCCGCCTGAAGGGCCGGCAGGTCCTCGGTTATCTCGCGGAGCAGCAGCAGATCGATCAGGTCGCGGAAGCGCTCGTTATCGCGATCGTCGAACTGCTCGGTGACAGCGTGAAGCTTCTGTGCCACCTGGTAGCGGGTGGACAGGCACTGCACCACCTCGGGTCCGTCGAGGCCGAACTCGGCGATGTCGATCGCCGGCACAGGCTCGGGGTCGAGAGCCTGGGTGTCGGGCGGCGCCACCTCGAGCCTCAGGGTTGCCCAGGACCGACCCCGGTAGCTGAGCTTGACCTCCAGGCGCCGAAACGGGGTGCCTCGCATGTTCTCGACCGGGCGTCGCTGGAAGGCGAACTGCGAGTACTCCCGGTCGAAAGCCGTGTCGAGGTCGTCCTCGAGCAGCTTCGGATCGCCGAAGAAGACAAGGTCGACGTCCTTCGTCGCCCTGGCGTTCGTTCCGAAGCGGAGCTCGATCGCGATTCCCCCCTTCAGCAGGAACCTCGGAGCCTCCTGCTCCGCGACCCGCTCCAGCGCTCCCAGCAAGACCATCACCGACACCCATCGGCGTACCCGGTCGGGCGCCACCCCGGTCAGGTCCGCGTAGTGCTGGATGAGGCGCTCGAGATGGCTTCTTCCGCTCGGGGGGCCGTCGGGTCGACGATTCGGACCCTGATCGGGCAGTATCGCGAGCATCACCGGCCGCCACTCGAGTCCCGGCCACGGAGCAAGCGGTCCAGCTCCTCGCCCTCCTGGCGCCTGATCAGCCCCTCGCGCAGGGCGTCGTCGATCGCTTGGCGGACCAGGCCGGTTCCAAGGTGGGCGTTGAGAGCCTGGCGAATCGCCTTCGACGCCGTAACGATCGGGATGCCTTCGAAGACGGTGATCTCGTCGGGCTGAAGGTCTTCCCGGTGCAGGGTGTAGAGGCGCGGAATCTCCCGGCGCGGACGGTGGTCCCGCGGGACGGTGATCTCGATCTTCGCCGGATTCACGTCGCCCAGCTCGTAGAGCCCGAGCGCTGAGGAATGGGAGATCACCGCCTCGGTCTTACGCGGCCACAGGGTGGCCTGCATGTAGGGGTCCAGCGACGTAACCGGTATCAGCGGCACCCGATAGACGCCATTCATCGGGTGGTCCAGCTTTCCGCGGCGTGCCATCTCGAGAAGGCGATGAGGGTCGACTCCGATCGCATCGGCATCGGAGGTCGTTACGAAGCCATAGCGGTCGGCTGCGATCTCGGCGAGTTTGGTGAACGTCGATCCGGGCATGGTTGAGGTTGAAAAGTGGCGTTTTGCCACCTTTCAACCAGGTAAATATAGCGTGGATGGATAAAAAGGTGCATTTTGCAACGTTCTGTCCTTCGTCCGATGCAATGGATGTGGACAGAGGAGGCCCCGCGCAACGGTGGCTCCACTGGGTGACTAGCCTGTCCCGGCTCGTGCAAGACGTTCACGCCCTGAATCTCACCCCATGAAGGTGCTGGTGACCGGAGCCGCCGGGATGCTCGGCCGCGACGTGATGCTGGCGGCCGGCAACGCCGGCCACGACGTCGTCGGCTTCGGCCGTTCCGAGCTCGACGTCACCGACGCCGCCGGGCTCGAGCGCAAGCTCGACGTCGAGCGCCCCGACGTCGTCCTCAACTGCTCCGCCTGGACCGACGTCGACGGCGCCGAGGAGGCCGAGCAGGCGGCCTTCGCCGTCAACGGCGAAGGCGCCGGCAACGTCGCCGCGGCGGCGGCGAAGGTCGGAGCCGGCGTCGTCTACGTCTCCACCGACTACGTCTTCGACGGCGCCAAGGGCGCGCCCTACGTGGAGAGCGACCAGCCGGCGCCGCTCTCCGCCTACGGCCGCACCAAGCTGGCCGGCGAGGAGGCGACCGCGGCCGCCAGCAAGCGCCACTTCATCGTCCGCTCCGCCGGCCTCTTCGGCATCGGCGGCGACAACTTCGTGGAGACGATGCTGCGGCTGGCCGAGGGCCAGAACGAGGTCCTCGTCGTCCGCGACCAGGTCGGCTCGCCGACCTACACCTGGCACCTCGCCTACGGCCTGGTCCGCCTGATCGAGGGGATCGAGTACGGCATCCACCACATGGCGGCGGCGGGCCAGTGCTCCTGGTATGAGTTCGCGCGGGAGATCTTCGAGCAGGCCCAGGTCGAGTGCAAAGTGCTCTCGGTCTCGACCGAGGAATTCGGCCGGCCGGCGGCGCGGCCGCCGTTCTCGGCCCTGACCAGCCAGCGCGAGCACGCGATCCGGCTGCCGTCCTGGCAGGACGGCCTGGCCGGGTATCTGGCCCAACGACAGGCGGAGAGGGCATGAACGCGGCACGGAGCGAGCGTGCATATCTGACTCTGCGCGAGCGGAGTGAAGCGTGAAAGGGGTCTTGCCATGAAGCTGCTCGTAACCGGCGCCGCCGGTTTCATCGGTTCCACCTACGTGCGCCTGGTCGGCGACGAGCACGAGGTCGTGGTGCTCGACAAGCTCACCTACGCCGGCCGGCGCGAGAACCTGCCCGAGGGCACCGAGCTCGTCGTCGGCGGGATCGAGGAACCGGCCAAGGCGCGGGAGGCGATGGAGGGGGTCGACGCCGTCGTCAACTTCGCCGCCGAGTCCCAC
>CAVPEX010000086.1:0-16904 GCA_963703585.1 uncultured Solirubrobacterales bacterium | reverse complement strand
CTCGGTCTGGGCGGTGGTGCGCTCGAGGTGGCGGGTGGCGGCGGTCTCGCCGCCGAGCACCCGGGTCGGCGTCGCGCCTTCCTGCAGCGGCAGCGTCACGTCCTCCCCTTCGAGGCCGAGGCGCAGGCCGGTGGCGAGCTCGTCGGCGCTGGCATAGCGCCGGTTCGGGTCGCCCTCGAGCGCGCGCAGCACGGCGGCGCTGAGCGTCTCCGGCACTTCGTCGTTGTAGGTGCTGGGCGAGAGCGGCTTCTCGTTCTGCTGGCGCACCGCCAGCTCGGCCAGCGAGGAGCCCTCGTAGGGAAGGCGGCCGGTGAGGAACTGGTAGAGGACGACGCCGAGCGCGTAGACGTCGGTGGCCGGCGTCGCCTCCTCGCCCCGCACCTGCTCCGGCGCCAGGTAGGCGGCGGTGCCGACGACGGAGCCGACCTGGGTGATCCGCGTCTGCTCGATCGCCCGGGCGATGCCGAAGTCGGTCAGCTTCACGGTCATCTCGCCGCCGCCGACGGGCCCGCCGACGATCATCAGGTTGCCCGGCTTGACGTCGCGGTGGATGATCCCGCGCCGGTGCGCGTAGTCGAGACCGGCGCAGGCCTGGATCCCGATCTCGGCCGCGGTCTCGGGGTCGACCGGCCCCTGGCGCTGCAGGATCTGCGCCCCGGAGCGCCCCTCGACGTACTCCATGACGATGTAGTGGCGGCCCTCGTCGACGCCGGTGTCGTAGACCTGGACGATGTTGGGGTGGATCAGCTTCGCCACCGCCAGCGCCTCGCGGCGGAAGCGGGCGACGAAGCGCTCGTCGTCGGAGAGGTGCTCGGCGAGGATCTTCACCGCCACCGTGCGCTCGAGGATGCGGTCGGTCGCCTTGTAGACGTTCGACATGCCGCCGGAGCCGAGCCGCTCGCCCGTCTCGTAGCGGCCTGAAAGCGATCCCGCCTCCATCATTCCGCTCCCGCTTCGACGCCAGGGCCGACGCCGCCCGAGGGCGGTTCGGCTTCTTCCGGCGGTCCTTCGCCTTCTTCTTCGCCTTTGCCGTTCGACTGCGGGGGCAGGGTCGGCCCGCCGCCTTCTTCTTCGGTGTCTTCGGCTTCTTCCTTTTCCGGCTTTTCCTTGGTCGGCTTCTCCGCCTTTTCCTTTTCCTTTCTTCCGGTTCTTCTTCCGCCGGCTCGAACGTTTCGATCGTTTCTTCGGCAGCCTCTTCTTCGCATTCGGCGACGACTTCGTTCAGCCGCGCCGCGCCTTCGCCGAGCGCCTGCTTCAGCTTCGCGTCGACCCCGGTCAGCGATTCGACCTGGCCGCTGATCGCCGCCGTCGCGTCTTCGGCGCCGACGCAGTCGCCTTCGCTGACCAGCCGCTCGACCTCGTCGATGTTGGAGTTGATCTCGCTGGCGGTTTCGCCCGGCAGCAGGTCGGCGCCGCCGCCCTCGCCGCAGGCGACGAGGCCCAGCGCCAGGCCGGCTCCAAGGGCAAGGGCGATCAGGGATGCGCTCAAGCGACCCACGATTCGAGTCTAGACAACGGCTGGCAGCGCAGATTTCCCCTGCATTTGCCCATCAGCGCCCGACCTCCAGCCGTTCCGCCAGGGCCGGCGGCAGGCCGCCGGCGAGGATCGCCTCGGCGGCACCGGCGATGTCGTAGGGGACGCGGTGGTAGCGGGCGGTCCACTCGTCGGTGTCCAGCTCCAGCCAGGCGGCGCGGGGGTCGGCGTCGCGCGGCTGGCCGACACTGCCGGGGTTGAGCAGCCACTCGCCGCTGTCGAGGTCGAGCAGGGCGCCGTCGCCGGCCTGGGCGCCGTGGGCGTAGGTCTGCCGCGAGGCCTGTGGACGTGTGAAGAAGAGCGAGACGTGCGAGTGGCCGATCAGGCCGATCCGCTCCTCCTGCGCGTCCAGGCCCGCTTCGGCCTGGTCGATCGAGAGCACGTACTCCCAGATCGGGTCGCGCGGCGAGGCGTGGAAGAGCCCGAGCCCGTGGCGAGTGCCGGCCGGCTCCAGCCCGCCCAGGAAGTCGAGCGTCTCCGCGGCGGCGTGCTCGCGGGTCCACTCGACCGCCGCGGCCGCCGACTCCGAGAAGGTCGAGATGTCGAGCGCGCCCAGCACAGCGAGGTCGTGGTTACCGACCAGGCAGGCGTCGCAGTGCTCGCGGACCATCGCCGTGCAGGCGTCGGGGTCGGCGCCGTAGCCGACCAGGTCGCCGAGGCACCAGATCTCGTCTGGCGCCGCGGCTCCGACCGCCGCGAGGACGGCTTCGAGGGCCTGCCGGTTGGAGTGCACATCGCTGATAACGGCTACGCGCAAGCGGCCAGCGTACCCCGCGCCAGCCCTGGTCCATACGATTGGGCGGTGAACGCCACCGATTCGATCGCCGAGCTGCGGGGCGCCGTCGACGAGGCCGCCCGAGCCCTTCGCAACGGCGAGCGGACCGAGCCGCCGCCCACCCTCGACCGCCCGCCCAAGCCCGGGCTCGGCGACTACAGCTCCAACGCGGCGATGCTGCTGGCCGGCCCGCTGGGGGACAACCCCCGCGCCGTCGCCGAGCGCCTGCGCGCGGAGCTGGAGCGCGGCCTCGGCGACACAGGCAGCCTCGAGCGGATCGAGGTCGCCGGGCCGGGCTTCGTCAACCTCTTCCTCTCCGACGGCTGGTACCGGCGCGCGCTCGCCGCCCTGGTGGCCGTGGGCGACGACCTCGGCCCGGCGCCGGTGGCGACGCCGGAGCGGGTGCTCCTCGAGAGCCCCTCGGCGAACCCGACCGGCCCCCTGCACGTCGGCGGCGGCCGCCTCGCGGCCTACGGCGACGCAATCGCGCGGCTGCTGGAAGCCGCCGGCCACGAGGTCGAGCGCGAGTACTACGTCAACGACGCCGGCGCCCAGATCACCCGCTTCGCCGAATCGATCGCCGCCCGGATGCGGGGCGAGGAGCCGCCCGAGGAGGGCTACGGCGGCGGCTACATCGAAGAGCTGGGGCAGCGGATCGCCGCCGAGGGGATCGCGCCGGACGACCTCGAGGCGCTGGGCCGGCGGGGAATCGAGCTGATGCTGGAAGAGGTGGGGGCGACCCTGGAGCGCTTTCGCGTCCACATCGACGTCTGGGCCTCGGAGCGCGAGATCTACCGGCGCGGCGAGGTCGAGTCGGCGCTGGCGACGCTGGAGAAGGCGGGTCACAGCTACCGCAGCGAAGATGCGCTGTGGCTGCGGACGACGACCTTCGGCGACGACAAGGACCGGGTGCTGATCAAGTCCAACGGCGAGCCGACCTACCTGACCGCCGACGTCGCCTACCACTGGGACAAGCTGCAGCGCGGCTTCGACCGCCTGATCGACGTGCTCGGCGCCGACCACCACGGCTACGTGGCGCGGGTGCGGGCGGCGATCGCCGCGCTCGGCGGCGACCCCGACCGCTTCGAGGCCCAGATCATGAGCCTCGTCCACGTGGTCGAAGGCGGCGAGCGGGTGCAGATGTCGAAGCGGACCGGGGACTTCGTCTCCCTCGACGAGCTGCTCGACGACATCGGCGTCGACGCGACCCGCTGGTTCATGCTCTGGCGCAACCACGAGACGACCGTCGACCTCGACCTCGAGCTGGCCCGTAGCCAGTCGAGCGAGAACCCCGTCTACTACGTGCAGTACGCGCACGCCCGCATCGCCAGCATCCTGCGCAAAGCCGGCGCGGCCGCCGAGGAGGCGGCCGCCGGGCCGGGGGAGGAGCCGCCCGCGGCGGCGCTGGAGCCGAGCGAGAAGGCGCTGATCAAGCGGCTGCTCGAGTTCCCCGAGGAGGTGCGCGAGTCGGCCGGTCGCCGCGCCCCGCACCGGATCTGCGCCTACTCGACCGCGGTGGCCGCCGACTTCCACGCCTTCTACCGCGACTGCCAGGTAGTCGGCGCCGGGGGGAGGGGGTCGAGCGCTCGCGGCTCGCCCTCTGCCTGGCGACGAAGCGGACGATCGCCGAGGCCCTCGGGCTGCTCGGAATCTCCGCCCCCGAGCGGATGTGATGCTCGGCGGGCGCGGCAAGCTGCCCGTCCTGGCCGAGATCGCGGGGCCGGCGGCCGGCTCACGGACCTGGTCGCTGCGGCGCGACGACTACGGCCAGCTGGAGGGGCTGGGGGAGCGGCTGCGGGAGCGCGGCGCCGTCCTCGTCAGCGGCGCCGAGGAGGCGAGCTCGCCGCTGGCCATCGCCCTCGCCGGCGCCGCCTGCGCCGCCGGGCGCCGGGCGATCCTCGTCGAGTGCGACCTCGCCAGGCCGCGCCTCGCCGCCGAGCTCGGCCTGACCGAGACCCCGGGCCTGCACGAGTACCTACGCTGGGAGGCGACCCCCGAGCAGATCCTGCAGCCGCTGGCGCTGGGAGGGTCGGCTGCCGGCGGGGCGACCGATCCACTCGTCTGCGTCTGCGCCGGCCGCCCGGCGGGCGATCCGCGGACGCTGCTCGGGCTGCAGAGCTTCCGCCACCTGGTCGCGAAGCTCCGCCACGCCTACGACCTCGTCGTCCTGCTCGGGCCGCCGCTGGGGAGCGAGGGGGCCGCCCTCGACGCCGTCGCCGCCGAGGCCGACGCAGCGATCGCCGCGACCGCGCCCGGCCAGAGCTCGCGCCGCAGCGCCCGCGCCCTGCGCTCGGCGGTCCGAGGCCTGGCGACGGAACCGCTCGGCACCGTGGTCGTCGGCGAACCCTGAGCCCCCTTCAACTTTTTTCGCCCAGAGGGCTAAAAAGGTCGAAGGGAGGGCTGGAGATCAGAGGTCGTAGCGGGCGAGGTCGGCGTCGAGGCGGTCGCTGTCCTCGGCGCTGGGACCCTCGACCGTCGGCCCGTCGCCGTCCCCGCCGGCCGATCCGCCGCGCTGCCGCCACCGCATCACCCCCAGCGCCAGCGCCACCGCGGCGACGAGGAAGGCGACGATCGGCACCAGGTAGGCGGAGAGGCTGAAGCCGGAGCCGCGCGGCAGTGCCAGCACCTCGTCGCCGTACTCGGCGACCAGCGCGTCCTTGATCTGCTGCTCGCTCTTCCCTTCGGCGATGAGACGGGCGATGAAGGCTTTCTCGCGCTGCGCCTGCGGCGCTTCGGCCAGCTCCAGCAGCGTCCCGCAGACCGGGCACATCACTTCCGCTTCGATCTGGTTCTGCTGGACCGGGGCGCCGATCGCCGTGCCGGCGCTGAGGTTCGCCGCCAGCAGCGCCGCGGCGAGCAGGGAGGAGGCGAGCGCCCGCACGCTCACGAGCGGCCGCCCGGCAGCAGCGGCGCCACCGATTCCCGCAGGTACTCCTCGGTAACCGGGCCCCGGACCAGCAGCTGCACCTTGCCGTTGGGGTCGATCAGGTAGTTCTCCGGCACGCCGGTGGTGCCGAACTCGTGCGCCATGTCGCCGTCGCCGTCGCGTAGCTGCGGGTAGCTGAGCCCGTACTCGCGCACGAAGGCGCGGCCGTCGTCGCTGAGGTCGCGACTGTCGATCCCGAGCACGGTGAACGAGCCGCCGCCGTGCTCCCGCTGGAATTCCTCCAGCGCCGGCGCCTCCTCCTTGCACGGCTCGCACCAAGAGGCCCAGAAGTTGACCAGCACCCACTGGCCGCGGTAGTCGGCGAGCGAGCCGGCGCCGCCGCCTTCCAGCCGCGGCAGCGGCGAGTCCGGCGCCACCTCGCCCACGGCAACCCCGGATGAGCCTTTGCTGACCAGCCCGAAGACGAGCAGGCCGACGACGGCCAGCACGGCCAGCACGGCTATGGAAGAGCGGACGCTCACGAGAGCGCTGAAGATTAGATCCCGCGACCTTCCGGCAACCCGCCCCTGTCCCTGGGGACCTAGAATCAGCCCCAGCGCGGACGTAGCTCAGTTGGTAGAGCGCAAGCTTCCCAAGCTTGAGGTCGCGGGTTCGACCCCCGTCGTCCGCTCTTTCCGCCCCGTCGTAGAGCCAGATATCGGCGTGGTTCGTCTTTGGCAGGCAGCGACTTGCGGCCGGCGGAGGAGGAGCCGAGGCAGACCTCTGCGATTGTGGGATGGCCATACGACCGCTGGCGAGTGATAGAAGTCCGGCCGTGGATCAGGCGCGCTGGTCGGCGGTAGACCGATACATCGAGGACCTGCTGGCACCGGCTGACCCTGCGCTTGACGCGGCTCTTGAAGCAGCCGAGTGCGCCGGCCTCCCGCCAATCCAGGTGTCACCCCCGCAGGGCAAGCTGCTGCACCTGCTGGCGACGGCGATCGGCGCACGAACGGTGTTGGAGTTCGGCACGCTGGGCGGCTACAGCACCATCTGGCTGGCGCGGGCGCTTCCAGCGGGAGGTCGCCTGATCACCTTGGAGGCTGACCCGGCATACGCCGCGGTCGCCGGCGAAAGCATCCTCGGCGCTGGGCTCGAGGACATCGTTGACGTTCGCGTCGGACCCGCTTTGGAGCTGTTGCCTGGATTGGCCGCCGAGGGGGTCGGCCCCTTCGACCTGACTTTCATCGACGCCGACAAGGAGCACAGTCCGGATTACTTCGAGTGGGCACTTGAGAGATCGCGTCCGGGCGGTCTCATAATCGCTGACAACGTGGTCCGGGATGGCGCCTTGGCTGACGCGAACAGCGGTGACGCCAAGGTCGAGGCTCAGCGTCGCCTCCACGAGATGGTCGCCGCGGACCCGCGGGTAAGCGGCACGTCGATCCAGACGGTCGGCAGCAAGGGCTACGACGGATTCACCCTCGCGGTGGTCGAACCGTAGGGTCGGCGACCGAGCTTCCCGCAGTTCTGAATCCCTCGGCCGCCCGTCCGAGCGTTTAGGTGGCGGAAGCGCGTAGGTCAACGACGCGGCAGGGCAGCTCGTCCGCCCGGTCGAGAATCTCCGGGTCTCCGGTCAATAGCTGGGCGCCCTCCTCGGCGGCGAGCGCGATGGCGAAGCAGTCGGCCAAGGCGATCGGATTGTCCGCCTTGATCGCGGCGACGGCGCGCATGGCGTTCACGCCCGGCAGGTGCTCGGTGACCCGCGGGCGCAATTCCGAAAGCACTTGATCGGCTTCCTCGCGGCCGTGGTCGCGAATCGTCCGGTACTGGACCTCGACCAGGTTGATCCAGCTCATCGCCGGACGTTCGCGTGCGAGCGTTTCGTCGACGACACCGGCCGCTGGTTCGTCGCCGTCCAGCCATGAGAGGACGGCCCAGGAGTCCAAACACGACTTCACGCGGCTATCGCGGCTCGCTGCGGCGGTCCTCTAGCAGCCGCTCCGCCATCCCGCTTCCGGCGAACCTTCCTCGCAGGCTCGAGCGGCGATCTGCGCGGCGGACAACGATGCCGTCGTCTAGCGGCTCGAAGGACACGTCGGCACCAGGGCCGAGGCCGGCCCGATCGCGCATGTCCTTGGGGATCACCACCTGTCCCTTGGCGCCCATCTTCTGCGTCATACGGTGGCAGTATAACGTGCCACTCTGCCGACTACATAAGTGGGGCCGCGTGCGACGCGTCTGAACCTGGGGGCCATAATCAGGCACGGGCGGTTGGACCGGCTGTACAACGATTGTGTACAGCCGGTCCAGTCTGAGACCGGTCGTTTTCAAGAGATCCGCGCCTGGTACCGCGACCTTGGCCCTCTGTACAGGGTGGGTGCGTGAGGTCCTGGACAGAAGGCCAAGGCGTTCAGCAAATCCGAACGTAAGGTGTCTGCTTCGTCGCGTCAACCAGTCCCGGCGCGGCGGTTTCCCCAAACCTCGTACCCAGGAGGCCATCCGCGTGACCCTCGGATCCAGATTCCGAGGCGCTGGGAGCACCCCGCGTGCCCCGCGCCTCGCCATGCTCGCTGCCCTTGCCGTCTTCGCCTCGCTGTTCGCGTGGGTGGGCTCGGCGTCGGCGCTGAACTACGTCGACAACACCGGCAACGACGACTACTGGGCGGTGCACGACGCCGCGATCCCGGGTCTTGACACCGGCAGCATCGAAACCACCGGCGGCGACACGCTGCAGGGCTACGGCGGCATCCGCGTGCAGGTCGTCGGTTCCCCGAAGACGCCGCGATTGAACAAGGCGTTGATGCGCGGCTTCGGCCTCGCCTACGACGGCGTCGACAGCTTCAGCTCTCACAAGTCGGTCGAGATGGGTGGCGTCGCGATGATCCGCTCGCTGTACATCGACCGCGCGAAAAGCTACGCGCGCTTCTACGACACGTTCACCAATACGACCTCCTCGCCGCTCACCGTCAACGTCGCGTTTGGCGGACAGCTCGGCGGCAAGACCAACTACAGCGGCCCCTACCGGCAGAGCGCCGTGATCGCCTCCTCCAGCGGCGACGCGGTCGCCGGCGCCGGCGACTCATGGGTGGCGGTCTCGACCGGCGAACCGTCGGCCTACGGCCCATCGGCGACCGTGATCGGCAGCGCCGGCACGCTGGCCAAGACCGGCAACTTCCTCCAGGACCCGTTCACGCGGGCGATGGCGGCCAGTGGTGACGAAGCCAACCACTACGGCTACGTCAACCAGCTCAAACTCGATCCCGGCGAGACCGCGTCGCTGCTGCATTTCGTCGCGATCGCCCTCTCGGAAACGGCGAACACGCCGGGCGGCAACCCGCCGCCCGCCGCCGGATCCCAGATCGAAGCGGTCGAAGGCACGGCGGAAGCGCTCGCCGTGACACCGGACCTGAGCAACCTCACCACCGGCCAGCTCTGCACGGTCGCCAACTTCGACGAAGCGGCGATCATCGCCGGCCGGCCGAGCTTCACCTCGGCCGACTGCCCGACCGTGCTCCCCGACGTGCCGGCGCCGGTCGACGACGAAGAGGAAGCGACCACCAGCTCGCCCTACGACGTGGTCGGCAAGACGGTGATCGAGCTGCTCGCCGATATGGAGAGCGGCGAGACCAACGCGCGGCAGATCATGCGCGCCTACCTCGACCGGATCGCCGCCTACGACCAGGGCCCCTTCGGGTTCCACTCGTTCATCTCGATCAACGACAACGCGATGGCCGAGGCGAAGGCGGCAGACAAGCTGCGGGCCGAAGGCAGCACCCTGCCGCTGCTCGGGGTCCCGGTCGCGGTCAAGGACATCATCGACACGGAAGAGCTGAAGACCACGGGCGGCAGCCTCGTCTTCAAGAACTTCCAGCCGCTCAAAGACGCGTTCGTCGTCCAGCGCCTGCGCGAAGCCGGCGCGATCGTGATCGGCAAGGCGAACCTCTCCGAATTCGCCAACAGCGGTCACTACAGCGAGAGCGCCTTCGGGCAGGTCTGGAACGCGTTCGACCCCTCGACCAGCTCGATCGGCTCCAGCGGTGGCTCCGCCACCGCGGTGGCGGCGAGCCTGGCGCCGATGGCGCTCGGGTCACAGACCGGCGACTCCCTCTGGGGGCCGGCCAGCGGCGCCAGCCTGGTCTCGATGCGCGGCACCGACGGGCAGACCAGCGCTTCCCGCACGATGCCGCTGACCTACCTGCAGGACTACGTCGGCGCGTTCACCCGCACGGTGGCCGATCACGCCCTCGTGCTGAACGCGATCGCGGCACCGAACCCCGATGACTATGCACAGAAGATCGGCGGGGCGGGCTGGGAAGGCGAGCGACCCGGCGACTGGCGCGATCACCTCGATCCGAACGCCCTGCAGGGCAAGACGATCGGGTACTACCCGGCTGCCTTCGTCGACCCGTTCGGGACCGAAGACACCACCGCCAAGCTGCAGGACCAGTTCAAATACTTCACCTCGGCGGGTGCCACGGTGAAGGAAATCTCCAGCCCGCCGTCGTCGCCGAAATCGTCCGACTACTTCAGCGGCGATCGCGGCTACACGGGCTGGCTGAAATGGATCCAGGACGAGCCCAACAGCCCGTACACGGATCCGGAGGAAATCCTCTACAGCCCGCTGCGTCTGCCGACCTATCGCTCCCCGGGTCCCTACACCGGCTCGGGCGCGATGTCGGAGGAACAGCTGGAAGGCTTCGTCGCCTACCGGCAGGCCTACCAGCAGCGGCTGACCGAATGGATGGACGGAGAAGGCGTCGACGCGGTCGTCTTCCCCGGCCATCTCTCCTACGTCCACCTCAACGACTCGCCGCCGCCGAGCTTCGGCCGACTGGATCCCCAGTCCTCGAACGCCGGCGTGCCGACGATGATCTTCCCGGCGGGGACCAACTCCGACGGGAAGCCCGGCAACCTCCAGCTGGAGGGGCGTCCGTTCTCCGACATGGAACTGCTCGGCATGGCCTACGACTTCGAGCTGGAGTCCAACGGCCACGTCGAGACGACCTACGCGCCGGCGCTGCGGTACGACCCCGGCAGCGTCGCCGAACCGGTCGACGTCACCCCGGCGCCGCCGGCGAAGACCGATACGCCCCCCGGTGCGTTGACGCCGGTGGAGGAAGTGGTGACGCCGGTCGCGCCGAAGCTCCTCTTCAAGAAGCTGAAGAGGGTGAAGGCGGTCGGCACGGCCTTCGTCGAGGTGCGGGTGACCGGTAAGGGGTACCTCGTCGCCGGGAGCGGTCAGGTGCGCAAGGTGGTGCGCAGGCCGCAGGCGGCGAAGACGCTCTGGATCCCGATCCGGGCCAAGGGCAAGGCGCTCGCCACCCTGGAAAAGCAGGGCCGTGCCAAGGTCCAGGTGAAGATCTCCTTCCTCCCGGCGGGCGGGACGAAGACGGTCAAGACCATGACCTTGGTGTTGGTCAAGAAGTAAGCGGCGACCGAGCGGCCGCCGTGTGGTCCGGCCGCGACTCGCCTTCCCGGCGAGTCGCGGGCCGCCCACACCGGGGCCTGGCCTTGCGCCCGCGGGTGTTCGCCGGGCTAACGGGCCAGGGCGGGGCTCTCCTGCCGCTTCCGGCTGGACCCCGGGAGGCGGTAGAAGTGCTCGGTGGCGCCGCGCACCTGGCGCTGGCGGGCGAGCTCGATCAGGCCTGCTTTGGCCAGCTCGGTGACGTGGTAGTTGGTGTTGCTGAGGGGGATCTGCAGCTCGCGGCTGAGCTCGCTGGGGGAGAGCGTGCGGCCGCCGTCGATGCCGAGGATTTCGAGGATCGAGACCCGCAGCGGATGGGCGGTTGCCCGCGCCAGGCGCTCCCAGTTGACCGGCACGGAACCGTGCCCGTTTTCAACGGTGGCGCTGGCCCCGTTGCCGTTCGCTGAGTGTCCGTTTTGGGATGGCATGAAAGCGATATTACCAAAAAATATTGACTTGGATCATCAAAATCGGGTACTGTCCTGCCTGGGATGTTCTCTTGGAGGGGAAATCCGGCGGCCGTCAGGCCAATTTTGCTCACGCATCTCGCACTGGTGGGCACGCTCCTTGTACCCGCCGTGGCGGTGGCTGACACCGAAGACGTGATCGCTCCCAGCGACCCGCTCAACCCGAAAGTCGATTCGGGCTGGCAGGCGGGCACCTGCAACGCCGAACCGCCGGAAGCGGGGGCGGAAACCTGCTCGGTCGACACCCCGGGCCAGTTCTTCGAACGCGCCGCCGCCCACCCCAACTGGGGCTTCACCCAGTTCATCGTCGCCCACACGACGATCCTGGAACTGCCGCCGCTGCCAAACCTGGAAGAACCGGACGGCCGAACTGAAAACGGTCCGCGTCGACCTGCCGGTGGGGCTCAGCGTCAACCCGGGGTCCACGCTCGAACGCTGCCCGCTGGAGGACTTCGAAGCGGGCATCTGCACGGGCGATTCCCAGGTCGGCGAAAGCGCCGTCACCGTCGCGCCGGCGGGGTTGCCGCTGCCGCCGACCTCGCCGCTCACCCAGGTCCCGGTCTACAACCTGATCCCGCCTGCCGGCGAACCCGCCCTGTTCGGCCTCGAACTGGCCGGCAACGAAGTCTTCCTCAAAACCGACGTCGCCTGGGACGGCGACTACCACGAGGGATTCACGATCGCCGTGCCCCAGGTCGCAGACCTCGAACCGCTGATCGAAGGCCTGATCCTCCAGAACCGCCTCTTCTTCGACGGCCGCGCCGGCGACGGCAGCTTCCTCACCACGCCCAGCACCTGCCTCGGCGAGGCGTTCCCCGGCCCCTCTGGGCACGCCTACTCGACCTGGCTCCTGGCCGGCTCCCATAAAGAGGCCGGCGAACCGGGCTACGACTTCGCCACCGACGCCCCGCCCGCGCTGGAGTCGCCGATCCCGCCGGGGACCTCGCCGAAAGAATGCGAGACGATCCCCTACGACCCGACGATCGCGGTCGACCCCCACACGACCGAGGTCAACTCGCCCTCCGGGGCCGGCGTCGACATCGAGGTGCCGCACTTCGCCGGCGCCGACGAACAGGACAGCTCCGACACCCGCAGCTCGACGGTGACGCTGCCGGAGCGGATGGGGATCAATCCGGCGGCCGCCAACGGGCTGGAGGTCTGCACCGACGCCCAGTTCGGCAAGGGCACCCGCAACCCGGTCGCCTGCCCGCCGGCCTCGAAGATCGGCACCGTCGAGATCGAGTCGCCGCCGCTGCCCGAAGGCGACCTCGAAGGGAACGTGTTCGTCGGTCAGCAGCTCAGCCGCGACCCCACCTCCGGTGAGGAGTACCGGATCTTCATCGACGCCGAGTCGGCCCGCTACGGGATCTCGGCGCGGCTGGTCGGCAACGTCAGGGCCAACCCGGTCACCGGCCGGTTGGCGACGACGATCGACGGCACGCCGCAGGTCCCCTTCACGGCCTTCCGGCTCGACTTCGACGACGGCGCCCGCGCCGCGCTCAGCAGCCCGCCCACCTGCGGCCCGAACCCGACCGTCGCCGAGATGACGCCCTGGTCGGGTAACCCGCCGGCCGTCCCCGCCGACGCCTTCGACCTCGCCGCCGCGCCCGGCGGCGGCGCCTGTCCGGAGACGATGGCCGAGCGGCCGTTCACGCCGGCCTTCGCCGCCGGCCCCGCGAGCTCGACCGCCGGCGCCTACAGCCCGCTCCAGCTGCACATCGCCCGCGTCGATGGCCAGCAGGAGCTGAAGGGCGCCGACATCGCCCTCGCGCCCGGCATGACCGGCAAGCTGGCCGGCATTCCCTACTGCCCGCCGGCGGCGCTCGCCGCGGCCGCCGCCAGCTCCGGCCAGGCCGAGCGGGCCAGCTCCAGCTGCCCGGAGGCGAGCCTGGTCGGCCACGCGACGGTCGCCGCCGGCACCGGGCCGGAGCCGCTGCGGATCGAAGGCAGGGTCTTCCTCTCGGGCCCCTATCACGGGGCTCCTCTCTCCCTGGCAGTCGTCACCCCCGCCACGGCCGGGCCGTTTGACCTCGGCACGGTCGTGGTGAGGGTGGCGCTGTTCGTCGACCCGGAGACCGCCCAGATCCGCGCCCTCTCCGATCCGATCCCCGACGTCTTCGGCGGCACCCAGCTCAGCGTCCGCAAAGTCGACGTCGACGTCGACCGGCCCGACTTCACGCTCAACCCGACCAGCTGCGAGCCGATGGCGATCGGCGGCGCCCTGAAGGGCGGTGGCGCCAACCCGGCCGACCCGGCGGCCTTCGGCGCGGTCGCCGTCAGCAGCCCGTTCCAGACCAGCAGGTGCGGCGCCCTCAAATTCCGGCCCAAGCTCTCCACGAGGCTGTTCGGCGGCCCCGGCTCGACCAAGCGCGGCAAGTTCCCGAAGTTCCGCGCCACGCTGGCGGCCCGCCGCGGCGACGCCAACATCCGCCGCGCGGCGCTGACCCTGCCGCACTCCGAGTTCCTCGAACAGGGCCACATCGGAACCGTCTGCACCCGCGTGCAGCTGGCCGCGTCGGCCTGCCCGGCGCGCTCGGTCTACGGCTTCGCGCGGGCGAAGACGCCGCTGCTCGACGACGAGCTCCGCGGCCCGGTCTACCTCGTCTCCTCCGACCACGAACTGCCCGATCTGCTCGTCGACCTGAAGGGCCAGGTGAGCGTGCGCCTGCGCGGGGTGATCAGCGCGGCGAAGGCGAGGATCAAGACCGTCTTCTACCCGGTGCCCGACGTGCCGGTGAGCAGGTTCGTGCTGACGATGAAGGGGGGGAAGAAGGGGCTGCTGGTCAACTCGCGCGACCTCTGCGCGCGCCCGGCCTTCTCCTTCCTCGACTTCCGCGCGCAGAACGGCAAGAAGCTGAAACAGAAGCGACTGCCGCTCAGGGTACCCGCGTGTTCTGGGGAGCCGGAGAGCAAGCGCCACGGCCCGCGATTGAGTTCGGATCGAGCGGGTAGTCCGTTCGCCAGGGAACGGCCCGGATCCGGGCCGGTGCGGAGCAAGGGACGACACCAGGAGGAGAATCGATGAGGAGCAGGGCGGGGATTTTCGGCGCGGCATCGGCTGTGGTTGCGGTCATCGCGTCTGCCTGCGCGCTGCTCGCGCCCACCGCCCAAGGCTTCGAGGTGGCCAGTTGGGAAGCCGGTACCTGCAACGTCGCGACCTGCGAATACACCAGTCCGGAAGCGACCTTCTACACGCAGGTCGCCGGTCGCCCGCCCTTCGGCATCACCGACTTCTCGTTCAAAAAAAATGTGCTCGGCCTTCCCGAAGGGGCGGTCGCGGACGTTCGCGTCGACCTGCCGCCCGGCCTCAGCATCAACCCCCAGGCGACCTCGGCACAGTGCACCGAGGCCGAGCTCGAAGGCTCCGGCTGCCCACCGGCGTCGAAAGTCGGAACCTCTCTGGTGACCTCGGTCGAATTGCTCGGCGCCATTCCCGTCACGGTGCCCGCGACCGTCTACAACATCGTCCCGAAACAGGGTGAGCCGGCCGAGTTCGGCTTCCGGGTCAACCTGCTCGGCCTCGTCGATCTCTCGGTCTATCTCGAGGGGACGGTCGCCTGGGAGAGCGACTACCACGAGGGCTTCACGATCCGGGCGATCCCCGACACCGTGCCGTTGGCCGCCAACCGTCTGATCTTCGAAGGCACCGCCGGAGACGGCAGCTTCATCACCGTCGGCAGCAATTGCCAAGGCTCGACCACCACCGGGTTGACGGTCGACGCTCACGGCTCCGAAGGCTCCTACCTGCACTACGACACGACGCCAGTCGAACCGACGAAAATCATCCAGCCGACCGGTTGCGAGAAAGTGCCTTTCGACCCCTCGATCGCGGTCGATCCGGGCACCGCGAAAACCGACTCGCCGACCGGCGGCTCCTTCGACGTCAAGGTCCCCTTCAAAGGCAGCGACGGGATCGGCCAGTCGAACGTGAGGCGGGCGGCGGTGAGCCTGCCGCTCGGGCAGGGCCTCAACCCGGCCGCGGCCCCCGGGCTGCGGTTCTGCAGCGACGCCCAGTTCGGCAAGGGGATCGCGATCGGCGATCGCATCACCGAACCGGACGCGGTCCACCCGCCGCCGATCGCCTGTCCGGTGGCGTCGAAGATCGGCACGGTCGCGATCGAGACGCCGGTGCTCCCGGCCGGATCGCTGCCCGGCGACGTCTACCTCGGCGAGCAGCTCAGCCGCGACCCGGAATCGGGCCAGGAGTACCGGATCTTCGTCAATGCCGAGTCGCCCCGCTTCGGCGTCTTCGTGCGGCTGATCGGGGAAGTCGCCGCCAACGCGAAGACCGGACGGCTGACCGCCAGGTTCGACGAACCGAGATTCGGCGGCCTGCCACAGGTTCCGTTCAGCTCCTTCAAGCTCAGCTTCGACGGCGCCAAAGGCGTGCTGACCAGCCCGCCGACCTGCGGCCCGAACATGACCGACGCCGTGCTGACGCCTTGGTCGGGCAACGCGGGGGCGAACCCGTCGGGTGACTTCACCCTGACCAACGCCCCCGGTGGCGGTCCCTGCGCCAAGACGATGGCCGAGCGTCCCTTCGCGCCGGGCCTGACGGCGAGGCCGGGCAGCGACCAGGCACGCGCCTTCACCCCCTTCTCCGTCCACATCACCCGGCCCGACGGCGAGCAGGAGCTGAAGGGCGTCGACTTCACCCTGCCGAAGGGGGCGACGGCGAAGCTGAAGGGCGTCCCCTACTGCCCGCCGGCGAAGATCGCCGGCGCCGCCGAGCGAGCCGGCGCCGCCGAGCGGAAAGACCCCAGCTGCCCCGAGGAGAGCAAGGTCGGAGTCGCCTCCGTGCTCGCCGGCAGCGGGCCCAACCCGCTGAAGATCGACGGCGACGTCTACCTGGCCGGCCGCTACCAGGGCTCGCCGCTCTCGCTGGTGGTCGTCACCCCGGCGGTCGCCGGGCCGTTCGACCTCGGCACCGTGGTGGTCCGCG
Source organism: uncultured Solirubrobacterales bacterium (assembly GCA_963703585.1). Taxonomy (GTDB): domain Bacteria; phylum Actinomycetota; class Thermoleophilia; order Solirubrobacterales; family 70-9; genus VAYN01. The sequence continues at coordinate 853 of CAVPEX010000086.1, read as the reverse complement.
TCGGCGTCGGGCCGGACTCCGAGACCGCACAGATCCACCCGGTGGCGGAGATCCCCGACGTCTTCGGCGGCGCCAAGCTCGGCATCCGCTCGATCTTCGTCAACGTCAACCGCAAGGACTTCACCCTCAACGGCACCAACTGCCGCCAGCAGGCAACCGCCGGCGCGATCAACGGCGGCGGGGCGGACCCGACCAACCCGGCGGCCTTCTCCGCCTTCCCGGTCTCGGTGCCGTTCAAGGCCAGCGGCTGCAAGAAGCTGAAGTTCAGGCCGAAGCTGAGCCTGCGCCTGTTCGGCCAGACCCAGCGGGCGAAGCACCCGAAGCTGCGCGCGGTGCTGAAGGCGCGCGGCAAGGACGCCAACATCGCCCGCGCCTCGGTCGGCCTGCCGCACGCGCTGTTCCTCGACCAGGCGAGCCTGGCGACGATCTGCACCCGCGTCCAGTTCGCCGCCAACGAGTGCCCGAAGAGATCGATCTACGGCAGGGCCCGGGCGTTCACGCCGTTGCTCGGCAAACCGCTCGAAGGGCCGGTCTACCTGCGCTCGTCGAACAACCCGCTGCCGGACCTCGTCGCCCACCTGGAGGGTCAGGTGACGATCGACCTGGTCGGTCGCATCGACAGCTTCCGCGGCGGCATCCGCACCACCTTCGACCGCGTCCCCGACGTCCCGGTGAAGAAGTTCGCGATGACCCTGCCGGGCGGCAAGGGCGGCCTCCTGGTCGCCTCGACCAACCTCTGCGCCGCCCCGGTCAAGGGGATCGTCGAGCTGAAAGCGCAGAACGGCCGCAAGGCCAACAAGCACATGACGCTGCGCACGCCGTGCGGCGGGCCGTAAGAGCGGAAACGTGGCTC
>CAVPEX010000085.1:0-32085 GCA_963703585.1 uncultured Solirubrobacterales bacterium | reverse complement strand
TGTCCTGTACTTGGTACCGGTCGCGTATTGCTGCGCGGATTACTTGCGTGGCGGACGTCAGCAGCGAGTTTCGATTTGCGAACGACGGCGCGATCAGCCAGGCTCTCACGTCCTCCGGGCTCAGCACGACGCTTGACCCAAAGGCTGACAGGGATAAGCTCTTTAGGGTTCTGGCCAACACCATTTGCTCGGGAAGATACGCCTACCTTGCGTCGAATCTCGAGAGATCCGGCGTGGCGGTCTTCAGCGGCAGTTGTGATCAGCAGTCCAAGCTTGTTGTGATCATCGGTGGCGCCTCGGCGGAGACGCAGAACCTCGCTCAGAACGTCGACGCGCAGTTGATAGCGTGCTTCGAGAAGCTGGGGGTTACCGTTGTAGGCTGCGAGACATCGGCAGTTGCGATCTCGTACGTTCCGGTCTGGCACAAAGCGGGCATTGCTACCGTGGACAACGCCGAGAACGCGATCGGACAGACCTGCCTGGTTTACGCGCTGAATGGTGAGATGGCTAACTTCGGGACAAAGGATACAGCCGACAGGTTTATCCCGAAGAGCATGGAGAATTTCTGATGCCGCGTGTCGCCGCACTGATACCGGCCTATAATGAGGCGGACCGCATCCGCGAGACCGTGGCGGCTGCCCTGGCAATGCCTGGAGTGGACGAGGTCGTGGTCATCGACGACGGTTCCATTGACGATACCGCTTCAGTTGCATCCGATGCCGGTGCGCGGGTTATCCGGCAGGAACCTAACGCAGGCAAGGGCGCGGCGCTTAACGCAGGGGTCGACCAAGTCGAGGCGGACATCTATCTCATGATAGACGCAGACCTGGGTGAGAGCGCTTCCGAGACATGCCGCCTGCTCGAACCGGTCCTTGCAGGGCACGCGGATATGTCGATCGCGATAATGAGCGCACCGACGGCTCCGAAACCGCGCCCGGCGCCTTCGACGACGAGGCCGACTTCGAGCGCAACGACGTCGTCGGGGCGGTCCAGGAGGACGCCCGCGCCTTCGGCGATACCCGGATCTGGAACGACTACGGCGACAAGGACCCGTTCCGCCCCTACAACGAAGTCTTCGTCGACGCGCTCGAAGCAGGCGGCGCCGACGTCAGCGCCCACACCTGGCCCGGCGGCCACGAAGGCTCCTACCGGACCACCCACTGGCCGGCCTACCAGCGCTTCTATGTCAACTCACTCGCCCACTGCGACTGACTGAGCGCCGTCCGGGCGAGCCTGCACGGCGAGAGTCGCGTGCCCTTGGAGGCAGTGCCATTCCCTCATCGCCCGCAAACCCGTAGATTCACGACACCTGCACACCGTTGCGACGACCGGTTGAGCTCGGGCTCTGCACACAAGCGACCGATGACGCCGCCAGCCGCGTCCGGGCGGCGCTCAGCGGCCCGGGGAGCCGGCTGGCGGGGCGCCGGGCGGCGGAGGCGGGCCCCAGCTTTCGCGGCCGTCGGTGGTCGCGATCGGGATCTTGGGCCGGCCATCGCCGGGGTGTCGAGGGTGACGTCGACGATCGCCCTGAGGCGCGAGAGCACCTCGCGCGCCCTGCTCTTGCGGCCCTGGTAGCCCCAGCGGTGCAGGTCGGCGGTGAGCCCGGTCGCATCGATCCCCGCCGCGCCGGCCAGGTGAAGCGCCCGCGGCATCTGAAACCCCTGGGTGACGACGACCGCGTCCCGCACCCCGAAGATGCTCCGCGCCCGCACCATCGTCGCCCCGCCGGCATGGTCCTCGAACACGTCCCGCGGGTCGACCCCATCGGCCACCAAGGCTTTCCGCATCGTGTCCGGCTCGTCGTAGGCCCAGGTGTCGTGGAGATCCCCGAGACGAGGATCTTCTCCACCTTCCCCGCGTGCCAAAGCGCCGAAGCCTGCCGCACCCGGACCGCCAGCATCGGGCTCATCTTCCCGTTCGGCTTCACCAACGCCCCCGGCACGATCGCCACCTGCGCCCGCGGCACCTCGACCGCGTCCCCGGTCGACTCGCCCCTCGGCGCGAGCCAGAGCACGTAGACGCATTCCCGAGTGCCAACACGAAGTCAACACCACCACCCCCGAGATCGACGCTTCGAAGCCACGGCCAGCACCGCGACGGAGGGGTCGAGCTCTTCCAACGCTCCGCACCGCTGGAACGCACCAATAGCGGGGCGGTGGGCCCTAAAAGTCCACGATCGGGATGATCAGGATCGCGACGATGTTGGCGACCTTGATCATCGGGTTGATCGCCGGGCCGGCCGTGTCCTTGTAGGGGTCGCCGACCGTGTCGCCGGTGACCGAGGCCGTGTGGGCCTCGGAGCCCTTGCCGCCGTAGGCGCCGTCCTCGATCAGCTTCTTCGCGTTGTCCCAGGCGCCGCCGCCCGAGGTCATCGAGATCGCGAGGAAGAGGCCGGTGACGATCGTGCCGATCAGCAGGCCGCCGAGCATCTCGACGCTGATGCAGCGCCGACGATCGATCGGGAACGACGATCGGGATCAGCGCCGGGCAGGATCATCTCCTTGATGCGCCGCCGCGGTGACGATGCCGACCGCCGCGCGTAGTCGGGTTGCTCGGTCCCCTCCATGATCCCGGGGTTCTCGCGGAACTGGCTCGCGCACCTCCTCGACCACCTGGCCGCCGGCGCGGCCGACGGCCTCCATCGAGAGGGCGGCGAACAGGAAGAGCATCATGCCGCCGACGAACAGCCCGATCAGCACCTCAGGGCTGGTCAGGTTGAAGAGCCCGTTGAGGTCGAGCCCGCGGGCCTCGTCGGCCAGCTCGCTCTTGAAGGCCGCGAACAGCACCAGGGCGGCGAGGCGCGGCCGAGCCGATCGCGTAGCCCTTGGTGACCGCCTTGGTCGTGTTGCCGACCGCGTCGAGCGGGTCGGTGATGTCGCGCACGCTCCTCCGGCAGGTCCGCCATCTCGGCGATGCCGCCGGCGTTGTCGGTGATCGGGCCGAAGGCGTCGAGCGCGACGATCAGGCCGGAGAGCGAGAGCTGCGCCATCACGGCGACGCCGATGCCGTAGATGCCGGCCAGCTCGTTGGCGCCGAGGATCGCCAGGGCGAGCACGAGCGCCGGGGCCGCGGTCGACTGCAAGCCCTCGGCGAGGCCGGCGATGATGTTCGTCGCGTGGCCGGTCTCCGATGCCTGCGGCGATCTTCTTCACCGGCCGGAAGCGGGTCGACGTGTAGTACTCGGTGATCACGAACAGCAGCGCGGTGACCGCGACCCCGATCACCGCGCAGAGCCAGAGGTCGGTGACGGTGACCGCGTCGGCGGCGGTGTCGAGGACGCCGATCCGCACCGGCTCGGACATCAGCCAGTCGGTGATCGGGTAGAAGGCCGCGATCGAGAGCAGGCCGGAGACGATCACGCCCTGGTAGAGAGCGCCCTCGACCCGGTCGGATCTGGTCCGCACCGGAGGGCGCCGATGATCGAGGCGACGATCGCGACGCCGCCGATGACCAGCGGGTAGATCGCCACCTCGCGGGCGAATTCGGATGAAGGTAGGACGCCGAGCAGCATCACCGCGACCGAGGTGACCGCGTAGGTCTCGAACAGGTCGGCGGCCATGCCGGCGCAGTCGCCGACGTTGTCGCCGACGTTGTCGGCGATCACGGCCGGGTTGCGGGGATCGTCCTCGGGGATCCCGGCCTCGACCTTGCCGACCAGGTCGGCGCCGACGTCGGCGGCCTTGGTGAAGATGCCGCCGCCGAGCCGGGCGAAGACGGAGATCAGCGAGCCGCCGAAGCCGAGGCCGATCAGCGCGTCGACGGCCTCCTTGTCGGTGCTGCCGGTGACGATCAGGATGCCGTAGTAGCCGGCGACGCCGAGCAGCGCCAGGCCGACGACCAGCAGGCCGGTGACCGAGCCGCCCCTGAAGGCGACGTCGAGCGCCGGCGGCACGCCGCCGCGGGCGGCCTCGGCGACGCGCGCGTTGGCGCGCACCGAGACGTTCATCCCGATGAAGCCGGTGGCGCCGGAGAGCACGGCGCCGATCACGAAGCCGATCGCGGTCTGGTAGTCCTGCAGAGCCGAGCACGATCGCGATCGGCACGGCGACCGCGGCGATGATCGTGTACTGGCGTTTGAGGTAGGCCTGGGCGCCCTCCTGCACCGCTCCCGCGATCTCCTGCATCCGGGCATTGCCGGGAGACTTCGCCAGCAGGCGCTGAGTGACGATTAGTCCGTGACCCGACGCGGCGCGGGCGCATACAGTGCGACGACCACCCCCGTAGTCGGTCAAGAAGCTGGTCAACGTTTTCGTTCCTCCGGTGGATTTGGCGGCGCGGGAGTCTGTAAGACGGGAGCGACGAGGTGCCCGTCTATAGACTCCCGCGCCGCCAAATCCACCGGAGGAACGAAACTTGACCAGCTTCTTGACCGACTACGGGGTGGTCGTCGCACTCGTATGCGCCGGCGCCGCCGTCGCATACGGACTAATCGTCACTCAGCGCCTGCTCGCGAAGTCTCCCGGCAATGCCCGGATGCAGGAAATCTCGGGAGCGGTGCAGGAGGGCGCCCAGGCCTACCTCAACCGCCAGTACACGATCATCGCCGCGGTCGCCGTGCCGATCGCGATCGTGCTCTGGCTGCTGCAGGACTACCAGACCGCGATCGGCTTCGTGATCGGCGGCGTCCTCTCCGGCGCCACCGGCTTCATCGGGATGAACCTCTCGGTGCGCGCCAACGCGCGCGTCGCCGAGGCCGCCCGCGGCGGCGTGCCGCCGGCGCTCGACGTCGCCTTCAAAGGCGGCTCCGTCACCGGCCTGCTGGTGGTCGGGCTGGCGCTGCTCGGCGTCGCCGGCTACTACGGCATCCTGATCGTCACCGGCAGCACCGACAAGGAGGCCGTCGACGCGCTGATCGGCCTCGGCTTCGGTGGCTCGCTGATCTCCGTCTTCGCCCGGCTCGGCGGCGGCATCTTCACCAAGGCCGCCGACGTCGGCGCCGACCTGGTCGGCAAGGTCGAGGCGGGGATCCCCGAGGACGACCCCCGCAACCCCGCGGTGATCGCCGACAACGTCGGCGACAACGTCGGCGACTGCGCCGGCATGGCCGCGGACCTGTTCGAGACCTACGCGGTCACCTCGGTCGCGGTGATGCTGCTCGGCGTCCTTACCTTCAACTCCGAATTCGCCCGCGAGGTGGCGATCTACCCGCTGGTGATCGGCGGCGTCGCGATCATCGCCTCGATCGTCGGCGCCCTCGCGGTGCGGACCAAATCCGACCGGGTGGAGGGCGCTCTCTACCAGGGAGTGATCCTCGCCGGCCTGCTCTCGATCGCGGCCTTCTACCCGATCACCGACTGGCTGATGTCCGAGCCGGTGCGGATCGGCGTCCTCGACACCGGGGCCGCCGCGGTCACCGTCACCGACCTCTGGCTCTGCGCCGTGATCGGGGTCGCGGTCACCGCACTGCTCTTCGTGATCACCGAATTTTATACGTCGACCCGCTTCCGCCCGGTGAAGACGATCGCCCGGGCATCGGAGACGGGACACGCGACGAACATCATCCAGGGGCTCGCCCAGGGCTTCCAGTCGACCGCCGCCCCGGCGCTCGTGATCGCCCTGGCGATCCTCGGCGCCAACGAGCTGGCCGGGGTCTACGGGATCGGCGTCGCCGTGATGGCGCAGCTCTCGCTCTGCGGCCTGATCGTCGCCCTCGACGCCTTCGGGCCGATCACCGACAACGCCGGCGGCATCGCCGAGATGGCGGACCTGCCCGAGGAGGTGCGGGCCGTCACCGATCCGCTCGACGCGGTCGGCAACACGACCAAGGCGGTGACCAAGGGCTACGCGATCGGCTCCGCCGCGCTGGCGGCGCTGGTCCTGTTCGCGGCCTTCAAAAGCGAGCTGGCCGAAGAGAAGCCCGACGGGTTCGACCTCAACGGGCTCTTCAACCTGACCAGCCCCGAGGTGCTGATCGGGCTGATCGTCGGCGGCATGATGGTCTACCTGTTCGCGGCCCTGGCGATCGAGGCGGTCGGCCGCGCCGGCGGCCAGGTGGTCGAACAGGTCCGCGAGCAGTTCCGCGAGCACCCGGGGATCATGGAGGGGACCGAAAAACCCGACTACGGCAAAACGGTCAGCATCGTCACCCTGGCGGCGCAGAAAGAGATGATCCTGCCCTCGCTGATCCCGATCGTCGTGCCGGTGATCGTCGGCGTCCTCAGCGTCGACGCGCTCGGCGGCCTGCTGATCGGCGTCATCGTCGTCGGCCTCTTCGCCGCGATCTCGATGACCGCCGGCGGCGGCGCCTGGGACAACGCGAAGAAGCTGATCGAGGACGGCGCCTATGGCGGCAAAGGCTCCGAGGCCCACGCGGCCTCAGTCACCGGCGACACGGTCGGCGATCCCTACAAGGACACGGCTGGGCCGGCTATCAATCCGATGATCAAGGTGGCGAACATCGTCGCGATCCTGATCATCCCGATCGTTCACTTTTAGGGCCCACCGCCCCGCTATTGGCTAGCGTTCCAGCGGTGCGGAGCGTTTGGAAGAGCTTGAGCTATCCGTTGCGGCGCTGGCCGCGGCTTTCGAAGCTGGCGATCTCGGGGGTGGTGGTGCTCGTCCTCGTGTTGGCACTGGGGAACGTCTACGTGGTCTGGCTCGCGCCGAAGGGAGAGGTCACCGGGGACGTGGCCGAGGTGCCGCGGGCGCAGGTGGCGATCGTGCCGGGGGCGTTGGTGAAGCCGAACGGGAAGATGAGCCCGATGCTGGCGGTCCGGGTGCGGCAGGCTTCGGCGCTTTGGCACGCGGGGAAGGTGGAGAAGATCCTCGTCTCGGGGGATCACCACACCTGGGCCTACGACGAGCCGGACACGATGCGGAAGGCCCTGGTCGCCGACGGCGTCGACCCGCGCGACGTCTTCGAGGACCACGCCGGCTTCGACACCTGGTCGACGATGGTGCGGGCGCGCGGCATCTTCGGCGTCGACAGCGCCGTCATCGTCACCCAGGGCTTTCACATGCCGCGGGCGCTCTACCTGGCCGACGCGGCCGGCATCGACGCCACCGGCCTCACCGCCGACCTGCACGAATGGGGCTACCAGGGGCGTAAGAGCACGGTCCGGGAGCTCCTCTCACGGGTCAAGGCCATCGTCGACGTCACCCTCGACTCGCCAGCGATGGCCGGTCCGCGGATCCCGATCTCCAGCGCCGACGGCCGCGAAAGCTGGGGCCCGCCGCCCCCTCCCGGCACCCCACCCGCCGGCTCCCCGGCCGCTAGCTGAGCCCCTGCCTGGATCTTCCGTTCGTCTTTCCTCGCCCACAGGGCGAAGAAAGACGAACGGAACTAACCGCAGCGCCCCAGGGAGTTGACGTAGAAGCGCTGGTAGGCGGGCCAGCGGGAGCTCCAGTAGGGGCCTTCGTGGCCGCCCGGCCATGAGTGGGCGCTGACGTCGGTGCCGCCCGCCTCCAGCGCGTCGACGAAGCCTTCGTTGTAGACCCGGAACGGGTCGGCGCTGCCGTAGTCGTTCCAGATCCGCGTGTCGCCGAAGGCGCCGGCGTCGTCCTGGACCGCCTCGACGACGTCGTTGCGCTCGAAGTCGGCCGCGTCGTCGAAGGCGCCCGGCGCCGTTTCGGAGCCGTCGAACCAGAGCGCCGCCGAGTGCCCACCGACGGCGCAGAAGCGCCCCGGGTGCTTCAGGGCGAGGTCGTAGGCGCCGAAGCCGCCCATCGAGATGCCGCCGATCGCGATCCGCCGCGGGTCGATGCCGAAGCGCTCGACCACGGTCGGGATCACTTCCCGCATCACGTAGGCGCCCCACTTCGCCCCGCGGCGGTTGTGCCAGTAGCCGTGGTCGCCGCCGTCGGGGAAGGCGAAGACCGGGCCGCGCCCGCGCAGCTCCGGCAGCCCGTCGAAGACGACGTCGTTGAAGGTCGTCTCGGAGCCGCCGCGGCCGTGCAGGAAGACCAGCAGCCAGCGCTTGCCGGGCGGCCCCGCCTGCTTGGGGACGATCACGTTGACGCCCAGCTCGCGGCCGACCGCCTGGCTCTGGACGTCCACGTGGACGAGCTGGGACCCGTGCCTGTCGACCGGCCCGAAGACGGTCGCCGCCAGCACCAGGTACGTGATCGCCGCCGCCACGGCGCCGATGATCGCAAGGGCGGCGGCGCGCCGCCTCTTGATCTGCCGTCGCGTTGGCCCCCGCCGCGCACTCACAGCCGACAAAGCTAGCGGTAGGGTCGCGGCGATGAGCGAGGCCTGGATCAACGTCGCCGACCCGGAGCGGATCGCCGCCGAGCGGCTCGACGCCGGCACGCTCGGCTACTTCAACGGCGGCGCTGGCGACGAGCTGACCCTGCGCGAGAATCCCGTCGCCTGGCAGCGCTGGCGGCTGCGGCCCCGCGTTCTCACCGACGTCAGCGAGGTCTCGACCGCCGCCGAGCTGCTGGGCGAGCCGATCTCGCTGCCGGTCCTGGTCGCGCCGGTCGCCTACCAGCGCCTGGTCGACCCTGAGGGGGAGGTCGGGATGGCCTGCGCGGCGGCCGAGGCGGGCACGGTGATGTGCCTCTCGACCCTGGCGACGACGCGGCCCAGCGAGGTCGCCGCGGCGGCGCCGCCCGGCCGCCGCTGGTTCCAGCTCTACCCCTTCCGCGACGAGGCGATCACCCGCGCCCTGATGGACGAGGCGGTCGAGTCCGGCTTCGAGGCGATCGTCGTCACCGCCGACGCCCCGCCCGGCGGCAACCGCGAGCGCGACCTGCGCACCGGCTTCCGCATCCCCGAGGGCGTCGGCGTGCCCAGCGTCGCCGCCGCGCTCGGGGTCGAGCGGGCGGTGACGATCGCCGAGACCTTCGCGCTGATGAACTTCTCGCTCGGCTGGGACGACCTCGAGGACCTCGCCTCCGAATGCAGCGTGCCGGTCCTGGTCAAGGGCGTGCTGACCGAGGAGGACGCGACACTCGCGGTCGAGCACGGCGCCGCCGGCATCGTCGTCTCCAACCACGGCGGCCGCCAGCTCGACCGCACGCTCGCCACCGCCGACGCCCTGCCGGAGATCGTCGACGCGGTCGCCGACCGCGCCGCCGTGCTGGTCGACGGCGGCATCCGTCGCGGCGTCGACGTCGCCGTCGCCCTCGCCCTCGGCGCCGATGCGGTCCTGGTCGGGAGGCCGGCGCTCTGGGGCCTGGCGGCCGGCGGCCAGGGCGGCGCCCGGCGGGTGCTGGAGCTGCTCGGGAGCGAGCTCGAGCTGACGCTCGCCCTCTGCGGCTGCACGTCGCCGTCCGGCCTCGGCCGCAATCACCTGCGGCGAGCACCGGCGACGTCCGTATATTCGGGCTAGTGACCTCTTCTCACGCCTCTTAGATGGCGCAACGAATCCCCAGAGACGAGTCGCTGAGTCGCGTCCACGGCGTCGGCGGGCTGTTCTCCGCCGCCTACGGGAACGTCGGCTCGTCGATCTACTACGCGCTCGGCGTCACCGCCGCGTTCGCCCTCGGGCTGACGCCGGTCGCCTTCGTCGTCTCCGGCCTGATCTTCGCCGCCACCGCCGCCACCTACGCCGAGGCGACGGTGATGTACCCGGAGGCGGGCGGCTCCTCCAGCTTCGCCCGCCACGCCTTCAACGAGTTCGTCAGCTTCGTCGCCGCCTGGGGGCAGATGCTCAACTACACGATCACGGTCGCGATCTCGGCCTTCTTCGTGCCCCACTACCTCGCCGTCTTCTGGCCCTGGCTGGGGGACAGCCCCGGCGACATCGTCGGCGGCGCGGCGCTGATCGTCGGCCTGGCGCTGCTCAACATCCGCGGCACCGAGGAGTCGGCGAAACTGAACCTGGTTCTCGCCATCGCCGACCTCGCCACCCAGGTGGTCCTGGTCGGGATCGGCCTGGTCCTCGTCTTCAGCCCCGAGATCCTGGTCGACAGCATCCACCTCGGCGTCGCCCCGACCTGGAGCGACTTCGCCCTCGGGATCGCGGTCGGGATGATCGCCTACACCGGCATCGAGACGATCTCCAACATGGCCGAGGAGGCGAAGGACGCGGCCCGCACGATCCCCCGCAGCGTCGGCCTCACCGTGGTCGCCGTGCTCGGCCTCTACCTGCTGATCCCGATCGTCGCCCTCTCTGCGATGCCGGTCACCCAGGACGCCGCGGGCACCTACTCGACGGCGCTCGGCAGCACCTTCGCCGACGACCCGATCCTCGGCATCGTCGAGAACCTCGGGCTCGCCCACGGCCCGACCGAAATCCTCCGCTACTACGTCGGCGTGCTGGCCGCGGTGATCCTGCTGATCGCCACCAACGCCGGCCTGATCGGTGTCTCCCGCCTCACCTACTCGATGGGCCAGCACCGTCAGCTGCCCGAGGGCCTGCGCCAGGTCCACCCGCGGTACCGCACCCCCTACATCGCGATCATGATCTTCGCCGCGATCGCGATCGTCACCCTGCTGCCGGGCCAGACCGACTTCCTGGCGACGATGTACTCGTTCGGGGCGATGCTCTCCTTCACGATCGCCCACGTCGCCGTGATCCAGCTGCGGCGGGTGAAAGGCGATGCCGAGCGGGCCTGGAAGCCGCCGCTGAACATTCCCGCCTTCGGCTTCGACGTGCCGCTGACGGCGGTGCTCGGCGGCCTCGGCACCTTCGCCGCCTGGATCGTGGTGATGGCGCTGAACCCGCGCACGCTCTTCGTCGGGCTCGGCTGGATGGCGTTCGGGATCGCCGTCTACGTGCTCTACCGCCGCAACCAGAAGCTGCCGCTGACGGAGACGGTGAAGGTAGTGCTGCCGGAGCCGTTGGGAGTGGAGGAGGTCGAGTACCGCAGCATCCTGGTCGCCTTCGAGGACGACGAAGCGTTCTCGGCGGAGATGGTGGCGACCGCGGTCAAGCTCGCCTCCAAGCGGCGCCGCGGCATCCACGTCCACTCGATGCTGACCGTGCCCACCGACCTGCCGCTGAACGCCGAGATCCCCGAGCAGGAAGCCGAAGCGCAGCGCAAGATCGAGCAGGCGAAGCTGATCGGCGGCCAGCGCGTCACCGGCCACGTCGCCCGCGTCCGGCCCGGCCAGGCCGGCTACTCGGTGGCCGAGGAGGCGGGGGAAATCAAGGCGGAGGCGATCGTCCTCGGGCTGCGCCGCCGCGGCGGCGTGCCGCTCTACGACAAGACCCTGCAGACGGTGCTGGGCGAGCGCCCCTGCCGGGTGATCGTCGTCTCCGACCCGGTCGACAAGCCCGCTGCGGTGCCGACCGAGGCGCTGGCGGAGGCCTCGCGGTGAGCTACGGACGGGCGGTGCGCGCCTTCTCCGCGGTCTTCGTCGCGGTCGGCCTGGCCGTGCTCGTGGTCACCCTCGCCAACGGTGGTGGCCCGGCCTCGGTCGGCTTCCTGATGGGGATCGCCTTCGTCGCCGTCGGCCTCGGGCGGCTCTGGCTGCAGTCGCGGATGGAGCGATGAAAAAGGGCGGGTTGGGAGCGCCGTGGCTCTTCGCCGCGGCCTACTCCGCGGTCGGCTTCTCGATCTACTTCGCCCTCGGCGTCGTCGCCGACCGCGGCCTCGGCCTGACGCCGCTGATCTTCCTCGCCTCCGGCCTGCTCTTCGGCCTGACCACGCTCAGCTACGTCGAGGGCGGGGCGATGTTCCGCGAACGCGGCGGCTCCTCGACCTTCGCCCGCCATGCCTTCAACGAGCTCGTCGCCTTCATCGCCGGCTGGGCGATCCTGATCGACTACCTGATCGTGATCGCCCTGGCGGCGGTCTCGGTGCCGCACTACCTGGAGCCGATCTGGGGCGACTTCGCCAGGCAGGGGGTGGAGATCGGCGTCGCCGCGGTGGTGATCGTCGCCGTCTGCGCGCTGAACATCCTCAACGTCACCGGCCGCGAGCGCGGCCGCTCGCTGGCGTTGCTGGCGCTGGCCGACCTCGGACTGCAGCTGGCGGTGATCGTCGTCGGCGCCCTGGTCGTGATGCACCCCGACCGGCTGACCGAGCAGATCCACCTCTTCAGCGACCCCAGCTTCAAGGACATCGTCTACGCCGCGGTCGTGGCGATGCTCGCCTACGCCGGGATCGAGGCTGCCTCCGACCTCGCCCCCGACATCGAGCTCGACCGCCGCGACCTCAAGCGCATCGCCCGCCTGGGGGCGATCGCGGTGCCGCTGGTCTACGCCGGGATGGCGGCGATCGCGCTGATGGCGGTGCCGGTGGTCGCCGGCCCCCAGGGGCCCGAGACCGCGCTCGGCGGCGAATTCGTCGAGGAGCCGGTGCTCGGCGTCGTCTCCGCCTTCCACCCGGCCTGGGTCGCCGACACGATGCGATGGATGGTTGCCCTGATCGCCACCCCGGTGCTGTTCTGGGCCGCCAACACCTCGATGCTCGGCGTCTCCCGCCACATCTACACGCTGGCGATCAACCGCCAGATCCCGAGCTGGCTGGGCAAGCTGGAGCGGCGCCGGGCGACGCCCTACGTCGCGATCGCGATCTGCGGGCTGATCGCGATCGGCCTGGTGATCCCCACCAACGTCAAGCTGCTGGCCGGTATCTACGCCTTCGGGGCGACCCTGGCGATCACCATCGCCCACCTCTCGATCATCCGCCTGCGGATCGGCCAGCCGGACCGGCCGCGGCCCTTCCGGGTCCCGCTCAGCGTCCCCTGGGGCGCGGCCGAGCTGCCGCTGCCGGCGATCGCCGCCGCCGTCCTCAGCGGGCTGGCCTTCCTCAGCGTCCTCGCCTACCACTCGACCGCGCGCTGGGTCGGGCTCGGCTGGATGGCCTTCGGCCTCACCTTCTACGTCGTCTACCGCAAGGTCTTCGAGGGGACGACGCTGACCAAGCGGGTCTCGGTGCCCGAGCACGCGCTGACCAAGCAGGTGCCCGAAGTCGCCTTCCGCAACATCCTCGTGCCCGTCTTCGGCACCAAGCTCGACGACGACATCGTCGCCACCGCCGGGCGCCTCGCCGCGGCCGAGCAGGAGGCGTCCGACGGCGACGGCGGCGAGTCCCGGCTCGACGTGATCTACGTGATCGAAGTGCCGCTGACCTTGCCGCTCGACGCCGAGCTGCCGCCGGAGCGCGAGGAGGAGGCGCGGCGGGCGCTGGAGCGGGCGCGCGAGGTGGGGGAGGAGTACGAGGACGTCGAGGTCAGCACCGAGGTGATCCGCGCCCGCAAGGTCGGCGCCGGCATCCTCGAGGCCGCCCGCCGCAGCGACGCCGAGGCGATCGTGATCGGCGGCGAGCCGCCGACGAAGATCCGCGGCGGGGCGACGATCGGCGGCATCGGCGCCGCCAAGCCGGCCGAGATCGGCGCCGCCACCGAGTACGTCCTCAAGAAGGCCCCCTGCCGGGTGCTGCTGACCGCGCCGCCGGAAACGCCCTAGAGACGGCGCAGCGGGACCTGCTCGCCTAGTATCAGCGCCATGTTCATCCTGATCGTCGGTTGCGGGCGCGTCGGCTCCTCGGTGGCGCGGGCGATGCTGCGCGAGGGCCACGAAGTGTCCTGCCTCGACGAGGACCCCGAGTCCCACGCGCGGCTCGAGGTCGGCCTGGAGAAGAGCTGGGAGGACCTCGGCGGCCAGTTCACGGTCGGCGCCGGCCTGGAGACCGAGGCGCTGGTGGCCGCCGGGATCGAGAAGGCGGACGTCTTCATCGCCTCCACCGACGGCGACAACACCAACATCATCATCGCCCAGATCGCCCAGCGCCGCTACGAGGTGCCGACGGTGATCGCCCGCGTGCTCGACCCGCTGCGGGCCGAGTGGTACCAGCGCCAGGGCCTGCACACGGTCTGCCCGACCCGGGTCGCGATCGACATGCTGGAGAGCGCGGTGCGCGGGTCCGGCGGCCGCGGCGGCGGCCCCGGCGAGAGCGCCGAAGCCGCCTAGAGAGCGAGGACTGGAGCCGCATGTACATCATCGTCGTCGGAGCGGGCAAGGTCGGCTGGAACCTGGCGCGCGAGATGCTCGAGAAGGACCACGAGGTGACCCTGATCGAGAGCGACCGCCGCCGCTACCTGACCGTCGAGCAGGAGCTCGAGCACAACATCTCCTACGGCGACGCCTCCGAGCTGTGGGTGCTGGAGCGGGCCGGGATCCAGCGTGCCGACATGGTGATCGCGGTCACCGGCGACGACGAGGACAACATGCTGATCTGCCAGGTGGCGCGGGAGAAGTACCTGGTCGACCAGATCATCGCCCGCGTCAACAACCCCCGCAACCGCCAGCACTTCGACCTGCTCGGGGTCAGGCCCTCGGTCTCGGCGACCGACCTGATCCTGCGCCTGCTCGAGCACGAGGTGCCCGAGTACGGCCTCGTCCACCTGCTCGACCTGCAGGAGGAGCAGTTGGAGATCATCGAGATGCTGCTGGGAAGGGACTCCGGCCTGATCGGCCGCCGCGTCGGCGACCTGCAGATGCCTGAAGGCAGCCTGCTGATCTCGGTGCTGCGCTCCGGCAAGGGGTTCGTGCCGAGCGCCGACACCGTGCTGGAGGAAGGCGACGAGGTCCTGGCCGTGCTGGATCCGGGTAAGGAGGACGACCTGAAGGCGCTCTTCGGACCGGAAGGCAACGGCAGCAACGGTGGCTGACCGCGAGGTCGACTTTCTCCTGATAGGCGGCGGCATGGCCTCCGCCCACTGCGCCTCGGCGCTGCGCGATCGCGGCGCCGAGGGTTCGATCCTGCTGGTCGGGCGCGAGCCGGAGCCGCCCTACGAACGGCCGCCGGTCACCAAGGAGTACCTGCGCGGCGAGGCCGAGCGCGCCGACGCCTACGTCAACCCGCCCTCCTGGTACGAGGAGAACGGGGTCGAGCTGGTGATCGGGCGCAACGTGATGTCGCTCGACGCGGCGGCGCGCACGGTGAAGGTCCAGGGCGGGGAGGAGGTCGCCTTCGGCCAGGCGCTGATCGCCACCGGGGCGATGGTCAACATCCTCCGGGTCGAGGGCGCCGAGAACGAGGGCATCCACTACCTGCGCGCCTTCGGCAACGCCGACGCGATCCGCGCCGACGCCGAGAACGCCGAGCACGTGGTCCTGATCGGCGGCAGCTACATCGGCTGCGAGGTCGCCGCCTCGCTGACCGCGCGGGGGACGAGGTGCTCGATCGTGGCGATGGAGGAGGTCGCCCTCTCCCGCACCTTCGGCGAGGAGGCCGGCCGCTGGTTCCAGCAGCAGCTCGAATCGCACGGGGTCTCCTTCCACGGCGGCGAGGAGCTGGAGGCCTTCGAGGGCGACGGCCGCGTCGGCGCGATCGTCACCAAGAGCGGCCTCAGCCTCGAGTGCGACGCGGTCGTCGTCGGCGCCGGCGTCAGGGCCGACGCGATGCTGGCCCAGCGCGCCGGCCTCGAGGTCGGCGACGGGATCGTCTGCGACTCGAAGCTGCGGACCTCCGCCGAGGGGGTGTACGCCGCCGGCGACTGCTGCTCCTACGACAGCGTCGTCCACGGCCGCCGGCTGCGGGTCGAGCACTGGGACGTGGCGCTGCAGCAGGGCATGCACGTCGCCGGCAACATGCTCGGCGCCGACGCCGACTACGAGGTCGTGCCCTACTTCTTCAGCGACCTCGCCGACTGGGCCAGCCTCGAGTACGTCGGCCCCGCCAACGAGTGGGACGAGGAGCTCTGGCGCGGCGACCGCGACGGCGGCGAGTTCTCGGTCTGGTACCTGCGGGACGGCCGCGTCGCCGGCTGCCTCAGCGTCGGCCGCTCCGAAGACCTGGCGGAAGCGCGGCGGCTGCTGGCGGAGGGCATGGATGTCTCGGCAGCGCGGGACGCGATCGCCGACGCGGACTCGGACCTCTCGGCGATCGCCTAGAAGCGGGTCTCGCCGAGTCCCAGCAAGACGGCGGCGTGAGCCGCGGCCGTTTCGACCGTCTCGGTCGGCAGTCGGCCGACGCGGCGCTGGAAGCGCAGCGTCGATATGGAACGGACCATCTCCGGCATCGCGTAGCTGACCCGCGGGAGCCCGCTCTGCCCAGGCTCGATCCTGACGTGGAGCCGACTCGGCCAGTCGGTCGTGGTCAGGGGCACGCCGATGACCATCTGGGCCGGCGCGCGGTTCATCGCCTGAACCGAGAGGACCAGGAAGGGCCGTTTTCCTGCCTGCTCAGGCCCGACCACGGGATCGAGGTCCGCCCAGTAGAGGTCGCCGCGTTTCGGTGGGTCCACCGGCATCCGGTCGGGTCGAGCCATCTTCAGCGGTCGTCTTCGCGGCCCGGGAACCGCTCTTCCGTCGCCGCGATCTCGGCCTCGGTGAACAGTCCGTCGCGGGCCGCGACCTCCGGCGGCAGCTCTGCCATGCGCTCCCAGGCGCGTTCGGCCGACTCCAGCATCTGGACCTCCTCCAGGAGGTCGGCCGCTTCCTCCAGCACCTGGGTCACGCTCTGCCCCGTGAGCTCTGCCTGCCTCTGAAGGCGCTCATGGGTGCTGCGGCGCACCCGGATCGTGGTGGTCTCGACGCTCGTCAGGCGAGTCTACACTTCTGTCTACATCTGCCTGGCAGGCGCATGGCCGGTCCAAGCCCGTCCGGGCGCGGTTCTCTCCCCCCGGCCATCGTTATCCTTGCTGGGCCTTTGCGGCCTGGTGTAATGGCAGCACGCCTCGCTCTGGACGAGGTAGTCGGGGTTCGAGTCCCTGGGCCGCAGCTGATCTTCCCTGCAAAGGGGTGGGTCCTAGCCGTCGAATCGCTTTGCTAGCGTCGCCACCCGATGAGACCACCCAAGCTCCTCACCATCGCAATCGCGCTCGCGGCGCTGGCACTTGCCGGCTGCGGCGGCGGCGGTGGTGACTCGACCGAGACGACGGCGCAGGAAACCACCGAAGCGACGGTGACGCTGAGCAAGGAGGAGCTGATCTCCCAGGGCGACGCGATCTGCGCCGAGACCAACGCGGCGATCGGCTCGATCGGCGCCTCGGCGGCGGACACCCCGACCCAGATCACGCAGACCGCCAATCTCTACACCGGCATGGTCGAAAGCCTGGAGGACCTCGGTACGCCCGAAGACCCGGCCGGCTACTCCGACTTCATCGAGGCCGCCGAAGAACTGGCCAAGGTCGAGGGCGAACTGAAACTGGCGGCCGAGCGCGAAGACACCGCCGCGCTGGGTGAAATCGCCACCGAAGCGGCGCCGATCCTCGAAGAATTCGAGGCGCAGGCGGCGATCTATGGCTTCGAAGACTGCAGCGAAGGCCCCAGCGCCCCGACCCCCTCGACCGGCAGCGGCGTCGGCGGCGAAGAAGTCGAAGAAGGCGGCGTCGAAGTCGAACCCGAATTCGAAGAAGAAGTCCTGCCGGAAGAAGTCCCCGAAGAAGAAGTCGCGCCCGAAACCGGCGGCGCGGGGGGCGGCGTCGAAGAAGCGCCCGAAGAAGTCGCGCCCGAAACCGGTGGCGGCAGCGAATCCGGCGGCGTCGGGCCCGGCTGAACGACCACCACCTTCAAGGGGAGCCCCGGCTGACGATTCGAATACGGGGCTGCTCAACCCGGCGGCACGTCCTGGAAACGCGATCCCGCCCCGAAGGTCCGAGGATTCGGACTGGCAGGTGAATTAGTGCCGACCGAGCATCTACGATCCAGACGGTGCCTGACCTTCGCTGCCCTGTCTGCGGAACGCCGGTCCCCGACACGGGGATGCGCTCTGCCGGGGGCATGGTGCCACCCGATGTGGAGGAGCCAGTGTTCCCGCCCGAGGCCTGGAAACAGCATGGGAAGTGCCCGAGCTGCAGGCGGTTGCTGGTCCGGAACGTTGAGACGCCGGACGCACCGCAGCTCGAAGACTGGCGGCTGCCACGGCCGCTTGTGACTGTTGGCGGGACGGCGACGATTCGCGCGACGCCGACGCCAATGGGGCCAGTGGTGGGGTCGTTCAGGAGGGGAGGACCCACCCGAGTGGCGCGGGCACGATGTCGGCGTCCGGCATAGTGCCTTCCGTCCACGGCGAGATCGGGGTCGGCCGTACCGAATGGAACATAACGTGTGCTGGGTTCGGGATGGGCATCGGCAGCGTCACCTTCGGCAAAGGCGGTGCGATTGTCGGTTGCGTTGCCGGATATCTCTGGGCTCGCCGCAGGTGGCCCGAGGACGAATAGGACGGCGAGCACCTAATCCGGGCGACGTCGGGCCCAGTAGAACTGCGAGCGCTGGGACCTGGCTTATGCCCGACCGCAGGAGCGGAACCGGTCAGCCCCCACCGCCTCCCGTGCACGCCCGAGGTTGCGGTGTTACGCCGCCGAGGACTCGGCCCAGGCCCCATAGAGCCTGGAGTACGGGCCGTTCGCCGCGATCAGCTCTTCGTGGCTGCCCTGCTCGGCGATTTTGCCTCCTTCGAGGACGACGATCTTGCCGGCGCGGCGGATCGTCGAGAGGCGGTGGGCGATGACGATGGCCGTGCGGCCCTGCAGCAGCCGCTCCAGCCCTTTCTCGATCGTTTTCTCGGTGCGGACGTCGACGTTGGAGGTGGCCTCGTCGAGGATCAGGATCCGCGGCTCGGCGAGCAGGGCGCGGGCGAAGGCGACGAGCTGGCGCTGGCCGGCGGAGAGCTGGACCCCGCGCTCGCCGATCTCGGTCTCGATCCCGTCCGGCAGGGCGGCGACGAACTCGGTGGCGCCGACGGTCGCCAGCGCCGCCTCGATCTCCTCCAGGCTCGCCTCGGGCCGGCCGAAGGCGACGTTCTCGCGGACGCTGCCGGAGAAGAGGAAGCCCTCCTGGGGGACGATGCCGAGCTGGCGGCGCAGCGCCCGCTGCTGGACGCCGCGCAGGTCGTGGCCGTCGACGAGGACGCGGCCGCGCTGCGGGTCGTAGAAGCGGGCGACCAGCTTGGCGAAGGTCGACTTGCCGGCGCCGGTGGCGCCGACCAGGGCCAGCGTCTGCCCCGGCGGCACGTGCAGGTCGACGTCGCGCAGAGCCCAGGAGTTCTCCGGCGGCTCGGCGCCTTCGTCGTAGGAGAACCAGACGCCGTCGAGCTCGATCTCGCCGCGCAGCGGGCCGGGGTCGATCGCCCCCGGCGTGTCGACCATGTCCGGCGCGGTGTCGAGCAGGTCGAAGATCTTGTCCAGCGCGGCCATCCCCTGCTGGTAGGTCGTGTAGAGCTGGGAGAGCTGCTGGATCGGTTCGAAGAAGGTGGTCAGGTAGCCGACGAAGGCGACGATGACGCCGATCTGGATCGCCCCGTCGATCGCCTGCGAGCCGCCGTAGAGGAGGATCACCGCGGTCGCCAGCGCCGCCAGCAGTTCGACCGCGGGGAAGTAGGAGGCGTTGAGGTAGACCGTGCGCATGTTGATCTCGCGGTTGGCCTCGTTCAGCTCCGTCATCTCGGCGACGTGGCGCGGCTCCTGGCCGAAGCTGCGCACCACCCGCACCCCGCTCAGCGACTCCTGCAGGTAGGCGGTGATCGCGGCGATCCGCTCCCGCGTCGCCCGGTAGGCGCCCTGGGAGACGATGCGGAAGACGACGCTGGCGATCGCCAGCAGCGGCAGGGTGAGGAAGGTGACCAGCGCCAGCTGCACGTCGAGGACGAGCAGGATCACGACCACGCCGAGCAGGGTCAGGGTGCTGGAGAACATCGTCACCACGCCGCTGGTGACGAGCTGGTTGAGCGCCTCGATGTCGTTGGTCATGCGCGAGATCAGCACCCCCGGGCTGCGCCGGGTGAAGAAGCCGATCGACATCGACTGCAGGTGGGCGAAGACGCGCTGGCGCAGGTCCTGCAGCACCCGCGTTCCCACCCAGCCGACCATGTAGGTCTGCAGGTAGGTGGCGGCGGCGTAGACGACGGCGACGGCGACGAAGGCGGCGACGATCAGGTCGAGCGCGGCGACGTCGCCGGTGAGGATGCCGGAGTCGATCGCCTTGCCGGCCAGGTAGGGCGGCGCCAGGCCGGCGGCGGTCGCCGCCAGCAGCCCGGCGAACATCAGCGCCACGCGGCCGCGGTAGGGGCGCAGCTGGGAGACCAGCCAGCGCACCTTGCGCCCGCGCTGGTCCTCGCCGCGGAGGAGTCGCCAGAGCGCCGCGAAGAGGCGGGCGATGTTGCGCAGCCTGCTGTCGGTCTCGCCGCTCACAGCCGCGCCATCTCCCCGCGCTCTTCGAGGTCGCGCTGGAGGAAGACCGCGTCGGCGAGGCCGTGCTCGGCGATCTCGCGGTAGAAGCCGCAGCCCTGCATCAGCTCCTCGTGGGTGCCGCGGTCGACGACGCGGCCGCCGTCGAGGACGACGATCTCGTCGGCCAGGGCGACGGTCGAGAGGCGGTGGGCGATGATGAACGTGGTCCGCCCGGCCATCGCCTCCTGCAGGCCGGACTTGATCGCCGCCTCGGTGGTCGCGTCGACCGAGGAGGTGGCGTCGTCGAGGATCAGGATCCGCGGGTCGGCGAGCAGGGCGCGGGCGATCGCCACCCGCTGGCGCTGGCCGCCGGAGAGGGTGAGGCCGCGCTCGCCGACGCGGGTCTCGTAGCCGTCGGGCAGATCGCGGATGAAGCCGTCCGCCTGCGCCCGCCGCGCCGCCGCTTCGATCTGCTCCATCGTCGCCTCCGGCTGGGCGTAGGCGATGTTCTCGGCGACGCTGGCGGTGAAGAGGAAGCTGTCGTCGGCGACGAAGGCGATCTCCGATCGCAGCGAGGCGACGTCGACCTCGCGCACGTCGACCCCGTCGACCTGGACGGCGCCCTCGTCGGGGTCGTAGAGCCGCGCGATCAGCGCCACCAGGCTGGTCTTGCCGGAGCCGGACGGGCCGACCAGCGCCACCGTGCGCCCCGGCTCGACCTTGAGCTCGACGTCGGCGAGGGCGGGGACGGTTTCGCGGCCCTCGGCGGGCGCGTTCCCGTCGCCGGAGGGCGCCGCCGCCGCGGCCGCGCCCTCGTAGCGCAGGGTGACGCCGCGCAGCTCGACCCGGCCCTCGCCGGCCGGCAGCGGCGGCGCCCCCGGCGGGCTCTCGATCCGCGGCTCGCGGTCGAGGATTTCGAAGAGGCGGTTGCCGGAGGCGATCGCCCGCTGCGCCATCCCCATCGTCACCCCGAGCATCCGCATCGGCCCGGCCAGCATCACCAGGTAGGTGTAGAAGGCGGTGAAGTCGCCAAGACTGAGGTTTCCGTCGATCACCTCGCGGCCGCCGATCAGCAGCACCAGGGCGATGCCCAGCTGCGGCAGCAGGCCGATCAGCGGCGAGAAGAACGCCTGCAGCCGGGTCGAGTAGATGCTCTGGTCGAAGACGCGGGTGACGGCACGGCTGAAGCGGTGCAGCTGGTATTCCTCGCGGGCGAAGGCCTTGACGATGCGGATCCCGGAGACGTTCTCCTCCGCCTCCGCGGTCAGCTCGGCGATCCGCTGCTGGACCTCCTGCAGGGCGGGGCGGGAGACGCGGTTGTAGCGGGAGGCGGTGAAGACGATCAGCGGCGCCGGCGCCAGCGCGATCAGTGCCAGCCAGGGGTTGATCACGAACATGACGGCGCTGGCGAGGGTGATCGTCAGCAGGTTCTGGGTGATGAAGATGAGGCCGTAGCCGAGGAAGAAGCGGATCGATTGCAGGTCGACGGTCGCACGCGACATCAGCTGGCCGGTCTGCTGGGAGTCGAAGAAGCCCAGCTCCAGCCGCTGCAGGTGGGCATAGAACTTCTGCCGCAGGTCGAATTCGACCGCCAGCGAGACCTTGCCGGCCACCACCCGGCGGACCACCGTCAGCCCCAGCCGCAGCACCGCGGCGCCGAAGATCGCCAGCGCCAGCGGCAGCAGGTCCGGCTTGTCGCCGTCCTCGATCGCGTTGACGGCGCGGCCGATCAGCCACGGGATCAGCACCGTCATCCCCATCGCCGCCCAGGCGAATACCAGCGATCCCCAGAGCTGGAGACGGTAGGGGCGGAGGAACCCCATCAGCCGGCGGTAGGTGCGCATCCAACCGACTATACAAAGTGAAGTATTGGTTCTACCGCCGTTGGCGGCTGCTCCGGAGGGCCGCTAGCGGAGGGGGGCGGCGGCCTTGGCGCTGGGGACTTTGCCGGGCGGGCAGGGCTTCGGGCCGTGGCCGGGCCGCGGCAGGATCTGGAAGTTGGTGACCGCGTGGTACGGCGTGGTGAGGCCGTTGTTCTGGGCGAGGTTGACGATCATCCGGTAGAGGCCGGGCTTCAGCGCGTGGTAGAAGATCGTCGTCCGCGTCCCCGGCGAGTAGCTGCCGGCGGTGCCGACGCGCTCGGCGAGGACGCCGTTGGGGCCGGCATAGGTGGGGTAGTCGAAGGAGGCGCCGACGAGGCGGCCTTTGCCGAGCGGGCTGTTGATCGCGTGCAGCAGCTTCACCGGGTCGACGCAGTCGGGGACCCGGTTGAGGCTGTAGCGGATGTGGCCCTCGCCGAGCTGTGGCTCTCGATCGAAGTGGCGCGGGGCGAGCTGGAAGTTCTCGATCGTGACCTTGACGACGACCGCGTGGCTGGTCTGGCGGGCGCCGTTGCGAGGGGAGATGATCTCGACGCTTGGCTGGCCCGGGATTTCCGAGTCGTCGGCCTGAGCGCGGCTGGAGCTGCCCTGGCCGCCGAAGACGAGGGCGAGGACGAGCGCCGCCGCGGTCGCCGCGAGCGCCGCCAGGGTTGCCTTTCTCCGCCGCATCGGAGCGGGAAGACTACGGGGCCGTCGGCCGCTCCGTGGCCGTCCCGGCCGCTAAGGTGCGCCCGGATGGGTGGGGCATCCGAACTCGCAGATCGCATCGGCGCGGCCGCGCGCCGGCCTGCCAGTTGGCTGCAGCTGATCAAGTTCGGCGTGGTCGGAGCCTCCGGCTACGTGATCAACCTCGCCGTCTTCGCGGTCCTGACCGGCAGCCTCGGCGTGCACCACCTGCCAGCCGCGGTGGGGGCGTTCTGCGTCGCCGTCTCCAACAACTTCCTCTGGAACCGCTGCTGGACCTTCGGCCCCGGCGAGGGGCCGGCGCACTTCCAGGCGGCGCGGTTCTTCGCCGTCAGCGTCGCCTCGCTCGGCCTCAACCTGTTCGTGCTGCAGGTCCTGATCGCCTCCGGCGTCGGCGACCTCACCGCCCAGGCCATCGCCGTGGCAGTGGCGATGCCGTTCAATTTCCTGGGCAACAAGCTCTGGACCTTCTCTTAGCGCCATTCCGTGCTCAGTTAGCCTTGATCGCGCAATGAGCACGCAGAAGCCGAGCTATGACGCGCAGCGGATCGAGGCCGACCGGCAGGCGGCCTGGGCGGAGCGTGGGGACTTCGAGGCGCCGACGCCGGCCGAGGGTCAGGCGCGCGTGTATGTCAAGCCCTCGAGCCCGTTCACCTCGGGCAACCTGCACATGGGGCACGTTCGCGACTACTCGATCGGCGACGCCTACGCGCGCTTCCGCCGCGCCCGCGGCGACGCGGTCCTCTTCGGCTTCGGCTTCGACGCCTTCGGTCTGCCTGCCGAGCTGGCGGCGATCGAGCGGCAGGAGCCGCCGGCGGACTGGGTGGCCCAGTGCGGCGAGCGGATGCTGGGGCAGATGCGCCGCCTCGGCTTCTCCTTCGACTACGACCGCGTCTTCTACAGCTCCGACGAGGGCCAGTACCGCTGGTCGCAGTGGCTCTTCCTGCAGCTCCACGAGGCGGGGCTGATCTACCTTGATGACGCCACCGTCGACTGGTGCGACACCTGCAACACGACGCTGGCCTCGATCCAGGTCGAGGACGGCCGCTGCTGGCGCTGCCACAACGAGGTGCGGCTGATCCGCCGGCCGACCTGGTTCCTGCGGATCACCCCCTATCTGGAGGAGAACGACGCCAACACCGAGCGGCTCGAGAGCTGGGACGAGCTCTCGCTCGCCACCCAGCGCTACATCCTCGGCCGCAGCGACGGCGCCGAGCTCGACCTGCGCGCCCCCGACGGTCGCGGCCTCACCGTCTTCAGTCCCCACCGCGGCGCCCTCGCCCGCGCCCGCTTCGTCCTGCTCTCGCCGCGCCACCCCGACGTCGACAGCTGGGTGACCGAGGCCGGCGTGGGGGAGGAGCTGGAGGGGATGCGGTCGGGCGGCTGGGAGCGCAGCGCCCGCGACGCCCGCTCCGTGCCGGTGATCGACACCGGGGCGACGGTCATCGGCCCGGCCGGCGAGGAGCTGCCGGTGCTGGTCTCACCGCTGGTCGACGCCCGCTTCGGGCCGACTGCAGCGCTCGGCATCCCCGCCCTCGACGAGGCCGACGCCGACATCGCCGCCCGCGTCGAGCGGGTCGAGTGGGAGGCCCCGGCCGAGGGGGAGGACGCCGCCGCCGGGGCGCCGTCGCCCGAGGTCGAGGGCGCCCGCGAGGCGAAGCGCTACCGCGCCAACGACTTCTCGATCTCGCGCCAGCGCTCCTGGGGCACGCCGACCCCGATCGTCCACTGCGAGGCCTGCGGCCCGGTGCCGGTGCCGGAGGCCGACCTGCCGGTGGTGCTGCCGCGCGACATCGCCCCGACCGGCGAGGGCAACCCGCTGGCCGAGCGGGCCGACTTCGTCGACGTCGCGTGCCCCAGGTGCGGCGCCCCGGCCAAGCGCGAGACCGACACCCTCGACTGCCACTTCGACGCGCTCTGGCTCTGGGTGCCGTCGGCGGTGCCGCCGGAGGCGCGCGCGGAGCAGATGTTCACCCACCCCGACCTGCGGGAGTGGCTGCCGGCCGAGCGCCTCGTCGCCGGCAACGACAGCGGCGGCTTCGTCTTCGACCAGCGGATCGTCACCAAGGCGCTGCGCGACATCGGCCCCTTTTCCTTCATGCCGCAGGGCGAGCCGTTCGCCGGCTGCCTCTTCCACGAGATGGTGATCGCCGACGGTCGCAAGATGAGCAAGCACCTCGGCAACGTCGTCAACCCCGACGAGCTGGTCGAGCGCTATGGCGCCGACACCGTGCGCCTGGCCGTGCTCTACGCCGCGGGCCCGGCGAAGACGCTGAACTGGAGCGAGGGGGCGCTGCGCTTCGCCAACCGTTTCCTCCGCAACCTCTGGACCTACACCCACGATCGCGCCGCCGCGCTGGCGGACCACAAGCACGACGAGGAGGCCGCGGCCGACACCGAGCACATGCGCGACCGCCTGCGCAAATGGTGCGACAACGGCCTCTCGCGGATCACCGAGGACGTCGCCGAGCTGCAGATGCACAAGGCGATCCGCAACCTCACCCGCCTCTTCGAGCGGATCCAGGACTTCGAGAAGCGCGTGGTCAAGCGCCGCGGCCAGCTCGACCGCGCCGATGCCGAGGCGCAGCTGGCGGCGCTGGCGTTGCTGGTGCAGGCGCTGACGCCGTTCGCCCCGCACGCCGCCGAGGAACTGCTGCTCGCCCTGGGGCGGCCCGGCGAGCTGGAGTCCTGGCCCGAGGCGGCGTCGATCCCGGTCGAGACCGTGCCCGGCTGATACAAAAGTCCGCTCGATTACGCAAATCCACTTGATTGTTACATCGTCGTGTGTTATGAATTCTCGGGCCGGGCGATTAACCGGTGAAGTGGGCGGGGCTTCCGGACATGGGGAAACCGCCTTGGGGTGGCAAAGGAGGACCAGTCACGAGGCCAGGATCTTCCATCGTCATGACGGATCCTGGTCGCGTCGGCCCATACGCCGGCGCCGCCCCGCCTCACTTCATCGCGTCCCCCCGCCCGCCCACTTCGAGCCCGGGGTCGACGCGATTCCCGTGGACAAGGGGTTCCCCCGATCGTGAGCGCGCCTCGCCGCTTCCGCTACCTTGCAGCTTGCGATCCCGATCAGGATCACGAACTTTTTACGCAGTAAGCGTTGAGCGTTGACAGCCTATGTGTTATACCCGTGCGATCCAATGGACGAGTGCCCGCAGCGGCCGCGCCATCGTGGCCGGAGCTGAGGGGGCAAAGGAGGAGTGATGAGCGACGCGGTTGATCCGCAACTGGGAGGCCTTGGTGGGCCACGGACCAGCTCCTGCGCGACCGAACTCGTCTGCCGCGACTGCGGCTACCGGACGCCACTGCTCGACACCGCCTTCAAGTGCCCCGCCTGCGGCGAGGGCCTGGACATCGACTACGACTACGAGCGGGCGACCGCGGCGATCGCCGAGCGCGGGCTCGAGGACCGTCCCTGGAACGTCTGGCGCTTCGAGGAGCTGCTGCCGATCGTCTCGCGCCGCGCCCAGGAGCGGGTCGGCCAGTTCTCCGGGCAGACGCCGCTGATCCGCGCCGACCGCCTCGGCGCCGAGCTCGGGCTGAAGAACCTCTACCTCAAGGACGACTCGACCAACCGCCCGACCCTCTCCTACAAGGACCGGGTGGTCGGGATGGCGATCGCCCGCCTGCTTGAGCTGGGCAAGGACGAGGTCGGCTGCGTCTCCACCGGCAACGTCGGCACCGCCGTCGCCGCGCTCGCCGCCAAGGCCGGCGCGACCGCCTACATCTTCTACCCCGGCAACATGGAGAAGGGCAAGGCCAAGGCCTGCCGCGCGCTCGGCGCCCAGGTCTGCCAGCTCGACGGCAACTACGACCAGGCCAACCGCGCCTGCCGCGAGCTCTCGCTGTCCAGCGGGATCGAGTTCGCCAACATCACCCTGCGCCCGTTCTACGCCGAGGGAGCGAAGACGATGGCCTTCGAGGTGGTCGAGGACCTCGGCTGGACCGCGCCCGACCACTTCGTCATCCCGGCCGCCGGCGGCACCCTCTCCTCGCGGGTCCACAAGGGCCTGGACGAGCTGCAGACCGTGGGGCTGGCCGAGACCGAGGCGACCAAGATCAACATCGCCCAGGCCGCCGGCTGCTCGCCGATCGCGACCGCGATCCGCGAGGGCGGCGAGCTGCAGCCGCAGGTGCCGGAGACGGCCGCCCACTCGCTGGCGATCGGCGCCCCCGGCGACGGCAACCTCGTGCTCGACGCGGTGCGGACCCGCGGCGGGTCCGCTGCGGGCGCCTCGGACCCGGAGATCTTCGAGGCGATCGACCTGCTCGGCGCCACCGAGGGCATCCTCACCGAGCCGGCCGGCGGGACCACGATCGCCGCCACCGCGCGCCTCGCCGCGGAGGGCAAGATCGCCCCCGACGACACCGTCGTCGCCGTGATCAGCGGCAACGGCCTGAAGACGCTTCAGGAGCATCCCGACAAGCCGTGGCCGGAAATGGTCGCCTGCGACGTAGAGACGATGGGCGCGATGCTCGACGACTTCCGCCAGGCGGCGGCGGCCGCGCTGCACTGAGCGGAAGGGGGGGCGGGTGACCGGCGCGACATCCCGGCGCGCGGCCGGTCGCCGCGCTCGCCGTCCCACCCGACGAACTGCATCAAATTCTGGCCCTAGGAGGGCGAGAATTTGATGCAGTTCGGGGGTAGCCTGGGGAGCGTGAGCGAGCTGCCGCACGTGGAGGGGGTCACGCACCGCACGGTGCGGGCGCGGGGGCTCGACTTCCACGTCGCCGAAGCGGGCCAGGGCGACGACGTCGTCCTCTGCCTGCACGGTTGGCCGCAGCACTGGTACGAGTGGCGGCAGCTGATGCCGGCGCTGGCCGATCGCCACCGCGTGCTGGCGCTGGACCTGCGCGGCTGCGGCTGGTCCGACGCCCCGCGCGACGGCTACGAGAAGGAGGACATGGCGACCGACGTGCTCGCCGTCCTCGACGAACTGGGCCTGGAGCGGGTGAAGCTGGTCGGCCACGACTGGGGCGGCTGGATCGGCTTCCTGCTCTGCCTGCGGGCGCCGCGGCGCTTCGAGCGCTTCCTCGCGCTCAACATCGTGCCGCCCTGGGTCAGCCTGCGCAGCGTCGCCGGGCACGCCTGGCGGTTCTGGTACCAGCAGCTGGTGCTGGCGCCGGGGATCGGCTACCGCCTGCACCGCGGCGGCGATTTCGTCCCCCGCGTGCTGGTCGGCGGCTCGGCGCACAAGGAGGTCTGGACCGAGGAGGCGCTGCGGGCCTTCGCCGACAACCTGGCCGAGCCGGCGCGGGCGCGGGCGGCGGTGCAGATGTACCGGGTCTTCAACTGGCGCGAGCTGTGGCCGATCGTCCGCGGCCGCTACGAGGAGGCGCGGCTGACGGTGCCGACCCTGCTCGTCTTCGGCACCGAGGACTTCGTCCTGCGGCCGCAGATGCTGGCCGGCTACCAGCGCCATGCCGAGGAGATGACGGTCGAGCTGGTCCCCGGCTGCGGCCACTTCATCGCCGACGAGCGGCCGGACCTGGTCGCCGCCCGGGCGCGCGAGTTCCTCGGCTAGCGGATCCGCGCCTCCTCGAGGTCGAGGTCGCGCTCGATCTGGCGCATCGTCCCGTTCTTCAGCCTGCCGGTGCCGCGCAGGCTGAGCAGCTCCTCGCGCTCGATCCCGATCAGCTCGCGGCGCAGCCCGCCGTAGTCGGCGAAGCGCTGTTCGCGGGCGGCGGTCTCGGGGTCCTCGCCGCCGAGCACCGCCTGGCACATGCGAAAGCGGCCGCGGTAGAGGTCGCGCAGGCGCTTCAGCTGCGGCTCGGAGGCTCGCTCCTCGTCCTCGATCTCGTCGATCCGGTCGAGCGCCGCCTGCGCGGCCTCCATCCGCGCCACGGCCTCTTCGTCGCTCCAGCGCCGCGCCTCCTCGAGGCCGAGGGCGCGGACGATGAACGGCAGCGACAACCCCTGGCCGACCAGGGTGACGAGGATCAGGGCGAAGGTGAGGAAGATGATTTCGGGACGACCGCTGACGCTGAGCGGCACCGCCAGGGCGGCGGCGAGCGAGACGGCGCCGCGCATGCCGCTCCAGCCGAGGGCGAAGCGCTGCCCCGCCGTCTCGCCGGCGTCGGAGCCGATCGCGAAGACGAAGGCGAGGCGGGCGCCGATCGAGGCGATGGCGATCGCCGCCACCGGCCAGAGCAGCTCGCCGATCGAGGTGCCGGATTGTTCGAGGGTTTCGACCACCTCCGGCAGCTGCAGCCCCAGCAGCACGAAGAGGGTGATCTCGAGGCCGAAGACGAAGACGTTCCAGAAGGCGACGGCGCTGAGCCGCACGTCGGCGTCGAGCGAGCGCGGCGACTGGTAGCCGCCGTAGACGCCGGCGACGACGGCGGCGAGGATGCCGGACACCCCCAGTTCCTCGGCGCCGATGTAGGCGCCGTAGGCGGTGAGGACCGAGAGCAGGATCGAGAGCCCGGCGTCGGTCTGGCTGCGGATGACGAGGTTGGAGAGGTAGCCGACGGCGAGGCCGATCGCGACGCCTCCGGCGGAGACGACGAGGTACTCGAGCGCCGCGTCGCCGAGGCTGAAGGCGCCGCCGGTCGCCACCCCGAGCGCGATCCGGTAGAGGACCAGGGCGGTGCCGTCGTTGATCATCGACTCTCCCTCGACCAGGAGCCGCACCCGTTCCGGGGCGCCGATGCGGCGGAAGATCGCGGTCGCGGCGACGGCGTCGGTAGGGGCGAGGACGGCGCCGAGGACGGCCGCCTCGGCCCAGCTCAGCTCGGGGACGAGGGCGTGGGAGACGACGGCGATCACCGCCGCGGTGAGGAAGACCAGCCCCACCGACATCAGCGCCAGCGGCCGCATCAGCGCCCGCAGCTCCTGCGGCGAGGTGCGCCAGCCGGCGGCGTAGACCAGCGGCGGCAGGAAGACGAGGAAGACCGTGTCGGGGGCGAGTTCGACGTCGGGCAGCGGCGGGATCAGCGCGATCGCGAGGCCGCCGAGGACGAGGACGATCGGCGCCGGGATCTTGCCGAACTCGGCGAGGCGGACCAGCAGGGCCGCCGCCAGCAGCAGAACGAGGAGGGACTCGATGTCGTGCACGCGCCCATAACATCGGGTTCTGTGGACGAAAGGCTTGCACCCCCGCTGGAGGACGTCGACCACGTGCGGGGCGAGCCGGGCGCGCCGCTGCAGCTGCTGATGTTCGGCGACTTCCAGTGCCCCTTCTGCCTCGGCGCCCAGTCGATCCTGCGCCGCGTCCGCGAGCGGCTCGACGGCCGCCTCCTCGTCGCCTTCCGCCACCTGCCGATCCCCGAGCGCCATCCGCTGGCGCCGCTGGCGGCGGAGGCGAGCGAGGCGGCCGCCGCCCAGGGGAAGTTCTGGGAGTACCACGACGCCCTCTTCCAGGCCCAGCCGCGACTCTCGCGCGAGACGATGCTGGAGATCGGCGCCGAGCTCGGCCTCGACGCCGAGCGGATGGCGGCCGAGATCGACTCCGGCGCCCACCGCGACCGCATCGCCCGCGACCTCGACTCGGCCGAGCGCAGCGGCGCCACCGGCACCCCCAGCTTCTACGTCAACGGCGCCCACCACTTCGGCGCCTACGACGCCTCCTCGCTGGTCGAGGCGCTGGAGCCCTAGCCCGCCGATGTCCGTCGACTGGCTGGTCGGGCGCTGGCAGTGGCCCTACGCCGGGGCGTTCGCCGGCTGCTTCCTGGTCGCGCTGCTGCCGATCGTCTGGAGCGAGCTGGGGACGGCGGCGATGCTGATCTACGCCCAGCTCCCGGCCTATCTCTTCCACCAGCTCGAGGAGCACGGCGACGACCGCTTCCGCCGCTACGTCAACGGCCGCTTCGGGGGCGAGGTGCTGAGCCGGCCGGCGACCTTCGCGATCAACCTGCTCTGCGTCTGGGTGGCGATGATCGTCGCCTTCCTGCTCGCCTACTACGTCAACCCGGCGCTGGGGCTGATCGCGATCTATCTGACCGCGGTCAACGCGATCACCCACATCGCCGTGGCGCTGCGCAGCCGCGCCTACAACCCGGGCCTGGCGACGGCGGTCGCCCTCTTCGTGCCGCTGTCGGTGTGGGGGGCGATCGAGGTCAACGAGACCTACACGGTGTCGACGGCGGCCCAGGTCGCGGCGATC
This sequence comes from uncultured Solirubrobacterales bacterium, assembly GCA_963703585.1. Classification (GTDB taxonomy): domain Bacteria; phylum Actinomycetota; class Thermoleophilia; order Solirubrobacterales; family 70-9; genus VAYN01. The sequence goes on along the minus strand of CAVPEX010000085.1, from coordinate 1,456 downwards.
GCGCTCGCCGTCGGCGGGCACCTGGCGATCATCGCCTTCGTCGCCTCGCGGCTGCGCCGCCGTAGCGCCTGAGCCTTCCCCGGCGCTAGGTTGCTGGCATGAGGGCCCTGGTCCAGCGGGTCAGCCAGGCGGCGGTCGACGTCGAGGGCGATCGCGTCGCCCAGATCGGGCCGGGGATGCTGGTGCTGCTCGGGGTCGGCGTCGACGACGGCGAGCGGGAGGCCGACCGGCTCGCCGACAAGGTGCGGGCGCTGCGGATCTTCGACGACGCCGAGGGCCGGATGAACGAGCCGCTCGGCGACCGCGAGGTTCTCTGCGTCAGCCAGTTCACCCTCTACGGGGACGCCCGCAGGGGCAACCGCCCGAGCTACGTCGCCGCCGCCCGGCCCGAGGTCGCCGAGCCGCTCTACGACCGCTTCTGCGAGCGCCTCGGCGCCGCCAAGGGCGTCTTCGGCGCTTGCATGGGGGTGGCGCTGATCAACGACGGCCCGGTGACGCTGATGCTGGAGGTCTAGGCGGTCGGCGGTGCGTCGGTGAGGTCGTCATCGGCGACCTGCAGGTAGGAGCCGCGCGTGCCGCCGGGCTCGATGACCTCTTCCAGGCGCTCGTGGCGCAGCTGCTCCTGGGGCCCGACCCGGGCGAGAAGCCCTTGTCGGGGAGCCAGGCGGCGCGGAAGTCCGAGTAGTCCTTCCCCTCCTTGAGGCGCCTGACCAGGACCGAGACGATCATCCCGGTTGCTTCGACGCGAGCCGGCCGGGTCCTGGTTCGGCCGTCCGGGGCCGGTGCCTGGGCCCGGCTGATCGACCGTTCCGGCACCCCGACCGAGCAGGCGACGCGGCTGATCGGGCTCCTCTTCCCGCCCGAGCTGGCGGTCGAGATCGACCGCGAGTTCGGCGCGGTCGTCGCGGCGGCGCGGGCCGGCCTCGATCCCGAGGTGCTCCGAGCCCAGGAGGCGGCGATGGAAGCCTGGCACCGGGACCCTCTTCCGGCCGGCGGCGCGGCGCCGCCCACGCTGATCTTCCACGGCGACCGCGACGAGGTGACCCCGGTCGCCAACGCGGCCCTGCTGGCGGCGCGGTGGCCGGGCGCCGAGGTCGAGATCGTCGGCGGCGGCGGTCACGCGGTGATGGCCCAGGAGCCGCGGCGGATCGCGGCGGCGATCGGCGAGCTGGCCGCCGGCTGAGTCGAGCCGGCGGTCGGCCGGGGCGCGCTCAGCTCCCGCGCTCGCGCCAGGCGATCCCGGCGTCCGCCAGCGTCCGCATCGCCGCGGCGAGGGCCTGTCTCGAGCCCGTATCGGCGATCCTCTCGTCGTCGCCGACCATCTCGCGGGTGAGGGGGACGCGGACGCGGGCCTCCTCCCGGCTCGGCTGATTGAAGATCGGGCGGATCAGCGCCGCCAGGGCACCGTGCTCTTCGCGGCGGGCGTGGCCGAGGCAGTCCCTGAGGAAATGCACCT
>CAVPEX010000084.1:0-16803 GCA_963703585.1 uncultured Solirubrobacterales bacterium | reverse complement strand
GCTAAGGTGGAGGAGGCGATCGAGCAGTTCGTGCCGGGGCTGCGGCTGCGCGCGGGCGAGCTGAACGAATTCGACGCCATCGAGTTCGGGACGTACTTCATTCACGACCCGGAGGCGGAGGAGAGGCTGAGGAAGAAGGGGTTGCTGCCGCCGGTGGTGGAAGGTCGTTCCGGGGAGCCAACCGCCTGATTATCGGTTCCCGTGGCGGATCTTCTCCAGCGCCTTGGAGAGGCTGAAGTCCGGGTCGCGCTCGGACGTATGGCACGTCCGGCAGATCCGCTGGACGACGCAGTCGATCGCGTCGGCGAGCACGTTGGCGGCGGCCTGGACGAAGGGAAGGTCCTTGGTGGTGAAGCGGCGTGGCTGGCTCGACCGCGTGCACGTCGAGCACGCCGAAGGGATGGTCGGTGCCGTCGATCACGGCGGCGATGCTGGAGCCGGCGCCGATCACCCGCAGCACCGGCGGCATCGTGAAGCGCTCCTCCACCGACCAGTCGGGGACGATCGCGTGGGTCCCGGCCTCCAGCGCGGCGCCGGCGTGCGAGTCGCGGGCAGCGGAGACGCGGCGGCCGGCGCCGACCACCTCCTCCTCGAGCCCCGCCCGCAGGCTGAGCCGGCGGCCGTCGCGGCCGACCTCCCAGATGCAGGCGCGGTCGACGCCGTCGATTTCGCCGATCAGCGGACCGCGTCCCGCATCAGCGCCTCCGGGTCGCCGTTCTGCAGCGCCCGCTCGCCGAGCCGCGCGACGACGGCCTGCTGGGCGAGCGACCGCTGCAGCTCGACCTCAGCGGTCTTGCGCTCGGTGATGTCGTAGATCACCCCGTGCCAGACCGGGATCCCGTTCTCGTCGGCCTCCAGCACCGCCTCGTCGAGCACCCAGACCACGTCGCCGTCGCGGGTCCGCAGCCGGTACTCGACCGGGGCGGTGTTGCGGCTGCCGAGGTGGACGTCGGTCTCCACTGCGAGGGCGCGATCGCGGTCGTCGGGGTGCAGGAGCCGCGCCCAGAGGGCGGGGTCGCGCTTGCACTCCTCGGCGCTGTAGCCGAGGATCTCCTCGACCTGGCGGCTGACGTAGCGCCAGCGCCGTGCTCGCCCATCTCGGAGCTGTAGACGATCGCCGGCAGGCGCTCGACCAGGCGCCGGTAATCGGCGGCGCTGACGCGCGATCTGCTGGAGCTCGTCGAGATCCTGGCCGGGGTTCTCCTTGTCACCGATATCCCGCATTGCGTTCATATCGACAGAGCGGCCATACGCCTTGATCGCGGGCGCGACTCTGCAATACCCGCGGCGGGGGCTCGGCGACCCGGCCTAAGCCCTCGCCGCCCGCGGCCGATCACCGGGGCGCCGAGCGGATGAGCGTCTTCGACACCACCCAACTCACCCTGGAGCGGGCGATCTCCGGCGCGACCAGGCGCAACGAGGTGCTGGCCAACATCCTTCGCCAACGCCGACACGCCCGGCTTCCGGCCCTGCGACGTCGACTTCCACGCCGCCCTGCGCGCCGCAGCGGCGGCTCGATCACGGGACGGCTCGATTCGACCAGTGCCGAGTCGCGCCGCCGCGCTGCGCGCGAGCCTGCCCCAGCGACCCGACCCGGCGGCCCGACCGGAGCTCGAACGCGCCGCCTCGGCCCACCGGCCGCTCCGCGCTCGGCTCGGCGCCTCGCTGGAGGCGGTGCTGAGGTCGCAGATCGGCCGCGCCGACCAGGGACGGCGGGCGGCCCGTTGCCCTACGCCGCGGTCGCGGCGCACTCCGGCGCGCCCCGGGCCGGGCCCGGCTCAGGCGGCCAGGCGCAACGGGCGTCCCTGGGCGACGACCCGGTGCAGCCCCGCCAGCGTCATCGCCCCGACCAGCCCGCGGTAGGGCTCGTACGGTGCGTAGAACTCCTCGACCTCGGCGACGGTCGCCCGGCGGTCCATGCCGGCAAGGCGGCCGACCAGCTTGATGTAGGCGAGGTCGCCGGCCGGCAGCGAGTCCATCTCGCCGCGGCCGAACAACCCCAGGCACTGCACGGTCCAGGGGCCGACCTGGGGGATCGAGAGCAGGCGCCGGTCGGCGGCCGGGGACTCCAGCGGGCAGCGGCCGGCCGCGACGACCCGGGCGACCCGCCGCAGCGCCGCCGCCCGGCTCGGAGCGAGGTCCATCGAGGTCAGTTCGGCCGGGGCGCGCCCGGCGATCGTCGCCGCCGCGGGCACGTCGCGCCAGCCGTCCCGGCCCTGCCCGGTCCGCGGCCCCCAGCGGCCGACGATCCGCCGCTCGATCCGGATCGCCCGCTCCGCCTCGATCAGCTGCCCGACGATCGCCGCCGCCAGCGCCTCCCACGGCCAGAGGCGCCGCCGTGGCCGGAAGCTCGGCATCCGCCGGATCAACGGTCCGACCAGCGGGTCGCGACGGAAGCGGCGGTGGAACTCGGAGAGATCGTCGTCGACGCCGATCGCGAAGCGCATCCGCTCGATCGTCAGCCGCAGCTGCGCCGCGCCGGCCGGCGCGGCGGCGGCGCCCGCCGGGACCCGGTACTCGACCGCGGCCGGGTCGAGGGCCTGCGCCCGCAGCTTCACCCGCCCCGGCCCCGGCTGCCAGGCCCGCACCAGCACCGGGCTCCCCCCGGCGTGCAGGAGCCTGGTGGCGACGCCGCCGTAGACGCGCAGCGTGCGGTCCTCGCTGCCCCGCCCCAGCCGGAACGGCGAGGGTGGCCGCACCTCCACTTCCAGCGCCGCCGCCGGCACCCCGGCCTAGCGGCCCAGCAGGTGGACGTCGACCAGGAAGGAGCGGCTGGCGACGATGTTGGGACGATCGCGACGGCGGCCGAGGCGGCGCGGCGAGCGCGACTTCGAGCCGGCGGCACTGATGGCGCGAACGGCGGCGACGGTGGCGGCGACGGCGAGGACCCCGCCGGCGGCGGCGATCGCGGCGGTACGGACCTCCGCACGCAGCACCGGCAGCGCCGAGGACTGCTGCTCCTCGTACGGCAGCGGCAGCGTGCGGACGGGCTCGGTCGCCTCGCGAGGCTCGGCGTCTTCCTCGGCCAGGATCTCGCCGTCTAGATCGAGGTCGCTCACCGCAGCGACTCTAGCGAGGCCCCAGGTCGCCCCGACCAGGGCGTTACGTAAACCCCGGAAACTGCGGGCTTGTGAGACGGCTGGCCGCTGAGCCGCTCAGGCGGTGCCGGCGCCGAGCTGGCGCTCGTAGAGCCGGTAGCGCTTGACGACCTTGCCGCCCATGCCTTCCATCGCCCGGTTCATCGGCTTGTTGGTCTCGAGGATCCAGCCCATCTCGCCGCCTTCGATCGTGCCCGGGCGGGCGGCGGTCTCGAGGTGCTTGAGGTAGAGGCCGGCGGCGACGCCGGTGCGGCGGTAATCGCGCTTGACGCCCAGGGCGAAGACCCGCAGCTGGTCGATCTTCCCTTTGCCGCGCAGGAACTTGAGCCAGCCCAGCGGCAAGAGCCGTCCGTTCATCCCCGCCAGCACCTGGTTGATGTCGGGCAGGGTCAGCGCCGCCCCGACCACCTCGCCTTCCTTTTCTGCCATGAAGGTCCACTCCTCGTCGAGCACCTGCTTCAGGTTCTTGGCCTGGAACTCGACCTCGGCGTCGGTGATCGGGACGAACCCCCAGTTGCCGCCCCAGGCCTCGTTGTAGACGTCCATGAAGCGCCGCACCTCCGCCGCCATGTCGCGCTTGCGCATGTTGCGGATCGTGATCCCTTCGTCCTCCAGCGCCTTCTTCGCCGCGGCGTGGATCGAGGGGTCGAATTCCTCCCCCTCTTTGAGGTCGCCGAACTGAAGCTCCCACATCAGCACGTCCATCGCCTTGCCGAAGCCGAGCGACTCGACCAGCCCGCGGTAGTAGGGCGGGTGCCAGGGCTGGAGGATCATCGGCCGCCGCTCGTAGCCCTCGATCAGGATCCCGATCTCGTCGTTGGTGGTGAAGTCCATCGGCCCGAGGACCCGCTGGCGCCCCTTCGAAGCCGCCCACTCGGTCGCCGCCTCCAGCAGCGCCCGCGCGACCTCGGCGTCGTCGACCGTCTCGAAGAAGCCGAACATCGCGTCGCTGCCGCCCTGGTAGGTGTCCCAGCGGCGGTCGAGATGGGCGCTGATCCGCCCCACCGGCTCGCCGTCGCGCTCGGCGACGAGCAGCTCCGCCTCGCCGTGCTCGAACCACGGGTTCTTCTTCGGGTCGAGGAACTGCATCCGCTCGAAGACCAGCGGCGCCACCCACTGCGGGTGGTCGCGGTGGATGTGGAAGGGGACCTTGACGAAGCCCTTCAGGTCCCGGCGGCCGCGAACCGGCCGGATCGTCACACCTCCCATGGTCAGTGTTCGCGCTCCGCGCTCACCGGCCGCAACCTACACTCTGCAGAGATGAGCGAGACCGCCAAGGCCCCGGTCGACGTCTTCGAGAAGGCCCGCAGCCACGATCGCCTCGAGCAGCTCGAAGCCGCCAAAGAGCACGACCTCCTCCCCTACTTCCGCCTGCTCACCTCGCAGGCCGGCCCCGTCGTCGAGATGGAGGGGCGGGAGACGATCATGCTCGGCTCCAACAACTACCTCGGCCTGACCGGCGACGAGCGGGTCAAGCAGGGTGCCCGCGACGCGCTGGAGACGTACGGCACCGGCGTCACCGGCTCGCGCCTGCTGAACGGGACGACGCCGCTGCACCTCGACCTCGAGCGCGAGCTGGCGGAATGGATGCGGACCGAGGACGCGATCGTCTTCACCACCGGCTACCAGTCGAACGTCGGCTGCATCGGCACCATCCTCGGCCCCGCCGACACGGTGATCTGCGACTCCGGCGACCACGCCTCGATCCTCGACGGCTGCCGCCTCTCCGGTGCCAAGCTGCGGCCCTTCCGTCACAACCGCATGGACAAGCTGGAGAAGATGCTGCAGCGCGCCGCCGAGGACGGCGGCGGCGTCCTCGTCGTCGTCGACGGCGTCTTCTCGATGGAGGGCGACGTCTGCGACCTGCCGCGGATAGTCGAGCTCTGCAAGGCGCACGGGGCGCGGCTGATGGTCGACGAGGCGCACGGTGCCGGCGTCCTCGGCGCCCGTGGCGCCGGCGCCTCCGAGCTGTTCGGGCTCGAGGACGAGGTCGACCTGCGGATGGGGACCTTCTCCAAGAGCCTCGCCTCCTGCGGCGGCTTCATCGCCGGCCCCGCCGACGTGATCGAGTACCTGCGGATCTCCTCGCGCTCCTTCATCTTCAGCGCCTCCGCCGTCCCCGCCGCCGTCGGCGCCGCGCTGGCGGCGCTGCGGGTGATCCGCGAGGACGGCCCACAGCTGTTCGAGAAGCTGCTGGCCAACGCCGAGTACCTGCGCGAGGGCCTGCGGCACCTGGGCCTGAAGGTGATCGAGCCGGGCATTCTGCCGGACGGCACCGTGGCGACGACCCCGGTGGTGCCGGTGGTGGTCGGCGACGACTGGCAGGCGGTGCTGCTCTGGAAGGCGCTCTTCGACAACGGCGTCTACACCAACGTCGCCATCCACCCCGCCGTGCCGCCGGGCGGGGCGCTGCTGCGGACCAGCCTGATGGCGACCCACGAGCGCGAGCATCTCGACGGGGCGCTGGGGACGATCGCCAGGGTGATCGAGGGCTTCCCGGAGCTTCCGCGCGCGTAATCCGGCGGTAACGGGATCTTGACATCCCCCGTCGTGGGTAGTTTCAGCCTTGTACGGATCGGGACAAGCTTCGAAGGGCGCCGAAATTGTTGCTCTTAGCGAGCGACCTGCGTCCGCTTTCGTTTACATCGGGTTGACGGGAGGCCTGCCCGGGGCGTAGCTTGGCCCTCTCGGCGGACGACCCGGGCGGGGCGTCCGGATAGAGACCTCGATCCGGACCAGGCCATGGCCTGAAGCCACCGGTCGCCGGCGAGTATCCAGTTAATCGATTCCTTGAAGGGAGGAGTCCCAGTGGACGCTGCCTCAATGGCACCCGCAACGACGACCGCCGCATCGGTGGAGGCACCGCAGCACATGCGAGCGCTCGAACGCGCCAACCTCGTTCGACTCGCCAGGGCCGAGCTGAAGCGCGCGATCGCGCGGGGAGACATGAACGCGTCAGAGGTGGTCCGCGATTGCCCGTGGGAGACGGAGAGCATGACGATCTCCGAGCTCCTGACCAGCCAGCGCCGTTGGGGGCGCACCCGGGCCCGCAAGTTCCTCACGCCCCTGGCCCTGAACGAGAACAAGCAGCTCGGCACCCTGACTTCCCGGCAGCGCCGCCTGCTCTCGGCCGAGCTCGCCTCACGCTCGGTCGGGAGCCGCGACGCCGTCGTGGTGTGACGGGCTCAGCCGCGCATTCCACCGATCCGGTAGCTGAGACCGCCGGAAGCCCGCTGGAATGCGCGGCGCGCCAGGTAGTAGGCGATCGCGAAGGCCACCGCCCCCACCGCCAGGGCGACGGCGAGGATCTGGTCGGCGAGGTAGAAGAGCCCGCCGACCGTGAAGACGAAGACGGCCCCCGCCAGCAGGGTGGTGTGGGAGCGATAGCCGGCGAAGTGCTCGCGGATCGCCACCTCCATGCCGCCGAGCCCGGCCAGCGCGACCCCGACCCCGATCGCGGTCGGGTGTCGGCCGACGATCCCGACGATCAGCGAGACGATGCCGGCGAGGATCACCAGCTCGGCCAGCGGCGCCTTGCCCCACGGGGCCGGTGGCCGCTCGTCCGGCGTCGCCACCCGCTTCGCGGGCTTCGTCGCTCTAGCGCTCAACGGCCGCAAGCCGCCCGGCTAACGGGCATCCGGAGGAGACCTTGACCCGCCACCAGCCCATCAGCATCCCGATCGGCCCCAGCAGCGGGCGCGAGTGCCAGTGGCCGCATCCCGGGGCGCCGATGTCGTCGCGGCTCACCCTGACCCACTTGTGCTGCGCCGGGGCCGCGAGCATCCGCCGCAGCAGCTCCCGGTTGGCGGTCTCGACGCGAGCGCGCTCCGCCAGCGTCAGCCTCGCCTCGGCGATTCGATCGGCCAGCCCGTCACGCAGCCGCTCCAGCTCCCCCAGGTCGAGCAGCCGCGGCTCAGCCGCGATCGCCTCGACCCGGTAGGCGACCTCGACCCGGCCGAAGCCCTCGGCGAAGAGTCGCGCCAGCTCGCGCTCGAGGTTGCCGATCTGCCGCCGCAGCTCGCGCCGCGCCGCGCGCTCGTCGACCTCCCCGCCGAGCGATACGAAGCTGTCCCGTGAGAGCAGACCCGCCATCTTCCTCGCTTCGAGTGTAGATCAAGGCGACGAGCGCTCAAGGGGGGGGAACGGTTAACGATCAGGGGCAACACCCCGAACTGCATCAAATTCTGGCCCCAGGAAGGCCAGAACTTGATGCAGTTCGCTAGACGCCCGGCTCCCTCAGGCCGCCTCGACGGTGGCGGCGGCCATCCAGAGGGCCTCCTCGATTGCAATCTCGGGGACGCCCTTGACCCTGGTGGCGACGATGGCGACGCGGCGGGTGGCGGGCTCGACCCTGCAGCCCTCGGCGGCGGGGCCGAAGAGGACGGCGAGCGGCCGCGCCTCGTCGGCGATCGTCAGCGTCGCGTGGGCCAGCCCGCCGGGCCGCTCGGAGAGCGACTCGCCCGGGGCCGAGTCGCGGATGCAGAGGTTGCCCTCGATCCGGTCGGCGTCGAAGGCGCGCAGGGCCACCCCGGTCTCGACGATCGAGATCGTGAGGGCGTCGCGCGGCAGGCCCCGGCTCTTGAAGGCGCCGTCGTGGAGCCGGTCGAGCGCCAGCTGCTCGACCGGGGTGCGGGTGCGGTCGGGGTCGAGACCTATCTGGCGGAAGAAGACCCGGTAGGCCCAGGGGATCGGCCTTTCGCGCAGGCGGATCGCGTGCGCCCCGTAGAAGCGGTCGGAGAGGCCGCGGAGGCGGCGGCGCACCGGCTCCGGGCTCTTGCCGGGACGGGTGTCCGCCTCCACCCAGGCCAGCCCCAGGCCCGGGAACTCGGCGGCGATCCGCGGCGCGACCCAGCCGCGCGCGGGCGAGGGGTCCCAGCCGATGCGCGGATCGGTCACCGGCCGCGGGGACATCAGCCCGCCTCCGCCCCCCGCGTCGCCTCCAGCAGGCGCCGAACCCGATCACCGAGCTGCGCCACCCCGACTTCGCCGATGCTGGCGCTCTGCAGCGTCCCGCCCGGATAGGCGAAGGCGAAGGTGGGGCAGACGCCGACCCGGTAGAGGCTGGCGACGGCGCCGTCGCGGTCGTAGCCGACCGGCATCTCCCAGCCGCGCCGGCGGACCAGTTCGCGCACGGTGTCGCGATCGTCGCGCACGTCCAGGGAGAGGAAGTTCACCCTTCCACGGTAGCGCCGGTAGACGGTGTCGACGACGTCCTGCTGGACGTCGCAGTCGCCGCCCTTGGTGAACCAGAACGAGATCACCAGCGGCCGGTCGAAGAGGTCGCAGACGCGGATCGCCCCGGCGGTGGGGATGCGGCAGGCGGGGTCGCGGACGGCGTCCCGCGGGCAGGGCACCCGCGCCGATTCGCAGTCGTCCTGGGCGACGTTGGCGTCGCCTTCGAGCGGCCCGGCGGCAGCCGGCACCGCGAACTCCGGCAGCGGCCAGCGATCGGGCAGGCGATCGACACCGAGCGTCCCCTCGCCGCCACCGCCGTTGATCGTGCTGAGCGTGGCGATCGCGACGACGATCAGGAACAGCAGCCCGACGGCGACCGAGTAGCGGTCCCTCACCGTTCCTCCAGCCAGACGAGGACGGCGGGCAGGACGACCATCACCCCCAGCAGCGCCGCGGCGAGGTCGATCACGGTGACGAAGCCGAAGTCGCGCAGCATCTGGATGTCGCTGGCGACCAGCACCGCGAAGCCGGCCACCGCGGTGGCGCCGGAGGCGAGCACGGCGGCGCCGGTGCGGGCATAGGCGCGCCGCAGCGCCTCCGCCGGCTCCCGCCCGGCGCGCTCCTCGTGGAAGCGCCCGGCGAGGATGACGCCGAACTCGGTGGCGACGGCGATCGTCAGCGCCCCCAGCGCCGCCGACATCGGGTTCAGCGGGACGCCGGTCAGCCAGAGCGCCAGCGAGGCCCAGCCGGTGGCGAGGACCGTCGGCACGAGCGGGGCCAGGGCCCGGGAGAGCGAGCGGTAGACGGCGAGCAGGGCCAGGGCGACCGCGAGCAGCCCGGCGAGCGTCAGCCAGTAGCGGCTGGAGGAGAGTTCGGAGGCCGATTCGGCGGCGATCACCGGCAGTCCGGCGAGCTGGACCTCGACCCCCGGCGGCGGCCCGCCGGGCTCGCCGGGCGCGCCGATCTCCGACCGCACCCGGTCGACCAGCTCCTGCTGGTCCTCCAGCGACTGGGCGCGGATGCCGAAGCTGATCAGCGCCGCGCTCCCGACCTCCCCGGTCTCCGGGTCGACCGGCGCCACCTGGCGCAGCGAATAGGGCGAGAGCGCCCGCAGGGTCGCGTCGATCCCGGCCGCGGTCACTTCGTCCCCGTCGCGGACGAGGAGGTCCGACAGCGCCGGCCCGGGGCAGATCTCGGCATCGAGGCAGCTCGGGTTCTCGCCGCGGAAGCCGTTGGCCCGCAGCACCCGCTGCTTGAAGTCCGCCATCCACGTGACCACCGCCGGGTCCGTCAGGTCGTCCGCTTCGACGCTCACGTCCAGCTCGCCGGACACACCCGTCGTGTCCTGCAGCTCGTTCAGGTTCTTCACGGCACCGATGTTCTGCGGGGCGAGCGAGCGGATGTCGGACACGGTCTCTACCTGAGTACCGGCTACCCAGCCGACGACTGCAAGCACCGTGGCGACACCGAGCACGAGAGCCGGCCGTCCGATGGCCAGGGACACGAGGCGCTCTATCGGGCGGGTCCTGTCGCCGGGGCCTCCCCCACGGTGCTCGGAGCCCGCGGCTCCTGCGCGCCGCGGGGGGCCCCCGCCCCGGCGCCACCCACCCGACAGAGCGCCAAGGCCGGCGGTCAGCGAGAGGGCGAAGGCGACCAGGACACCCGCGATCAGGAGCCAGCCGAAGCTGCGGATCATCGGGATCGGGGAGAGCTGCAGGGCGAGGAAGCCGGCGAGGGTGGCCAGGCAGGCGGCGCCGATGGTGGGGCCGCCTGCCGAGGCCGCGCGCCGAGCCGCCTCGGTGCCGGCCGCGCCCTCCGCCACCGCCTCGTCGAACCGCGCCTGGAACTGGATCGCGTAGTCGACGCCGAGGCCGATCAGGATCGGCAGGGCGGCTATCGAGGCCATGGTCAGGGCGCCGTCGGTGAGGCCGAGCAGGCCGAAGGCGACCGCGACGGCCGCCAGCGCGACCCCCAGCGGCAGCAGCCGCAGCCGCGAGCGGAAGACGAGCAGCAGAGTCAGCGCCATCACCGCCAGGGCGACGCCAAGGAGGACGAGCAGCGCCTCCTCCAGCGCCCGCGCCAGGCCGTCGACGACGACCGGCGCCCCCGAGACCAGGTAGCTGCCGCCGCGCAGCTCGAAGCAGGGGGCCGGCCTGCCCTCCTCGGCGCAGGTCTTGCGCGGGGTGGTGTCGTGCACCGCGGCCTCGATCAGCCCCAGCGCCCGGCGGCGCTCGGAGTCGCTCAGGTCGGGCTTCAGCCGCACGACGATCTGGGCCGAGCGGCTGTTGGGGAAGAGATAGGCCAGGCGCGCCTTCGGCGTCCCCCGCGCCCGCGCCAGGTCGAAGACGACGGTGGCGACGAATTCCTCGTTGTCGATGCTGGGCGCGGTGGTGATCCCGTACCTGGTCGCCACGGCGAGGAGGAATTCGCGGAACCGCGCCGCCGGCACGTGTTCGGCCAGTCGCCGCAGCTGGCGGTCGATCTGGACCACCGCCTCGTTGAGGAAGGTCGCCGGCCCGGAGACGAACTCGACCGGCTCCATCTCGGCCAGCTCGGCGCACGGCCCGGGGATCGGCTCCGCCCCCTTCGGCACCTTCCCCGAGAGGCACCCCTCCAACCGCAGCAGCCGGAAGATGTTGTCGGTGAGGATCAAGCGCGGCAGTTCGCCCTTCGCCAGCACCACCACCGGTTCTTCGCCGAACGTCTCACGCACCCGCTGGGTCGCCTCGTAGGTCGAGCTGTCGGCGTCGACCAGGGTGCCGACCCCGGCGTCGGTCGGGATCCGCGTCGCTCCGAACGCCGCGCCGACGGCGAGGACGAGGGTCGCGGCGAGGACCCAGCGGGCATTGCGGGCAGCCCACGCCGCGACACGGCCGAACGACCGCTCCGCGCTCAACCTCAGGCCCTCAGTCCATCGAGAGCGGGCCGCTCACGTCCGCGTTGAGGAACTGGTTGACGAACGGGTTGCTCGAGTCGAACAGCTCTTCTTTCGGCCCGGACTCGACGATCTTCCCGCTCCACAGCACGGCGATGAAGTCAGCGATCCGCCGCGCCGTGTTGAGGTCGTGGCTTATCACCAAATAGCAGCCGCCGTTCTCGGCGTGGATCTCGCGGATCAGCTCGCAGAGCAGCGCCGTGCGCACCGGGTCGAGGCCGGAGTCGGGCTCGTCGAACATCACGATCGCCGGTTCCAGCACCAGCGCCCGGGCGAAGCCGGCGCGCTTGCGCATGCCGCCGGAGAGCTCGTTCGGCATCTTGTAGGTGGCCTCGATCAGGCCCACCTCTTTGAGCCGGCGGTTGACGATCTCGCCGATCTCCTCCTCGCTTTTGTCGGTGTGCTGGCGCAGCGGGAAGGCAACGTTGTCGTAGATGTTCATCGAGCCGAACAGGGCCCCGTCCTGGAACAGCAGGCCGAACTTTTTGCGCACCTCGAAGAGTTCGTCGTCGGTCATGTTCGGGATCGACTCGCCGTGGACGAGGACGTCGCCGGAGTCCGGGTAGAGCAGGCCGACGATGTGCTTGATCAGCACGCTCTTGCCGGTCCCGGAGGGACCGAGCACCATCGAGACCTGGTCCTCGGGCAGGCCGAGGTTGAGGCCGTTGAGGATCCGTGCCCGGCCGAACTGTTTGACCAGGTCGATGATCTCGATCGCGTCCTCGCCGCCGTGGTCGCGCTTGCGGCCGGTGTGGAAGCGGTAGGGGTCGTGCTCGTTCGGGTCGACCCCGGGGATGACGAAATCGCGGCCCATCACGGCGCCGTCGTCGCTGACGTAGGGACCGGACTCGTTGTTGGTTTCCTGCTCGTCGATCGACACGTCAGCCTCCTATCGGCGCCCTCGGGTTGGCCCCCCAGAAGACAAGGGTCCCAAGCATCCCGATGATGTGAACTAAGACGATGTTGAGGACCATCGACTTCGCCGTCGCGGTCCCCACCCCGACCGGCCCACCGGAGGCCGTGTAGCCGTAGTAGCAGCCGACCATCACGATCGCGGTCGCCATCACCATGCCCTTGATCAGGCTGAACATGAGGTCGGGTGGGTTCTGGAACATCCAGAAGATCAGGAAGTAGCCGCCCGAGGAGACGTCGCCGATCTGCTCGACGACGGCGATGTAGCTGGCCAGGTACATGATCCCGATCCCGACCAGGTACATGAACGGGAAGGCGATCCAGGCGGCGAGCAGGCGGGTCGCGCAGAGGAAGGTGACCGGCGGCACCCCCATCACCTCGAGCGCGTCGATCTCGTCGGAGATCCGCATCGCCCCCAGCTCGGCGACGATCCCGGTCCCGACCTTGGCAGCGAGCATGTAGCCGAACGCGTAGGGCATGATCTCGCGCAGGTCGCACCAGGCGGAAAACAGCCCGGCGAAGGCCGGCGCGCCCTGGGCGCGCAGCAGGTAGGCGCCCTCGATCCCGCACTGCAGGCCGAGGACGAAGACCAGGCCCCAGATGATCAGCGCCGAGCCGAGGATCAGGATCCCCGCCTGGCGCAGCGCCTCGCCGAAGAAGCGGAAGACGCGGCCCGAGTAGACGAGCCCGGCGACGCGGCTGCCGAAGCGGGCGATCTCCCCGAACGAGTCGAGCCAGCCGCGCGGGACCGCGAGCCAGTCGCTCATTTCGCCGCTCCGCTCATCGGATCGTCCGCCGCTCCGCTCATCGGATCGTCTGCAACTCGGGATTGGTGGCGAGCAGGGTCTGGGTGAAGACGTAGTTGAAGGCGAAGACGCCCATGAACGAGATCACCACGGCCTCGTTGACGGCGCGGCCGACGCCGGCGGCGCCGCCGGACGCGGTCATCCCTTTGTAGCAGCAGACGACCGCGATGATCGCGCCGAACAGGGTGCACTTGATCACCGAGCCCCAGAGGTCGGTGATCGAGGCGTTGGAGAAGAGGGTGGCGAAGAAGCCGCCGAGTGGCTGGCCGTAGAGCATCGTCGGTGAGGATGCCGCCGCTGATCCCGAAGACCAGCGCGTAGATGTCGAGCAGCCCGGTGATCAGCATCAGCGCCAGGAAGCGCGGCACGACCAGGTTCTTGATCGGGTCGACGCCCAGCACCTGCAGGGCGTCGAGCTCCTCGCGGATCTTGCGGGCGCCGAGATCGGCGGTGATCGCGGTGCCGGCGACGCCGGCGACGACCACCGCGGTCACGAACGGCGCGAACTCGCGGATCGAGGCGAGGACGAAGAAGCCGCCGATCCGGTCGAGGGCGCCGAACAGCGAGAGGATGTTGGCCGCCTGCAGGCCCGGAGCGCCGAAGCCGAAGGCGACGGTGGAGACCAGCAGCGGGAACCAGCAGAGCTGCAGGGCGAAGAGGAACTGGCCGATGAACTCCTCGCCGTAGGGGTACGGCGGTTTCACCGCCGAGACGATGGTCCGAGCGGTGAGGATCATCATCTCCCCCACCTGTTCGAACAGCGACTTGGCGGGCAAGAACGCCCTGTTGACCGCGGATCCGACCATCTGCTCCTCCATCGAGCCGCGCCGGCATTGCGCGCAGCGCCCCACTCGCTGGCCTGAGTCTAGAAGATGGGCACCCCCCAACCATTAGCCCAGTGTTGAGATCCCGCTAACCCTCCTCCGAGCAGCCGAAACCGCGGCGGAGGCGGGGAAACCCCGTGCTATGTTCGGGCCGCTTTGCGGGGGACCGGACGAAATTCCCGGCGCGCCCGCCTCCGAGCCACCGCGACCGGGTTCGCCGCCGTGGCCGTGGCGGCGCTGCTCGCTGCCTGCGGTGGCGAATCCTCGTCGGACTCGGACGAGCCGGCCGGCGACTACCAGGTGAAGGTGACCGCCGCGACCTTCCCGACCGAGCAGTTCCTCGGCCAGACCTCGCTGCTGCGCCTCGGCGTCCGCAACTCCGGCGAGAGGACCGTCCCCGACCTGATCGTGACGATCGGGATCGCCGGCGAGCGGGGAGTCAACTCCTCGCTGCCGTTCGCGGTCCGCGACCCGCAGCCCGGCCTCGCCCAGGCCGAACGCCCGGTCTGGGTGCTCTCGTCGACCTACCCGCGGCTGGCCGGCTCCTCCGACCCCGGCGGCGCCTCCACCTCGAATCCGAAGAGCTTCGCCTTTGGGCCGCTGAAGCCGGGCGAGACGACCGAGGCGGTCTGGAAGCTGAATGCGGTCAAAGCCGGCAAGTGGACTCTCCTCTACCGGATCGAGGCCGGGCTCAGCGACAGCGCCAGGGCGAAGACCGCGCAGGGCGTCGCCCCCGGCGGCTCCTTCGTCGCCACGATCACCCAGGAACTGCCGGAAACCGAAGTCACCGATAGCGGCGAGGTGCGCGAAATCCGCACCGGCCCCGAGAGCGCTCGCGCCGATGGCGAATAGCGACGACGCCCACCGGGTACCGTTGTCGCCATGCGGCAAGCGACAGCTTCGGCACCGATCGCGCTTCTGCTTCTGCTGGCCCTCCCGGGTTGCGGCTCGGCGGATTCCTCGACCGGCGCCGGCGCGAGCGAAACCGAGGGCGCCGGGCGCGCTGGCGCCAGCGTCGGCCTGAAGAAGGTCGGCAACTTCCGGGAACCCGTCTACGTGACCGGCGCGCCGGGCTTCCCGAAGCTCCTCTTCGTCGTCGAGCAGCAGGGCCGGGTCGTGGTCCTGCGCGGCGCCCACCGTCTGCCCAAGCCGTTCCTCGACCTCGGCGGCGAGATCTCCGCCGGCGGCGAGCGCGGCCTGCTCTCGATCGCCTTCCCGCCCGACTACGCGCAGAGCCGCCGCTTCTACGCCTACTACACGGACCCGCGCGGGAACATCCGCATCGACGAATTCAAGCGAGCGAGCGCGACCCGGGCGGCGGCCGGATCCCGCCGCAAGGTGATCGTCGTTCCCCACCCGGTCAACGCCAACCACAACGGCGGCCAGATGCAGTTCCTCGGCGACCTGCTCTATCTCGGCACCGGCGACGGCGGCTCCGGCGGCGACCCGCCCAACAACGCCCAGAACAAGGATGTCCTGCTCGGCAAGCTGCTGCGGATCGACCCGCGCCCCGCCGGCGGCAAGCCCTACTCGGTGCCGAGCTCCAACCCCTTCGTCGGCCGCCCGGGCCGCGACGAGATCTACAGCTACGGCCTGCGCAACCCGTTCCGCTTCTCCTTCGACACGGTCACCGCCCCCGCCCCCCGGATCGCGATCGGCGACGTCGGCCAGGGCAAGTTCGAGGAGCTCGACTACACGACGGTGGCGGCGGCCGGCGGCGCCAACTTCGGCTGGGACGCGCTCGAGGGCTTCGCCCCCTACACCGAAGACAACAGCGGCACCCCCGACCCCGGCGGCACGGTCAAGCCGATCTTCGCCTACAGCCACAGCCGCGGCGGCGGCAGCTGCTCGATCATCGGCGGCTACGTGGTCGGCGACCGCGCTCTGCGCTCGCTCTACAAGCGCTACGTCTACGCCGACCTCTGCGAGGGCAAGGTCCGCAGCCTCGTCCCCCACCTGAAGCGCGCCAGCGACGACCGCCCGACCGGCCTGCGGGTCGAGAGCCCCTCCTCCTTCGGCGAAGACGATCGCGGCCATGTCTACGTTGCCTCGCTTGCCGGCCCGGTCTTCCGCCTCGTCCCGCAGTGAGTTGACGAAGAATTGACACTCCCGCCTCCCAGATGAGGCAACTTTTTGTCTACGGTAGGCTCATGCCGGGATCGACCATGACCAGAGAAGCCTGGACCGACGAGCGCCTCGACGACCTCGCCAAGCGAGTCGACGAGGCTTCCGCGAATCGCGCGAGGACCTGCGGGTCTTCCGCCTGGAAGTCAAGTCCGACTTCGGTACCAGCCGCGCCGCGGTGAGATCGGACTTCGACACGAGCCGCGCCGAGGTCAAATCCGAATTCGGCCTGATCCGGGCCGAGGCTGCGGGGTTCCGGAAGGAGACGAAGGCAGCTAGCTAGGCGAGGGCGACGCCGCCTCCCGACCGCTCGATCTCCAGGCGCTCGTCGAGCGACCAGGTGCCGGGGCCCGAGGCCGCGATCGCGAACAGGGACGCGATCAGCACCAGGTTGCACTCGTACCCGCCCTTGGCGACCCATGGGCCCTTCTTGGCCTGCACCGTGTCGATCGCCACCGCATCGTGCCGTTGAGCATGCCCGCGGCCAGCGGGGTCAACAGGCCGCTTGCGAGCATTGCCCCACCGGCTGTCTCGGAGGCGCTGGCCGCGACGGCATGCGCCCTCCCCGAGTCGCAGTCCGAGCGCCTCGAATCCCTCGGCGCTCGCCTCCAGGCCATGGCCGCCGAACCATCCCTTCAGCTTCTGCAGCCCGTGACCCACGAAGAGCACGCCCACCACCGCGCGCACAAGGCCATTCCCAGTCTCATCGTCTCTCCTTCTCGCTCGGGTTCAGACCTCGACCGTCGACATGTCCGGGTAGCGGTCGCCCATCGTCATCCCCGGCGGTGCCACCTCGTCGAGGCGGCGCATCTCGGCATCCGAGAGCTCGAGCTCGGTGGCCGCCGCGTTCTCCTCCACGTAGCGGCGACGCTTGGTGCCCGGGATCGGGACGATGTCGTCGCCGCGGCTGAGGACCCACGCGAGGGCGA
>CAVPEX010000083.1:0-23734 GCA_963703585.1 uncultured Solirubrobacterales bacterium | reverse complement strand
GTAGTAAGCAAGGAGACTCGCCAGCTCGGTCCGCAGCTCACGCCGGGTTCTCAACGCCTCAACGTCGAGGAAGCGCAACTCGGGCAGAAGTTCGCTGGGCATGAATTCAACCTGAACGGCGATGCGCTGGTTCCGCCAGTCCGCGGGCACCTCGCCAGCGGGCATGAAGCCATCTTCATCCGCCGCAGCAATCAGGGCCGGATCGGGCCGAAAGCGTGACAGCGTCTCCCCGAAACACGCCTCCAGATCGGTGGCGAAATAGCAGACGCGAAAGTTCTCAGTCGGGCTGTCGAAGCGATTCCCTGCGTGGGAGTAGTCCAGTTCGTCGGCCTTGGGCGGATCCGGAAATTCGATCGGATCCGGAGTCCGCCCCACTCGCCAGACCCCCGCGCCCGGCGAAACGATCTTCAGTGCGATTCACCTCACCCCCCTGAGACATATGCCTTCGCGGCAACCATCACCTCTTGAAAGCGGCCTGCGCGGATAACCATAACCGGAGACTCGTCGTTGAGCTGGGGATTGAGGCCGATGAACCAGGCGCGGATCGTGTGTTTCGACTCCTCGGCGAGCAGCAGACGAAAAACCTGGTAGGCGACGCGCAGTCGCTCCTCCGCCGCAGCTCGGGGCGCACGCTCGCCGGCTGCCCAGCGTCCGACCGCCTTTGGGTCGGCAACGCCCGCGAGGGCTGCGACCAACTTGCGTCCTAGAACTTCTTCCAGAAAGATCGTGATCTGCTCGATCGAGGTCTCAGTGGTCTGCCGGTGAGCCTCGCGCGAAGCAAGGCTGAGGTCTGCCATGGGTGCCTCCTTTTCTCGTTCCAACTAGGAATGATACGCGGTTGGACTGCTGGTTGCCTGGCTATTGGCCAGGTATTGGCCAGGTATTGGCCATGAACCTATCAGGCGATGGCCGGGGAAACCGGTGCGCGCCCGAAAAGCCCAGCGCGCCGAGGGACAGGCGAACGAAGTCCAAGCTGCCAATGCAGCCGAGATGTGTATCGGCTCGTTTTGAGAGGTCATACTACTAATTCGCAGTCAAGTTGAGTGATGCTGTAATCCAGGGGTGGCTGGAGAGGGACCGGATCGCGGGGCGGTCCGCTTCGAGGGCACGCAGCTCCCCGGCGAGGTCGTCCTCGACCTCATCCAGGCTGTCGTATGCCTTGTTGGCGAAGCGCCGCTCGCGGATCAGGTCCCAGAGCTGCTCTGTGGGGTTCAGCTCGGGGCTGTAGGGCGGCAGGGTGAGGATGCGGACGTTCTCGGGGAGCGCGAGCTCCGTGGCGGTGTGCGAGGCGGCCCCGTCGCAGACCATGACGACGAGCTCCTCGGGATGGCGCCTCGAGACCTCGGCGCAGAACAGCTCGAAGCACTCGGCGTGCATGCTCGGCAGGATCAGCGAGCAAAGCGCCCCGTCACGCGGGCACAGCGCGCCGTAGGCGTAGGTGTACTCGCGCACCGTCTGGCAGTCCACCACGGGGCGCACGCCGGGCGGCGCCCAGCAGCGCACCGGGCGGTTCATGCGCCCGAAGCGCGCCTCGTCCATGAACATCAGCCGCAGCGGGCGCCGGTCGCCAGCCCGGGCGGACCTCAGGAGCTGCGGGAGGTTTCCTTGAACGCCTCCTGGCGAGCGGGCGCGGCCTCGGGGTGGCGCGGCCGGGGCACCACCTTGCGCCAGCCGTGGCGGGCGAGGATCCGGTAGAGCGTCGCGGGCGAGGCCGGCTTGCCGGCGCGCTTTGCCAGCTCGGCCGCCATCGCGGCGGCCGTGACCATCTGCCCCTCCCGGGCCGCCGCCTCGAAGTGGGCGACGAGCTCGGCCTCCTCGGCCTCGCTGAGCACCTCGTTGCGCCGCCCGCCCCACCCGTCGGCGTGAAGCGCGCTCTCCCCGTCCTTGAGGAACTCGGACTTGCGCCGATAGACGCTGCTGCGGGTAAGGCCAACCGCCTCGGCGACATCCTGGGCCTCCCAGCCCAACGCCAACAGACGGATAGCCCTCACCCGCTCACGCTCTCTGGCCGACAGCGTCTTGTCGGCCAGCAGCTCATCCATGCGCTCGACGGTGCCCTCTGGGAACGGAATTGAAGTAGCCATGCGCCAGGGTTCGACGCCGACATCCTATCGCCTGCTTTGACTGCGAATTGGTATGAGACCGAACGTTCGTCTGCCGGAACACGAGAGTGGCGTCCGTGGGTCTATACTCAAAATTGATGAGGAGAAGGCATCTCGCCGGACCTCTTCCCCTGCTCCTGGCCATTGTGGCGGCGGCTGCACCACCCCCTGCGGCCGCCGCCAAGGCCAAGGGGCGATAGGCGGTCGCCCGTTGTGCCACCCTCCGGCCAGGTGGCCGCCGAGCGGATCGAGGAGATGACGGGGGACGGAGCCGAGCGCCGCCCGCAGCCGCGGCTGCCGCTGATCGAGATCGCGGTGACGCTGGGTGGGATCGCCCTGCTGGCGCTGCTGGTGCTGGCGGTCCCCGCCCTGCGCGACGCCTTCAGCGCCGCGATCCACGGCGACAACGACGAGGTGCGCCGGGAGATCGACAGCCTCGGCGCCGGCGGGCCGCTGCTGATCCTCGCCCTGGCGCTGATCCACGCCGTCGTCTTCTACCCGGCCGAGATCGTCGACGCCGCCGCCGGCTTCGCCTACGGCTTCTGGCCGGCGCTGGCGCTGACGATGACCGGCTGGCTGCTCTCGGGGCTCGTCTGCTTCGCGGTCGGCCACCGGGTCGCGCGGCCGCTGCTCGACCGCTGGCTGGGCGAGGAGCGCTTCGAGCGGATCGAGGCGATGATCGAGCGCGGCGGGCCGACGCTGCTGCTCTCGATGCGGCTGATCCCGATCCTGCCGTTCAGCATCGTCTCCTACGCGGCCGGCGCCGCCCGCGTGCCGACCTGGCGCTTCGCCTGGACGACCGCGGTCGGCTACCTGCCGATCACGGCGATCTCGGTCTACTTCGGCACCCGCCTCGAGGGCCTCTCCCTCACCGACCCGCTCGTCTTCGGCTCCGCCGCGGCCCTGCTCGCCCTGCTGCTGGCCGGTCACTGGGCGATGCGGCGCCAGGCGGCCCGCACCGAGCCCTGACCCAGCCGCGCCGGCCGGCGCTACCCCAGCCGCTCCACCCGGAAGCGGAAGACCGCCGGGGTGGAGTCGAGGAGCCCGGTGGCGCCGCGGGCCTTGACCCGCAGCGCGTGGGCGCCGACCGCGTACCTGCGAGCGAAGCGGGCGCCGCAGGCCCGGAAGCGGGCGCGGTCGACCTTGCAGAGGAAGCCGGGCACGGCCTGGTCGGAGCCGAAGCGGAAGACCAGCCGCACGCTGGCGCGCGAGGTCCGCACCAGCTTCGGCGGGTGGCGCTTGATGAACGTGCTCGGGGCGACCGCGGCCGCCGGGGCGGGCGGCGGCGCTTCACCGCCGCTCGGGGGAACGGGGTCTTCGCTGCCCCAGAAGCCGGGCGCGACGAAGACCTCGGCGGGAGATTCCGGCGGTTCGCACGGTTCGGGCGGTTCGACGGTCGGTTCGCCTTTGACCGCTTTCACCGCGCTCTGCGCGTCGAAGAGGCCGCCACCGACCGCGCAGGGGCTGAAGGCGCCGACCGCAGCGCCGCTGCCGACCAGCGATTCGCGGACTTCGGCGGCGCCGGCCAGTGGTGCGGCCTCGCGCATCAGTGCGACCACCCCGGCCGCGTGCGGTGCCGCCGCCGAGGTGCCGCAGAAGCGCCAGTTGACGCCGTCGTAGCGGTGGGCGAAGAAGGTCGTCTTGCCGCAGTCGGTGGCGGCAACGTCCGGCTTGGAGATCTCTTCCGGGAAGAGCAGTTTGGCGGCCGGCGCCGTCCCTTCGACGGGGCCGAAGTAGTGGGTGAGCGGCCCGCGCGAGGAATAGGGCTCGGGCGCGGAGGAGTTGTTGTAGGGGACGGCGCCGAGCGTGATCGCGCTGGCCGAGCCGGCGTGACCGAACACCGTCGGCCCCACCAGGTCTCCGCCGCCGGACTTCGGGTACTCGGTGGCGCTGACCCCGCCGCCGTTCTGCAGCAGCACGAACTTGAACCGTGGGCTGGCGCCCGAGTAGCGGTTGACGACCAGCTGCACCGTCTTCTCCGAGGCGCTGCGGTTTTCGAACGTGACTATCTCGACCGGGCGCTGCGTTTTCAGGTTGTCGTCGGCCGACCCCGTCAGCAGTTCGCCGTTGGCGTTGAGCAGGTAGGCGTCGATGTCGGTGGCGACGCCGTTCCAGGCTTCCGCCCACTGCAGGTCGACGGTGAGGGTGTCTTCGGGCTCGACTTTGATCCCGAAGGTCCGGTCGACGCCGGCGCCGGGATTGAAGTCGACGCAGTGGAAGCCTTCCAGTTCGGGGACGGAGCGAATCGCCAGCGGGCAGCTGCCGGAGTCCCGGAACGTGGGCGACTCCCACGACCCGATCTCGTTCCCTTCCGGGTCGAGCAGGTTGTCGTTGCCGGCCGCGGAGAGATAGGTGACCCCGTCCCCGGTCACTTTCGCGATCGCGACTGCGATCGGTCCGTCCTGGAAGAACGGCTCCTTGAAGTAGCCGACGTCGTCGACGATCACCTCGGCGCCCGCTTTGGCCAGGTCTTCGATGCTGTGGGCGAACGCTTCTTCGTCGAGGAAGGCGGTCGCGAAGGAGAGCGAGGCTTTGGGGGCGACGTCGCGGACGATCTGCAGCATCGCCCGACCCTCGTCGGTCGCTTCGGTCGATTCGAAGTCGCTGAGCACGTCGACCGTCGTCTCGCCAGCGCATTCGACCGATCCCGGCAGGTCGCCGGTGTTGACGTCGTCGGCCGCTTTGGTGGCGATTTTCCCGGTGCCGTCCGCGGCCTGGGTCGCCTGGTCGAAGGAGTCGGAGAGGACCCCGACCTCGATGCCGCTGCCGTTGACCGCGAAATCTTCACGGGCGGCTTTGGCTTTGAGCTGCTGCACGCCCTCCGAGATCACCGTGCCGCCTTCTTCGCAGTCGACCGCCCGCAGCAACGGCTCGAGGACGGGCGTTACCGCGGCGACGGTCGGCACCGCCGCCAGCGCCCGCAGGTCGGCCGGCGGCACGGCCACGGTCGCCGTCTGCTCGCCACGGTCGGCCGAGAGGACCCGCCCGCCCGCGGCCCGCACCCGGTCGCGACTGGCGATGGCGCCGTGGTCGAAGCGGACGGCGACGAGGACACGACCGTCCAGGCGCAGGAGACTGCCCGGACCCTCGGCGGCGACGCCGAGGATCGGCGCCTGGCGCGAGGGCGACTGGACGCGGACGGAGGGCTTGGCGAGCTGCTGGAGGACGGGCGAGAGGGCGGTCTCCCCGCCCTTCTGCACGAGCGTCGCCTGCGCCGGCGACGCGCCCAGCGCGGGGACGGCAAGTGCGGTCGCGAGCGCGGCGCGAAGGCCGAGGCGAGCGCCGGCAGCGCCGGGGGTGAGCTTCGCGATCATCTGGGACTACGTATCGGCACGGCGGGAGATCCCTAAAACCCGGTAGATCGGCGTTTGGATCGCCCTGGCGGCGCGCTCGTCAGAGGTAGGAGCCGCGGCGGAACCAGACCAGCAGCGCGACCACCGAGAGCACCAGGCTGCCGATGCCGAGGCCCCAGAAGGCGGCGGCCGAGTCGACGTTGACGACCATCCAGCGGAAGTTCTGGCCGAAGAAGCCGACGACGAAGGAGAGCGGCAGGAAGATCGTCGCCACCACCGTCAGCTGCTTGGTGATCTGGTTGAGGCGGTTGGAGACGATCGAGAGGTAGGCGTCGCGGGTGCCGGCGAGCAGGTCCCGGTAGGAGTCGATCTGGTCGGAGATCAGGATCGCGTGGTCGTAGACGTCGCGGAAGTAGTTGCGCGAGTCCGCTTCCAGGCCGGGGATCTTGAGGATGTCGTCGACCCCCCGCGCCAGCAGGTCGCGCTGCGGGGTGACGACCCGCCGCAGCGCCACCAGGTCCCGGCGCAGGCCGGCGATCTCCTGCAGCTGGCCCGGGGTCGGCCGGTCGAAGATCTCGCCGTCGAGGCGCTCGATGCGGTCGTCGAGGCGATCGAGCACGGGGAAGAAGCTGTCGGTGAGCCCGTCGAGGACGCGGTAGACGACGAACTGCTCCGAGCGCGGGGTCTGGGCAGAGAGGCGCTGGCGGGCCTGCACGAGGGCGTCGCAGGGATGCCGGTGGGAGGTGACGATGTAGCCGCCGCTGATGAAGGCGTGGACCTCGTGCAGCTCGATCCCCCCCTCCTCGGCCTCGCCGACCCCGTAGTAGACGAGGAACATGTAGGAGACGTAGTCCTCGAGCTTCGGGCGCTGCTCGCGCAGCAGCATGTCCTCCAGGGCCAGCGGGTGGAAGGAGAAGAGATCTCCCAGCGCGGCGGCGTCCTCCGGGCCGGGATCGGTGAGGTCGAGCCAGAAGTACTCGTCGCGCCCCAGCAGGCCGGCAATCGCCTCGCGGTCGATGGTCTGGAGGAATCGCACGGCGCAACGCTAGATCCGGCGCCGGACGCGCGCGGCGGCGGATCTGCGGCGCGCCGCGGGGCGATCCTGCTACGGTCCCCCGTGTTAGGGCCGGTGATAGCCGGCAAAGTTTGTGCCTAGCGCTCGCGTCGTTGCCTCACCGCATCATCCGCGTTCGCAGCACACGATGTGGAGGCAATGCATGCCCACTGGAACTGTTAAGTGGTTTAGCGACGACAAGGGCTACGGGTTCATCACTCCCGATGACGGCTCGAAGGACGTCTTCGTTCATCACAGCGCCATCCTCGGCGAGGGCTTCAAGTCCCTGACCGAGGGCGCGAAAGTGAGCTACGAGTCCGAAGAAGGCCCGAAGGGCCCGGCCGCCGCGAGCGTCCAGCAGACTTCGTAGTCAGCGCCACGCTCAAGCAGCTTGGGAAGCCCGCCTCCTGGCGGGCTTCTCTTTGCCACGACCCCGCTTCGCCGCCGGCCAGCGGCGCTCTCTACCCTCCGAGCCTCGAATGAACTCCCGAGACGACCTCCGCAACATCGCGATCATCGCCCACGTCGACCACGGCAAGACGACGCTGGTCGACGCGATGCTTTGGCAGACCGGCACCTTCCGCAAGGGCCAGGACGTCAACGAGCGGGTGATGGACTCGATGGACCTCGAGCGCGAGAAGGGGATCACGATCCTCGCCAAGAACACCGCCGTCAACCGCGGCGACGTCAAGATCAACATCGTCGACACGCCGGGCCACGCCGACTTCGGCGGCGAGGTCGAGCGGGCGCTGACGATGGTCGACGGGGTCCTGCTCCTGGTCGACGCCTCCGAGGGCCCGCTGCCGCAGACCCGCTTCGTCCTGCGCAAGGCGCTGGAGCGCAAGCTGCCGGTGATCCTCGTCGTCAACAAGGTCGACCGCCCCGACGCCCGCATCGCCGAGGTCGTCGACGAGGTCTACGAGCTCTTCATCGACCTCGACGCCGACTCCGAGCAGATCGACTTCCCGATCGTCTACACCAACGCCAAGGCCGGCTGGGCGGCGCTCGAGGAGGGGGTCGAGGGGACCGACCTCTCCCCCCTGCTCGACCTGATGCTGGAGCGGATCCCGGCCCCGCAGTACGACGCCGCGCTGCCGCTGCAGGCGCACGTCACCAACCTCGACGCCTCCCCCTACGTCGGCCGCCTGGCGGTCTGCCGCGTGCGCCAGGGGACGATCCGCTCCGGCCAGCCGATCGCCTGGTGCCGCGCCGACGGCAGCATCCAGCGCGCCAACGTCTCCGAGCTCTACGTCACCGAGGGGCTGGAGCGGGTCGGCGCCGAGGAGGCGGGCCCCGGCGAAATCATCGCCGTCGCCGGCCTCGAAGAGGTGACGATCGGCGAGACCCTGGCCGACGCCGGGGACCCGAGGCCGCTGCCGGCGATCACCGTCGATGAGCCCTCGCTCTCGATCGTCGTCGGCATCAACACCTCCCCCCTCGCCGGGCAGGAGGGCAGCAGACTGACCGCGCGCCAGATCCGCGCCCGGCTCGACCAGGAGCTGGTCGGCAACGTCTCGGTCAGGGTCAACGACACCGAGCGCCCCGACGCCTGGGAGGTACAGGGCCGCGGCGAGCTGCAGCTGGTCGTGCTGCTGGAGATGATGCGCCGCGAGGGCTTCGAGCTGACCGCCGGCCAGCCGCGCGTCGTCACCCAGGAGATCGAAGGCGAAATCCACGAGCCGGTCGAGCGGCTGGCGATCGACGTCCCCGAGGAGCACGTCGGCGCCGTCACCCAGATGCTCGCCGCCCGCAAGGGGCGGCTCGAGCAGATGGTCAACCACTCCACCGGCTGGGTGCGGATGGACTACCTGGTGCCGGCGCGCGGCCTGATCGGCTTCCGCACCGAGTTCCTCACCGAGACCCGCGGCAGCGGCATCCTCCACCACGTCTTCGACCGCTGGGAGCCCTGGGCGGGCGAGCTGCGCACGCGCCAGACCGGCTCCCTCGTCGCCGACCGCCGCGGCCAGACCGCCGGCTACTCGCTGATGAGCCTGCAGGACCGCGGCAAGCTCTTCGTCGGCTCCGGCGAGGAGGTCTACGAAGGGATGATCGTCGGCGAGAACGCGCGCTCGGACGACCTCGACGTCAACCCGACCAAGGCCAAACAGCAGACCAACATGCGGGCGGCGAGCGCCGACGTGCTGGTCCGCCTGGCGCCGCCGACCCGGCTCAGCCTCGAAGGCTCGCTGGAGTTCCTGCGCGAGGACGAGTGCCTCGAAATCACCCCGGAGTCGGTGCGGCTGCGCAAGGTCGTGCTGGACAAAGTGCAGCGCCTCAAGGCCGCCAAGCGCGGCGACGCGGCGCCGCGGGTCGCCTAACCGCGGTCCCCCTCCAGGCCGGCTTGGTCGAGGCTGCGGGCGCGGCGCTCGAGTAGACGCGCGACCCGGGCGATCACGCTGTCGGGGTCGCTGGCGAATCGGACGTCGGTGACGCGCGTCATCCCGACGCCCACGAGGAGCAGGTCCTCCTGGCGCAGACGGTCGCGCTCGAAGGCAACGTGGGTGCCGTGGGTCCCGTACGTGTCGAGTTCGACCGCGAACCGCTGCTCGGGCCAGTAGACGTCCAGCTCCATCCCGGCGACCACGAAGTTGACCCGTGGCCGCGGCAGCCCCGCCGCGAGCACAGCCTCGAAGAAGCGTCGCTCGAACCCCGAGCGGGTGAAGGGCGGTGGCTGGTACAAGGCGACCGCCCGCCGCAGGCGGCCATGGCCGTGGTGGCCGCGGGTGCGGTCCAGAAGTGCCCCAACCGCACGGGCATCCAGCAACCTCAGCTCTTCTGCCCGCTCGAGATCGCGGGAGATACGGCCGCGACGATCCCCGGCGGCGAGGTCGAGCAGGAGCCGCGACACCGCGGTCACCGGAATCCCGTCGACCAGCGCCCGGTCGGCGCCTGCCAGGCAGCGCGAGCGGTGGACGATCACGCGCGGCGGTTTGCGCCGCCGCGGAATCGGCGTCGTCACCTCATAGGGAGCCGGCCCCTGGCGCCTGATTCCCCAGAGCCACGCAGCCGAGCTGTGGCTCAATAGCGCCCCTGGCCCGCACGCCAGCACCGCCGCCAGGCACCACCCTCGCGGCGAGAGGTCGGTATGCCCGACCGCGTAGACGCCCTGATGCAGCCGGTGCAGCCTCCCCGACCTCGCCGCACGCGCCACGGCGCTTTTCGAGTACCCCAGCGGCCCGGTGAGCTGGCGAATCGAGACGATCCCGTGCTGCCGCCCCGCCAACTCCCCCAACTCCCCGTGTGGTCGCCATTCGATCCGCATAGCGGTCCCAATGGCGACCACACCGTGGTTCTCCCCCTCCCCGTCTCTCCTTCCCGAGCCGCCGGGTGCTCTGCCTGGGTTGCGGTGGGCGCGGGGCCGGTAGGGTCGGTTCGTGGCTAAATGGGGAGTGCTTGGGGTCTTGGCGGCTGCGCAGTTCCTGATGGTCCTCGACCAGGCGGTGATGAACGTGGCGATCTCGCAGCTGGTCGCCGACTTCGACACCACGGTGACGACGATCCAGGCGGTGATCGCCTTCTACGCGCTGGTGATGGCGGCGCTGATGATGACCGGCGGCAAGATCGGCGACCTCTGGGGGCGGCGGCGGGCCTTCGTCGTCGGGCTCTGCATCTACGGCGCCGGCTCGGCGCTGACCGCGGTCTCCTGGAACGTCCCGAGCCTCGCCTTCGGCTGGTCGGTGCTGGAGGGGATCGGCGCGGCGCTGGTGCTGCCGGCGATGGTGGCGCTGGTCGCCGCCAACTTCCACGGCCGCGACCGCGCGGTCGCCTACGGCGTCCTCGGCGGCGTCGCCGGGGCCGGGATCGCGGTCGGCCCGATCCTCGGCGGCTGGGCGACCACCGAGCTGACCTGGCGGATCGTCTTCGCCGGCGAGGTCGTGGTCGCGGTCGGGATCCTGCTCGGCAGCCGGACGATCTCCGAGCCGCCGCGCGAGGACGGAGCGAAGGAGCTCGACGTCGTCGGCGGCGTCCTCTCCGCGCTCGGGCTCGGGATCGTCGTGATGGGCGTGCTGCAGGCCAGCAACTGGGGCTGGCTGGCGCCGCGCAACTCGCCGCTGGAGCCGTTCGGGTTCTCGCTGACCCCGTTCGCGATCGCCGGCGGGGCCGTCGTCCTCGCCCTCTTCGGTCGCTGGCAGCGCCACCGCGAAGCGGGCGGGCGGGAACCGCTGATCCACCTCGACCTGCTGCGGCTGCCGCGGCTGCGCGGCGGCGTCGCGATGCTGCTCGCCCAGAACCTGGTCCTGATGGGGATCTTCTTCACCGTGCCGCTCTTCCTGCAGATCGTGCAGGGGCTCGACGCGCTGGAAACCGGGGTGCGGATGCTTCCCGCCTCGGCCGGGCTGTTCGTCAGCGCCGTCGCCGGCTCCGCCCTCTCGCGCCGCTTCTCCCCGAAGCTGCTGGTCCGCGGCGGGCTCGGTGTCGTCTTCATCGCCGCGCTGCTGCTGCTCGACACGATCGAGCCCGAGCTCGACAACGCGTCCTTCCTGGTCGCGATGGGCGTGCTCGGCGTCGGCATGGGGCTGATCGTCTCCCAGCTCGGCAACGTCGTGCAGTCCTCGGTCGACGACGCCGACCGCAGCGAGGCGGGCGGCCTGCAGAACACCGCCCAGCAGCTCGGCTCCTCGCTCGGCACCGCGCTGCTCGGCGCGATCGTGATCACCGGCCTGATCGCCGCCTTCTCGGCCAACGTCGCCGACAACCCCGAGATCTCCGCCGACGTCAGCGAGCAGGTGCAGGTCCGGCTCGGGTCCGGTGTCAGCTTCGTGCCGGCGTCCGAGGTCGAAGCCGGCGCGACCAAGGCCGGCGCCGACCCCGCCACCGTCGACGCTCTCGTCGGCGACTACGAAGACGCGCAGCTGAAGGCGCTGAAGACCGCCTTCCTCTGCGCCGCGCTGCTCTCCCTCGCCTCGCTGTTCTTCGCCCGCAACCTGCCGAGCGAGCCGTTCGGCGACGGCAGCGCCGAAGCGGCCGCGGGCGAGCCGCCACCGGCGCCGGCCTGACGCCGGCTCCGGGAGCCGCCGCCCCGCGCGCCCGGCGCGAGGGCGCTCAGAGGTCCTCGGCCTGCAGGCGGCCCGACTCGATCGCCGCCGACAGGGTCGCGTGGTCGCGCTCGTTCTGGTCCGCGTAGGACTCGGCGAAGGCGGCCATCGCCTGGTCGAAGGCGTCGCCGGCGCCGAGGTAGGCGGCGATCGCCAGGCGGTCGCCGGAGCGGGCGTGGGCGCGGGCCAGGGTCCAGCCGCACATCCGCGCGTAGACCTCCAGCGCCTGCGGTGAGAGCCGCTCGACCTCGGCCGAGCGCTTCCAGTCCCAGAGCTGGCGGACGTAGAAGTCCCGCCGCCCTTCGAGCCCGACCGCCGGGCACCAGCCGAGGAAGATGTCGCTGGCCGCCTGCATCAGGCGCTGGCCCTCGACCACGCGGCGGCCGTGGTTGCCGTACCTGCTGGCGCCGGCGTGGGGCTCGAGCACCGAGGCCTCGGCCTCCTTCGCCTGGAGGAAGAGCGGGTCGCCGTCGTCGGCTCCGGTGAAGAGCACCACCCAGGCGCGGGTGCCGACGCTGCCGACGCCGACCACCTTGCGGGCGATCTGGCGGAAGCGGTAGCCGTCGAACAGATGCTGGCGGTCGGGCGGCAGGCTGGCGCGGAAATCGGCGAGCACGCCTTCGAGGGTGGCGCGGATGTCCTCGCCGCCGCCGGCCGCGGCGACCAGCTCCTCGCCGGGGACGAGCAGCGGCGGTTCGCTGCGGAAGCGCAGCTCGCCGTCGACCGTCTCGGTCAGCTTCGCCAGCGCCCGCAGGCTGTCCTTCTCCTGGGCCTTCTCGACCCCCTTGCGCACCTGCGCCGCCGCCTTCGGGTCCTCGGCCACGACCTCCGCCAGCGCCGCCTCCGCGTCGAGCCGCGCGTACCAGACTTCGAGGTTGGTCTGGGAGGCGAAGGCGCGCATCGAGTCGCGGTAGCTGCACCCCACCGTCGTTACCGCGGCCTGGCGCTGCTTGCGCTTGAGGCCGTTTTCGCGCCCGGCGATCTCGAAGCTCGCCACCAGGCGCTTGACGTCCCACTCCCACGGCGCCGGCAGCGACTCGTCGAAGTCGTTGAGGTCGAAGACGAGGCGGCGGTCCGGAGCGGCGTAGGCGCCGAAGTTGGAGAGGTGGGCGTCGCCGCAGGCCTGCACCCGCAGCCCGGAGACGGGGGTGCGGGCGAGGTCCGCCGCCATCACCGCGGCGGCGCCGCGGAAGAAGGCGAACGGCGAGGCGGCCATCCGCCCGTAGCGGATCGGCACCAGCTCCTGAACCCGGGTCAGCGCCTGCCGCTCGAGGATCGCAACCGGGTCCTCGCGGTCCTCGGCGGGCTCCCAGGCGCCGTGGGAGGACCGCGGTGCTCTGCCGCGTGCGGCCTTGCCGGCGGCGCCTGCTTCAGCGGCGTCCATATGCCGACCCTAACGCGAACGGGCCGATACCCGCCTCTTTGCGGAGTACCGGCCCGTCGGGCAGGGCTGAAGGCGCTCAGACCGTCGCGGCGGCCTGCTCGCTCTGGCTGTCGCGGGCGGCGTCGGCCTGCTTGGCCTCGGCCTCCGGCGTACGCTCGTCGATGTTGCGCGGCAGCAGCACCTCTTTGGCGATGACCAGGCGCTGGATCTGGCTGGTCCCCTCGTAGAGCTGCATGATCTTGGCGTCGCGCATCAGCTTCTCCACCGGGTACTCCTTGATGAAGCCGTAGCCGCCGTAGACCTGGACGGCGTCGGTGGTGACCTCCATCGCCGAGTCGGCGGCGAAGCGCTTGGCCTGCGAGGAGACCAGGGTGTTGCGTTTGCCCTGGTCGAGCAGGACCGCGGAGTTCCACGTCAGCAGGCGGCCCGCGTCGACCTTGGTCGACATGTCGGCGATCATGAACTGGATCGCCTGGTGCATCGCGATCGGAACGCCGAACTGGACCCTTTCCTTGGAGTACTCCGAGGCGAACTCGAAGGCGGCGCGGGCGATCCCGACGGCCATCGCGGCGACGCCGGGACGGGTCCGGTCGAGGGTCATCATCGCCAGCTTGAAGCCGTGGTTTTCCTCGCCGATCAGGTTCTCGGCCGGGATCTCGACTTCGTCGAAGGAGATGGTCGCGGTGTTGGAGGCCCGCTGGCCCATCTTGTCCTCCTTCTTGTCGACGGTGACCCCCGGGAGGTTCGCGTCGACGACGAAGGCGCTGATGCCGCGGTGGCCGGCCTCGGGGTCGGTCTTGGCGTAGACCGTGAACCAGTCGGCGTAGCTGCCGTTGGTGATGAAGCACTTGGAGCCGCTGATGACGTACTTGTCGCCCTTCTTGACGGCGCGGGTTTTCATCCCGGAGACGTCGGAGCCGGCGTCGGGCTCGGTGAGGCAGAAGGAGGCCAGCTTCGGCGCTTCGATCAGCATCCCGAGGTACTTCTTCTTGACCTCCTCGGAGCCGCCGAGGGAGACCGGGGCCGAGGCGAGGCCGTTGGCCATCAGCGAGGTGCCGATGCCGGAGCAGCCCCAGCCGATCTCCTCCTCGATCAGGCAGCCGGAGAGGTAGTCGAGGCCGGGACCGCCGTAGGCCTCGGGGACGTGGGTGTTCATCAACCCGACCTCCCAGGCCTTGTCGATGATGTCCTGGGGCCAGGTGCCGTCCTTGTCGTACTCCCAGGCGACCTTGCGGATCTCTTTCTCGGCAAAGCTGTGGGCCAGCTCTCGCAGATCCTTCTGTTCGTCGGTCAGGGTGAAGTCAACCACCGGTCGGAGCTCCTTTTCGTCGGTGCCTAAGTCTTGTCTGGAGCGCCGCCGAGCGGGCTGGCGTTCCGCCGATTGACTGGTCAGTCAACCAAGCGGAAGGGTAGCAATGGCCGCCCCCCATGTGGGGGGCTACCCTTGGAGCGTGGACCTGGCGCTGGCGATGACGGCGGTGCAGAAGGGCGCGGCCCTGCTCCTGTTCACCGGCGTTGCCGCCCCCCTGGTCGGGATTCTCTTCCGCCGCGTCGGCGGCGGCTGGGACTCGCTGGGCAGGGGACCGTTCTCGCTGCTGCTCGAGGAGCCGGCCCGCGGGCGGTCGGGAGCGGCCGACACGCCGGTCGACCCGGCGATCCAGGCGGCGGAGGTGCGGCAGATGCTGGAGGCCAAGGCGGAGCGACTGCGCCGCCGCGGCGAGCACCCGATCGACGTCGAGGCTGAGGCGGCGCGGCTGCTGGCCGCCGGCGGCGGCGCGGGCGGCGACGGCGCCGGCATGGACGCCGAGCTGCGGGCCGAGGTCCGCCAGCTGGTGGTCAGCCGCAACGAACGTCGTATGCGCCGGGGCCAGGAGCCGCTCGACGTCGAGGCCGAGACCGACCGACAGCTCGCCGATCTCGTAGGATCGGATTGATGGCGCCCGGACCCGAGGAGAACCTCTACGAGGTCGAGGAGCTGCTGGTGCAGCCCGGCACCTACTTCAACCCGCAGACCGAGGTCGTGGTCGTGGTCGACGACTCCGCCTCGATCGACCAGGAGGTCTTCAACATGGAGGCCTACGAGGGCGCCGACTGGGTGCGGATCTCCGAGGAGGTCCCGATCGACGAGGACGGCCGCGACCGCGCGCTCGAGGCCTTCCAGACGCACTACCACCCCGGCGCCACCGGCTCCGTCTCCGCCACCGCGCTCGAACAGGGCGACGAGGAGCTGGACGCCGACGAGGACGGCCAGGACCCCGGCCGCGAGGACTAGGATGAGCGACCGGTGCTGGCCGAGGGCAAGGCGGCGCCCGACCAGAACGGCGAGGAACTCACGCTCTCCGACCTGCGCGGCCAGGCCGTGGTCGTCTACTTCCACCCCCGCGCCGAGACGCGGATCCACAGCGTCGGCCTGCGGTAGCGACCCCAACGTGCCGATGCCCGGGCACGGCCGGACAAGTGGCCTGCCGCCGCGATGGGATGGCCACCGGAGATCGGGGATGCGCTGCCGCGAGCACACGACTGCTGGTTCGAGCGAGCAAAGCTCGTGCATCGGGTCCTCGGCGAGGATGGTCACGGCGCCGAATGGGAGCGGGTCATGCGCGTAGGGGTCGCGGACGCGGAGGAGGTCTGGCAGGCGATTTCGACTCTGGCGAGGACGGCGCCTGTGACCGGCTTGCGTGACCTCGGTCGGTATGGGTTCAACTGTGAGGTCGACGCACGACTCACGATCGGGGAGCGCAGCGCGACGTTCAGGACGATCTGGCACTACGCGACACCTGACGCCGCTCCGCGTCTTGTTAGTGCCCTTCCCAGGCTCTAGCATCCAGGAATGGCCACCATGCGCAAAGTTGCCGAATTCGACCTGGTCGAGCTGCGCGAGGACTTCGAGACCGCGCCCGCAGGCGCGACGGGCGGGGTCCTTGACATCTTCGACGGCGACATGGCGATGGTCGAGTTCACGAGCCTGCCCGCCGACCTAGGCGTCGACCGAATTCTCGTTGTGCCGGTCGACAGGCTCCGCGTCAAAGAACCGGCGCATCGGCGATAAGACGCCCCGTGCTTCAGCCTGGCGACAAGGCGCCCGACTTCGAACTGCCAGACCAGAACGGGAAGCGCGTTCGGCTCTCGGACCTGAAAGGTCAAACAGTCGTACTGTATTTCTACCCCCGCGCCGACACCCCCGGCTGCACGACCCAGGCCTGCGGCGTCCGCGACCGCGGCGAGGAGTACGCGGCGGCGGGGGCGCGGGTGATCGGGATCTCGCCCGACGAGGTCGGGGCGCTGGAGAAGTTCGCCGGCAGGTACGACCTCGATTTCACCCTGCTGGCCGACGCCGACCACGCCGTCGCCGAGGCCTACGGGGCCTGGGGCGAGAAGTCGATGTACGGCAAGAGGTACATGGGCGTGATCCGCTCGACCTTCATCGTCGACCCCGAGGGCAAGGTCGCCAGGGTCTTCCCCAAGGTCTCGCCGAAAAAGCACGACGACCTGGTGCTCAAGGCTCTCGGCGAGCTCGCCGCGGCCTGAGCGCTCAGGCGCCCAAGACCACCACGACCAGGAACGCGGAGTAGAGCGCGAACCAGCCGATCACGGCGGGGAGCTTGAAGCGGCGGGCGAGGTGGAGGCTCTCGTAGGCGAGCAGGCCGCCGGCGAGGCCGAGGCCGATCGAGAGCACGGCGTTGCCGCTCAGCGCCCAGTCGGTGAAGATCAACCCGATCCCGACCGGGATCATCGACTGGAAGACCATCGCGCCGGTGATGTTGCCGAGGGCGAGGGCGTCCTTGCCTTCGCGCACCCAGAAGAAGCTGTTGACCTTCTCCGGCAGCTCGGTCGCCAGCGGCGCCAGGATCAGCGCCAGCACCAGCGCCTCGACGCCGATGCTCTCGGCGAAGTGCAGCAGCTCCTCGACGAAGAGGTGGGCGCCGCCGACCATCGCCCCGAGACCGACCAGGAGCTGAATCACGCAGAGCAGCAGCGCCGGGTCTTCGCGGTGCTCGCCGCGGCGCTCGAAGATCAGCGGGTTGAGCGTCTCCTCGTCCTGGACGTCGCCGCCGCCGCGCAGCGTCAGGCGGATGTAGAAGACGTAGGCGACGAGGAAGGCGATCCCGACCGGGACCCGGACGGCGGCAGGCGGGCCCCAGGCGAGCAGGCCGCCGGCCGCAAAGAGGGCGAGGAAGAAGAGCAGGTCGCGCTCGAGCGTCGGCCGGTGGGCCTTCAGCTCGATCCCCTGCTTGCGCTTGTCGCGGTAGAGGTAGGCGAAGAGCCCGACCAGGCCCATCGCCAGCGTCCCCAGCAGGAACGGCGCGCCGACGATCGCCCCGATCGCCACGTCTTCGGAGCCCTCGGTCGCGTCGAGCAGGGCGACGATCGCGATCAGCGTCTCCGGCATCGCCGTGCCGACCGCGGCGAGCAGGCTGCCGACGGCGCCCTCGCCGACGTTCAGCCGGTGCCCGATCCACTCGATCGCGTTGGTGAACAGCAGCGCCCCGGCAAGCACGATCGCGAAGCTGGCGAGCAGGAGGAGCGCGTCCATCGGTTAGGTGAGCCTACTGAGCCCGTCCGCCCGCGCCCTGGGGCCGGTCAGGCGAAATAGAAAGCCAGGCCGAACACGAAATACACCGCCAGCAGCTGCACGCCCTCGAACCAGGTCGACTCGCCGTCCTGGGTGACGTAGTTGGCGATCAGGATCGCCAGCAGGATCGCCCCCAGCTCGAAGCCGTTGAAGACCAGGGCCAGCGGATAGGAGCCGATGAAGAAGGAGGCGAGGACCAGCACCGGGGCGACGAAAAGGGCGACCTGGGCGCTGGAGCCGATCGCGATGTTGACCGCCAGGTCCATCTTGTTTTTCATCGCCACCAGCACCGCCACCCAGTGCTCGGCGGCGTTGCCGACGATCGCGACGACGATCACGCCGACGAAGAACTCGGAGAGGCCGATCGAGTGCGAGGCCTCCTCGATCGAGCCGACCAGGACCTCGGACATCAGCCCGACGAGGACGCCGGCGATCGATAGCGCGATCACCGACCTCTTGACCGACCAGCCCCAGGTGTCCTCCTCCTCGTACTCGGGGTTGAAGATGTCGCGGTGGGTCTTCAGCGAGAAGAAGAGGCCGGCGACGTAGGTGACGATGAGGACGATCGCCACCGCCAGCGAGAGATCCTCGACGGTGCCGCCGTAGTGGATCGACTCCTCGCCCGGCTGGGGCAGCCCGATGCCCTCGACCAGCTCGAAGATCGCCGGCATCAGCAGCGCCGCCGCCGCCAGCATCAGCATCGAGGTCTGGATGCTGGCGCTGGTGCGGCTGAAGTGCTGTTTTTCGCGGCCGATGCCGCCGGCCAGCATCGCGGCGCCGAGGACGAGCAGGATGTTGCCGATGATCGAGCCGACGATCGAGGCCTTGACCACCTCCTGCAGCCCCTGGCCGAGGGCGAAGAGGGCGATGATCAGCTCCGGCGCGTTGCCGAAGGTGACGTTGAGCAGGCCGCCGATGCCGGGCCCCGAGCGCGCCGCCAGCTCCTCGGTCGCGCGCCCCATCAGCGCCGCCGTGGGGATGATCCCCAGGGCCGAGGCGGCGAAGACGATCGTCGGCGCGGCGCCGACGATCTCCAGCAGCACCGCGATCGGGATCAGCGGCGTCAGCAGGTAGGGCCAGCCGTTTGGCGTGCGGAGGAAGGAGGCGTCGAGGCGGGGCTGGCCGGAGGGAGCTGGCTCGGGGTTCACTTGGGGCGCGAAGCCTATGGGACCGCTCCCCAGAACGACGAAGGGCGTCGCCGCGGCGACGCCCTTCGCGATGTCCGTTCCGCCAGAGCCCTACGGAGCCAGGCTCGCGCACTTCTGCAGGTCGGCCGCCGATTCGACTTCCTGCAGGCATTCGAGGTAGGCCTGCTGGTCGCCCGCGGAACCGCCGCCCGACGAGGAGCCGCCGCCGGATGAACCGCCGCCGGAGCCTTCGGAGCCTTCGTCCGTGAGCCCTTCAAGCAGGCCGCCGAGGCCGCCGCTGCTACCGCCTTCCAGCAGTTCGAGGGGGTTGACGCCGAGCTGGCCGAACAGCTCTTCGAGCGGCCTGGCGTTGCCGGGCGCGGTGATCTCCTGTTCCTCGTTGACGCCGCTGAGGACCAGGTCGAATTCGACTTCGACCTTTTCGCCGCTGCTGTCCTTCGGCTCGATCGTCACTTCGGCGGCCAGGCGGCGGACGATGCCGTCGTCGCCGACGTAGGCGTCGATGTGCGCGTTCTTGACGGCGCCGGAGACTTCGTCCTTGACTTCTTCCAGTTCGTCGATCGGCAGTGGGCCGGCGGCTTCGAGCTGGCTGGCGCAGGCCGGGGCTTCGCTGAGCTGGATCAGCGCGTCGATCGCCCCGCCGGTGCTGAGCTCACCGCTGACCTTGGTGGTCGTGGTGCCCTCGACCTCCACCCCGCCCTCGCTGCTGAGGTCTTTGAAGAAGTCGCTGAATTCGATCCCTTCGGCGGCTTCCTGACAGGCGGTGACGTTGCCCGTTTCCTGCGAGCCCTGCTGCTGGGCCTGTTCGAAGCCGGACTTGACGAAGCCGAACGTGGTCGGGTCGACTTCGTACTCGTCGCCTTCGAAGCCGATGAAGGCGCGGTCGGAGAGCAGCGTCAGGTTTCCTTCGAAGTCGAGCGGTTCGCCTTCCAGGTCGCCCTTGGCGGTGACCGCCAAGTCGAGCAGCGGCAGGTCTTCCTTGCCCTGGCTCTGGAACGGGCCGGAGAGGCTGACGTCGATGTCGCCGCCTTCGTCCCCTTCGGAGGCGATGCCGAGCGAGAGGTCGACGTTGCCGCTCTTCACACCTTCGAGCGTGGCGTTTTCGATGACCTTCTGTGGGTCTTCGCTGCTGCTGTCCCCACCGCCCCCGCAGGCGGCGAAGGCGGTCGCGAGCGCGGCCAGCGCCGCGAGCAGGACGAAGATGCGGAAACGACTCAAGAGATAGAGCTCCTCATTAATTGGAGACGGGTTCCGGCCGGATTCTAGGGCTCTAGGCCGGATCCGGCGGCACCTGGCCCCAACGGCGCATCCCGGCTTCGATCTCCTCGTTGACGATCCGGATCACCCGCACCCGCGCGTAGCGCTTCGACTCGGCGGCCACGAGGTGCCAGCTGGCGCGCGGCTGGTCGGTGCGGGCGAGCATGTCCTCGACGGCCTCCTCGTAGGCGGGGCGCTTCTCGCGGTTCTCCCAGTCCTCGGCAGTCAGCTTCCACGATTTCAGGGGGTCCTTGGCGCGGCTTTCGAACCGCTTCAGCTGCTCCTCGGGGGAGATGTGGAGCCAGATCTTGACCATGATCGCCCCCTCGTCGGCGACCGTCCGCTCGAAGCCGTTGATCTCGTCGTAGGCGCGCAGCCACTGCTCGCGGGTCGCCAGCCCCTCCACCCGCTCGACCAGCACCCGGCCGTACCAGGAGCGGTCGAAGACGGCCATCCCACCCCAGCCGGGCAGCGCCGGCCAGAAGCGGCGCAGGAAGTGGTGGCGCTTCTCGTCGGCGGTCGGGGCGGCGAACTGGGCGACGCGCACGTGGCGCGGGTCCAAGGGCGCCACCAGGCGTTTGATCGCGCCGCCCTTGCCGGAGGCGTCCCAGCCCTCGAAGACGACGCAGAGTGGCGGCCCGACCTGCTTCGCGCCGGTCAGCCCGCCGAGCGTGAGGCGCAGCTGCGCCAGCCGCTCCCAGGCGGCCTTCAGCTCCCGCTCCTCCTCCTCGCGGCCCAGGCTCAGCGTCAGGTCGACTTCGTCCAGCGCACCCATCGCCGGATCGTAGGCGGTCAGCCGGAGTCGCCGGTGCGGGATTCTTCGATCGGGGGCGGGCGCTCGTCGGTGGTGAGGTTGGCGGCGAGCGGGAAGAGGAAGGCGCCGAGGAAGATCAGGATCACGCCCGCGGCGACCAGCCAGCGGGAGCCGGCGAGGTGGCCGAGGATGCCGATCGCGAAGCCCGCCAGCATCAGGGCGACGTAGGGGCCGGGGCTGGTCGGAAGCAGCGCGGCGAGCGGCAGGAGGAGGTCGAGCACTTGCCGGGATTATCATCGCCAGCATGCCCGATGGCTCCGTCGCCGAGGTGAAGGATTCGCTGGCCAAGGTCGGGTACCTGGCCGACGAGCCCGCCGCCCTGGTCTCCTTCCTCGCCCAGAAGCTGGGGAAGCCGGTCCTGGTCGAGGGCCCGGCGGGGGTCGGCAAGACCGAGCTGGCGAAGGCGCTCTCGCGCGCCAGCGGCCGTGAGCTGGTGCGGCTGCAGTGCTACGAGGGCCTCGACGAGGCGAAGGCGATGTACGAGTGGAACTACCGCAAGCAGCTGCTGCGGATCCAGGCCGGCGGCGCCCAGGGAGGCTGGGACGACGTTCAGGACGACATCTTCAGCTCCGACTTCCTGCTGACGCGGCCGCTGATGCAGGCGATCTCCAGCCCCGAGCCGGTGGTGTTGCTGATCGACGAGATCGACAAGACCGACCAGGAGTTCGAGGCGATGCTGCTCGAGCTGCTCTCCGACTTCCAGATCACGATCCCCGAGCTGGGGCAGATCTCGGCGACGACGATGCCGATCGTCGTCCTCACCTCCAACGACTCGCGCGAGCTGACCGAGGCGCTGAAGCGGCGCTGCCTCTACCTCTGGCTCGACTACCCGAGCGTCGAGCGCGAGATCGAGATCGTCCGCCTGCACGCGCCCGAGCTCGACGAGAGCCTGGCGCGGCGGCTGGTCGAGGTGATCGGGATGGTGCGCGCACTCGACCTGAAGAAGCCGCCCTCGATCGCCGAGTCGATCGACTGGGCGCGGACCCTGCTGCTGATGGGCGCCGAGGACATCGACCGCGAGACCTTCAACCAGTCGATGTCGATCATCGTCAAGCACCGCACCGACATCGACCTCGTCGCCGAGCGGGTCGGGATGAAGCTGGCGGGGACGCCCAGCGTCGCCGGCGACGCGGCGTCGAGCTAGGCGGGCGGGCGGTGGCCGCCTCCCCCTACGGGCCCAGGGCCGACGCCGGCCCGCCCGGGCTGGCGGCGAAGCTGCTCGGGTTCTGCGAGGAGCTGCGCGGCGAGGGGGTGGCGGTAGGCACCTCGGAGATCCTCGACGCCTTCGCCGCCCTGGAGCAGGTCGAGTGGACCTCCCAGGCGGACTTCCGCGAGGCGCTGGCGGCCACGATCGCCAAGTCCCAGGACGACCGCCGCGTCTTCGAGCTGCTCTTCGACCGCTACTTCTTCCGCGCCGCCGAGGCGGAGGCGGTGCAGCGCGGGGTGACCGAGCGCGGCGAGGGCGCGGGCGGCGCCGAGGAGGGCGAGGGCGGCGGCGAGCGGCTCGACGTCGACGAGCTGGGCGAGCAGATCCGCGAGGCGATGATGGCGGGCGACGAGGACCGGCTGCGCGACCTGGCGCGGCTGGCGATCGCCGCCTTCGGCCCCGGCGAGGGCTCGGGCGTGGTCGGGGTAGACGTGCAGCGGATCCGCCGCACGCTGGGCCTGACCGCCGGCAACCAGCCGCCCACCGACAGCGGCGAGGAGCGGCCGCCGATCGACCGCGAGCAGCTGACCGCCTTCGAGCGGCACCTGCGGCGCGAGCTCGAGCGCGACCTGATCGAGCGCACCGAAACCCTGCCCCCCTCCCGTCCCCTGGCCGAGCTCGACCGGGCGCTGCCGACCAGCCCGACCCAGGACCTCGCCGCCGTGCACCGCGCCGTCGGCCAGATGAAGCGGCGGCTGGCGACGCTCGGGCACGAGCAGCGCGGGCGCCGCAAAGGTCAGCTGGTCGACGTGCGGCGGACGATGCGGGCCTCGCTGGAGACCGGCGGCGTGCCGCTGCGGCTCAAATACCGCCCGAAGCGGCCGCGGCGGCCGGAGATCTACGTCCTCTGCGACCAGCCAGCGTACGAACGCCAGCAGGTCGAACGCATAAGCGCGCACCGTGCGCGGTGAGTAACCGCGGTCGGCCAGATAGCCCAGGTAGTCGTCGACCACATCCACCCCACCGGGCGCCGAACCCTCCAGCGACCACCGCCCGTCCTGCTCCACCGCACGCAACGACTCGACCGCCTGATCTTCCGTCATGAGAACTACATATGCCGAACGTCTCAGCACAAGTCAAACACCCAAGGAAATCCGGCGTGTCGGAGTCAGCAACAGTCACTATTAGCCGGTTAAGAGGGGTCGGTGCGGGGCCGAATGCACCAGTCGGAGACCGAGTTTCGCGCACGCTCGCAGCAGCCAGGCATCAACATAGGCAGAGCCGTTATCGACATACACGCCAGCCGGGACCCCCCGGGAGGCGAATGCTCGGCTCTATTGCTACCCCCAACCGGACGGTGTCCTCACTGAATCCGAACCGGTAGCCGCAGACCAGTCGGGAATGGTCGTCCAAGAAGGCGAACAGATAGGTCTTGCGGCCACCAACCTTCGGGCCGTGCAGGGCGTCCCCGAGTCCAGCGGTCATTGGGGTCTCCGCGTCCAAACGTCCGAACACTACCGGGGTGGCCCCGGCGGCCGGACCGATCAACTCCAGGCGGCGGAAGCTGGCGCAGCAGCGTCGACTCCGACGGTGACCAGCCCGCCGAGGCCCGCAGGATCCGTTGCACTGGGGCGGCGGTGCGGGCCTGGTTTCCGCGCCAGGGCGGCGGCCATCTCCAAGGTCGCGGTGTCGGTGCGCGGCGATGCCGTTCGCGGACAGGGAATTAGGTCCTCGAAGCCGCCGGCGGTAGCGGCGGATCCAGCGGTCCAGGGTGTCGCGTGAATAGCGCACCCGGGCCCCGAACGGATCGACGTGCTCACGAGCGGCGATCTCGCGGACCAGCCGGCCCATGGCGCCCTCGTCGAGAGCCCATTGTCCAGTGCCGGGCAGATCAACTGATACCGGAACAACCCGACCGCCTGGCCT
>CAVPEX010000082.1:0-53769 GCA_963703585.1 uncultured Solirubrobacterales bacterium | reverse complement strand
TTATGCCGACGTCGGCATAACGTCCACTTCGTCAGGGACATGCACCAGCACTGCCGCCCGACCCAGCGCGGCATGGTCTCAGCGGCCCTGCGCGAGGTCTTCAACGCCGAGGGCCATGAGCAGGCCCGCGAGCGCGCCACGGCGGTGATCGAGCGCCTCGCCCCGACGGTGCCCAAGATCGCCGAGCTCCTGGAGGACGCCGAGGAGGAC
This sequence comes from uncultured Solirubrobacterales bacterium, assembly GCA_963703585.1. Classification (GTDB taxonomy): domain Bacteria; phylum Actinomycetota; class Thermoleophilia; order Solirubrobacterales; family 70-9; genus VAYN01. Next base: position 53,559 of record CAVPEX010000082.1, on the reverse strand, counting down.
CTGCTCGCTTTCTACCGCTTCCCCGCGCCGCACTGGTCCAAGCTGCGCAGCACCAACCCCCTGGAGCGGGTCAACCGCGAGGTCGGGCGGCGCTCCGACGTGGTCGGGATCTTCCCCGACGACGCGTCGGTGATCCGCTTGGTCGGAGCGCTGCTGATCGAGCAGAACGACGAGTGGCTGGTCGCCCGCCGCTACCTCTCCGAGGAGTCGCTCGCCCTGGTCCTGCAGGACCAGGGCGACGAGGGACGAGAGGAGGCGCCGGCACTACAAGCCGCGTGAAGAGACTGACGAGCGGTTACACCACTCCCGCCTACTTGACTCCGCTCGATCCGGTGACTGCCTGGGAGCGGGTGGTCGACTGGCTGGCGGCGCCCGCCGCCTGGGTGCCACAGCCCGGCCGCCAGCACGCGGTCCTGCTCGGCGATCTGATCGCGCGCCACGAGGTTCGCGGCAACCTGGCGCCCGACGCCCAGCTCGCCGCCCTCGCCCTCGAGCACGGGCTCACCGTCTGCTCCGCCGACACCGATTTCGCACGCTTCACCGACGTCCGCTGGCAGAACCCGCTCGCCTGACGCTTCTCGTCCGCACTCACTTCGTCGCGTAAGTGAGGATCTCCACCCCTTCGCCGACCGTCTTCGAGCCGACCAGCTTCAGCGGCACCTTCGCTGCGTGCTCGCCGAAGAGGCGCTTGCCGCCGCCGAGCAGGACCGGAAACACCATCAGCCGCAGCTCGTCGAGCAGGTCGTGCTCGATCAGGCCCTGGGCCAGCTGGACTGCCGGCGACGAGGATGACGCCGTCGAGGTCCTGCTTGAGCTTGGTGAGCTCGGTGGCGAAGTCGCCGGAGAGGACGGTGGTGTTGTTCCACTCCGGGTCCTCGAGGGTAGAGGAGACGACGTACTTCGGCATCGAGCTCATCTTCTCGGCGAAGCCGGCCTCGTCTTCGCGCTCGGGCCAGGCGGCGGCGAAGCCTTCGTAGGTGACGCGGCCGAGCAGCTGAGCCTCGGCCTCGACGACCTCGTCGAGCTTGAACTTGCCGCCCTCGGCACCGCGGTCGATCTCGAACGTCCAACCGCCGTGGCGGAAGTCCTCGGACCCGCCCGGGTCCTCCACGACGCCGTCCAGTGAGATGAACTCGGTTACGACGATCCTGCCCATGACGCTCTCCTTTCGTTGCGGCCCCAATCCGATCCTGAGGCCCTCCTACCCAGTTGACGAACGGCGCGACGCGAAATCGACACGGTCGTGGGAGGTCGTCTGCCTCTCGGCCGGGCGATCGCCGCGGCCAATTGCCCCGTAGGGCGCGGTACGGTGTCGGCATGGAACGCGACGCGGCGCTGGAGGCGGTCTTCCTGCCGGTGCGGCCGCCGACGACCTTCGAGGAGACCGTCGAGCGCCTCGGCACGGCGATCCGGCTCGGCCTGCTGTCGCCGGGGAGCAGGCTGCCCCCCGAGCGGGAGCTGGCCCGCGAGCTGAAGATCTCCCGCTCGACCCTGCGCCAGGCGCTGACGACCCTGGTCCAGAGCGGGCACCTGGTCTCGCTGCGGGGGCGCAAGGGCGGCACCTTCGTCGCCGAGCGGCCGCCGCTGGCCGAGCACGACGGCGAGCCGCTCGACCAGGAGGCCTGGGCGGTGCTCGACTACCGGGTCGCGATCGAGTCCGGCGCGGTGCTGCTGGCGGCGGAGCGGGCGCTGCCCGAGCAGCTCGACCGGCTCGACGAGCTGGTGGCGAAGATGGCCGCCGAGCTGGACGACTTCGAGGAGTTCCGACGCACCGACATCCGCTTCCACATCGGCCTCGCCGAGGCGGCGGGCTCGCCCCGTCTGGTCAGCGCGATGACCGACGTGCAGGGGCAGATGACCGACCTGATCGCTCTGATCGCCCATCCGCCCGAGGTCCTGATGCGCTCCAACGAGCAGCACGGCCGCATCGTCAAGGCGCTGCGCAAGGGCGACGCCGGCCGCGCGGTGCGGGTCCTGCGCGAGCACGCCGAGGGGACCGAGCACATCCTCGCCGGCCTGCTGCCCGCCCCGGCGCGGCTGGCGCCGGCCTAGGCGACCGGCTCAGGCGCGGACGCGCTCGCCCTCGGGGTCGAAGAGCGGCTCGGGCACGACCTCGCCCGCGACCCAGCGGCCGAAGATCTCGACCTCGACGGCGGTCCCCGGCTCGCCGGCCTCCGGCGGCAGGTAGGCGTAGGCGATCGAGCGCTCGACCGTGTAGCCGTAGCCGCCGGTGGTTACCCGGCCGACGACCTCGCCGCCGATCCGCACCGGCTCGTTCCCGAGCGCGATCGAGTGCGGGTCCTCCAGGGTCAGGCAGCGCAGGCGCGTGCGCGGCCCGCGCTCCTTCGCCCCGGCCAGCGCCTCGCGGCCGATGAAGTCGCCCTCCTTGTCGAGCTTGACGCAGAAGCCGACGCCGCCCTCGTAGGGGGTCTCGTCGGGGGTGATGTCGGCGCCCCAGACGCGGTAGCCCTTCTCCAGCCGCATCGAGTCGATCGCCCGGTAGCCGCCGGCGACGATGCCGTGCGGTTGCCCCGCCTCCCAGAGCGTCCGCCACAGCCCCAGCCCGTACTCGGTCGGGCAGTAGAGCTCCCAGCCCAGCTCGCCGACGTAGGTGACCCGCAGCGCCCGCACCGGCACGTTGCCGACCGTGATCTCGCGCAGGCTCATGTAGGGGAAGGCCTCGTTGCCGAGGTCCTGGGGGGTCAGCGGCGCCAGCACGTCGCGGGCGCGCGGGCCCCAGATCCCGAGGCAGGCCCACTGGGAGGTGACGTCGGCGAGGTGGATGCCGCCCTCGGCGGGGAGGTTGCGCCGCATCCACTCGCGGTCGTGGTTGCCGAAGGCGGTGCCGGTGACGATCGAGAAGCGGTGCCCGCCGAGCCGCGCCACGGTGAAGTCGCACTCGATGCCGCCACGCCGGTTCAGCATCTGGGTGTAGGTGATCTCGCCGACCTCGCGGGCGACGCGGTTGTCGCAGAGGCGTTCGAGGTACTCGGCCGCGGCGGGGCCGGTGATCTCGATCTTGGCGAAGGAGGACTCGTCGAAGAGCGCCACCGCCTCGCGGGTGGCCCGGTGCTCGGCCCCGATCGCCGGCGACCAGTGCCGGCCGGCCCAGCCGCGCGGGCGCAGCGACTCGTCCCCGGCCGCCGTGTTGGACTCGTACCAGTTGACCCGCTCCCAGCCGGATTTCTCGCCGAAGGCGGCGCCGTGCTCGCGGTGCCAGGCGTTGGCCGGCGAGACCCGCAGCGGCCGCCCGGCGCCGCGCTCGTGGTTGGGGTAGCGGATGTCGTAGTAGGTCTCGTAGGTCTCCTTGATCCGCGCGTGGGTGTAGGCGGGGGAGCGGTACTGGGGGCCGAAGCGGCGGATGTCCATGTGCCAGAGGTCGAGGCTCGGTTCGCCCTCGGCGATCCACTCGGCCATCACCTTGCCGATTCCGCCCGCCCCGGCCAGCCCGTGGGCGCAGAAGCCGGCGCAGACGAAGAAGCCGGCGACCTCGGTCTCGCCGAGGCAGAACTCGTTGTCGGGGGTGAAGGCCTCGGGGCCGTTGATCAGCTTGGTGACGGTGATCCGCTCCATCGCCGGCACCCGCCGCCTCGAGTTCTCGGTGATCTCCTCGAAGCGGTCCCACTCCTCTTCCAGCAGCCGCCCGTTGAAGTCGGGCGGGATCGCCTCCAGCCCGCTCGTCCCGTTCGGCAGGAACGCCGGCTCGCTCTGCCGCTCGTAGCCGCCCATCACCAGCCCGTCCCCGTCCTCCCGGTAATAGACGAGCAGGTCGGGATCTCGCAAAGTGGGCAGATGCCCCCGGGTGTGGTCGCCATTCGAACCGCTATCCGGTCCAAATGGCAACCCCGTCGCGGTGGCGCGGCGGGCCTCGGCGACCTCCTCCAGCGGCTGGGTGACCAGGTACTGGTGGGACATCGGGATCAGGGGGACGCGGACGCCGGCGAGGCGGGCGATCTCCGCCGCGTACATGCCGCCGGCGTCGACCACGACCTCGGCGGCGACGTCGCCGCGGTCGGTGCGGACGCCGCGGACGCGGCCGTCGCGGACGTCGATCCCGGTCACCCGGGTGTTGGTGAAGACGCGGCAGCCGCCCCGGCGGGCGCCGTCGGCGAGGGCGTAGGTCAGCTGCGCCGGGTCGATGTAGCCGTCGGTCGGCAGCCAGGCGGCGCCGAGCACGCCCGCGGTCGACATCAGCGGGAACAGCTCCTTCGCCTCCGCGGCGGAGATCAGCTCCAGCGGCAGCCCGAAGGTCTTCGCCCAGCCCGCCTGCCGGCGCAGCTCCTCCATCCGCTCCTCGCTGGAGGCGAGGCGGATGCCGCCGCACTCGACCCAGCCGGGATCGAACTCGGACTCGTCCTCGAGCCGCCGGTAGAGGTCGACCGAGTGCATCATCATCTTCGTCAGCGAGACCGAGCCGCGCAGCTGCCCGACCAGACCGGCGGAGTGGAAGGTCGAGCCGGAGGTGAGCTCGGAGCGCTCCAGCAGGATGACGTCCTCCCAGCCCAGCTTCGCCAGGTGGTAGGCGAGCGAGGTGCCGCCGACGCCGCCGCCGACGATCACGCAGCGGGCAGAGTCCGGCAGCTCAGCCCGCGCCATCGTCGGCCTCCTCCAGCCAGCTCCCGAACGCGGGCGCGGCGGCGGTCGCCCGCAGCCGCGCGAAGTGCTTGGCCGCGTAGGCGGCGAAGTCGAAGTCGAGGTCGGAGAGCGTCCCCTGCAGCACCGCCCACATCGCCTCGCGGAAGTCGGACATGAAGCGCATCAGCCGCGCCGCCGCCAGCCGGCCGGCCCCGGGCGGCGCGCCGAAGTAGGCCGCGAGCAGCGCCTCCTCGTCGGCGGCCTCCAGCTCGTTGTTGACCGCGAAGTTGCCGAGGTCGAACCAGCGGTCGCCCATCCCCGCATACTCCCAGTCGACGATCCGCACCCCCTCCGGCGAGGCGATGAAGTTGGCGGCGAGGAGGTCGTTGTGGCAGGGGACGGGCGCTTCGCCGCGCCGCGCCAGCGCCGCCTCGATCCGAGCCGCCGCCTCGTGCGCCGGCCGGTAGGCGGCCGGCACCGCGCCGCCCCGCGCCCGCGTCCGCTCGGCGTAGGTCTCGACGATCCGGAAGGGGGAGAACTCGTTCGGCAGCCGCTCGCCGCAGCCGTGGATCGCCCGCAGCGCCGTCGCCACCTCGCGCACGTGCCGCGGCCGGCGCAGCTGCTCGGCGCTCATCGCCTCGCCCTCGACGAAGTAGGTGACGAGGCAGGGCGGGTCCTCCAGCATCGCCGCCACCTCCGGCGCCACCCCGGCCCGGGCGGCGCATTCGCTGGCGGCCCGCTCTGCCACGCGGTCGATCCCGAGCAGCTCGGTGTCCTTGCCCGGCAGCCGGATCACCACCTCGCGGCCGCCGAGCCGCGCCCGGTAGTTGCGGTTGGTGATGCCGCCCTCGAGCGGCGCCGGCTCGCCTTCGGCCGCGCCGAGGATCCGGGAGAGTCGGTCGAGGCTGTCTGCCAGCGGGGCCAAGTGATTGCGGAGAAATTTCTCCCGGTCGGCATTGACAGGGGTCAGGCGCACAATCTAGGCTCGCCCGGAACCCCGATAGGTCGGTTCAACACACCTTTTATCGCAAGGTACGACGCTCAGGAAGAGAGGGCGCATGGAGAGCAGCGTTTCGTCCCCAGTCGATCACGACGAAAAACGTCTCGCGGAACTCGGGTACAAACAGACCCTGAACCGAGCTTGGAGCGGGTTCTCCAACTTCGCGATCTCGTTCACGATCATCTCGATCCTCGCCGGCTGCTTCACCACCTACGGGCAGGCCTGGAACAACGGCGGGCCGATCGCGATCTCGATCGGCTGGCCGCTGATCTCGATCCCGATCCTGATCATCGGCTTCTGCATGTCGGAGCTGGTCTCCGCCTACCCGACCGCCGGCGGCATCTACTGGTGGGCGGGCAAGCTCGGCGGTCCGGTCTGGGCCTGGTTCACCGGCTGGTTCAACCTGATCGGCCTGGTCGCCGTGGTCGCCTCGGTCGACTACGCCTGCGCGACCTTCATGAACGTCGTCTTCGGTCTCTACGAAGTCGACATCCTCGGGGTCAACTTCGGCGACGAAGCCCACATCCTCGGTGAGGTCTTCCTGCTCTTCGCGCTGATCCTGATCGTCCACACGATCGTCAACGTCAGACGAACGCACATGCTCTCGCTGGTCAACAGCGTCTCCGTCTGGTGGCACGTGATCGGCGTCGCGGCGATCGTCCTGGTCCTGATCATCGTCCCCGACGGCCACCAGAGCTTCAGCTTCGTATTCGGCCACCGGATCAACCAGAGTGGCTTCAGCGACGGCATGTACTGGTTCTACGTCCTCCCGCTCGGCTTCCTGCTGACCCAGTACACGATCACCGGCTTCGATGCCTCGGCTCACATCTCCGAGGAGACGCACGGAGCCGCGGAATCCGCGGCGAAGGGAGTCTGGAAGTCGATCTTCTACTCGGCGCTGATCGGCTGGATCGTGCTGCTGGCGATCACCTTCGCGGTCACCAACGTCGACGGCGCCAACGAAGCGTTCGGGTTCGCGCCGACGCTCCTGGTCGAAGCGCTCGGGTCCGGCTGGGGCAAGTTCGTCCTGATCATCTCCGTCGTCGGCCAGCTCTTCTGCGGCGCCGCCTGCCTGACCAGCGCCTCGCGCATGTGTTACGCGTTCTCGCGCGACAAAGGCTTCGGCAAACGGGTCTCGGGGAAAATCTCCCGCGTCAACTCCGAGCGGGTGCCGGTCTACGCGGTGCTGGCGATGGCGGCGGCGGCGCTGCTGATCACCCTGCCGGCGCTGAAGGGGAACGGGGAAAACGTGCCCTTCGCCTTCTTCGCGGTGGTCTCGATCACCGTCATCGGCCTCTACATCGCCTACGTGATCCCGATCTTCCTGCGCTGGCGGATGGGGGACAAATTCCAGCCCGGGCCCTGGACCAACGGCCTCAAGTACAGGTGGATGAACCTCTTCGCCACCTTCTGGGTGGGGCTGATCACGATCATCTTCTGCCTCCCGTTCACCCCGCTGGCGGTTCCCTGGAACGACGAATTCACCTGGGAGTCGTTCAACTACGCGCCGCTGACCGTGGGCGTGGTGATCCTGCTGGCCTGGATCGGCTGGATGACCACCGCCCGCAAGCACTTCACCGGGCAGGTGCGCGAGATCGATCTCGAGAAAGAGATCGGCGCCCCGCCCGAGGTCGGTCCGGCCGCGCCGTGAGCGGCGTAACGTTCGCGGCGTGACGGTCGACGAGCTGAGGAAGGCGGTCGCCGACGGCACGGTCGACACCGTGCTGCTGGCGATCGCCGACATGGAGGGGAGGCTGCAGGGCAAGCGCCTGACCGCCTCCCACTTCCTCGACGACGTGCTCGAGCACGGCGCCGAGGGCTGCAACTACCTGCTCGCGGTCGACGTCGACATGGAAACGGTCGGCGGCTACGCGATGTCCTCCTGGGACACCGGCTACGGCGACTTCGAGATGAAGCCGGACCTCGAGACCCTGCGGCCGGTCCCCTGGCTGCCGGGCACGGCGATGGTGATGGCCGACCTGCAGTGGGCCGACGGGCGCGAGGTGCTGGCCTCGCCGCGGCAGATCCTGCGCCGCCAGCTCGGCCGCCTCGCCGCGCGCGGCCTCAGCGCCAACGCCGCCACCGAGCTCGAGTTCATCGTCTTCCGCGACACCTACGAGGGAGCCTGGAAGCAGGGCTTCCGCGACCTCGAGCCGGCCAACCTCTACAACATCGACTACTCGCTGCTGGGCAGCGCCCGGGTCGAGCCGCTGATCCGCCGCATCCGCAACGAGATGGCCGCGGCGGAGATGACGGTCGAGAACTCCAAGGGCGAGTGCAACCTCGGCCAGCACGAGATCAACTTCCGCTACGACGAGGCGCTGCGCAGCGCCGACAACCACGCGATCTACAAGAACGGGGCCAAGGAGATCGCCTCCCAGGAGGGGCACGCGATCACCTTCATGGCCAAGTTCAACGAGCGCGAGGGCAACTCGTGCCACATCCACTGCTCGCTGGCGAGCGAGGACGGCGCCAACGCCTTCGCCGCCGAGCGGTCGCTGTTCGAGCACTTCGTCGCCGGCCAGATCGCCTGCATGAAGGAGCTGACGCTGCTCTACGCGCCCCACGTCAACTCCTACAAACGCTTCACCCCCGGCTCCTTCGCGCCGACCGCGATCGCCTGGGGCCGGGACAACCGCACCTGCTCGCTGCGGGTCGTCGGCCACGGCGAGGGGCTGCGGGTCGAGAACCGGCTGCCCGGCGCCGACGTCAACCCCTACCTGGCGCTGAGCGCGATGATCGCCGCCGGCCTGCACGGGATCGAGCGCGAGCTGCCGCTGGAGCAGGTCTTCGAGGGCGACGCCTACAAGTCCGACAAGCCGCGCGTCCCCCACAACATCTACGACGCCCGCGACGCCTTCGCCGCCAGCGAGGTGGCGGCCGACGCCTTCGGCTCCGAGGTGGTCGAGCACTACCTGAACCGGGCCGGGGTGGAGATCGACGCCTTCGAGGCGGCGGTCACCGACTGGGAGCGCTACCGCGGGTTCGAGCGCCTCTGATGGTCGCGCCGGTCGACGGGACAGCGGCATGAGCGTGCCCGCGATCGGCATCTGCGCGGCGATCGAGCGCGTCTCCTGGGGGGTCTGGGACGGCTACGAGGTGACCCTGGCGCCGCGCTCCTACGTGACCGCGGTGCAGCGCGCCGGCGGGCTGGCGATTGTGCTGCCGCCCGACGACGTCGCGGTCTCCGAGCCCGACGTCCTGCTCGACCGGGTCGACGCGCTGATCCTCGCCGGCGGCGCCGACCTCGACCCGGCCAGCTACGGCGCCGAGACGCACGAGGAGACCAGGGGGACCTGGCCCGAGCGCGACCGCTTCGAGCTGGCGCTGACTCGGCGGGCGCTGGAGCGCGACATGCCGCTGCTCGGCATCTGCCGTGGCATGCAGCTGCTCAACGTCGCCCTCGGCGGCACGCTCGACCAGCACCTTCCCGAGTCGGTCGGCGACGAAGTCCACCGCAGCGCGGCGGGCACCTTCGGCGGCCACGAGGTGCGGCTGGCGCCGGGGACGCTCGCCTGCAGCGCCGCCGGCGGCGAAACGCTCGCGGTCAAGTCCCACCATCACCAGGGAGTCGAGGAGCTGGGCGAGGGCCTGGCGGTGAGCGGCTGGTCGCCGACCGACGAGCTGGTCGAGGCGATCGAGCTCCCCGGCAAGCGCTTCGCCCTCGGCGTCATCTGGCACCCGGAGGAGGACCCCGACAGCCGCGTGATCGCGGCCCTGGTCGAGGCGGCGGGTGTCGAGTTTCTTTCGCATACCGAAAGAAACTCGACACCCACGCGGGAGGTTGGCCGATGAGCGCCGCGACGATCGAGGTGATCGAGCCGGCGACCGAGCGGGTGATGTCGGAGCTGCCGCGAGCCGGGGCGGAGGAGGTCGACGCCGCGGTGGCGCGGGCGAAGGCGGCGTTCCCGGCCTGGCGGGCGGCGGCGCCGGCCGACCGGGCGGCGCTGCTGCGCCGGCTTGCCGACGCGATCGAGGCGCGCGGCGAGGACCTGGCCGTGCTGGAGGCGCGCAACGCCGGCAAGCCGATCGGCGACGCCCGCGGCGAGATCGGGATGGTGGTCGAGACCTTCCGCTACTACGCCGCCGCCCCGGAGCGGCTGCTCGGCCAGACGATCCCCGTCGCCGGCGGCGTCGACATGACCTTCCGCGAGCCGCTCGGGGTGGTCGGCCTGATCGTGCCCTGGAACTTCCCGCTGACGATCGCCTCCTGGAAGCTGGCGCCGGCGCTGGCCGCCGGCAACTGCGTCGTCCTCAAGCCGGCCGAGCTGACGCCGCTGAGCGCGGTCGAGCTGGAGCGGATCGCGCTCGAGGCCGGCCTCCCGGAGGGCGTCCTCAACGTCGTCGCCGGTCCCGGCAGCGTCTGCGGCGCCCGCCTGGTCGAGCACCCCGACGTCGCCAAGATCGCCTTCACCGGCTCGACCGAGGTCGGCCGCGGCATCGCCGCCGGGGCCGCCCGGACGATCAAGCGGGTGACCCTGGAGCTGGGCGGCAAGTCGGCCAACGTCGTCTTCGCCGACGCCGACCTCGAGGCCGCCGCCGCTGCTGCGCCGGGCGCCGTCTTCGGCAACGCCGGCCAGGACTGCTGCGCCCGCTCGCGGATCCTGGTCGAGCGCGGGGCGGTGGACGACTTCCTCGCCGCGATGAAGGGCGAGGTCGAGTCGTTGCGGGTCGGCGACCCGCTCGACGAGGCGACCCAGATGGGGCCGCTGATCTCCGCCGCCCAGCGCCGGTCCGTCGCCTCCTACGTCCTCGCCGAGGCGCCGGTGGCGATCCGCGGCTCCGCCCCCGACGGCCCCGGCTACTGGTTCCCGCCGACCGTCCTCGCCCCGGTCGCCAACGACGACCGCGCCGCCGCCGAGGAGATCTTCGGCCCGGTCGCCTGCGTGATCCCCTTCGAGGGCGAGGCGGAGGCCGTCGCCCTCGCCAACGAGACGATCTACGGCCTCTCCGGCTCGATCTGGACCCGCGACGGCGCCCGCGCCCTGCGCGTCGCCCGGGCCATCGACACCGGCGTGATCTCGATCAACTCGAACACCTCGGTGCGGGTCTCGACCCCGTTCGGGGGCTTCAAGCAGTCCGGCGTCGGCCGCGAGCTCGGCCCCGACGCGCTCGAGCACTACACCGACGTCAAGAACGTCTACTACGCGACCACGGAGGGCTGATGGCTGGAAAGCTGGAGGGCAGGGTCTGTGTCGTCACCGGCACCGCGAGCGGGATCGGCGCCTCCTCGGCGCGCCTCTTCGCGGCCGAGGGGGCGAAGGTGGTCGGGATCGACCTCGACGCCGAGCAGGCGGTCGGGGCGCTGACGATCGCCGCCGACGTCGCCGACGAGGAGCAGGTGCGCTCGGCCCTGGCCGAGGCGCGCGAGGCCTACGGCCGCATCGACGTGCTGATGAACAACGCCGGCATCAACCCGACCGATGACGGCTCCGTGGTCGAGACCACGCTCGAAGTCCTGGCAACGGGTCCAGGACGTCAACCTGCGCGGCGTCTTCCTCTGCTGCAAGCACGGCATCCCGCACCTGCTGGAGGCGGGCGGCGGCTCGGTGATCAACGTCGCCTCCTTCGTCGCGACGACGGGCGCCGCCGTCTCGCAGATCTCCTACACCGCCTCCAAGGGCGGCGTGCTCTCGCTCTCGCGCGAGCTCGGGGTCGAGTTCGCCGGCCGCGGCGTCCGCGTCAACGCGCTCTGCCCGGGCCCGGTCAACACGCCCCTCCTCAAGGAGCTCTTCGCCAAGGACCCCGAGCGCGCCGCCAAGCGCCTCGTCCACATCCCGATGGGCCGCTTCGGCGAGCCGGAGGAGATCGCCGGCGCCGCCCTCTTCCTCGCCTCCGACGATTCCTCCTTCGTCACCGCCAGCACCTTCATGGTCGACGGCGGCCTCTCCTCGGCCTACCTGACGCCGGCGCAGGTGGACTAGCCCGGGATCACCTGGATCGAGCTGGGGGTGAGGGCGACGAGCATCCGCACCGTGACGCCCCGGGCCTTCAGCTCGTCTCGCCCTGGGCCTGCTCCAGCCAGCGCCGGCAGAGCTCCCGCCCGAGCTGGTTGAAGGCGCCGATCTTCGCCTCGGTCTCGGCGCGGAGCGGTGCCGGGTCGAGGCCGATGCGGACCGCGTCGGGGTCGGCGCGGTAGTCGTCGATCCAGTGGCGGGCGTCGGCGGCGCTGACCTCGGGGTGGAACTGGACCGCCCAGGCGGCGGCGCCGATTCGGCAGGCCTGCAGGCAGACCTCGCTGCGGGCGAGCGGGACCGCGCCCGGGGGCAGCGGGAACTCGTAGCCGTGCCACTGGAAGGCCCCGAAGCTGGGCGCCAGCGGTCCCAGCAGCGGATCGTCCCGCCCCTGCTCGGTCACCTCCACCCGGTGCCAGCCGATCTCGGGACGGGAGGCGCGTCGCGGCTCCGCCCCGGCCGCCGCCGCGACCATCTGCCCTCCCAGGCAGAGACCGAGCAGGGGCACCCGCCGCTCCAGCAGCCGCCGCAGCACCTCGCCCTCCTCGCCCAACCAGCCGTGGCGCCCCCCTTCGTCGACGTTCATCGCCCCGCCCAGGGTCAGCACGGCGTCGTAGCCGAGCGGGTCGGCGGGCGGCTCCGGCCGCTCGGCCAGCGTCCACTCGTCGAGCCCGTGCCCCGCCGCCCGAATCGCCTCGGCGAAGACCCCGGGGCCGGCGTCGCGCTGGTGGACGATCGCGAGTACTCGCATGGCGCCAGTCTGCCGCTTGGCTTCTCCCTATGAATGCGGCGTCCACCGGTGGCGTCCACATCGTCACGAGTGAGGTAGCCGACTCCAACTGTCGCCGACCCTATGCGTCGCCGACCTCCACTGTCGGTGTGCGGAACTGCTCGCCGCCGAGGCGGAGGGCGGGGATCTCGCCCGTCAGACGCTCTACGCGATCGCCGCCGGGCGGACCCTACGCGACCCTGGAGCGGAAGGCTGCCGCTGCCCCCGCTGAGTGCCTTACTGCGCTACGCGGTCTGCGCCCGCGACGTCGTCGCCAGGGCCGACGCCGTCCTGGCGATCACCGCCGCGGAAATCTTCCAGTGGCCGCGCGCCCCGCGGTCTACGATGCGGCCTTGCGCGTCGCCCGGCCAACCCTCTGCCTGCTCTGTCTCGGCTTCGCCGGCCTCCTCGGAGCCGGAGCCGGCACTGCCGGCGCCAAGGAGGGCCCGCGCGAGCCGTTCTTCCCCCGCAGCGGCAGCCGCGCCTACGACGTCAGTCACTATGACGTCAGCCTCGACTACCGGCCGAGCCGGGGATCGCTGCGGGCGACAGCGGTGATCGAGGCGAGGGCGAGGCAGCGCCTGCGCCGCTTCTCGCTTGACCTCCACGGCCTCACCGTGACCCGGGTGGAGGTGAACGGCGAGCCGGCCGACTTCGGGCGCGGCCGCGACAAGCTGAAGGTGCGCCCGGCACAGCGGATCGCGAAGGGCGATGACTTCACCGTCACGGTGGCCTACCGGGGCGTTCCCGGTACCTACACCGATCCCGACGGCTCCGAAGAGGGCTGGTACCGGACCAAGGACGGTGCCCTGGCGGTGGGTGAGCCGCTCGGAACGATGACCTGGTTGCCCTGCAACGACACCCCGGCGGACAAGGCCGCCTTCGACTTCCACATCACCGTGCCGAAGCGGCTGAAGGGGGTCGCCAACGGCCGCCTGCTCGGGGTCGAGCGTGCCGGCAGCGCGCGCCGCGCCTTCAACTGGCGCGAGACCCAGCCGATGGCGCCCTACCTGGCGCTGATCGACATCGGCCGCGGCAAGCTGACGCGCGAGACGATCGCCGGCAAGCCGGCCTGGACCCTGGTCGATCCGCAGCTCGCCAAGGCCTCCCGCCCGGCGCTCGGCGCGCTGCCGGAGATCGTCCGCTTCGAGAGCCGCATCTTCGGCCCCTACCCGTTCGACTCGCTCGGCTCGGTCGTCGACTTCGCCGGATTCGGCTACGCGCTCGAGACCCAGGCCCGCCCCGTCTACGCCTTCGTCCCCGACCGCACCACCGTCGTCCACGAGACCGCGCACCAGTGGTTCGGCAACTCGGTCGGCCTCAGCCGCTGGCCCGAAATCTGGCTCAACGAGGGCTTTGCCACCTGGACCCAGTGGTACTACGCCGAGCGCCACGGCGGCCGCAGCGCCCGTCAGGTCTTCCACCGCCTCTACCGCACCCCGGCCTCCAACACCCAGCTCTGGGAACCCCCCTCGGGCCACCCCGGCCAGCCCGCGAACCTCTTCGCCGTCTCCACCTACGTCCGCGGCGCGATGGCCCTGGAGGCGCTGCGGGTCAAGATCGGGACCAGGCCGATGCTGAAGGTGCTGCGCCGCTGGGCGACCGAGCACCGCTACGGCACCGCCCACATCGAGGAATTCACCACCCTCGCCGAGGAGGTCAGCGGCCACCGGCTCGACCGCCTCTTCCACCGTTGGCTGTACCAGCGCGGCAAGCCCTGAGGGGAGAGTTCTCGACGCGGGGCCCTTGGTCCGCCATGCATCGCACGGCGGAGCGCTTTGAACGCTGGTATACCCGGGTATACTCTCCATATGGCGAAGGTGATGGTCTCAATGCCCGATGAGCTGCTGGCACAGGTCGACGCCGAGGCGGAGAGGACCCGCAGCACGCGCAGCGCGGTGCTGCGGGGATACGCCGAAGAGGTGTTCCAGCAGCGCCGTGCGAAACGGGCGGCTGCCATGCGGGAGTTGCTGAAGGATGCAGCCTTCCCTCACGGAGGGAACGTGGCAGAGCAGATCAAGGCCGGCCGACCCAAGCCTTGAGCTCCCTCTTTCTCGACTCCAGCGTCATCGCGGCGGCCTTCGAACCCGAGGACGGGCAGCACCGCTTTGCCCGTGCGCTCTTGAAGGAGGAGTCGATCGCTCTCGCGACCCTCGACTTGGCTCGGTACGAGGTCGTCAACGCCGCCGTCCGCGGATGGCGCGAGCCAGCTGCGGTTCCGCTGCTCCTATCCGCGGTCGAGCGGATTGAAGAAGATGACGGTGTCGTCCGTTCGGCGAGAGGAATGGTGGCAAACGCGGCTTCCCTCGCGGATCGTCACGGGCTGTCGGTATACGACGCCGCCTTTGCCGCTGCTGCGCAGGAAAGGGGGCGCATCCTGGTCAGCTGCGACGTGCGCGACCTCGTCTCCAAGGGACTGGCGATCCTGCCGGAAGCGGCTCTCGACCGCTGAGCGCGAGCTGTCCGCGGCGCGGGGCTGCGCGCAGCGTCATTCCGGCGCCGGCACCCGCGAGGCCATCTGCGCGTAGCCGGCGGCGCTGGGGTGGATGCCGGTGTCGCCGCTGATCACCCAGGGCGGGCCTTCGGCGGGGCCTTCGCAGAAGGAGAGGGGGTGGGAGATCTCGAGCTCGTCCTGGGTCGGTTCGGACTGCACGCTCTGGCCGTCGACTTCGAAGCCGAGGCGGGAGCAGCTGAACGAGTTCCTGTGGACGGGTTCCATTTCTATCCCCACCGCGAAGTACGGGGGCGCGACCACCCGCAGGCGCTTCGGCGCGACTTCGCTCGCCACCGAGGCGATCGTTTCGTTCAGCAGCACGCCCATCATCGCGATCTGGGTGGCGCTGTAGGCGAGGGCGGAGGAGGGGATCGAGAGGTGGTACTGCATGAGGAAGATCGTCGCCTCGGTCTTCGCCACCAGTTCGCCGTAGAGCTGCTTCAGGTTCGCCCGCAGGTGCACCTTTTCGAACGCTTCTTCGATGCATTCGCGGTAGCCGCCGGTGATGTCCGACTCGATCGCGCAGCCCATGTTGTCGGTGCCGAACAGCATTTCCGAGAGCAGCGGGTTGGCTCCCATCGTCATCGGGATGTAGTCCGGGTCTTCGGCCTCGATCCGCTTCGCCGTTTCGAAGAGCTGGCCTTCGGGCAGCCAGTCCGAGGGTTCGGAGCCGCTGACCGCGAGGTTCTCGTAGTTGGCGACGCCGTGCGCGTTCGCCCACTGCGCCGCCCAGGAGACGTTGTCGGCGAGCCCGTAGTCGGAGGCGTATTCGACCTTCTTGCCCCCGTTGTCGCGGCTGACCGAGTTCGACGAGCAGGCGTCGTTGTAGAAGGTTTCGCCCGGCTCGCAGGAGCGCAGGCTGGTGAACGGCATCAGCTTGCCGTTGTCGTAGTAGCCGAAGCCGGCGGTGACCGAGTCGCCCATCGCCCGCACCACGACCCCGCCGGCGCTGCCGACCTTCACCTGCGCCCAGGCGCCGCCCGAGAGGCGGATCGCGTCGCTGCCGCGGAAGCGCGCCGAAGGCGTGTAGATCAGCTCGCCGCCGCGGATCCGCGCCGAGCCGTGTTCGGGCGCCCGGGTGATCTTCCAGCTCACCGCGTCGACGCAGGTCGGCAGCGGCGTCGCGGTCCTCCTCCCCGGCCTGGTACGCAGCTGCGGGATCGTCGAGCAGAGCCCGTGGCTGTCGCTCGCCGGCCGCAGCGCCTGGGCGCGGTCGTCGGCCGAGTCGAGCTCCGCCCGCCCGTCGCCGTCGACGTCCATCGCGGCCCGGGCGTGGACGTGGACCAGCGGCCGCAGGCCGCGGCGGATTCGCCGCGTCAACCTCGCGCCGAGCTCGACCCGGTGCACGAAGGTGAAGCTGCGCCGCCGCTCCGGCAGCCGCGGCGCCCCGCCGCTGGCTCGCGCCCGCACGGCCCAGGCGCGGATCGGCCCGCCCCCCGCCCGCCGCAGCGAGACGTCGAGCTCGACCCGCCGCCCGAGCAGCTGGATCGGGTAGCTGACCGGGACCAGCAGCGCCCCCCGGCCCTTGGCCGGGACGACCAGCCGGACCTTGCCCACCTCGACCTGCGCCGGCTTCGCCAGGGCGGGCTGGGCCGAGAGCAAAGAGAGCAGGCCCGCGAGCCCGACGAGTCCGACGCGTCTGATCATCGGCTCGTAGGATATGTCGCCCGCGCACGCCAACCGAGGAAGACAGGGATAGATGAGCATCAGCACGCCAACCCAGGACTACAAGGTCGCCGACATCGGTCTGGCCGACTTCGGACGCAAGGAGATCTCCCTCGCCGAGGTCGAGATGCCGGGGCTGATGCAGACGCGCGAGGAGTTCGGCGGGGCGCAGCCGCTGAAGGGCGCCCGCATCACCGGCTCCCTGCACATGACCGTGCAGACCGCCGTGCTGATCGAGACCCTGGTCGCGCTCGGTGCCGAGGTGCGCTGGGCCAGCTGCAACATCTTCTCGACCCAGGACCATGCCGCCGCGGCGATCGCCGCCGCCGGCATCCCCGTCTACGCCTGGAAGGGCGAGACCCTGGAGGAGTACTGGTGGTGCACCGAGCAGGCCCTGGTCTGGCCCGACGGCGAGGGCCCGAACATGATCCTCGACGACGGCGGCGACGCGACCCTGCTGGTCCACAAGGGCGTCGAGTTCGAGCGGGCCGGCGCCGTGCCGGACCCCGGCTCGGCCGAGTCGGAGGAGTTCCGGATCGTGCTGCAGACGCTGCGGCGCTCGCTGGAGGAGGACCCGCAGCGCTGGACCAAGGTCGCCGACGGCATCAAGGGCGTCACCGAGGAGACGACCACCGGCGTCCACCGCCTCTACCAGATGGCCGAGACCGGCGACCTGCTGTTCCCGGCGATCAACGTCAACGACTCGGTCACCAAGTCGAAGTTCGACAACCTCTACGGCTGCCGCCACTCGCTGATCGACGGCATCAACCGCGCCACCGACGTGATGATCGGCGGCAAGGTCGCCGTCGTCTGCGGCTACGGCGACGTCGGCAAGGGCTGCGCCCGAGCGCTGCGCGGCCAGGGCGCCCGCGTCATCGTCACCGAGATCGACCCGATCTGCGCCCTGCAGGCGGCGATGGAGGGCTACGAGGTCCGCGCCCTCGACGAAGTGGTCGAGTCGGCCGACATCTTCGTCACCGCCACCGGCAACAAGGACATCATCACCGCCGACCACATGGCGCGGATGAAGCACAACGCGATCGTCGGCAACATCGGCCACTTCGACAACGAGATCGAAATGGCCGCGCTCGAAGAGTCCGATGCCGAGCGCACCCAGATCAAGCCCCAGGTCGACGAGTGGAGCTTCCCCGACGGCCACTCGATCATCGTCCTCTCCGAAGGCCGCCTGCTCAACCTCGGCAACGCGACCGGGCACCCGTCCTTCGTGATGTCGAACTCCTTCACCAACCAGGTGATCGCCCAGATCGAGCTCTTCGGCAGCCCGGAGAAATACGAGTCCAAGTCGGTCTACGTCCTGCCCAAGCACCTCGACGAGAAAGTCGCCCGCCTCCACCTCGACGCCCTCGGCGTCCAGCTGACCGAGCTGAGCGCCGAGCAGGCCGCCTACCTCGGCATCCCCGTCGAGGGCCCCTACAAGTCGGACCACTACCGTTACTAGCGGCGGGCCCGCGGCTCAGCTCCAGCCTCCGCCGCCTCCGCCGGCGCCGCCTTTGCCCCGTACGGTTTCATGTGCAGATGGAGCTGCTCGGATCCGAGACCGTCTACGAGGGTCCCGCCGCCGACGTCGTCCTGCGGCGCTACCGCCGGGCCGATGGCAGCGAGGTCGAGCGCCAGGTGGTCCAGCACCCCGGCTCGGTCGCGATCCTCGCCCACGACGAGGAGGTCGTCTACCTGGTCCGCCAGCCGCGCGAGGCGGTCGAGGAGGACGGGCTGCTGGAGATCCCCGCCGGCACGCTCGGCGTCGAGGGTGAGAGCAAGCTCGAGTGCGCCGCCCGCGAGCTGAGCGAGGAGGCGGGGCTGCGGGCCGAGCGCTGGCAGCAGCTGCAGGTCATCTATCCCAGCCCCGGCTACGTCAACGAGCGGGTGACGATCTTCGAAGCAACCGGCCTCTCTGAGCAGGTCGGCGAGGCGGACGAGGACGAGCAGATCGAGGTCGTCCGCCTCGCCTTCGCCGACATCGAGGAGGCGCTGCCCGAGCTCCGCGACGCCTCCACGATCGTCGGCCTGCTGCTGCTGGCCGCCAAGTACCGCGGGACCGCCTAGCCAGCTGCCGTGGGCGATATCAACCTTTACCTACGCGCCGACGGCAACGCCGCCACCCAGTCGCGCACGACGAAGCTCGTCAATAAGAAAAAGAAGCACCGCAGGAAGTACGCCAAGAAGCAGCGGCGCTGAGCAGGTCGGGATCGTGCCCGGGGAGGACGGTGGCGCCGCCGTCCCGCAGCGCCCGCAGGCGCTCGGCCGAGGCGGCCTGGGCGGCGTGGTCGTCGGCGAAGAGCGGGAAGCGGTGGTCGTCGAGGCCGGCGGCGAAGTGGGTGACGTCGCCGCCGATCACGAGGCCCAGGCCGACGCGGACCGACTGGTGGCCGGGGGTGTGCCCGGGCGTCGAGAGGAGCCGGACGGAGCCGTCGCCGAGCAGGTCGTGGTCGCCGTCGACGAGGACGACGCGGTCGGCGAGGCACTGGTAGTCGCGGGGGAGGAAGGAGTTCCTCGCCGCGGCCGCGGCGTCGTTGGCCGCCTCCCATTCGCGGCGCTGGACGAAGACCGGCATCGAGGCCGGCAGCGAGGCCAGCCCGCCGGCGTGGTCGAAGTGCAGGTGGGTCATGACCACCTTGGTGACCGTGGTCAGGTCGACCGATGCGACCGGCTCGATACGGTTTGCGACATACGCGTGGGCGTGACCGCCATCCCCGGCTGCTTCGACGCCGGCTTCACCGCGCTGCTCGACATCCTCGCCACGGCGGAGCGGATGCGTGGCAGGGTCGACCGGGCGATCGACCCGATCGAGGTGCGGACCGTCGGCGCCGCCCGCAAGGTGCGGACCGGGTCCGGGCTGACCCTCGCGGTCGACGAGGTGGTCGGCGCGGGCGCGGCGCTGGGCGAGCTGGACCTGCTCGTCGTCCCCGGCCTCGGCGAGGCCGGGGTACTCGACGGCCGCGCCGCGACGACGACCTGGTGGCTGGCCGGCGAGTTCCGGCGGCGCTACCCCGAGGTCGAGCTCGACATGTCGCGGATGGTCGTGCACAGCGGCCCGGTCACCACCGCCGGCGCCGCCTTCGCCCACATCGACCTCGGCATGGCGATCGTCTCCGGCGTCAGCCCCCAGCTCGCCGACGCCGTCGCCCGCCTGCTGCTGATCGACGAGCGCCCGACGATCAGCGTCGCCGCCGCGGCCGGCCACCTCGCCGGCGCCGACGCCCTCGTCACCGAGTTCGAGGACTGGGTTCGCGGGCACCTCGACGCCGACCTCACCGTCGGTGCCGCCGCCGCGATCGGCACCACCCGCCGCACCCTCGAGCGCCACTGCCGCGCCCGCACCGGCCTCACCCCGCACGACCTCGTCAAGCGCCTGCGGGTCGAGCGCGCCAACCACCTGCGCCGCACCACCAACCTCAGCTTCGACCAGATCGCCCCGATGGTGGGGTACCGTCACGGTTCGACTCTGATCCCGTGAGCTGGAGCGTCGCCGACATCCCGGACCTCAACGGCCGCACCGCGGTCGTCACCGGCGCCAACGGCGGCCTCGGGCTGGAGACCGCTCGCGCCCTCGCCGGCGCCGGCGCCCGGGTGCTGATGGCGGCGCGCAACCAGGAGAAGGCGGCGGCGGCCGAGGCCGACATCCGCGCCGGCATGCCGGCGGCCTCGCTCGAGGTCGTCCCGCTCGACCTCGGCTCGCTGGCCTCGGTGCGCGAGGCCGCCGCGCGGATCCTCGCCGCGCACGACTCGCTCGACCTGCTGGTCAACAACGCCGGCGTCATGGGCATCCCCGAGCGCCGCACCGTCGACGGCTTCGAGATGCAGCTCGGCGTCGACCACCTCGGCCACTTCGCGCTGACGGCGCTGCTGCTGACGGCGCTGCTGCGCGCCCCGGCGGCGCGGGTCGTCACCGTGACCAGCACCGCCCACCACATGGGCCGGGCCGTCGACCCCGACAATCCCCACCTCGAGGGCCGCTACCGGCCCTGGCGCGCCTACGGCCAGGCGAAGCTCGCCAACTTCCACTTCGGCCTCGGCCTGCACCGCCTGCTCGCCGCGGCGGGGGCGCCCGCCGCGAGCCTGATCGCCCACCCCGGGCTCTCCAACACGGAGCTGCAGGTGGTCAGCGTCGAAGCGACCGGTGGCGGCCGCTCGCAGCGCTTCTTCCGCGCGCTCGCGGCGAACATGGGCATGTCGCCGGCCCAGGGCGCGCTCTCGCAGCTGCGCGCCGCCACCGACCCGCGGGCGAAGAGCGGCGAGTTCTACGGCCCGCTCTGGGTCAACAGCGGCCCGCCGGCCCGCAAGCCGGTGCTCCGCCGCCTCGGCCTCAGCCGCGGCATCGCCCGCCTCTGGGAGGTCTCCGAAAAGGAGACCGGGCTGGAGCTCGGCCCGCTCGGCGAAACAGCGCGTTTCTCGCGCTCGGCTCCATAGGTGTGATAGGTCTGGCCCCGCAAGGGGAGAGCAGGCGCCCAGTGTTCGTTCTGGGCCTACGTAGGGAGGCCGAAGATGAGAGTCCGGATGCAGGGACCAGCGGGAGTGATGGCGTCGGTGGTGATCGCCGGGGTTCTCCTGGCGGGCTGTGGTGGCGACGACGAGACGACGACCCCGACCGGGGGCGCAACCGAGAGCGAAGCCGCCGGCGGCACGGGCGGAAAGGCGGTCGAGATCAAGATGGGCGAGTTCTACTTCGAACCGCAGAACGCCACGGCAGAGGCCGGGCAGACGACGATCGAAGCGCCGAACAAAGGCTCGGTCGAGCACGAGCTGGTGCTCTTCAAGACGAGCAAGAACCCCGCCAACCTTCCGACCGAAGGCAACGGCGACGTCGACGAGGAGAAGCTCGGCAAGGAAGCGGAAGAGATCGGCGAGATCGCGGACGTCGAGGCCGGTGAGACCAAATCCGAGGAATTCGATCTCACCCCCGGCAAGTACGTGATGTTCTGCAACCTGCCCGGCCACTACGCGCAGGGCATGTACGGGAGGGTCACGGTCGCCAAGTAGGAAGCGACCGGAGCCAGCCGGCCCTAGCCTGGTCCGCGGCCGCGGACCAGGCGGTCGGGCGCGAGCTTGGTCGTGCCGCCGCGACCGCCGGCGGTCGCGCCCTGGGCGTCGCAGCCGACGCGCTTGCCGAGGTCGGCGCGGCGCAAGCCTGTGGGTCGGGCGGCGAGGGCGAAGCGGCGGCTACTTGAAGTCCAGGACCTGGAGGTTGAGCGGCAGCTCCGCGGCGTGGGGCCCGCGGGGCTTCGCGGCCACCTTCGCCTGCTGGTCGAGGACGAAGACCTGGGCGAAGTTGGTCAGCGTGCCTTCGACCGCGAAGCGGCTGAAGCGGAAGGGGATGCCGTTGGACCCGAGCGGGATCGGGCCGTCCATCAGCTGGAAGTGCAGGTGCGGGGCGTTGCTGTTGCCGCTGCTGCCGAGCAGGCCGAGCGTCTCGCCGACGCCGACGCGGTCGCCGGCCTCGACCCGGATGCTGCCGGGCTGGAGGTGGGCGTAGAAGGCGAAGCGGTCGCGGCCCATCGCGACGACGACGTGGTTGCCGCCCGCCTCGGCGGCGGTGATCGGCGGCAGTTCGAAGTCGACCGGCACGTCGGGCAGGCCGTCGACGACGGCCACGACCTTGCCCACGGTCGCGGAGAGGACCTCGTCGCCGAAATAGGGATAGCTGGAGAGCTGGTCCTGCGGGCCGACGGTGAGGTGGCCGTTGGGGGCGAGCTGGAAGAAGTCGATCGCGAAGCGCTCGCCGGCGAACAGCCCGCCGTTGACCGCGAGCACGCTCGAGCGGTGGGAGGTGTAGTCGGCGCAGCAGCCGTTGCCGACCACCCAGCCGGGGCCGCGGAGAGGCGGCGCGACGACGACCGCCTGCCGCCGGGAGACCGGGGTGGGAGCGGCGACGAAGGTCGTCGGGCTGACCGTGCTCTGCGGCTGCGAGGAGGTCACCAGTCGGTGCGTGAGCCGCTGCGGCAGCTTCGCGCCGCGCGGGAAGGACAGGTCCATCAGCACCGTCCCCGTTTCGCCGTTCTGGAGTACGACCCCGGGCTTCTTGGCGGCGAACGGCTTCATCATCGCCGCCAGCCCCCTGCCGGCCAGCGTGCCGACGACCTTGCCGCCGGCGATCGCCTCGATCCTCCGCACCGTGACCCTGGCGCCGGGGAAGGAGTGGTTGGTCAGCACCAGCTCGTAGGCGAGGTGCCGGCGCCCGTCGCTGGCGAGCAGCGGTTCGGGCGCGGCGAGGACCTCGGCCGCGAGCGGCGTGAAGCGGTCCACCTGCGCCGCGCCGGCGGGGGTGGCGGCGAGGAGAGCGGTGAAGATCCCGACGGTCGCGATCGCCGCCGAGAGCACGCTGCGCCCGATTCCGAACCTGGCCAAGATGGCGGGATCGCAGGGACGTTCCCGGCGGCAGGACGGCGCCACTTCGGGTCGAGGCGCCCACGGGCCCCCAGGCGACCCCGGCTACCGCGGCTCCCGGACCGTGACGCCGGGAAGCTCGTCGAAGTCACCCGAGTCGGCACTGACGACCTCTCGTCCGCGCGCCCGCGCGGTGGCGGCGACGATGAGATCGTGCGCGCCGCGTCGCCGGCCACTGCGGCGGGCGTGCGCCAGCAGCGACCCATGCGCCTCGGCGACGTCCACGTCGTAGGGCTCGACCGAGACCGCATCCAGCACCGCCGTGACGAACGCCGCGCGCTGCTCCCGCCGCCCCTCGTCGGCCAGCTCGACGCCGACGGCGAGCTCCGCGACGCTGATCGCGGCTATCGCCACGTCGTCCTCGTCGTCGATGAGCCGATCGAGCACCGCCGGGCCCTTGCGCTCGGCATCGACCAGGACCGTCGTGTCGAGGATCAGTCGTGCCAGGGGTCGGTACCTGGGCCGACGCTCTCGCGCAGCTCGCGCAGGTCGGCCGCCCACTGCGGGTCGGGCAGGTTCTCTCGCAGAGCGCTCTTCAAAGCCCGTCCGGTTCCGCCGAGAGCGGGGCCGATCGTGGCTACCGCCCGTCCGCGTCTGACCACCACGAAGGTCTCGTGATCGGACTCGACGCTGTCGAGGACGTCGGAGAAGCGGCGAGCGGCCTCGGTGGCGCTGAGCTGCTTCACAGAATCAGATTATCAGATCAATCTCCGGGCACGCCCGGTTCGCCGTCCCCCTCATTCCATCACCCGCAGCGTCGAGGGCACGTCCATGCGGCGGATGCGGCGGGCGCTCAGCAGCGGCGCCAGGGCGACGGCGGCGACGCCGACCGCGGCGGCGATCGCCAGCGATGCCGGCGCGATCTCGATCACCAGGCCGAGGTCGGGGAGGGTCTCCGGCAGCGTCTGGTCGACGACCCAGCTGGTGACGAGGAAGCCGCCGGCGAGGCCGACGAGGGTGCCGAGAACGCCGGCGACCAGGCTCTCACCTACCGCCAGCGCCATCGCCTTCGGGGCGGTGACGCCGAAGGCGAGCATGGTCGCGTTCTCGCGCCGGCGCTCGTCGATGCCGATCGCCGAGGAGTTGAAGGCGATCAGCAGCGCCAGGGCGAGGGCGAACACCTCGATGATCTGGATCACGCCGATGAAGTCGTCGAGCCGCTCGCGCACGAACTGCGCCGTCGCCGTCGCCCGCTCGACCGAGGCGACCGCGGGGACGCGGAAGAGCGCCCGGGCGATCCGGTTCGCCGTCACCCCCGGCCGCGGCGTCGCCGAGACCTGGTTGGCGATGCCGGGCAGGCCGGCGAGGGCGGCGACCGACGGGTCCATGTAGGCGAAGGTCCGGAACGGGCCCGGGTGCAGGCCGCTGACCAGCACGCTCGCCCTCTCCTCGGAATAGCCGGAGCCGCGCCGCCGCGGGTAGGCGATCGTGATCCGCTCGCCGACCCCGACCCCGAGGTCGGCCGCGGCCTTCTCGGAGATGACGATCTCGGGACGGCCGGGCGCGGGCGCCGTTCCGGAGACGATCGTCGGCGCCCAGATCGGACTCGCGAGGTCGAGCAGGGTGAGCGAGCCTTCGAAGGCCTCGCCCCCGGGGGCGGAGAGCTTCACCGGCAGGGTCAGCTGCGGTTCGGCCGCCTCGACGCCGGGGGCGCGCGCGACGATCCGCCGCGCGGTGCCGGCGTCGCGGAAGCCGTCGAGCGAGACGACGACGCGGTTGGGGTTGTCCTGGGCGATCTCCGCTTCGCTGCGGTCGACGGTGGCGTTGAAGGAGTCGATCAGGCCGAGGAAGGCGACGAGGACGCTGAGCACGGCGCCGATCCCGAGCACCGTCAGCAGCGTCCGCCGCGGGGCGCGCAGGGCGTTGCGCAGCGGCATCTGGGCGATGCTCGACCCCGGCAGCCGCAGGTGCTTGGCCAGCGCCGCGACGCCGCTGCCGCGGGCGGCGCGGAAGCCGACCCGGATCGCATCCACCGGGGTCTGCCGCAGCCCCCGCCAGACCGGGATCGCGGTGGCGACGATCGGCAGCACCAGGCCGATCACGGCGGCGCGGAGGAAGACGCCCGGCTCGAACGGCGTCCGCATCTCCGGCAGCGGCAGCAGGTCCTCGAGCACGCCGCGGAAGATGTCCCCCATCATCAGGCCGAGGGCGAGTCCCAGCAGCGTCCCGGCAATCGCGATCTGCACCCCCAGCAGCAGCGGCCGGATCGCCAGCTCGCGCGGCGGCACCCCCAGCGCCATCCCGATCCCGATCTCGCGCCGCTGTGCCTCGACGATCCTCGTCGCCAGGTTGAAGGCGGCGAGCGCGGCGCCGGCGAGGATCAGGATCGCGAAGACGTCGAGCAGCTGCTGGTCGCCGCTGGCGTCCTTGTAGAGGACGCGGTAGCCGGGGTCGTCGGCCAGCCGCGTGACTTCGCCGCTGAGGCCGGCGGCGGCGAGGGCGCGCTCGAGCTGGCGGCGCACCGCGGCCGTGCCGGCCCCGTCGCGCAGGCGCAGGACCGCGTCGTTGACCTGCGGCGGCCCGTCGGCGATCCGCTGCGCCGTCCGCAGCGAGGTGAAGACGACGGCGAAGTGCGCCTCGGCGCCGCCGAATTCGCCGCCGCCGGGGCGGGTGACGATGAAGTACTCGGGCGAGCCGCCGGTGCCGACGTAGCGCAGGCGCCTGCCGCCCGGCAGGCGCAGCTCGCCGCTCGCGGGCAATTCGTTGTATTCGGCGAAGCCGCGCTCGAGCACGGCGACCGGGCGGCCTTCGTCGCCGCCGCGCAGGGCGCGGCCGGCCGAGGCGTAGACGCCGTCGATCGCCGGCCCTTCGGGACCGAGCGGCGAGCCGACGAGCTCGGCCGAGACCAGCAGCGGTTCCGCCCCGGGCCGCAGCACCTCGACCTGGGTCGGCAGGCGCAGGCGCTCCTCGGTCGCCTCGACGTCGCCGGCGGCCGCGATCCCGCCGACCAGCCGCGACAGCGAGCCGGCCGGCGCGCCCGTCCCCTCGGTCAGCGAGATCTCGACGTCGTGGGCGTGGAGGGCTTCGAAGCTGGCGTCGTTGGAGGCGACGCGCCAGTCCTCGAGGCTGCCGAGGCCGGCGTTGACGCCGGTCCCGATCGCCAGCACCAGCCCGATCGCCAGCACCAGCGCCCAGCGGCCGCGCAGGTCGCGGAGCGACCACCGCAGCCAGAGTCCGAGCCGCTTCATCCTCACCAGTGCAGTTCGGAGATGTCGGCGGGACCGCCCGGGTTGGGCGCGTCGGAGACGATCCGGCCGCTGGAGAGCTCGATCACCCGGTGGGCGACGCGGGCGATCTCGCGGTTGTGGGTGACGATCAGCACCGCCGTGTCCTCGGTGTGGGTCTGCTCGTGCAGGAGGTCGAGGATCTGCACGCCGGTGCGGAAGTCGAGCTCGCCGGTCGGCTCGTCGGCCAGCAGGATCGGGTTGCGGGTCGCCAGCGCCCGCGCGATCGCCACCCGCTGCTGCTCGCCGCCGGAGAGCTCGTGCGGGAAGTGGCTGCCGCGGGATCCGAGCCCGACGCGGTCCAGCGTCTTGGCGGCGACCTCGCGGGCGTCGCCGCGGCCGCTGACGTCGGCGCCGAACTCGACGTTCTCCAGCGCCGTCAGCGCCGGGAAGAGGTTGAAGGTCTGGAAGATGAAGCTGACGGTGCGGCGGCGGAAGGCGAACAGGTCCCCCCGCGAGGCGCCGCTGATGTCCTCGCCGCGGATCCGGATCGTCCCCTCCGTCGGCGAGTCGAGCGCGCCGATCATGTTCAGCAGGGTCGTCTTGCCGCTGCCCGAGGGGCCGAGGACGACGGCGAACTCGCCCGGCTCGATCCGCAGGTCCACCTGCTCGAGGGCGGTGACGGTCACCTCGCCCATGTCATAGCGGCGGGCGACGCCCTCCAGCTCGATCAGCGTTCTCGGCTGCGGGTCGACGGCCCCGGTCGTGTCGCCGGCCTCAGGCGCCTGCGCGTCATCCATCGGCACATCGTCGAAGAGCCGCGGCGGCGGCGAATCCGTAGACCGACCCCGATGCCGGCGCGGCTAAGCCGCAACCGCGCGGCGGGCGCTTCCCCGGATTGCGTTTAGTATTAGCGCACAGCCGCGCTGGGATCGCGAGCTCAATCGGTAAGCAGGACTTAAAGGAGCACTGAGATGTCAGGCAAGCGAATCGCAGTCGTCGGCGCCCGGTGCGAACGGCGCCGCGGTCGCCGCGGACCTCACCGACGCCGGCCTCGACGTCACCTGCATCGAGCAGTGGCCGGCGCACGCGAGGCGATCCGTGCCAACGGCGTCCGCGTCGACACGCCCGAAGGCTCGACGACGCCGTCGCTGCGGATCTTCCACCTCTGCGCGGTGGCGACGCTGCGGGATCCCTTCGACCTCGTCCTCGTCGTCGTCAAGGCCTACGACACCCGCTGGTCCTGCGAGCTGGTCAGGCCGCTGCTGGCACCGGACGGCCTCGCCGTCGGGAGCGGATGTCTCGGTGACGTCGACCGCGCCCGCGTGGCGGAGCACCGCGGCGGCCTCCTCCTCGCGGCCGCCGGCACCGAGGCGCTCGACACCGCGCTCGCCCTCGGCCACCGGATCGTGCCGATGTTCGGGCAGGAGGGCATCGAGGAGACTCCCCCGGAGCGCTACGCGGCGGGAGCTCGGTCACGCAGGGAAGCAGGCCGTGGTAGTGGTAGGCGTAGACCGGCCCGGGCGAGGGGTGGCCGTTGCAGGGGTCGAGGCGACTGACGCTCAGGGCGGGCGGACGGCCTGCGGTTGGCTCAAGATCGGCGGCGACCGCGCCGATAACTGCTGCGTGAGACGCGCTTTGCTCACGATCGCGGCGTTCTGCGCCCTTGTCCCTCCCGCGTCGGCCGAGGCCGTGACGTTCGGCTCGGACCTCAACGCCCACGTCTCGAACTCGACCGTCACCTGCGGCGACTTCAACGTCTTCCAGTACGCCGGCCGGTTCGGCTGCAGCGCCTATACGACCGGGAACGCCTTCAATCCAGCGGACACCTCGGCCACTCACGTCATCCCGTTCCCCGATCCCCGGGTGCACGGCGATCAGCACGGCACGATCACCCAGGTCACCTTCAAGCCGGCTCCGGGAGCGCCCGCCGGGCCGGCGCGGCTCAGCGTCGTCGAGTACATCCGCGACGCCAACAGCACGGCGGACCCCGGCCTGGCGCAGGACATCGCCGACAGCGCGAACTTCGTCATGTCCCCCGGCGCGGACGGGCTGGTGCACGTCGCCACGAATCTGCCGGCCCGGTCCCTGTACAACCCCAACGACAACTCCTCCCGCTTCGACGTGCTCGTGGTGTCGATGCTCGACAACACGACGCCGATCCCCGCCGATCTCAGCAGCCAGTTCCTGTCGGCCTGGATCAGCCCATACGTCGACATCCCATCGACGCAGGGAGACCTCACCGTCCCGCTGCCGCCCGACCGCCAGGGCACCGGCTGGGGCGGCCCCAATCCCTTCTACGCATTGGGAGCCTGGTACACGCTCGGCGAGGTCCTGATGCAGGCAGAGCTGACGATCGACCCACCGTCGCAGCCGCCTCCGGCGCCCCGGGCCGCGAAGCCGGTGAAGATCGGAAAGCCACGGCTCCGCGGCAACGCCGTGATTCTGCCGGTCGCGTGCGCGCTCGACACGACCTGCAGGGGGTTGCTCCAGCTGCTCAGCCAGGGGACGGGAGGGGGCAGGGCCAGCGAATCGAGGAAGTCGAAGAGGTCAACCGTCTATGGACGCGCCCGGTTCTCGATCCCCGCGCACAAGCAGAAGCGCGTCGAGGTCAGGCTCGGGAAGGTGGGCGAGAGGCTGCTGAAGCGGGCGCGGCGAAAGGGCAGGCCGGTCCGAATGGTCGCCAGAGCCACTGTCGGCTCTCAGGTCACCGCGACCACCATCACGCTGACGTCCGGGCCTCGCGGATAGCGCGCCGCCTCCCCAGGCACCAGCGCGCGGCTGTCCTTCGGGCCAATCGTGGCCTGAGCCGTGGAACCGCTCATCCAGGCGTGAGCTGCTCGCAACTGCGCACGCGGTCGTCGCGATCGACCTGAGCCCGGTCCCGGCCCCGGCCGCATGAGACGAGCTCGCGCCGTCCGTTGGCGGCCTTCACGATGTCGTTTCCGGAGCCCGCGTCGTAGCGATTGACGCCGCTGCCGCCGACGAGCATGTCGGCGCCGGCGCCACCGGTGAGCCGGTCGGACCCCTTGCCGCCCAGCAGGCGGTCGTCGTCGCCATCCCCGACCAGGCAGTCGCTTCCGGCAAGACCGCGGATCAGGTCGTCTCCACCCAGGCCGAAGATCAGGTCGCCGGTCGCGGTGCCGTCCAAGGTGTCGGCGCGAGCCGTGCCCTGGCGCGAGCCCTCGCACCCGCCCGGACCGAGCGGGTCAGACGGGGCGCCGAAGCCTCCGCCGGGAAAGTCGCGGCCGCCCTGCGCCCCGTGGTCGCCTCCGGAGCCACCGCCACCGCCGGCGCCCAACGCGGGCACTTCCACCACGCTCCCGGTCGCTTCGATCGTCTCCGACCCGTGCAACGAGGGCAGGCCACTGGAGCAGAACGACCTGATCAGCGGATAGAGGTACCGAGGGGTGCTCTTCCTGCTCACCACCGGCGTGTCCTGGCCCGAAGCCGCGAACGTTCCCCCCAGGTAGATCTGCTCGCCGGTGACCTGGTCGACGAGGTAGAGGCTGCCGCCGTACGTCGGAGCTTCCGCGCCCCTGCAGTTGATGCCCCAGTCGACCACCACTTCCCAGGATCGGTCGCCGATCGGCTCGCCGAGCCGAGCCGAGGCCGTTGGGCTTGCCGTCACGTGATCGGCGGCGCTCCGGTCCGGAAGCGCCAGCGCCAGCAGGGCGAGGACTCCGAGCGCCACCGGAAGTCGGGTGCTCATCTGTCCGATCTTAGGGCCTTGGCGCTGCACGACCGCAAGGAGCGGCTTCAGCGACTGCCGAGCGCCGGCGCGGTGGCTGCTTCGGCCGCCGCGCGAAGCTCGTGAGGGCGATCGGTGCCGATCGCATCGGGAGCGAACTCGAGCACCCGGCCCAGGAGCTCCGGGTGGTTCACGGTGCCGACGTTGACGCTCAGCCCGGCGTCCCGAAGCACCCCGACCAGCCGCTCGGAGAGCATGAAGTGCTCGACCGAGATCCCCTCCACTCCGCTCCGGAGAGCCCAGGAGGCGAGCGCTTCGGGCGCGTAGTCGGCCCAGATCACGAGACGGGACGGGATCCCGTCTGCGGAGGCGACAGCGCACGCCTCGCCATGGAAGCTGATCACCTCGACTCGGTCGCGGATCGGCTCTCCCCGAAGCCGCCTGCAGAGCGCCTCGGCCGTGCGGCGGGCGAGGGCCGGGTCGGCGTGCGCCTTGACCTCGAGCTGGAGGCCGACCGCCTCCGGCACCAGGTCGATCAGCTCCTCGAGCAGGAGCGGGTGCTCTGCCGTCGGCTCTCCCGCGGAGTCACGGATGAGCGCCGATCGGATCTCCTCCGCGGTCCTCTGGCGCGCCCAGCCGTCAAGCGTGGTGCCGAGCGTGAGCAGCGGATCGTGCAGCAGGACCAGCCGATCGTCGGCGGTCAGGCATACATCGGTCTCGAGGCCCTCGACCGGGTCGTTCAGGGTGTGGCGAAGGGCGGCCGCCGAGGAGTCCGGGCCGTAGTGGCGGCCGAGCCGGTGCGCATATAGAGGGGGCAGTGCCGAGGTCATAGGTCGTGGTCCGATCCACCCGAATCGGACCACGAAACCCCCCCGGAGTTGTTAATGCCCTGGAAAACAGATGTATTGCCGGCGTGAAGGAACCACCGCCCGCCCCCGTGGGACCGCGATCAGTCGAGCGGGCCGGAGCGGAGCGTCCCGAGCACGCGCGGATGGCCGTCGATCACCGGCGTGTCGATCAGCTCGAAGCCTTCGAAGCCCGCATGGCGAGCCATCGCGTCCAGGCCTGCGGCGGTGAAGCCCCAGTACACGAAGTCATCATGGGCATAGACCTCTCCCGGCGCGGGGATGTGAACCGCCGCGGAATCGAGAGTCCGATCCGCCGCCCCGTGGGTCTCGAGCAGCACGCGCCCGCCGGCCGCGAGGCGCCGCCGCATGATTTTCAGCAGCCCCAGCGGGTTCTCCACCCGGTGCAGGATCCCGAAGCAGAGGATGAGGTCGAACGTCTCCCCGAGCTCGTCCAGATCGAATGCGTCGATGCGTCGGTAGTCGACCTCGGAGTCGAGCAGCTCCCGAATCGCGGCGAACCCCTCGCCCCCCTGCAACTCGACACCCCAGCGCGAGCTGATCCACTCCCTGTACTGCTCGTTGTCGACCGCGACGACCCGCCCCGCCCCGCGCGCCTCCGCGAGGAACGCGTAGAAGCCGTCGAAGGTGCCGATGTCGAGCACGCTCATGCCGCCGAAATCCTCGGGCAGGGCGGGGATCCGGTAGCGGTGATCACGGGCGATGCCGTGGGTGTAGACCCCCCTCGAGCGGTCGAGCGAGAAGGTGTGAAACCAGAGTGGCACCCGATCGAGGACGGCCGTAGCCGTCTCCGGATCCGTCTCGATCTGGATCAGATCGGCCACCTGACGCTCTGCGGCAGTCGGCTCGGGAGGGGCTTCCAGAGGCATCAGATACTCGTTTGCATCGGTCAGGCCGCCGCTGGCGCTGTCCGATTCCTGCGGCGCGGAGTCCAGTTGCCGGGACTTGAGATCGTCGTTGAGCGTGATGTTGCCTCCCGTGGTCGGTTTCCTTTGAGACTAGCGGTGCGTCCCGTGGAGCCTCAGCTCGCTCCTCTCCTCCCACGAAGGATCACCGGCAGCGCCGCAGCCGGTGGGAGCCAACTTGCGCTCCGCGACCCAGACCGCCAGGGCGGCCGCCACGGGTCCTTCCGAACCGGCGCACCAAAGCGCGCTCGCCCTGCTCGATCTCAGCGACGTCATCCCCGACGCGGTCCACCTGCTCCTCGGACGCCGATACCGCGGCGTGCGCCGTCCGGCCGGCGTCGTCATCCACACCCGCCCCGACGAGGAAGAGGTCGGCACGGTTTGGCGCGAAGGACTCCCCCTGACCGCCCCGGCGCGAACGCTCGTCGACGTAGCCGGGGAACTGCAGCCCGAGCAGCTGGAGATGGCCCTGCGGCAGGCGCTCGGCCGCGGGCTGCTCACGGCGCGGGAACTCGAAGAGGAGGCGCGAAGTCGCGGCCGCCTCGACACGGTGAGCGGCGCCCTCGCGGCGGTGACCTCGTGAGATACGAGAGGCTGCCGCGTCTCGCATGGCCCTGGAGCAGCGGCTGAAGGCGGAGGCCGAGAGGACTGGGCTCAGCCTCACGCGACTTCGCAAGCGAGTCGCTTTCGAGGAGGCCGCGATCGAGGACATCGCAGCGGCCCAGCGGCTCCGCCTCAATGACTTCTTCACCTTCATGGCCAGCAGAGCCGACGCGTTCGATGAGGTCGATGAGTTCCTCGATCCTGTGCTCTCCGGCGAGACACACGGCAACTGGGATGCCGCAGTCAGCACGTGGGCCGTGTCGGACGACGCGCTGTAGTCAGAGCCATGGTTCTTTCTGCCCCTCTTTCGCCCCGGTCTCCGGGACCGAGGTCGGCTCACCCAGGCGTTGCTGACAACGTAGGCCCGGGGGCGGACCCGCCCGCCACGACCTTCGCCGCCGATTCCGGCAGACTGAGCCCCGTGCCGGTAGAGCTGTCTCCGACATCGGTCGAGCGGGCGCTCGCGCTGCTGGGCGAGCATGATCTCCAGGGGCCTGCGGACGTCGAAGGAGCGCTTGACCTGATCGCCGGCCGGGACAACGCGGACGCGCCGGTCGAGATCAGCCGCTACGACCTGCAGCTCTTCCTCTGGTATCAGCTGCCCTGCAAGTTGCTCGCGCCGCTCGAGGTGAAGCGGGAAGTCGCTGCACGACTCGGCCGCTTCCTCGCGCTTGCCGGCGAGGGCGCCGATGCCTACGCGGAGCTCTGCACCTGCGAGCAGACGATCGCGATGTTGCGGGCATGGGAGGAGGATGACCGCGCGGCTGGCGAGCAGCTGCGCGAGGCGCTCGTGGCCTCGGGCCTGGAGCCGCCCGATACCGACGTCCTTGCCTGGCGCTCGATGATGGGCTTCGAGGAGGCGCGGTTGCGCGATCGGCTGGCGCGTGATCTGGAGCACTGGATCGAGGGGGAGGGCGTCGACCCCGGTGCCCGCGGGTTCAAGCGCCGGCAGGCGGCGCTGGTCGCCGAGTTCCTGCGCCGTCCCAACGCCGAGCTGGATGAACGCTCGCCGCTCGAGGCGATCGTCGCCGAGCGGCTCGAGGGTTGGGCCCGGGACGGGAGCGAGCCGCGCGCCGAGATCCTCTCCCCCATCCTGCCGTTGCTTCTGGCCCCGACGTCAGAGGGGGCGATGGCGGGCCAGGGCGATCTCATGGAGCCGCTTGCCTGGCTGCTCGAAGAAGCCGCCGGCGGGATCGGCCTGACTCAGACCGGGGCGCTCAACCGTGCCCTCGTTCGCGCCTTCGTCGAGCGCTTCCCGGACGCGTGGCGGGAGGAGCGGT
This sequence comes from uncultured Solirubrobacterales bacterium, assembly GCA_963703585.1. Classification (GTDB taxonomy): domain Bacteria; phylum Actinomycetota; class Thermoleophilia; order Solirubrobacterales; family 70-9; genus VAYN01. The sequence goes on along the minus strand of CAVPEX010000082.1, from coordinate 20,191 downwards.
CGGGCCCGCCGCACCGTGAAGACGAAGTCTCCTGGCTGTGCGAGTTGCACGACCTCGCGCGGCGGATGCGGCTTCTTCGCAGAGCCGGCCGCAGTCTCGTCCTGACCAAGCGGGGAGAGGCGCTCCTTAGCGATCGCATTGCCATGCGCGATGCGGCAGCCCCGCACCTGATCGCCGCCGATGGCTTCGCCGGCGCCGTCCAGGAGCTGGCCGTGGCGGTGCTCCTCGGCGGAGGGCCGAGCGTCGATCGCGACGAGCTCGTCAGGCGCGTTCCCGCCGCGATCGCCGCCGATGGCTGGACCGCCGCCGGCGAGCCACCGGAGGCCCACGAGGTGAGTGGCTGCGTCTGGGGCGTGTTGCGGCTGGCGGAGGCCCTGGGGCTGCTCGTCCACGGCTACGAATACGACCGCGAGACGCAGCGCGCTCGAGACGAGCTGACGCTGGCGCCCGGGGGCGGCGAGGCGCTGCGGCTGGCCCTGCGCGCGCGGGCGGCCGGCTGAGGGAGCAGGGCATGCCGGACGAGCACGGGAGACGGGGCTCGAAGTCGGAGATCGTCGTCGTCTCCGCGCTCAAGGACTGGAGCTGCGTGGAGTGCGGCGGTGGCGGTGGCATGCTGACGATGGAAGACAGGGGGCCGCTGTGCCTCGGTTGCGCCGACCTCGGTCATCTGGTCTTCCTCCCCTCCGGCGACGCCGCCCTGACCAGGCGGGCGAGGAAGGCGAGCGGCCTCTCGGCCGTGGTCGTCCGCTTCAGCAGGGCGAGGAGGCGCTATGAGCGTCAGGGCATCCTGGTCGAGGAGGAGGCACTCGAGCAGGCAGAGTCCGAATGCCTCGCCGATGCCGAGGCGCGAGCGAGGCGCCGCGAGCGAGAGCGTCCTCGCCGCGCCGAGCAGGACCTCGCCTTTCAGGCTGAGATGGCGGCAGAGATCCGCCGCCTCTTTCCCGGCTGCCCACGCGCTCGGGCCGAGGAGATCGCCCGCCACGCCGGGGCTCGCGGCAGCGGCCGAGTGGGGCGCAGCGCCGCGGCGCGGGCGCTCGACCACGGCGCGATCGGACTCGCCGTGGCCGCCTCGGTCCGCCACCGGGACACGGGCTACGACCAGCTGCTGATGTCCGGCCGGGATCGTGGCGAAGCCCGGCTGTTGGTGCGAGACGAGGTGGAGCGGCTGCTGGACTCCTGGCGCTCCCCGGAGGGTTGAGGGCGGACGAGCGAGGCGCCGTCGATGGCGCTACGCCGCCCGCCGGTCCTCGACGTCGGGGATCAGGCCGCGCCTGCGAGCCTCGTCTTGCACCTCGGTGGGAAGCGCACGGGCGTCGATGAGGACCCCGTTGACCTCGACCAGCCAGGCGAGCGGATGCTGCTCGAGCATCGAGCGCCGGCTCAGCTCCGGCTCGAAGGCGCCGACGTCGAGTGCCTTGAGGATCTGCGCAGCCTTGTTGGCCATGGTGGTCTTCGCGACGCCGAGCTGCGCGGCGAGCTGATCGGCGCTCACATGCGGCTCCTGCGAGCGGTCGAAGAGGAAGTTCACCCGCCCGAGCGCGTAGATCGACCCCGCTGCCCAGATCCGGGTATCCCCGCGGGTCAGCGGTGAAGGACGCTTACGCGCCAGCCGGCCGACGAGGGCGGTGCAGAGCCGAGCGTACTCGTCGTCCAACAGGGCCCCGCAGGCCTGCTCGGTGACAGCGAGGATCTCGGTGACCCGGGGCCGCAATGCGACCGGTACCTGCAGCTCAGCGAGCTCATCGAAGTCGTTCGGCATCGAGTAGATGGTCTCGCCGAGCTCGGACGGGACTTGACCGTGAGGGCCTCCGTCAAGCCGCAAGCAGTGGCGTAACGGGAGGCGATGGGGCCTTGGTGCGGTGCCCGCTCCGCACCCTCTCGATCTCGGCCAGTCATGCGGCACGCTACCCGACGACCTCATTGGGTGGAACTTGAGGGAGTCTGCAGGAAAGCACTGATTCGCAGGGATTCCTTGGCGGTCGACCGCCTTCTGGCGAGAAGTTCCCGAAATCATGGAGCGCGGTTCAAGAGAGATTCTCGACCGGCGCGCTCGTCTCGCGCGCCTCGCTGGCACCGGTGCGGCGCTTCACCGACGACGGAGTCGATCGCGGGCGGCGCCGATCTCTCCCGGCGCCTGCCGGACGACGGCACCGACGACGAGCTTGGCCGCCTCGCCCGTTCCTACGACGCCACCCTCGACGCCCTGCAGCGCTCCTCCGACGCGCAGCGCCAGACGGTCTTCGACGCATCGCATGAGTTGCGCACGCCGCTGGCCAGCCTCAAAGCCAACTTTGGAGCTGCTGCTGCGAGGGGGGGACAGGCTCTCCGGGAGCGACCGCGCCGAGCTGGAGCGCGACCTGATCGAGCAGATAGACGAAGTGACCCGCCTGGTTGACGATTAAATACAAGCCACACGAGCGGTCCCCAGCCAGCCGAGAGTCTGGATCACCCGGAGCTCTCGAAACGCGGTGAGCCCCGGACATCCATGCGGGCGATCAGGCCCTCGCGGAAGCTGAAGACATGCCGCAGGTGCTGGTGTGCGAGCGGCTGCCCCCGGGTATCCTCAATCCGCTGCCGCACCTTGACCACGACGCGGCCGTATTCGCTCCGGTGTTCCAGCGGTTCGACGCGCGGACTCAGCACACGAAAGAGGCGCGACCAGTAGCGGCGCACCGCTTCGTGGCCCAGCTCGCGCCCGCCCTCCATCGTGTTCGGCCAGTCCACATCGATGCACATCAACGCGATCGCCGCCTCGATGTCGCGCGAGTTGAACGCCCGGTAGGCCAGGTTGAGCAGCCACACAGGGTCGGCGGTCAGTCGTCCTGTCGCATCCCGGGTAACGGTCGGGACAGTCACCGATCAGGCCCGCAGGTCACGTCGCCGTATGCCCCACACGGCGATCCCGACAACCCCGAGCGTCACCCCCGCCAAGACGGCGACGTTGCCGAGGTCGACGCCGTTTGCGAGCGGTTCGTTGCCCGCGTAGTAGTAGAAGGCAGAGAGATACTTCATCCACTCAATCGCGCCGACGAGCGGGGCGAACCCGTTGATCGGGAAGGCAAGGACCGCGAAGGCAGCGGCACCTCCCGCAGCAACGCCCGCCGCCCGCCCGCGGCGCCCCGAGTGCCAGGGCCGTGGCCAGGGTACACCCACCGCAAGGCCAGTCCCCGGGCGCCCTCCCATGCTCAGGCGCGCAGGCGGACCGGCAGCGTCTTGAGCTGGTTGGCGAACGGCGAGACCGCGTAGGCGGGCGCGCCGTCGAGGGCCGTGGCGGGAAATCGCCCCAGCGTCTCCTCGATCAGAATCCGCAGCTCCAGTCGAGCGAGGGCCGCGCCGAGGCAGAAGTGCCTGCCGCCGGCACCGAAGGCCTGGTGGTCGGGATTGCGCGTCACGTCGAAGCGGTCGGGGTCCTCGTAGCGCTCCCCGTCGCGATTGGAGGAGGGGTACCACATCACCACCTTGTCGCCTTTGCGGATCTTCACGCCGTTGAGTTCGGTGTCCTTGGTCGCCGTGCGGCGGAAATGCGAGAAGGCGGGGAACATGCGCAGCGACTCCTCCACCGCGCCGGGGATCAGCCCCGGTTCCTCCAGGAGAAGGTCGCGCTGGCTGGGATGTTCCATCAACGCCCGCATGGCGCTGCAGTAGGTCGCCTTGGTCGAGTCGTTGCCGGCGGCCATCAGCAGGAAGAAGCCCATGACGATCTCGTGCTCCTCGAGCCCGTTTCCGTCAACCTCGGCGTGGACGAGCAGGCTGGTCAGGTCATCGGTTGGGTTGCGCCGACGCTCCTCGATCAGCACCCGGCAGCGCTCGAAGATCAGCGGCACCTCTCTTTCCATGATCGTCTCCGGGCCGTTCGGGTTCAGATCGGGGTCGCCGAATCCGATCAGCGAGTTAAGCAGCGTCGCCCAGGGCTCGTCGTCCTCGGGCGGGATGCCCATGAAGCTGCCGATCACCCGCGAGACGACCGGCTGGGCCACCTCGCTGACGAGGTCACAGCGCTCGCGCCCCTCGAGCCGATCGAGCACCTCGACCGTGATCGCCCGGATTTTATCCTCGTGCTCGGCGATCCGCTTCGGGGTGAAGCCGCGCTGGAAGAGGTTCTTGAGGCGGTCGTGCTTGGGCGGGTCCATGCCGATGAACATCGCCGAGATCAGCTCGACCGGGATCACCGCGTCGGAGACCACCGTGATGCCGTTGGCCGACGAGTAGGTCTCCCAATCGCGGCTGACGGCCTCGACGTCATCGGCTCTGGTCACCGACCAGTAACCTGCTTCGCTCGGATATTCTGGGACGCCATCGGTCCAATGCACGGGGCACACGTCGCGCAGCTGCTTGAACAGCTCGTGGGGCGGGCCGTCCTGCCAGGCCTCTTCGGAGATGACTTGCACTTGCTCGATGTCCGTCGGCTCTCCTTGCATGGATCTCAAGCTACCAAAAACGTACCGATCGGTGTAGGTTACGCTCAGGTGGCAGGATTCGACGAACCGCACCGTGCCGAGCTCCCTGACGAAAGCGCCCCAATTCCCCCATCGCCGAGCCGGCCACTGCGGCTCCGGCGCGCTGCGCGACCTGCTGGAGCTGCACCACCTCGACTACGGCGCCGGGCCGCTGTCGGAGGGCGCTGCGTTCGGGCTCGCCGGCGGCCTCGGGTTCCTCTACCTCGAGATGCCCGAGCTGGAGCCGCCGATCTACCTGGTCGGCCGTACCGCCGACCTGGAGCGCGACGTCGGCGATCATCTCGGCATCGGCCTCGAGGTGCGCGAGACGGAGGATCCCGAAGAGGGATGGCGATGGGTGCGCGAGGAGGTCGACGCCGGGCGGCCACCGATGGTCTGGGCCGACATCGGCCACCTCGACTACCTGCGTGTCCGCATGCACAACACCCGCCACGACATCGTCGTCGTCGCCTACGACGAAGACGAGGGGATCGCCTGGATCGCCGACAACGACCGTGACGAGCTGCAGGCCTGCTCGCTTGACTCGCTCGCCGACGCCCGCAACTCCGACGCGTTCCCCGGCCCCAATCTCCACACGACCTTCGTCTACGAGTGGCCGAAGCGCCTGCGAGAGCCCGCGGACGCCACGCGGGCGGCGATCGAGCGCGCCGTCGCCAACATGCGCAGTGGCGGCGACCCGATCGCCGGGCTGCCCGGCGCCTTCGGGCTGGAGGGCGTCGAGCGATTTGCAGCCGCCTACCCGGCCTGGCCCGGGACCTTCGGCGAGCTCCTCCCGGTTGCGCTTCGGGGACTCCGCGTCTTCATCGTCAAGGCCGGGACCGGCGGCGCCATGTTCCGATCGCTGCACTCGGAGTTCCTCCACGACATGGCGCTGCTCCTCGACGACGCCGACCTGCGCGCGCTCGCCGGGATCTACGATGCCCTCTCATCGCTCTGGCGATCGCTGGCGCTTCACGCCGAGCAGGACGACCACGCCGGAGGCCTGATGGCGGTCAAGCAGATCGACGCGCTCGAGCACCTCGGTGTCTCGCTGATGGAGACGTGGCTCGGGAAGAGCTCGAAATGAGACCCGACGCCGACGGCAGGGTCCCCGCCCATCAGCCTCACTGCCTGGGCTGCGGTCCAGAGAACCCGGCAAACATGGGACTGAGGCTTCGCGTCGAGGGCGAGCGGGTTCTCGGGAGCGTGCGCTTCGATCGCCGCCAGGAGGGCGCGCCCGGCTTCGCCCACGGCGGCGCCGTCGCGACCGTTCTCGATGACGCCTTTGGAACCGTCCTGATCCTCGTCCGGCGCCCCGCGGTTACCGCCAACCTCAACGTCGACTTCCGGGCGCCGGCCTTTCTCGACCGCGAGCTCAGCGTCGAAGCGCGATGCGAGCGCATAGAGGGCCGCAAGCTCCACCTCGTCGGCCGGCTTCTGGACGGCGAGGAGGTCATCGCCGAGGGCCGGGCCCTCTTCATCGAGGTGGACATCGAGCACTTCCGCCGCGGGGGCCGGGCGCTGCCCGCGAGCTGGGACGAATGGAAGGCCGAGACAGCCGGTGATGGACAGGCCGAGCGGTCGACGTGAGCCCCGGCACGGCGCCACGCGGAAGCGCTCGTCTTCGGCCCGGCCGGCTAGCCCTGTCGCTGAGGCGATACGACGGGGAGTCGATCCACCCGCGCGCGCCCTGGCAGCTTGCCATCCGGCGGCGCCGAGATCGTCGTCAGCCAGCCCTTGAAGTCGACGATCGCCCGGGCGAGGGCGGGGCTCTCGCCCCGCTGCACGTGCTCCAGGGTCAGCCCGTGGACCCCGGCGACGATCAGGACGATCAGCGACTCCTCGTCCATCAGCAGCCTGCGGCCTCCTCTGCGCGCGTCAGCGATCAGCCGCGCGATGATGGCGCGGAACCCCTCGTTGATGTGACGGGTCGCCGCTTGCAGCTTGGAATCGGTGACCGACTCGGCCATCAGCCCGAGATAGGCGACAAGCAGCCCTCGGCTGCCGGTGATCGCACTCCAGAACCCGTCGAAGCCGGCGGCGACGATGTCGGCGGGCTCCTCGAGGCCCTCGACCGCCTCGGCCACCTGAGTGAGCAGCCGGTCCCCGAGCATGACTACGGCCCGCTCCAAGAGCCGCTCGCGGTCGCCGAAGTAGTAGAGGACCATCCGCTTGTGGGTTCCGGCCTCGTCGGCGATGCGCTGCAGGGAGGTCGCCGCGTAGCCATCGCGGCCCAGACAGCGCAGCGTCGCTTCGAGGATCGCCTGTTCTTGGCGTTCCCCTTTCGGCGTGATCGATCCGCTCCGCGCCACCGGTCAACTGTAGTCCGGATGCTGACTGTCGATGTCGGCGATCGAGTTCGCCGACGAGACTTGCGCCATGCAAGCCGGCATGGCATGGATGGCGTGCGCGCGGTCATCGACGCCTTTTCGACACATGCGCCGGCGTAGACCGGGCGGCGACGCAGCCGGGCTCTAGGCTGGACGTGGTGAGCAGCCACCGCGCCCACACGGAACACCCGTCGCTCGGACCGTTGCTGCGGCGCGCGCTCAGTCCGGCCGGCAGCGCAGAGATCGATGACACCGCCGACAGGATCCTCGCGGGCGCCTTGGCGCAGTTCGAGGACTTCGGCGTCCGCCGGACCACGATGGAGGACGTCGCACGTCGCGTCGGGATGTCGCGCGTGACGATCTACCGGCGCTTCTCGAACAAGGATGCGCTCGTCGATGCGGTGCTCCTGCGCGAGTGCGCGGGGTTCTTCGTCGCCCTGGACGCGGCCGTCGCCGAGCTGCCCACCACCGACGAGCGCCTCGTCGAGGGCTTCGCGTTCACGCTCGACTTCCTGCGCACGCACGCGCTCCTCGGTCGCCTGCTGACCACCGAGCCGGCGTCGCTGCTGCCGCACCTGACGCTCGGCGCCGGACCGATCGTGCGGGCGGCGCGCGAATTCCTCGCCGACCGACTGGGTCGCGAGGTCGCCGAGGGGCGGCTCGAGCCGCTCGACGTCGAGGTCGCCGGCGAGCTGCTCGTGCGTCTCGTCCTGTCGTTCCTGCTCACCCCCGAGAGCATCGTGCGGCTCGACAGCCCGCGGGCCGCGCGTGAGTTCGCCCGGCGACACCTCGCGCCCTCGCTGCACACGGGGACCGGCGCCATGAGCCGCGCGCCGTCGCGCGCGACACAATGAATCATGATATGTATCATCGCTTCTCGTGGCTGCCAGGAGCACCGAAGCGCCGAACCTGAGCCGTCGCTCGGACGCCCTCCCGCGACGTCCGGCGCCCCCCGGACCGGATCTGCCCGGACCGCGCGCGCCGGGCTGGTGGCAGACGGCGCACTTCCTCGCTCGTCCCACCTCCTTTTTCGAGCACCACGGCCGGCGGCACGGCGACATGTTCTTCGTCCGCCTGCAGGGACTTGCGACCGGGCAGATGGTCGTCGTCGCCGATCCGGTGCTCATCGAGCAGGTCTTCAAGGGCGACCCCGAGGCGCTCCGCGCCGGCGAAGCCGCCTACACCACGATCGAGCCGATCGGCGGCCCGAACTCGCTGCTCGTCCTCGATGCGCCCAAGCACCTCGAGGACCGGCGTCTCATGCTGCCGCCGTTCCACGGCGAGCGGATGCGCTCGTACGCGGGCATCATGGCCGAGGAGGCCGATCGGTCGCTGGCCGATTGGCCGGTCGGGACGCCGTTCGCGCTGCGCCCGCGGATGGCCGACATCACCCTCGACGTCATCATGCGCGCGGTCTTCGGCCTCGAGCGCGACGCCCGCTACGAGGAGCTGCGCCGCGCGCTCGTGGCCATGGTCGCGAACGACACGGCGGTCAGCACCGGGCTGATGGTCCCGGCCCTCCGGCGCGACCTCGGCCCGTGGCGCGGGTGGAACGCCTTCCAGGCGGCGATCGCGCGCGCCGACGAGCTGATCTACGGCGAGATCCGCCGCCGGCGCGCCGAGCCCGACCTCGACGCCCGCGAGGACATCCTCTCGATGCTGATCGCCGGCCGGCGCCGCGACGGCAGCCAGATGGACGACAACGAGCTGCGCGACGAGCTCGTCACGATGCTCCTCGCCGGGCACGAGACGACCGCCACCGGCCTGGCATGGACCTTCGAGCTGCTGTTCCGCCACCCCGGCGCGATGGCCCGGCTGCGCGAGGAGCTCGCAACGGGCGACGACGCCTACCTGGAGGCCGTCGTGTACGAGGCCCTCCGGGTCAGGCCGGTCATCCCGTTCGTCGTGCGCGTCCTCAGGCAGCCGATGGAGCTCGGCGGGTACCTGCTCGCGCCCGGCGTCACCGTGGTCCCCGCCATCCACCTCGTCCACCGGCGCCCGGACCTCTATCCCGAGCCGGGCGCCTTCCGGCCCGAGCGCTTCCTCGATCGCAAGCCGGGCACCTACGAATGGCTGCCGTTCGGCGGCGGCATGCGCCGCTGCCTGGGCGCGAGCTTCGCGTTGTTCGAGATGAAGGCGGTGCTGCACCGCATCCTCGCGCAGGCCGAGCTCGTGCCCGCCGACGCCCGCCAAGAGCGCATCAAGCGCCGTGCGTTCACGCTCGTCCCTGACCGGGGGACTCCCGCCGTCCGCCGCGGCTGACACCGGGCCGACGACGCATACGATCGGCGGCCACGGCATGGCCACCTATCCGCTCCGGCGGATCCTCACCGACCTCACGGCGCGGGCGACGGGCACCGGCGTCCTACCCCTGGGACACGCTCCCATCCGCGCGACGCACCTCGCGGTTCATCCGCGAGGTGCTCCCCCTGCTGCTGGACGATCGGGCGGCCGGACCTGTTCCGCCGGCGCGACGGCCACATGGGCGAGCTCGTGCTCTGGCGATCCGTGGACTCCCGACCGCGACGATGCGGTCGCGCCGGGTGGGCGTCGTCTTCTTGGGGCGCCCGCCCCGGTAGTCAGGGTCAAGGGAGTCAAAGCCCTCCTCGTTGAAGGCGTGGATCACCTTGCGAACGTGCGAGTCGTCAGTTCGCACGAGCTCGGCGATCTGCGGCGCCGACATCCCGGTCGCCGAGGCGAGCACGATCGTCGCCCGCTCTCGCTTCGACTGGTACTTCGCTCGCCTCGAGATCGAGCGCAGCTTCATGCCCTCCTCGGGGCTCAGCTCACGGACGAACACCTCCGGCGGTCTCATCGCCACCTCCCGGTTCGGGGACATGGCTGCCTGTTCGCCGCCGGAGGGGAGTTTCCGGTCGAACGTTTACGGGAGGTCCGCTGGCCGGAGGCGCAGGACCGCCGTCATGGGGCAGACCCGACCCATCCCCGCAGGTCGATCGGACGGCCGCAGAGGCGGCTGCCTTTTCAGGAGAGGAACGCGATTCGGCGAGGTCATCCAGCCCCGTCCCCAGCGCCGCGAACCGCATGGGCGACGAAGACCGGGATCTCGGCGTTGTGCATGACGTAGGAGCTGACGCTGCCGATCAGCGCTCCGATCCGGCCGACCCCGCGGGCGCCGAGCAGGATCGCGTCGTAGTCGGACTCGCGCGCCGCGGCGACGATCTCGGGACCGGCGTGGCCGCGCCGCAGGACCTTGCGCACGGGGACCTCCGCAGGAACGAGGCGCACCGATTCGGCCAGCGTCTCCTCGGCGACGGCATCGAGCCTGGTCTGGTCCAGCGGCGCCGCCCCGGCCACCGCCGCGAGGCTGGCGGCCGACTTGGCGGCGTCCACCGCAACGCTGAGCAGCGTGATCGCAGCGTTGTCCCGCAGGGCGGCGGTCACCGCGGCTCGCAGGGCGAGCCGGCCGCTCTCAGAGCCATCGACGGCGACGAGGAGGCGGCGCAGATGCAACTCTTCGAGGCGCTCCTCGCTCACCGCGCCACTCCCTGGCCGCCGCTGAGCTCGATCCCACTCTTGGTGCCGAGCTTGCGCTCGCGCAGGAACCACAGCGCGATGAAGGCGACGATCCCCATCGGCGCCGCGACCAGGAAGATCTCGGCGACGCCGGTCCCATATGCGTGCTCGACCGCGCCCCTGACCGAGTCGGGCAAGGTCGAGAGATCGGGGATGCCGCCGCCGGTGGCACCTTCGCCCCCTGCCCCGGAGAGCGAGCTTGAGACCTTCGAGCTGAGCACCGCGCCGAGCGCGGAGACGCCGATCGCGCCGCCGAGGCTGCGGAAGAAGGCGATCAGGCCCGAGCCGGCACCGATCTCCTCGAGCGGGATCGCGTTCTGCACGGCCAGGATCAGGTTCTGCATCAGCATCCCGATCCCGATCCCGACGACGATCATGAAGCAGGCGATCAGCACGAGGCTGGTGCTCTCGTCGATGGTGCTCATCAGTGCCAGTCCTACGGTGAGCAGGAAGGCGCCGAGGAGCATGATGCGCTTGTAGTGCCCGGTCCGCGCGATCAGCCGGCCCGAGGCCGTCGAGGAAACGAACAGGCCGAACACCAGCGGGATCGTCAAAAGACCCGACTCGGTCGGGCTGTAGCCGCGGGCCAGCTGCATGTACTGGGTGAGGAAGACCGTCGTGCCGAACATCGCGATGCCGACGGCGACCGAGGCGATCACGGCGACCACCACGGTGCGATTCTCGAAGAGGTCGAGCGGGATCAGCGGATCCTCGGCCCGGCGCTCGACCACCACGGCGGCGATCAGCAGGACGATGCCGGCGCCGACGAAGGCCACCGTCTGCCAGCCGGTCCAGTCGAAGTTCTTGCCCGCCAGGGATACCCAGATCAGGATCGCGGCGACGCCGGCGCCGATCAGGGTCGCGCCGAGGGTGTCGATGTAGACGTCGTCGCGCTTTCGCACCGGCAGATGGAGGGTTCGCTGCAAGACGACGAGGGCGGCCAGCGCGAAGGGAATGCCGACGAAGAAGCACCAGCGCCAGCCGAGACCGTCGGTGAGCAGGCCGCCGATGACCGGCCCGGCCACGGTGCCGACGCCGAAGACGGCGCCGAGGTAGCCCATGTAGCGACCGCGTTCGCGGGGCGAGACGAGGTCGGAGAGGATCACCTGGACGAGCGCGGTCAGGGCGCCGACCCCCACCCCCTGGATCGCCCGACAGCCGATCAGCCAGGCGGAGGAGGTGGCGAACCCGGCGAGAACCGAGCCGGCGATGTAGATCACGATCCCGAGCTGGATCAGCAGCTTTCGGGGGAAGAGGTCGGCCAGCTTGCCCCAGATCGGGGTGCTGATCGTCATCGTCAGCAACGTCGCGGTGACCACCCAGGTGTAGGCGGACTGGCCGCCGCCGATGTCGGCGATGATCTTCGGCAGCGCCGCGGAGACGACGGTGCTCGAGAGGATCGCGACGAACATCGCGAGGAGGAGCCCCGACATCGCCTCGAGCACCTCGCGGTGCGACATCCCCCCGGTGGCCCCGTTGTCGGACCCTCCCGCCGGCGTCTGGGCCGAGTCAGTCCGAGCGGCGCTGGCCGCGGTGCTGCTCACTTGATCGTCTCCTTGCGGGCGGCGCCCCCGCGAGCGAGGCCAGGGGAAGTCGGTTCGGGGGCAGGCCGGCTCGGTTCGCGGGCGGGCTGGCCAAGCGTCGCGTGCAGGCGAACCAAACCCTCGGCAAGGGCGGATACCTCAGCGGGCTTCCAGTCGGCCAGAGAATCGGCGAGGCCATCGACGAGGCGGCGGTGCGCCGCTTCGAGCTTTTCGCGGCCGGCGGGGGAGATCGCCACGAGGCTCGAGCGGCCATCCTCGGGGTCGGCGATCCGCTCGACGAACCCCTTCTCCTGCAGGGCATGGAGATGTCGGCTGGCGACCGAGAGATTGACCTGGAGGCCGTCCGCGATGTCGCTGATCCGGCTGGGCCCGGCCTTGTCAAGGATGCTCAGCACGCTGACCGCGGCCACGGCATGCTCGACGCCGGCGAGCCGCTGCAGCTCGCGCCGGATCGAGGAGAGCCGGTAGAGCGCCTCGACGAGCCCATCTACTTCGTGCCGTCGCTGTGAGGTCTCTCGTCGAGTCATGCTGCGCATCAATGTACTTGCTTACTGCAAGCAAATGCTTCTCAGCCGGAAGCGGCAGGTTGAAGTCCGGACGCTGTCGGGGTGGCAGCAGAGCAGAGGCCAGCGGGCGCATCGCTCGACCGACGGGCGACCTCGCGGCCCCCGACGCCGGCGCGACCGTCTGGGTCAGCGGTCGCGGTAAGCCACTCGAATCGGCAATCGCCGTTGGAGCGCTCCTTCGAGTCAAGTCGTAGGTAGTGGTGTACCGATATGAAAGTACGAGCCCCTCGCCGGGGTGATTGGACTTCCTGCAGAGCTCCGCCGAAGAGGCCGAAGCCGCGTAATTCGCATCACAAGCAGCTCTGGTCACCGCAGAGGTGGCTGAGCGGTGCTCTGTCCCAGTCCGAATTAGAGCGGTTGAGAGTGGGTAGGACCTCTGAGTAGTCGGAGCCCCACGCTCGAAACCTGAGCCAGGCCGGGTTTGACGGAGACCCAGAAACCAGGATTCCTACCTGGAAGAAGGGAACTCCCAAGCCATGGCAGGACAGAAGAAATACCCCGATGAGCTGCTCGATCGCGGTGCCCGGATGGTCTTTGACTCCGGTCGTCCCATCGCCCACGTAGCGCGGGACCTCGGGATCCACCCCGAGACCCTGCGCAAGTGGGTGCGCCAGGCCGAAGCGGCAGCGCCCTGTTTTCACGCTCGACCCCGATGCCCTGTTCAGCTCCTCTGACTACGCGACGAAGGATTCGCCGGCCGCCGATCTCCATGCTCGCCTCCGAGGCGAATGCTTCGGCCGAGGAAAAATGGGCCACGGCCAGGATGGCTGTCTTGTCCGATCTCACGGACGGGCTGGCTGCCGCGGCGGCGATCGCCAAGCTCGATAACAACCAGTGGCAGGAGTGGCTTGCCGGTTCCGAGGGCAGTCTTGACGCGATGCCCGCGATCGGCCGAGTCCAGGCCGTCACCCACCAACGCTTGTGCGATTCGCAGTATCCGTGGCATCGTCGCGACCTCAGCGATATGCACTTCCTCTCCTGCGCCGCCGGCTATGCCGACTTCCTGCTGGCCGAGAAGGCAACGTCTCATGATCTTCGCCGCGCCGAGCGTCGGAGCACCTCCGGGGCGCAGATTTCTCTCTCGGCCGGCGAGCTGGTCAACAGCATCGAGCAGCGATAGGGAACCTCTAGCGTTACGCGAAACAATGCTGATATGGCGGCGGTCGAGCCCGTATCTGCGGCGCTCCAGCGGTTGCAGAGATCCCTGCGGGATGAGTCGCTCAAGGTTTCCCCGGCCGACGCGGTCCTCAACTTCGCCGTTCCGGAAGACCTCGCCGGGCCAGAGGCCGAAACGCTCTTCCTCGGCGAGGTCGAAGCCGCCGACTTTCGGGGGGCGGTGTCCACGATCGCCGATGATCTTCGCTTCGAGTACATGACCAGGCGGGTCGCGGGCGATCCCCTACGGGATGCGCTGATCCGGTTCGCGTGCCTGTGTGAGATGAAGAGGGATTCGGACCATGTTTCGCCATTCATTTCGGAGCACTCGCGGACCCCGGAAGAGCGGACCTGTTTCCTCGGCGTGGAGTACCTGCGGGTGAGCGAGTCGTTCGAGTTCTTCGGTTTGCACCTGCTCCCGGTGGACCACCCCGACATCCCGGAGCCCACCGGCTTCTTTAGCCTCGGGCCGCCGGTGGGAGCGGTCGCCGCCGTGCCGAGCAAAGGCACGCACCTGGGTCTGATGAAAGACCGCGCCGCGGCGGACGCTGAGCGAGTGCAGAGGGTCCTCCGCCTCGGCCTGCGGGAGAACCGCTACCTGAATGCCCTCCAGTTGCGCTTCCGTTTGGCAGAGAACTACTCCTTCGGTGGACCGGCGGCCGGCTTCGAGACTTCCGAGGGGGCACGCTGGGAGGTCAGCGTCGACGAGGAGCTGATGGAGTTGGTGAGGGGCCAGCCCCTCGGGGTCCTCGCCGCGCCTCCCGAGAGCGACCTGCAGGAGTGCGCGGCACCGACGGTACGGAAGTGAAGCCGCCCGGCGCGGCGGGCGCAGACCGCGTAGGTGCCGTTGGGCTGGCGGTAGATGCCACGCTCCACACGGGTGCGCCGCGGCTTCGGTGCCTCGGCCATCTGACCCTCCTACCGGCGGCCGCTGCGGCCGCTGAGTTGACCTCCGGTTGACTTCCGCAAATGAGCCTGACGACAAAACGTTGCGGGGTCAATCGGAAACTCGTCCCCTGCAGGGGGAAGTCGATGGAGCTAGGCGGATTCGAACCGCCGACCTCCTGGGTGCGATGTCGCGGCTCTGGCCGGAAATTCTGTGCCAGAAGCTGACGATTAGCAGGTAATTCGTAAGCAGCGGCGAGAGTGGAGCTCACTTCGGATATGCACCGATTCGCGGCGATCGTCGGCGTTTCGGGCACTCTTGGCGAGGAGTGCCTGCAAATTCGGCGAGGCCATATGTCGTGAATAGATATAGCTATACTTTATCTATGTCTGACATGCAGACTCCGGATGCCGTCGCCCTGAACCGAGTTTCCTACGGGCAGGATGGCTACTTCACTTCCCGGCAGGCGCGCGAAGCCGGCTTCAGCCCGCAGCTGCTCGCCCATCATGTTCGCTCCGGGCGATACGAGCACATTCGTCGCGGCCTCTACCGGCTGCGTGGCTATCCGGGTTCGAGCCATGAGGAGGTGCGGGCGAAGTGGCTTGCGGTCGGCGCCGAGCGAGCCGTCGTCTCACACGAGAGCGCCCTCGAGCTCCATGGGCTCTCGGATGTCCTGCCGAACACCGTGCATCTGCTCGTCGATCGCGACGACCGTGGGATCAGGCGGCTCCAGGGAGTGACCCTGCACACGACGAAGGCCCTCGAGCCATCCGAGGTCGTGCTCCGTGACGGCATCCGCGTCACCGACCCGGTGCGTTCGATCCTCGATGCGGCTGGCGCCGGCACTGCCCCTGAGCAGATCGAGGTTGCGGTGCGCCAAGCGCTGAACGAAGGTCTGACGACCCGTCGTCCGCTTCTCGCCCGAGCCGATCGGCGTGGAGGCCGCGTCGCCAATCTCATCCGCCGATCTGCCGAGAAGGATGGGCAATCGTGAAATACGAAACGGCAGAGGCGTTCCGCACCGCGCTCGAGCAGCGCCTGAAGAACGAGGCCGAGGCAAGCCGCATGGCGTTGATGCGCCTACGCAAGCGCGTGGCTTTCGAGCGATTCCTCGTCAGGCTCGCGGCGTCGGAGTCGGGCGGCTGGGTGCTCAAGGGCGCGTTCGCGCTGGAGCTACGGCTCGGGCTTCGCACCCGGACGACGAAGGACATCGACCTCGGGCGGGCCGACGACGAGGAAGCCGCGACCGACCACCTGAACGCAGCCGCTGGCGTCGATCTCGGAGATTTCTTCTCCTTCGACGTTCGCCGCACCCCGGCGCTTGACGCTGCCACCGGCTTCCGCGCCGTCCGCTACACGGTTCGCGCCGACCTCGCAGGCCGCCTCTTCGAGCAGTTCCCTGTCGACATTGCCTTCAGCGAATCGTCGCCGATCCAGGCCGAGCCGCTTCTCGGTGCGAATTCGCTGGAGTTCGCTGAGGTGGCGGCGCTGCAGCTGCCGGTCGTTTCGCTCGAGCAGCACGTTGCCGAGAAGCTCCACGCTTACACCGGCACCTTTGGGCACGATGAGCGGGAGAGCACCCGGGTCAAGGATCTCGTCGACCTGGTGCTGATCGGTGAGATGGCTGAGCTCGACGCCGAGCGCCTCCGCCACGCCATCGCAACGGTCTTCGAGGGGCGAGCGAGCCAGCCGCTCCCGAACGCCGTGCCGCCGCCACCGTCATCCTGGGGAACGCCGTATGCGGAGCTGGCTCGACAGGTCGGAATCGAGACGGACCTTGGTGCGGGCCACTCGGCGGCCGCTCACCTGCTGGACCCTGTGCTTCGGTCGGAGGCCGGCGGTCGTTGGGACCCCGAAGCACGGAATTGGCGTTTGCGCGACTAGCGCCGGGTCGAAAGCGCGCTAGCTTTCCGGCGTGGCGAGCGTCTCCGAGCTGCTCTCGATCTTCGAATCGACTGAAGACCTCGAAGAGGCCGAGGATGCCCTTAACCGGATTGTCGCGATGGAGCGGCCGGCGGATCTTGAGCTCGGCGAGTGCTACGACGGTCTCGCCGAGGTCGCGGCGGACGCGGGGGATCTCGAGCTTGCCGTCCGGGCGCAGCGCCTCGCGCTCGAGCACGGCTGCCGGGAACCCGATCTGGCTCGGCAGATGCTCGGCTGGTACCTGCTGGAAGCTGGCGAGCGCGAGGAGGGCGAGGCAGTTTTCGCCGCCGCCCGGGCCGAACGCCCCGACGATCCCTGGCTCCTCTCCGCGCTCGCCCTTGCGAGGAGGGGCTCCGGTGACGACCTCGGTGCCCTGCGCGCCTTCGACGAGGCGCTCGAGCTGGCGAAGGCTGGTAGCGATCCGGCCCTGACCCGAAGGCTCAGGGCGGAACGCCTGGAATGCAGGGAGGACCAGGACCTGCCGCCGGACGAGGACGACCGCCTCGCGGCGTCCGCCGAACCCGACTTTCCGGATGCCGATGCCTACGCGGTGGCGTGGTACCCGCGCGACCAGATCGAAGCCGCCCTCGAGCGCTGGCCCTCGCTCGCCGGGGACCTGGAGGACCCCGACGCCTACTGCACGATCATCGAGGCCCGGCTGCGCGAGGTTCAAGCCGCAACCGGCCGGGTGCCGTCGGTGGCGCCACTCGAAGTCGATGCCCTTGTCCAGTTCGCCTCCGAGCACGGGTTGGAGCCCGATTCCGGTTCCGCCAGGAGCCGCTTCGCGGCCCTTCTCGGCAGTCGCGGGGAGACCGTGCCCTGGCCGCCCGGCAGGAACGAGCCGTGCTGGTGCGGCTCGGGACGCAAGTACAAGCGCTGCTGCGGCTGAATGCGAACGGCGGGGCGTTGCGAGGACGGCCGTCGGTAGACCTCCTGTTGGTTGTCCAGGAGGTCGGCGAGCGAAGGGGCGGTTTGCAGGAGGTTTGTGTAATCGACCTCCTGGGCGAGTCTCAGGAGGTGATCTAAAAGTGCCGATTTGTGGGCAGATTCCGCGTTTCCTCCTTGGTGCGATACAGGCGTTCTAGACCTCCTATCGCCCAGGAATTTCCCATTATAGAGCGGAATACGGCAGGCACAGTCGATCTTCCGAGATCCTTTTATATGCGCCATATGTGGGCATTCGGGCACTCAAACGCGCTAGTGCCCAGGTTGGACGGTGGCGGTTAAAACACGGTCGGGTTGGGGGAAGCAGACGCTCCTCCGCCTCTGGTCGCTGGTTGATGGAGGTCACGTAGGTAGAAGTGGTGTAACTGGCGCGTAGGAGCTGGAAGAAGTTCCGGCCACCGCGGGCCCCAGACTCGTCGGTTGACCACCAAAGTCAACGACGAAAGGAAGCACCACGATGGCCGAGAGCCAGAGCATGACGACCCCCGAGGTCGTCGCCAAGACCCTGATCGCCGAGCACGGCGACTTCCTGCGCGAGGCGGTGGCGATGGTCGCCACGCGAGCTGATGGAGGCCGAGATCTCGGCCCAGATCGGCGCCGGGCGCGGCGAGCGCAGCCCCGACCGGGCCACCCACCGCAACGGCTATCGGGAGAGGCTGTGGGAGACCAGGGTCGGGGAGATCGAGCTGGCGGTTCCCAAGAAGCGCAGTGGCGAGGCCTACTTCCCGAGCTTCCTGGAGCCGCGGCGCCCCTGCGAGCAGGCGATCGTCTCGGTCGTCATGGAGGCCTACGTCAACGGCGTCTCCACCCGCAAGGTCGACCGCCTGGTCGAGCAGCTGGGGCTCTCCTCGATGAGCAAGGACCGGGTCTCGACACTGTGCCGATCCCTCGACGAGAGGGTCACCGTCTTCCGCGAGCGCCCGCTCGAGGGCGCCTTCCCGTACCTGTGGCTCGACGCCAAGCACCTGAAGGTCAGAGACCGCGGCTCGGTGCGCTCCAAGGCGCTGGTGATCGCCTACGCGGTCCACGGGACCGGCCGCCGGGAGGTGATCGGGATCGACATCGGCGAGGTCGAGTCCGGCGCCTTCTGGGTCGAGTTCCTGCGCGGCCTGGTGGCCAGGGGCCTGTCGGGGGTGCGCCTGGCGGTCGGACGTCGTCGGCATCTTCCCCAACGACGCCGCCGCGCTGCGCCTCGCCGGCGCCCTGCTGATCGAGCAGTGCGACGAGTGGTTGGTCGCCCGCCGCTACCTCTCGGTCGAGTCGCTCGCCCTGGTCCTCGAGGACCAGGGCGACGAGGGCGCGAAGGAGGTGGCCCAGCTACAAGACGCGTGAAGAGAGCCGACGAGGAGTTACACCACTACCGCCGACTTGACTGGTGATTGTAGTGGCTCGAAGATCGGAGGGGCAGGTTGTTGAGCGGCGCTGGAAGAGCGGGCGAGGCTACGCGCTTCGCTTCCGCGCCTACGGGGAGCGCCGCTACCTGACGCTCGGCCTAGAGAGCAAGGGCTGGACCTGCGCGAGCGCCGAGCAGGAGCTGGCGAACGTGATGGCGGATGTGCGGCGCGGGCTCTGGGTTCCGCCGAAGCCGAGCCGCAAGAGCTCCGCCGAGGGCGCTCCGCAGGGGATGCCGACCTTCGGCGAGTTCGCGCTCCGCCTGCACGAGGCCCGTCGAGGGGAGGTCAGCGTGCACACCCACGAGTACATGGAGTGGTCGCTCAGCCACCTGATCCCCTACTTCGGCGACTGGCCGCTGGACGAGATCGACGTGCCGGCGGTCGACGCCTTCCGCCGGCACATGGTCGAGCTCTCGGAGGCAAGGCGGCGCGCGATCGACGCCGGCAACCCGATGCGCAGCGAGCACGACCAGGTGCTGCGACCACTCGCACCCTCGACGATCAACAAAACGATCGACGGCCTGCAGTGGGTGCTCTCGGTGGCGGTCGAGTACGAACTGATCCACCGCAACCCGGCGATGGGCAAACGCCGCCGGCTGAAGGCGACGCGGCGCCCGCCGGTCCACCTCGACTCGGTCGAGCAGATCAGGACGCTGCTTGAGGCCGCGGGCCAGCTCGACCGCGACCGCCACTTCCACACCACCGACCGCCGCCCGATCATCGCGACGCTGCTCTTCGCCGGCCTGCGCGCCAACGAACTCTGCGCCCTGACCTGGCGCGACGTCGATCTCGCCAACGGCCGGCTTCACATCGGCCGCTCCAAGACCTCGGCGGGCCTGCGCGAGATCCACCTGCTGCCGATCCTCCGCGACGAACTGGCGACGCAGAAGGCGGGCGCCGCTCACACCGGCCCCGACGACCCCGTCTTCCCGACCGGCGCCGGTGGTCGCCGCGACAAGGACAACCTCCGCAACCGGATCCTCGCGTCGGCGGTGAAACGGGCCAACGAGCTGCTGGAGGAACGAGCCGCGATGCCGCTGCCGCGCGGCCTCACCCCGCACAAGCTGCGCCACACCTTCGCCTCGATCCTGGTCGCGACCGGCGAGGACCCCGCCTCGGTCATGGCCCAGCTCGGCCACACCGATCCGAAGTTCGGTCCTCCTGGCGTTCCCGTGGGTCGAAAAGCGCCTGATCTCGCCTGAAGTCCCTGCAAGTAGCTGGGCCTGAGCTCCATCGGCGAGCTCCGTAACTTGCCCAGCGAGTGGCGGTCCCGCGGAACCGCCTGCTTCTCGCAAAGTGCGTGAACGCAGATGACGCGCCGCCGCCCCCGCCAGAAGGCTGCTGGCTGTCCAAAGTCAAGCGGCCAGAAGGAGGGACGGCATGCGCGTCCGCACGGCATTCAACAAGCTCCTGCGATTGCAGGGAGCGTGGGTCACCGGGGTCAGCTTCGGGGAGCGAGGAGTGGTGGTGAAGGTGCA
>CAVPEX010000081.1:0-13019 GCA_963703585.1 uncultured Solirubrobacterales bacterium | reverse complement strand
GACTCGGCCAGCTCCGCCAGCGTGTCGTAATCGCTCACGCCGAGAGGTCGGCGGCGGCGGCCGGACCGTCGGCGGCCGGAGTCGCGGAGCCGTCGGCGACCTCGGCCCAGGCGTCCCGCAGCACCGCCAGCAGCTTCGCGACCCGCTCGATCGGCTCGGGGTCCCGCGCCAGCTGGGCCTCGATCAGAGTCCGCTTGCAGAAGAGGTAGATCGACTGCAGCCGCTCGGCGACCTCACCGGCCTCGAGATCGAGCGTGGTGAGCAGCTCGTCGAGGATCGCGTGCGCACGCTGCAGCGGCTCCGAGGCCGCCGCCATCTCCTCGGTGCGGACCGCGGCGGCGGCGCGGGCGAGGAAGCGGCCGGCGCCGTCGTAGAGCATCACCACGAGGCGCTCGGGCGGTGCCGTCAGGACGCTGCTCTCGGTGTAGGCCTGCGAGGCCGTCGCGTAGCTCATGACGAGTACAGCTGGGCGAGCTGCCCGCTCAGCCATTCGGATTGCGACTTGCTCTGCGAGAGGACCGTCTCCAGCGCTGCGAACTGCGCTTGCAGGCGTTCTTCGCGCTGCTGCAGCCTGGCGTTCAGCGTCGTCATCGATTCGCTCAGGCGCTTCGACTCGGCGCTGGCCGCGTCGAGCCGGTCGGAGATCGTGCCGCCGGTGCCGAGCGTCGGCGCCAGGAAGCCCTCGAAAGAGGTGGAGAAGCCTTTCCCGCCGGCCAGTTTCTCGCGCACCGCCGCCGGGTCGGCTTCGAGCGCGGCGGTCAGCTTGGCCTCGTCGAGGACGAGGTGGCCGACGACAGAGTCCGCGCTGGCGCTGACGGCCGCCCCGGGGGGGCGCCGGTGCTGACGCCGGATCGACTTGTCGAGGACCAGGGAGACGGTCTGGCGGTTGACGCCGCCGGGCGCGACCTGGGTGTGGGTGACGGTCTTGTCGACGCCGTACTGCGCTTCTTCGGTGGTCCGTTTGTAGTTGGAGTCGCCGCTGCTGCCGCCGCCGCCCGCCGCGCCGTAGCTGGGGATGTTGCCGGCCGCCCCCGCGGCGCCGCCGCTGAGGCCGGCCCCGGTCCCGGCCAGCGTCTCGTCTTCGGTCGTGCGGTCGAGCGGCGTCCCTTTTTTCGCGTACTCCAGCTTGCTTTCGGAGGTGCGGTTGGCGTCGATGTCGGCCTGCACCTGGACCCGGCCTTTGTCGGGGCCGACCGTGCGCAGCAGCAGCGCCCCGAGCTGGGCTTCGAGACCGCGCTCGTAACGCTGCTCGACCACCTGCTTGGAGGCGCCGCCGCCGGCGCCGCCTTCGCCGGCCGGCCAGAGCAGGGCGCCGCTCTCGCCGGTGATGGTGACGTCCTTGGGGTCGAGGCCTTCGACGCTGGAGGCGACCAGCTGGGCCACCCCCCGCACCGAGGCGGCGCCGAGCGAGCCCGAGCCGCCGCCGATCAGGACGGCGGCGGTGGGCGAGACCGATTCGGCGGCGAAGAGCTGGTCCTCGGGCAGCGTCAGCTGCACGGTCACCCCGTCGACGCCGTCGACCTGGGCGATCGTCCGCTCCAGTTCGCCCTCCCGCGCCCGCTGGTAGGTGACCTTCTGCTGGAAGTCGCTGGCGCCGAACTGCTGCTTGTCGAACAGCTCGAAGCCGGGCTTGCTGCCGCCGACCACGTTGCTTTCCGCCAGCGCGATCCGCGCCTTGTCGACGTCGGACTCGGCGACCGCGACCGAGGTGCCGCCATCGCCGGTTTCGAAGCCGATCCCCTTCTCTTCGAGGACCTTGGTGATGTCGCCGGTCTCGGCCGGGTCGATCCCGGAGGCGAGGGTCGCGTGGCTCTGCTGGGTCGCCATCTGAAACATGACGTAGAGGAGGACCACCACCGCGAGACCCGCCCCGCCGAGGGCGATTTTCCCCCTGGTCGAGAGCTTGGCCAGGACTGAGCGGACGGTCGCCACCGGTCAGACTTGGGTGTGGAAGATCTCGGAATAGGCTTCGACGGCCTTGTTGCGGACCTGCGCGGCGAGCTGCATCGAGAGGCTCGCCTCCTGGACCGCGGTGACGACCGAGGCGATGTCCTGCGTTTCGCCGGTGGCCAGCGCCTGGGACTGTTCGGCGGCGACGGTCTGCGTCTGCTCGAGGTTGCCGATCGCGTCGCCGAGCATCGAGCCGAAGCCGCCGCTGGGATCGGCGGCGGCGGCGCCTTTCGCCGCCTCCTCGGCGGGCGCGGCGGCGCCGACCGACCACTCGCCGCCGCTGGGGCGGGGGACCGCCCAATCGGCGATCGCCGGGGTGCCGACGGCTGCGACCGGGAGCGTCATCGCAGCAGTTCCACCGTCTTGGAGAAGGCCGCCTTCGAGGTCTGCATCGCCGTCAGGTTCGCCTCGTAGGCGCGGGAGGAGTCGATCAGGTCGACCATCTCGGTGACCGGGTTGACGTTGGGCATGGTCACGTAGCCCTCGGCGTCGGCATCGGGATGGCCCGGGTCGTAGATCCGCTGCAGGGGGGTGGTGTCGGCGACGACCCCGACCGCTTCGACGCCGGCCGGTTCTTCGGCACGGCCGACCGTCGCCGCCAGGGTCCCGGTGAAGCCGCCTTCGGCCTGCTGCAGGAGCACCGTCTTGCGCCGGTAGGGGCCACCTTCGGGGGTCCGCGTCGTCTGCGCGTTGGCGAGGTTCTCGGCGGTCACGTCCATCCGCAGGCGCTGCGCGGTGAGGCCGCTGGCGGAGATGTCGATCGCGTCGAACATTCCCATCAGGCAACCCCCATCGCGGTGCGCATGATCTGCACGCGGGAGCCGGCGACCTGGACCAGGGCGCTCAGCTCGAGCCCGTTCTCGGCCAGCTTCGCCGACTCCGCTTCGGGGGAGACGCCGTTGCCGTCGGCGCGCAGCGCCACCGCGGGGCCGGTTTCGGGGGCGATTTCGACGCTTTCGATCGCCTCCGGGCCGCCGGCGAGGGCATCGCGCAGGGCGCCGTGGAAGTCGACGTCGCTGGGTTGGAAGCCGGGGGTGTCGACGTTGGCGACGTTGTTGGCGAGCACGGCGTTGCGAAGGGTCGCGCCGGAGATCGCGCGGTGCAGGGTCAGTTGGGTCGAGTCGAAGATGCTCATCGAGGCTTGCGCCCCGGGTGATCGGCCGCGTCGCGCCAGGGTTTAGCCGGGTTTCGGCCACGCGCCGATTCGTGCCTGGACGGACGGGGGGTCAAGCGGGTGGATCATCTGTCGATAACGACGCGGATGCGCGAACCCGGCGACAGGCACTGGCCAGAGCACGAGTTCGACGAATTCGTCGATCAGATCACGGCCGGGGGCGAGGATTACCGCCGCCTGGTCGAGCGGCTGCCGGTGATCGTCTACACCGCCGAGCTGGGGGAGCACGGCAAGTGGCGCTACGTCAGCCCCCAGGTCGAGGAGATCCTCGGCTACACCGCCGAGGAGCTGAAGAGCGACCCCGCCCTGTGGTCGAAATTGCTGCACCCCGACGATCGCGAGCGGGCCCTGGCGATCGAAAGCGAGGACTTCCTCGGCAACCGCAACACCAGCCCGGTCGAATACCGGATGCGCACCCGCGACGGCAGCGTCGTCTGGATGCTCGACGAGGCGGTGCTGGAGGCCGACGAGAACGGCGTCCCGGTCTGGCACGGGGTGCTCTACGAGGTCAGCGAGCGCAAGAACGCCGAGGCCGAGCTGCAGCGGGCGCTCTCACAGCAGGCGGTGGTCGCCAAGCTCGGCGAGCGGGCGCTGCAGGACGGCAACCCGGAGTCGCTGATGCGCGACGCGACCCGCCTGATCGGCGAAGTCGACGGCGTCCACAGCGCCTGCATCTGGGAGCTGGGCCGTGACGGGCGCCGCCTCAACCTGCGCGCCGGGCTCGAGGGCGAGGTGGTCGGCGCCGGCCGCCGCGTCTCCGCCGCCCGCGACTCCCATGCCGGCGCCGCCCTCGACACCGGCACCCACGCGATCGTCTCCGACTGGGCCAGGGAGGACCGCTTCACGATGCCGCCGGTGCTGCGCGTGGTCGGTGCCGCCAGCAGCCTGGCGGTGATGATCGACGGCAAGGACCGCCCCTTCGGCGTGCTCGACCTGCACGCCACCGAGCCCCACCGTTTCACCCCCAAAGACGTCCCCTTCGTGCAGGCCGCGGCCAACGTCCTCGCCGACGCGATCGAGCGCCACGCCTCCGACCAGGCGCTGCGCCACCGGGTCCTGCACGACGCCCTGACCGGGCTGCCGAACCGGCTCAGCTTCGTCGATGCGCTGACCGACGCCCTGCGCCGCTCCACCGTCTCCGGCTCGCCGGTGGGGATCCTCTTCCTCGACCTCGACCACTTCAAGCTGATCAACGACAGCCTCGGCCACCACGCCGGCGACGCCCTGCTGCGGGCGGTGGCGCCGCGGCTGCGCGCCCACCTGCGCCCCGGCGACGTCGTCGCCCGCTTCGGCGGCGACGAGTTCGGGATCCTGATCGACCGCCTTGCCGACGAGGGGGAGGCGATCACGATCGCCGACCGCGTCGCCGCCGCCTTCGCCCAGCCCTTCTCGATCGACGGCGTCGACCACTTCGTCAGCGCCAGCATCGGCGTCGCCGTCGCCCGCACCTCCGAGCGCCAGGTCAACGCCGAGCTGCTGATCCGCGACGCCGACGCGGCGATGTACCGGGCGAAGGAGAGCGGGCGCGCCCGCTGCGTCATGTTCGACGCCGAGATGCGGGCCGGGGCGGTGCGCCGGCTCGAGATCGAACGCGAGCTGCGCCACGCGCTCGAGCGCGACGAGCTGGCCCTCCACTACCAGCCCGTGGTCAGCCTCGGCAACGGCGAGATCACCGGCCTCGAGGCGCTGGTGCGCTGGCAGCACCCCGAGCGCGGCATGCTCGACCCGGCCGAGTTCGTCTCGATCGCCGAGGACAGCGGCCTGATCGAGCCGATCGGGCGCTGGGTCCAGGAACGCGCCTGCCGCCAGGTGCAGGAGTGGCACCGGCTGCGCCCCGACGCCCGTCCCTTCGACGTCGCCGTCAACCTCTCCGCCCGCCAGGTCGCCCACCGCGACCTGCCGGCGATCGTCGAAGAGGTGATCGCCCGCACCGGCCTCGACCCCGTGCACCTGCGGCTGGAGATCACCGAGAGCGTCCTCGTCGAGGAGTCGGCGACGGCGATCTCCTCGCTGGAGGCGCTGAACGAGATCGGCGTGCGGCTCGTCCTCGACGACTTCGGCACCGGCTACTCCTCGCTCGCCTACCTCAACCGCTTCCCCTTCCACGCGCTGAAGATCGACCGCTCCTTCGTCGACGCGCTCGGGATCGAGCAGGAGCGCACCGCGATCGTCGAGGCGATCATCGGCATGGCCCGGGCGCTCTCGCTGGACGTGATCGCCGAGGGGGTCGAGAGCGAGGTCCAGCTGGCCGAGCTGCGGCGCCTCGGCTGCGACTACGCCCAGGGGCACCTCTTCCACGCCGCGATGCCGGCCGACGAGGTCAGCCGGCTGATCGGCGAGGGGACGCTCGACTATTCGGGGATCTCGCCCGGCAGGTAGGCGTTGCTGAGCAGGTCGGTCGCGGTCGGCAGCGACTCGATCAGGCCGTTGTCGCGCATCCAGCCGGCGAAGGTGTCCCACTCGGCGGGGTCCATGTAGCCGTAGGGCTTGCCGGACACCCGCGCCGAGAGCAGCGGCAGCGTCGCTTCGACCTCGGCCCGGGTCAGTTTCGGATCGAGGTCGTGGTTGGCTGCGGCGACGGCCTCGGCGGCGGCGTTGGGCTGTTCGACGGCGGCGTCGGTGCCGCGCTCCAGCGCGGCGATGAAGAGGCGCAGCTTCTCGGCGTCGTCTTCGGGCGAGTTGCCGTTGGCGACCAGGACGAGCTCGTCGTAGGTGGGGACGCCGAGCTGGTCGACCGGGGTGACGACCGGCGCTTTGCCGCGTTCGCGCAGGTCGACGCCCTCGACGTTGCTGTAGCCGCCGAGCATCGCCTGGGCGCTGCCGCCGACCAGCGCCGGCAGCAGGCCGAAGCCGACGTTGACCGACTTGACCGAGGAGGCCGGGACTTTCGCGCGGGCGAGGATCGTGCTGAGGAAGGCGTCCTGGTACGGGATCCCGGCGGTGGCGACCGTCTTGCCCTCGAGGTCCGGGATGCCCCCGATCCCCGATTTCTGCAGCCAGATCATCGAGGTCAGCGGGCGGTTGACGAGGGCGCCGACGGCGAGGACCGGCAGGCCCTGCTCGTGGGCGAGGACGACCTCGGGCTCGTAGGAGATCGCCAGGTCGGTGCGGCCCGCGGCCACCTGCTTGATCGGCGCCGAGGGGTCGGCGGGCGCGTCGATCGAGACGTCGAGCCCGGCTTCCTCGAAGTAGCCGAGCTTCTGCGCCATGTAGATCCCGGCGTGGTCGGCGTTCGGGTAGAAGTCGAGCGTCAGCGAGAACGGCTCGGCTTCGCCGCCGGAGTCCTCCGACTTCTCGCCGCAGGCGGCGAGCGCGAGGACGAGGGCCAGCAGCGCGACGGCGAGGGCTATCGCCGAGGGTCGGGGCAGCTTCATCCCCTGTGTTCTATCGCCAAGTGACGACGCGGCGCTCCGCGAGGGCGGTCAGGCCCATCAGAGCGAGCGCCATCGCCGAGAGGACGACGACGGTCGCGAACTGGCGCGCGACCTCGAGCTTGCCGCCGTCGGTGAGGATCAGGTGGCCGAGGCCGGAGCTCGAGCCGACCCACTCGCCGAAGACGGCGCCGATCGGCGCCAGGACGACCGCGATCTTCATCCCGGTGAAGACGTTGGGCAGCGCCGCCGGCGCTTCGACGCGCCTGAACCGCTGCCAGCGCGAGGCGTCCAGGCTGCGCATCAGCTTGACCGCGTCGGGGTCGACCGAGCGCAGGCCGTCGAGGCTGGCGACGGTGATCGGGAAGAAGCAGATCAGGGCGACGATCACGACCTTGGGGACGATCCCGTAGCCGAACCAGACGACGAGGATCGGGGCGATGACGACGATCGGAACCGTCTGCGAGGCGACGATCAGCGGGTAGGCGGCGTTGCGGAGGACTTCCCAGCGGTGCATCGCGACGGCGAACCCGAGCCCGACCACCAGCGCGCAGAGGATGCCCAGCAGCATCTCGCGCAGCGTCACCCAGGCGTTTTCGGCCAGCAGGCTCCGGTTCTCCCAGAGGGAGCTGGCGATTTCCGCCGGCGAGGGGACGAGGAAGTCTTCGAGGTTGAGCGCGTCGGCGATCGCGCCGGTGCTCGCCGCCACCTGCCAGGCCCCGATCAGCGCCGCCAGCAGCAGCAGGGGCGACAGCCAGCGCCTCAACGCGATCCCTTGTGCAGCGCCCGCAGCGCCCGCTCGCGGACGGCGACGAACCCCGCGTCGGTGACCGCCGCGTCGCGATCGGCCGCCCGCGGCGCCGGCGCCCGCAGCTCGGCGACGATCCGGGCCGGGCGCGCGGAGAGGACGGCGACGCGGTCGCAGAGGTAGAGCGCCTCCTCGACGTCGTGGCTGACGAGGACGACCGTGCGCGGGTCCTCGCGCAGGGCCGCCGCCAGCCACTCCTGCATCTCCGCCCGGGTGATCGCGTCGAGCGCGGCGAAGGGCTCGTCGAGGGCCAGCACCGGCTTGCCGGCGACGAGGGTGCGGAGAAAGGCGACGCGCTGGCGCATGCCGCCGGAGAGCTGGGCCGGGCGCGCGTCCTCGAAGCCGGCGAGGCCGAAGCGCTCGAACAGCGCCGCCGCCTGGCGGCGCGCCTCGAGGCGGCGGGCGCCGCGGTTGCGCAGGGCCAGCGCCGCGTTGTCGATCGCCGAGTACCAGGGGAGGAGGAGGTCGCGCTGGGGCATGTAGGCGCAGTGCCGCAGCCGTTCCGCAGCGGAGGCACCGCCGCCGACCGAGATCTCCCCGGCGCTCGGCTCACGCAGCCCGCAGATCAGCTCCAGCAGGGTCGACTTGCCGCAGCCGGAGGGCCCGACCAGGCCGAGCACGCCATGGGCCTCCACCTCGAGGTCGATCCGCTCGAGCGTGCGCAGCTCGCCATAGGAGTGCGTGAGGGCCCGGGCCGAGACCGTCTCGCCGGCCGCAGCGGGTGCTGCGCCGGCCGCGGCCGCAGGCGCCGCGGGAGCATCGATTTGCCCATTTTCGGCGGTCATCCTGGTATCCTGCCGCACTCCGCACTCCTGACCAAGAGGGTCAAGAAACTCAGAAGGTCAGGAAAGTCGATAAGTCTGCCTGTGCGGGGGCAGCGCAACTCACCATGGACCCGGCAATCGTCCTCTTCGGATTGGGCATCGGCGTACTCGTCGGTATGACCGGCATGGGCGGAGGCTCGCTGATGACCCCGCTGCTGATCCTGATCTTCGGGATCAATCCGACGACTGCGATCGGCACCGACATCTTCTACGCGGCGGTGACCAAGACCGTCGGCGGTTGGCGCCACTTCAAGATGAAGACGGTCAACATGGAGCTGGTCAAGTGGCTGGCCCTGGGGAGCGTCCCGGCCGCGGTCTCCGGGGTGGCGCTGGTCTCCGTCCTCGCCGACCACATCGGCGAAGACCGGCTCGACTCGCTGGTCTACGCCGTGCTCGGCGGCACCCTGCTGATGGTCGGGATCGTCACCCTGGCGCGGGCGCTGATCCTGCGCGAGCTGATCGACGAGCGCGACCGCTTCGAGGTGGAGCGCCGGCACAAAGTTGCGGCGATCGTGATCGGCGCCACCACCGGCTTCGTGATCGGCATCACCTCGGCCGGCTCCGGCACGGTGATCGCGATCCTGCTGATCGCCGTCTACCGCCTGGCCCCGAAGAAAGTCGTCGGCACTGACGTCTTCCACGCCGCGATCCTGCTCTGGGCGGCGGGCATCGCCCACTGGGTCGGCGGCAACGTCGACTTCGTCCTCGCCGGCGAAATCCTGCTCGGCTCGGTTCCCGGGGTGATCGTCGGCGCCTCCCTCTCCGACAAGGCGCCGCAGGGCTTCATCCGCACCGCCCTCGGTGTCGTCCTCGTCGGCTCCGGCGTGGTCACGATCCAGAAGGGCGACCCGACGGTCTGGCCGATCGCCGCCGGCGTCTCCGCGATCGGGCTGGGCCTGATCCTCTACGCGCCGCACTGGCTGAACCAGCGCCGCGAGCGCCAGCGCGAGCAAGAGGCGGACCAAGCGGCCACGCTCGCGCGGACGCTGCCGGCCGACTGATTTACTAGCCCCATGCGCGTTTCAGCCAAGGCCGACTACGCGGTGCGGGCCGCCGCCGAGCTCGCCGCCGCCGAGGAGGGCCCGGTCAAGGGCGAGCGCCTGGCCGAGGCGCAGGACATCCCGCTGCAGTTCCTCGAGCACATCCTGCTCGAGCTCAAGCACCACGGCATCGTCCGCGCCCGCCGCGGCGCCAAGGGCGGCTACTGGCTGGCCCGCCCCGCCGACGAGGTGACGATCGCCGAGATCGTCCGCGCCGTCGAGGGTCCGATCGCCCACGTCCAGTCCTCGCCGCCGGAGGCGATCGAGTACCGCGGCAACGCCGAGCACCTGCAGGAAGTCTGGATCGCCGTCCGCGCCAGCCTGCGCTCGGTGCTCGAGGAGGTCACCCTCGCCGACCTCGTCTCCGGCGACATGCCCGCCATCGTCGGCGAGCTGGCCGGTGCCCCCGACGCCTGGGTCGCGCGGTAGCTTCCGGCCCTCCTCTTGACTTTATTCGCCCACAGGGCGAAAAAGGTCGAACGGAGGCCTAGGGACGGCCCTGCGCCTAGGCCCGTCGCTCGGCCTGCTCCACAGGTACCGGCACCAGGTCGAAGTCGGTTCCCAGCCGCAGCTCGCTGTAGCGGCGGGTCCAGTCGTCGTTGACGCGGTCGGACTGGCGCTTCATGCGGGGCTCGAAGGCGAAGCCGGGGGGTGGGGCGAGGTCGAGGCGGTCGAGCAGGCGCAGGGTGCTGGTCTCGTAGTCGTCGGCGAAGTTCTCGTAGAGGACGAGGATCGGCTTGATGCCGGCGTGCTCGAAGAAGGCGTCCCAGCTCGCCTCCTCGACGAGGATCCGGTGCAGCAGGTGGTCGATCGCGCGGTAGTGGAAGCGCAGCTGCGGCCGGTGCTCCTCGAGGAAGTTGCGGTAGGGGGGCGAGCCGTCCTCCTCGACCGAGGCGGCCTTGGCCTGGGCCTGGTCCTCGCGCCAGGTCGCCGTCTGCACCGCCTTCCACAGCGAGACCGCCTGGCGCAGCTTGTTGGCGCGGACGACGCGCACGAACCTCACCTCGGGGAAGACCGAGAGCAGCAGCTCGGCGAGGGGCAGGTCGCGGAACTCGGGGATGTTGCGCAGCAGGCTGACGAAGTCGCCGAAGTAGCCCCACATCAGCTTCGCCCCGAACATGCCGTTGGGCGTGGTGCCGGCCTCGAAGGCCCAGTCCAGGTAGCGGTCGTAGGCGGCGCGGCTCCAGAGCGGCGAGCGGGGCGGCGGCTCGCTGCCGATGCTGCGCTCGCCGAGGTGGTCGCGGATCGACTGGTCCTCGACGCCGGCGAAGTATTCCTCCGGGCGCCGCGGCCGGCCGCTGTGGCGCAGCGCCTCGAAGTACTCCTCCGGCTTGCCGGCGACGCCGGTTTCCTCGAGCGCGTGGCAGACCAGGGTGCTGCCGCTTCGCGGGGTGGCGCAGACGAGGTAGGAGCGATCCGGTTCCATCTAGGCTCTCTGGTTGTACCCGCATTGGACGAAAAAATCGACTTGGACCAGCCGCCGAACATCCTCTACATCCACTCCCACGACAGCGGCCGCTACATCCAGCCGTACGGGTTCCAGGTGCCGACCCCGAACATCCAGATGCTGGCCGACCAGGGGGTGCTCTTCCGCGAGGCCTTCTGCGCGGCGCCGACCTGCTCCGGCAGCCGCGCCAGCCTGCTGACCGGGCTCTACTGCCACAACAACGGCATGCTCGGCCTCGCCCACCGCGGCTGGGAGCTGAACGACTACGGCCAGCACTGGGTCCACGCGCTGCGCCCGGCCGGCTACCACTCGACCCTGATCGGCGAGCAGCACATCTCCGTCGACCCCGGCGTGATCGGCTACGACGAGATCGTCGACGTCGACTCCAACCACGCCGAGAACGTCGCCCCGCTGACGATCGAGGCGCTGCGCACGGCCCCGCGCCAACCCTGGTTCATGTCGGTCGGCTTCTTCGAGACCCACCGCGCCTTCTTCGCCCCGACCTCGGTCCGCGACACGCTCTACTCGCACCCGCCGGCGAACCTGCCCGACGTCGTCGCCACCCGCCGCGACATGGCCTCCTTCAAGGCCAGCGCCCGCTCGCTGGACCAGGGCATCGGCGCCGTCCTGCACGCCCTCCACGACCACGGCCTGGTCGAGAACACCCTGGTCATCTGCACCACCGACCACGGCATCGCCTTCCCCGGCGCCAAGGCGACCCTGTTCGACCGCGGCATCGGCGTGACGATGATCATGCGCGGCCCCGGCGGCTTCGCCGGCGGCAAGGTGCTCGACGCGCCGGTCAGCCACCTCGACGTCTACCCGACGCTCTGCGAGCTGGCGGGGGTCGAGCTGCCCGATTGGCTGCAGGGGACGTCGCTGATGCCGCTGGTGCGGGGCGAGGTCGACAGCCTCCACGAGGCGATCTTCGCCGAGGTCACCTTTCACGCCGCCTACGAGCCGCTGCGGGCGGTCCGCACCGAGCGCTGGAAGTACATCCGCCGCTTCGACGACTACCCCCACCCGGTGCTGGCCAACTGCGACGACAGCGCCAGCAAGGAGCTGCTGGTCGAGGCCGGCTGGGGTAGGCAGGTCGTCCCCAGGGAGCAGCTCTACGACCTCGTCCTCGACCCGGCCGAGGGCGCGAACCTCGCCGGCACCCCTGGCGGGGAGGAGGCGCTGGCGGACCTGCGCGGGAGGCTCGAGGACTGGATGCGGGAGACCGACGACCCGCTCCTGCGCGGGCCGGTGGCGCCGCCGCCGGGCGCCACCGTCAACGAGCAGTGGCAGGTCTCCCCGAACGAGGAGACCCGGCTGGTCACGGCGGATCCCACGGCCGCGCCATCCAGGTGAGGCAGGTCCAGCCGGGGACCTCGGCGCCGGCCGGGTCGCGGGTCTCGCCGTGGGCGAAGACCGAGAGGCCGCAGTTGTGGGAGCCGAGGTTCCAGACCCCGGCCGCCATCGGCGCCTCGAAGCGCTCGCCGAGCACCGAGTCGAGCAGGAAGAAGCGGGTGAAGATGCCGTGGGTGACCAGCAGCGGCCGCGCGCCGGCCGCGCCCGCCTCCAGCTCCCGCTTCAGCTGCCGCACCCGCGCGATCGCCGCCTCGAAGCTCTCGGCCCCGTGCAGCTCGTGGGCGTAGGCGAGCACCTCCGGCTCCAGGCCGAGCGCGGCGCCGAGCTCCGCCGCCGTCTCCCGCGCCCGCCGCAGCGGGCTGCTCAGCAACCGGGTCGGCTCCTCGGCGCGCAGCGCCGCCCCGGCCGCCCGGGCCTGCTCGCGGCCGCGCTCGGTGAGGCGGTCGCCGTCCTCCTCGGCCAGCGGCTCGGCCCCGCTGTGGGCGTTGTGGGCGGACTCGCCGTGGCGCAGGAACAGCGCCCGCGTCATTCGCCCGGCGGCACGCCGCCGGCGACGACGTTGACGAAGTTCTCCAGGTGCCGGGTGGTCCAGCACTCGAAGGCGCCGTCGCAGTAGCGCTCGTAGGCGGCCATCACCGAGTCGCCGTAGTTCCAGTAGAGCTTCGGCTCCGGGTTGAGCCAGAACAGCCGGCCCGCCCGTTCCGCCACCTGGGCGAAGACCTCGGCGTGCGGCTGGCGGCCGTTGGTGCGGGCGTCGCCGAGCACGATCACGGTCGAGCGCGGGTCGAGGTCGTCGGAGATCTCGGTCAGGAACTCGAGCCAGACGCGGCCGTAGTCGGTGTAGCCGGAGACGTCGGCGACGCCGCCCTCGCTGGAGATGCGCTGGGCGACGACGGCGAAGTCGCGCTCGTGCTCGAAGACCTCGGTCACCTCGGAGATCCGCTCGATGAAGACGAAGCTGCGCAGTTTGCGGAAGGAGTCGTGGAGCGCGTGCAGGACCGAGAGGAAGAAGACGCTGGCCGAGGTGACCGAGGTGGAGACGTCGCAGAGGA
>CAVPEX010000080.1:0-35380 GCA_963703585.1 uncultured Solirubrobacterales bacterium | reverse complement strand
GACCAATCGCCCGCATGTACCCGGCGACCACCAGAAGCGCTACGGGAAGATGCTCGCCGACGCGGAGCGCCAGGGGCGACGCACGTCGAGCTTTCGCGGCGCTTCCCCGACGCGGCGACGACCCTGCTCGACTGGGAAGCCGGCGCCGGCCCCCGCGAGCTCGCGGTGCGGCGCTGGGCGATCACCCTGCACGTGCCGCCGCCGACGCTCGCCTGGATGGGGCGCTTCCTGCCCGGCGACGGGCGCAAGATGATCTGGCTGCACTTCGTGCGGCGGCTCGCCTTCTGGCGGGGGGTACGTGCAAACTTGACCCGGCACAGCTGGGTGCTGGTCACCCATAACCAGGTAATCGACGCGATCGCGGAGAACCTACGTTGAACACACCAGTCGTATGGACCGCACCGAACTCAGCGTCATAGTCGCCAGCCACAACCGCCATGACCTCCTCCGCCGCTGTCTCGACTCGCTGGCGGCGCAGACGGCCGACCCCGCGAGCTTCGAGGTGATCGTCGCCGACGACGGCTCCAACGACGGCACCGCGGAGATGACGGAAGCCCTCGACACTCCGTATCGCCTGCGGGTGCTGCGGCTGGAGCAACGGGGCCAGGCGGCGGCCCAGAACGCGGCCATCGAGTTGGCCGAGGCGCCGGTCTGCCTGCTGCTGGACGACGACGTGATCGCCTCCCCGGAGCTCGTCGCCGCCCACATCGAGGGACACCGGCTCGACCCCCGCACGATCGGCGTCGGCGCGCTGACGCAGGAGCCCGTCGCGGCTCGGGACTGGTTCGCCCACGCCAACGCCCATGGCTGGTCGGAGCACTACGACGAACTCGCCCACCGCGACGCCCGTTGGACCGACTGCTACGGGGCCAACGTCTCCTTCCCCACCGCCGCACTGCGGGAAGCCGGGGGGATCGCCACCGACCTCGATGTCGCCTACGACTTCGACATCGCCCTGCGCCTCTCGCAATCCGGCTACGTCCCCCGCTTTCTGCCCGATGCCCACGGCACCCACGACGACCAGAAGCGCTGGCACCGCATGCTCGCCGACGCGGAGCGCCAGGGGGCGATGCACGTCGCGCTTTCGCGGCGCTACCCGGAGCGCTCCGGGGAGCTCCTCGACTGGTCGGCAGGCGCCAGCCGGCCCGAGCTGCTGCTGCGCCGCCTCACCCTCCTGCTCAGGGCGCCGCTCGGGCCGTTGGCTCGGGCGGGGCGCTTCCTGCCCGGCGACGGGCGCAAGATGATCTGGCTGCACTTCGTGCGGCGGCTCGCCTTCTGGCGCGGCGTCAAGGAGACGGCAGACGCCGCCGAATGGGGGTCGCTGACAGGGCACCACGGGTCGCGCGGCGCTCGCCAGGCGCTCGCCGCGCCGCTGACGCTGGTCCTCGCCGAGGTCCTCGAGCTGGCCGAGATGGCGCCTCTGTGAGCGCCGCGCCGGCGCTGAGCGTCGTCATCGCCAGCCACAACCGCCGCGAGAAGCTGCGCCGCTGCCTCGACGCGCTGGCGGCGCAGACCGCCGCACCCGAGAGCTTCGAGGTGATCGTCGCCAGCGACGGCTCCACCGACGACACCCCGGCGATGGTCGAGGAGCTGCGGATGCCGTTCGCGCTGCGGCTGCTGCAACTCGACAAGGGCGGCAAGTCGGCGGCGCTGAACGCCGGCATCGAGGCCGCCGCCGGCCCTGCCTGCCTCTTCCTCGACGACGACATCGTCGCCTCCCCGGAGCTGGTCGCCGCCCACCTCGCCGCCCATCGCGAGGAGCCGATGCCGCTGGCGGTCGGCGCCCTCAGCCAGCCCGCCCCCGCCGGCGGCGGCTGGTTCGGCCGCGCCCACGCCGCCGCCTGGAACGAGCGCTACGAGGAACTCGGCGCCCGCCGCGCCGACTGGCCCGACACCTACGGCGGCAACTTCTCCGCCCCGCGCGGGGCGCTGATCCAGGTCGGCGGCTTCGCCGCCGACCTGGAGGCGATCGAGGACATCGAGCTCGGCTACCGCCTCTGCGAGGCCGGCTGCCAGCCGCGCTACCTGCCCGAGGCCGCCGGCGTCCACGACGACGAGAAGCCGCGGGCGAGCATCCTCGCCGAGATCGAGCGCTACGGGCGCTTCTGCGCCGAGTTCGCCGAGCGGACCCCGAGCGCACGGCGCAAGCTGCTCGGCTGGTTCCTCGAACCGACCTCGCGCGAGGTGGCACTGCGCCGGCTCCTGCTCGCCTTCCGCATTCCCCCCGGCCTGCTCGCCTTGCTGGGGACGCCGATCCCCGGCGCCGGCCGCAAGCAGGTCTGGTTCGGCTTCGTCTCTCGCTACACGTTCTGGCGCGGCGCCCGCCGCGGGATGGCGCGGCGGCGCTGGCTGCAGACCACGCGCGGGGTGCCGGTGCTGATGTACCACGCCTTCGGCGAGCGGGAGGAGGGCGACCGCTACGCGATCTCGCGCCGCGCCTTCGCCCGCCAGCTGCGCCTGCTCGCGGCACTGCGCTACCGCGCGCTCGGCTTCGAGGAGCTGGCGCGAATGCTGCAAGCCGGGGAGGCG
This sequence comes from uncultured Solirubrobacterales bacterium, assembly GCA_963703585.1. GTDB lineage: Bacteria > Actinomycetota > Thermoleophilia > Solirubrobacterales > 70-9 > VAYN01. The sequence continues at coordinate 32,851 of CAVPEX010000080.1, read as the reverse complement.
CCGCCGCCGCGCGCGGTCGTGATCACGATCGACGACGGCTACGCCGACAACCTCGAGATCGCGCGACCGCTGCTGCGCCGGCGCCGCCTTCCCGCAACCGTCTTCCTCGTCAGCCGCCGCCTCGGCGGGATCAACGACTGGACCGCGGAGGGTGCCGTCGCCGGCCGCCGGCTGCTGAGCGAGACCGAGGTCGCCGAGCTGGAGGGCGACGGGATCGAGCTCGGCGCCCACACTCGCACCCACGCCTCGCTGACGGCGACGCGCGGGCCGGCGCTGGACGAGGAGGTCGGCGGCTCACGCGGGGATCTGGAAGGGCTGCTGGGCGAGCCGGTGCGGACCTTTGCCTACCCCTACGGGCAGTTCGACCCTGAGGCCGTCGCCGCCGTCGGCCGGGCGGGCTTCAACGCCGCCTGCACGGTGGAGAGCCGGCTCGCCCGCCTCGGCGACGACCCGCTGGAGATCCCCCGCCTGGAGATCCGCGGCACCGACTCGCTACGCACCTTCCTGCGCAAGCTCTGGCTCGGCGGCGTCTAGCCGCCCACTGCGCTCTTCTTCTTCGCCAGCAGGCGAAGGTGTTCCCGCAGCCCCTTGCCATAGGGGGTCGGGTGGCCTTCCCAGTCGCGGATCAGCGAGGGGCCGCTACCGCACTCCCAGCGGCCGCCGGTGTTCCAGGTCCAGCCGAGGTAGGAAATTCCGTGGCGGTCGGCAAAAGGCATGTAGGGATCGACGTAGTCGTGGTTGCAGTCCCCCTCCCCCAGCTCGGTGGTGACGACGGGGACGCGGCGGGCGATGTTGGCCAGCGTCTTCCGACAGGCGCGGTCGCAGAGCGAAAAGTCGTAGGTGTGGTTGGCGGCGACCAGGGCGTGGGCCGGATCCGCCGGCCGGAAAGTGAGCCAGCCGTGCATGAACCGCGCCCAGTCGAGACCGCTGAGCAGGACCGGCTGCTGGGCCCCGGTCGAGCGGACGGCGTTCAGCAGCTCCGGCAGGCTGGTCGCCTGGTAGCCGCCGAACCAGTGGTCGGCGACCTGGCATGGCGAGGACCAACAGTCCCAGCCCACGTCGTGCGGCTCGTTGTAGACGTCGAAGAGGATGCTGCGGTCTTCGCGGAACTCGCTGGCGACGCTGCGCCAGAAGTCCGGCGCGTGTTCCGCGTCCGGCAGCGGCAGCAGCCCGGTCGAGAGGTGGTCGCGCGGCGCCGCCCAGTGGAGGTCGAGGATGACGTAGAGCCCCGCGGCCTCGAGCGCTTCCACGTACTGATGGACCGCGGTCCGGTAGACGGCGCCGCTGAGCTCGGGATCGAGGAACTTGCCGGTGCCGAGCCAGCAGCTCTCGTTGAGGGGCAGGCGGACCGCGTTGATCTTCCAGCTCTTCATCGCCTTGATCGAGGCCCAGTCGGTCGGCCCGTCGAAGATCTGTCCCTCCTCGACGCACGCGTACTCGAATCCGGAGCGGTTGACGCCGAGCAGGCGGACCGTGTTCCCCTCGGCGTCGACCAGCCGGTTGCCCTGGACTCCGATCCAGGGGTCGACACCGGCCATGGCCGGTGTCGACGGAGCGAGGAGGAGCGTCAGCGCGGCGAGCAGCCACGGCAGGAAGTGGGGCATGGCCATATCTTCCCAACCGGGCCGACCGCCGTCCGGCGCGGTCTAACCGGGCAGGTGCCAGGAGTGGCGCAGGGCGACGTCGCCGTCGGCGCCAGCGACAGGCATCGGGCGGCCCTCGACGATCCCGGGCTCGACGTCGAAGAAGGCGGCCGCCTGCAGCCCGTCCTGGATCTCCTGGCGGCCCTTGAGGGTGAAGTCGATCCGGTAGCGGCCGGGTACCAGTGGCAGCGAGTCGACCCGGCACTCGATCTTCGCCCCCAGCTCGCCGTCGCGGCGGTCGGCCGGCCCGGTCAGCTCGCTGTCGAGGGTGGTGATCGGGTGGCCGAGGTTGTTGAGGATCGTCAGCTGGCACTCCATCATCGGCAGCACCTCGGTCACGTCGATCTCGATCCTGGCGGCGCGGCCGCCGACGATCACGTCGGGCTCGCCGCTGTCGGCGTCGAAGATGCCGAGCCGGGTGACAAGCGTTTCTTCCCAGGCGCGCCCGTCGCGATCGGTGCGCTTCGAGAGGTCGTCTGCGGCGGCGCGCTCGAGCGAGCGCAGGTAGCCGCTGACCGCCTCCTCAACGGGGGCGTCGGCGATCACCCGGCCGCGCTCGAGCAGGATCGCCCGCTCGCACAGCGCCTGGATCGTCGCCAGGTTGTGGGAGACGAAGACGACGGTGCGCCCCGCCCGCGCGACCTCGGCCATCTTCGCCAGCGACTTGCGCTGGAAGGCGGCGTCGCCGACCGCCAGCACCTCGTCGACGAGGAGGATCTCCGGTTCCAGATGGGCGGCGACGGCGAACGCCAGCCGCACCTGCATGCCGCTCGAGTAGCGCTTTACCGGCGTGTCGAGGAAGTGCTCCATCTCGGCGAAGTCGACGATCTCGTCGAAGCGCTTGCGGATCTCCGAGCGGCGCATGCCGAGGATGGCGCCGTTGAGGAAGACGTTCTCGCGGCCGGTCAGCTCTGGGTGGAAGCCGGTCCCCACCTCGAGCAGCGAGCCGACCCGCCCGGTCACCTCCGCCCAGCCGGTGCTCGGCTCGGCGATCCGCGAGAGCAGTTTCAGCAACGTCGACTTGCCGGCGCCGTTGTGGCCGATCAGTCCGATCGCTTCGCCGCTGTCGACCGAGAACGATACGTCCCGGAGCGCCCAGAGAACGTCGACCTCGCGCTTCTCGCCTTTGCCGATGGCACGCCCGACCGTGCGCCGGAAGCCTTCGGAGATGCTCTCCCGCAGCGAGCCGTAGGCCGCGTTCAGCCCGAGCCGGTAGTTCTTGCCGAGGCCTTCCGCCTCTATCGCCGTGTAGCTCATCTCAGATCACGTCGGCGAAGCTGCGCTCCGTCCGGTCGAAGTAGGTGAGGGCACCGATCAGCAGCACCGCCGCGGCCACGGCGGAGATCGCCATCAGGTCGAGTGGGGCGCTGCCGCTGTCGAGCACGGCCCAGCGGAAGCCTTCGACGACCCCGACCATCGGGTTGATCGCCGAGAGCGTGCGGATCGGCTCGCTCAACTCGCTGTTGGCGTAGACCACAGGCGTCAGGAACAGCCACATCTGGGTCGCGAAGGGGACGATGTAGCGGACGTCGCGGTAGCGGACGTTGACGGCGGAGAGCAGCGTGCCGGCGCCGAGCGCCGTCGCGATCGCGATCGCGACGATCAGCGGCAGGGCCAGGATCGCCAGTCCGGGAACGATCCCGTAGACGAGCACGATCACCAGCAGGATCAGCAGCGAGATGGTGAAGTCGACGCAACCGGCGGCGACGACGGCAGCCGGGATGAAGATCCGCGGGAAGTAGATTTTCGCCACCAGGGCCTGGTTGAGCACGAGGCTTTCCGAGCCGAGCAGGAACGAGTTGGCGAAGAACATCCAGGGAACCAGCGCGGCGAGGCTGAAGAGGGCGTAGGGCAGACCGTCGGCGGAGAGGCCCGCGACCCTCCCGAAGACGAGCGAGAAGACCACCATGAAGGCGATCGGCTGCAGGATCGCCCAGGCGGCGCCGAAGGCGGTCTGCCGGTAGCGGATGGTGACGTCGCGGGCGGCGAGCTGGAAGGCGAGGTCGCGGTAGCGCCAGAGCTCGCGCGGCGAGAGCACGCGGCCGAAGCCCTTGGTCGGCTGCAGCCGGATCGTCAACGTCACCGGCCTGGGGGTGGCTTTTTCGGCCGGTTTGGGAACGGTCAGCTGCTCGGGCATTCGTCCAGTGTTATCGGCTCGCGGCCTCGGTGTCCTTTAGGCGGCCCTCGACGGCAACAGCGTATGCAGCCTCGTACTGGGGGACAACGACGTCGGGGCCGAACAACCGCGCTCGCGCCCGCGCCCCTTCCCCCATCCGCTCGCGCGTCTCCGGCACCTCGCAGAGCCGTCGCAAGGCCGCCCGCAGCGCCTCGCGATCGCCCGGCGGCACGAGGATTCCGCTCTCGCCGTCGACGACGACGTCGCGCAGGCCACCGATCGCCGAGACGACCGAGGGCTTGCCCGCCGCCGCCGCCTCCAGGGCGACGATGCCGAAGGACTCCGGCAGCAGCGAGGGGGCGACGTGGAAAAGCGAGCGCCGCAGCGCCTCCACCACAAGCGGATGCGGCATCGGCTCCAGCGCGGTCACGTCGGGAACGCCGGCGACCCCGTCGATCAGCTGGCGACCGATCAGGACCAGCGGCGGCGCCTCGTCGAGGTCAGCGTAGGCATCGAGGAGGCAGCCCACGCCCTTGTCCTCGGTGACGTCGCCGAAGTAGAGGATGAACGGCTCCTGCGGCAACTCCGCCAGCCGCGGGTCCGCCGTGGCGGGCGGCGGCGGCAGCTCGCCGATGAAGTTGGGGACGACCCGGTGCGGCAGGCTCGCGTCGATGCCGCTGAGCTCACGCACCGCCTCGGAGACCGGCAGGAACATGTCGACGTTACGGCGCAGCCGCCCCTGCGAGAAGCGGGTCCCGGTGGCGACCAACGTCCCTTTGGCGGCGCCGTAGAACTCGACCGAGTGGGCGAGGCACTTGCGCGCTGCCGGGCCGCTGCAGACGCCCCCCTTGTAGAAGAAGCGCTTGGTCGCGCAGACGAGGCTGTAATCGTGCAGGGAGAGGACGAAGGCGGCAGCCGCGCCGCGGTCCAGCGGCAGGTAGGAGTGGACCAGCCAGTTGTGGGCGTGGACCACGTCGGGGCGGCGGCGGTCGACGACGCGGCGCAGGTCGCGGACGGTGAGCGGGTCCGGGGCCGGCGGCGCGTAGCGGCGTTCGCTGTCGACCGGGACGCCGGGGATCCGGTGCACCGAGCTCTCCAGCAGCTCGACCTCGACCCCGTCCTCGCGTGGCGGCGGCTCGCCCAGCGGCTGGCGCAGGGTGGCGACGGCGACCTCGTGGCCACGCCGCGAGAGCTCGGCGCTGAGGTCCTCGACGATCCGCTCCTCCCCGCCGACCACCGGCGAGAAGGACTGGGCGACCATCAGGATCCGCATCGACCGCACCCTAGACAGGTTCCCGGGTGGCAGAATCGACCCGGTGCTGCCCGCTCCCCACCCCCACCCCGCAGGGGGCATCGCCACACCGGCGATCTCCGTCGTCGTCTGCGCGTACACGCTGGAGAGGATCGACCGCATCGCGGCGGCAATCGAGTCGCTCGAGGGGCAGACCGTCGCCCCACACGAGATCGTGCTGGTGATCGATCACTCGCCGCAGCTGGAAGCCGAGTGCAAGCGCCGCTGGCCCGGGGCCAAGGGCCTCCCCAACCGCGAGCAGCAGGGCCTCTCCGGCGCCCGCAACACGGGCCTCGCCGAGTGCTCGGGCGAAGTCGTCGCCTTCCTCGACGACGACGCCGTCGCCGCGCCGGACTGGATCGAGCGGCTCGGCGCCGCCTACGCCGAGGAGCGCGTACTCGGCGCCGGCGGCACCGTGCGACCGGACTGGAGCGAGGGCCGGCCACCCTGGTTCCCGCCCGAGTTCGACTGGGTCGTCGGCTGCACCCACTCGGGGATGCCGCGCCGGCGCGAAGCGGTGCGCAACCTGGTCGGCGCCAACATGTCCTTCCGTCGAGAGCCGCTGGTCGAGGCCGGGGGCTTCCGCCACGAGCTGGGCCGGATCGGCAAGATCCCGGCCGGCTGCGAGGAGACCGACCTCTGCATCCGCATCGGCCAGCGCCACCCCGAGGGCGAGATCCTCTACGACCCCGCGGCCGCCGTCGACCACTACGTGCCGCCGGAGCGCGGCCGCCTCTCCTACTTCGCCTCCCGCTGCCGCGGCGAGGGACGCTCGAAGTCGATCCTCACCGCGCTCGTCGGCAGCGACTCGGGGCTTTCGGCCGAGCGCTCCTACGTGCGGCGGACGCTGCCGCTGGGCTTCCTGCGCGGCCTCGGCGACGCCCTGCGGGGGGACCTCGCCGGCCTGGAGCGCGCCGGCGCCCTCGTCTACGGGCTCGGCTCGACCACGGCCGGCTTCCTCGGCGCCCGCCGCGAGGCGCGGCGGATCGCCAAGCGGCGCCAGCGGCTGACCGAGGCGGCCGACGAGCGGCTGCGGGTGCTGATGGTGACCCCGCTCAGCCCCCTGCACCAGGGCGGCGTCGAGCGCCACGTGATGGAGACGAGCAAGCGGATCGCCGCGGCCGGCGCCGAGGTCGAGGTGCTGTGCACCGACCCGGGCGGGCCGAGGCTGAGCGAAGAGGTGCGTGACGGGGTGCGGATCCGCACCGTGCGGGCCTGGCCCGCCGACCACGACTGGTGCCTCGCGCCGGGCATCTGGCGGGAGATGTCGCGCCAGCCCTGGGACGTCGTCCACGTCCAGAGCTACCACACGCTGGTGGCGCCGCTGGCGATGCTGCGGGCGCGGACGCTGGGCACCCCCTACGTCGTCACCTTCCACGGTGGCGGCCACTCCTCCGGCTTCCGCAACCGCGCCCGGCGGGCGCAGCGGCGGCTGCTGCGGCCGCTGCTGCGACGGGCTGCGCGTCTCGTCGCCGTCGCCCGCTTCGAGATCGAGGAGTACGGCGGCGAGCTGGGCCTGGGACCGGAGCGCTTCGCGCTGATCCCGAACGGAACCGACCTCGCCTTCAGCGAGGCGGCGCCACAGGCGCATCGCAACGGCACCCCGACGATCGCCTCGATCGGGCGGCTCGAGCGCTACAAGGGCCACCACCGCGTGATCGAAGCCTTCCCGGAGGTGCTGCGGCTGCGGCCCGACGCGACCCTGGCGATCGTCGGCACCGGCCCCTACGAAGAGGAGCTGCGCGAGCTGGCCGACGAGCTCGGGGTCTCCGAGCGCGTCAGCTTCACCAGTACGCCGCCCGACCAGCCGCAGGCGATGGCCGAGCTGCTCGGCGGCATCTCGCTGGTGGTGCTGATGAGCGAGTTCGAGACCCACCCGCTGGTCGCGCTGGAGGCGGCGGCAGCCGGCTGCCGGCTGCTCGTCGCCGACGCCAGCGGCCTCGCCGAGCTGGCCAGCGACGGCTTCGCCCGCGCCGTCCCGCTCGACGAGAGCCCCGCCGAGGTCGGCAGGGCGGTGGTCGAGGAGCTCGGCAAGCCGGCGCCGGAGCACCGCCCCAGCCTCACTTCGTGGGACGAGTGCGCCGCGAAGCTGCTCGAGCTCTACCGCTCGCTGGCCTGAGGCCCGCCGCCCCGGGGCGGCGCCGACAAACGTCCAGACAGGGGAACTTCGCTCCAGTGGCAGGGTCGCTGGCCCGATCCGGCCTGCATGGCCCTCCGCCTCCCCGCCCGCTTCGGACTCGCCCTGCTCGCCGCCCCTGCCGCCGTCACGGCATTGGCGCTGCTGCCCGGCGCCGCGGCGGCGAAGTCCTCCCCCGCGGCCCAAGCCTCGCGCGCCTCCGACGGCGTCGAGGCGGTGCGGATGCGGACGTTCGCCCGCCGCGCCAGCAGCTCCGGCCTGCGGCTGAGCGTGATCTCGCAATCGCCGACCAATGGCGCCACCGTCTCCGGCGGCATCGTCTGGGAAGTGAGGACCTCCGGCGTGCGCGTCTCCCGCGTCGAGTTCGCGATCGACGGCGCGGTCAAGTGGACCGACACGAGGTCCCCCTTCGTCTACGGCGGCGGCGCCCTCGACACGACCAAGCTCAGCGACGGCCGCCACACGCTGACCGCGACCGCCTACGCTAAGAACTCGCGGCCGGCGAGCGCGACGGTCACCGTCAACGTCGCCAACGCCCCCGCGCCGGCCCCGCAACCGACGCCGACGCCCGCCCCCACTCCGAACCCGACTCCCACGCCGACGCCGACGCCTGAACCCACCCCGACGCCGACCCCGACCCCCGAACCCGAACCGGTGCCCGTCCCCACCCCTGAACCGGCGCCCACGCCCGCGCCCGCGCCGGCCCCCGCCTCGATCTACTGGGGCGCCTGGATCGGCAACCACCTGACCGGCAACGAGGCGCCGTGGGACATGAACGCCGTCTCGACCTTCGAGCAGCACACCGGCAAGAAACTCTCGATCGTCAACTTCTCCGCCCCCTTCGCCAACTGCTCGGGCAGCTCGTGCTCCTTCTACAACTTCCCGGTCAACGAGTTCAACAGCATCCGCTCCCACGGCGCGATCCCCTTCTACAGCTGGGGCTCGCAGTCGATCCCGGTGCCGAGCAACCTCAGCGAGCCGAACTTCCAGCTCTCCGACGTGATCGAAGGCCGCTATGACACCTACATCCGCAACTTCGCCACCGCCGCCAAGAACTGGGGCAAGCCCTTCTTCCTCCGCTTCAACTGGGAGATGAACGGCAACTGGTTCGCCTGGATGGAGGGCGTCAACGGCAACAAAGCCGGTGAATCCGTCACCGCCTGGCGCCACGTCCACGACATCTTCACCTCGGTCGGGGCGACCAACGCGACCTGGGTCTGGTGCCCGAATATCGACCCGGACAACCAGATGCGCAGCCTCAGCAGCCTCTACCCCGGCGACGCCTACGTCGACTGGACCGGCCTCGACGGCTACAACTGGGGCACCAACCCGGCCCGGCCCGACCGCTGGCGCAGCTTCGACCAGCTCTACGGCTCCACCTACAAAACGATCACGCAGACGATCGCGCCCTCGAAGCCGATGATCATCAGCGAGATCGGCTCGACCGAGTACGGCGGCTCCAAGGCGGCCTGGATCAAAGACATGCTCGCCAAGGTTCCGACCAACTACCCGAAGATCCGCGGCCTGCTCTGGTTCGAGAAGTACGACGACGGCATGGACTGGCCGATCGAGACCTCGAGCAGCGCCACCAGCGCCTTCGCCGCCGGGATCCAGAGCACGTCCTACGCCGGCAACGCCTTCGGCTCGCTCAGCTTCGGCTCCGTCCAGCCGACCGGCTGACCGGGCCCGGCGCCCGGCCGGCCGGGCGCCGGGTTGGCGATAACCGCAGCCGTTTGTCAAGCCGATTCATACAAACGTCCAATCGGCTAGGACAGACTGAACCTGCTCCCGGCGGCGTCGATGGCTCTGCATGCCCATCGACCACGCCCCGGCCCGTACCGCCCGCTGGCTCCTGGCCGCGGCGCTCACCCTGGCCGCGCTGGTCGCCGCCACCGCGCTCCTCGTCGCGCCCGCCGGCGCCAAGGGGCAGGGCGAGAGCGCCAGGCTCGCCTCCGGTGGACAGAGCAAGGTCTCCCACGCCCGAGTGGTCTCCCGCGCCGGCTGCGCCCGCAAGGCGGGGCGGCGCAACCTCTCCAGGCAGCAGCGCCGCACGATCGCCCGCCGCGTCAAGCGCTGCAAGGCGGCGAGCACCTCCGGCGCCACCGGCCCGCTCTACTGGGGAGCCTGGGTCGGCAGCCAGCTGACCGGCACCGAGGCGCCCTGGGACATGGGCGCCGTCGCCAAGTTCGAGGGCATGGCCGGCAAGGCCGCCGCGGTGATCAACTTCTCCTCCCCCTTCGCCGACTGCTCGAGGTCCCCGTGCTCCTTCTACGACTTCCCCGACGATTCGATGGAACGGATCCGCGAGCACGGCTCGGTGCCGTTCTTCAGCTGGGCCTCGCAGTCGACGCCGGGCAGCCTCAACGAGCCGGACTTCCAGCTCGGCGACGTCATCGCCGGCACCTACGACTCCTACATCCGCGAGTGGGCCGAAGCGGCCCGCGACTGGGGCCATCCCTTCTTCCTCCGCTTCAACTGGGAGATGAACGGCAACTGGTTCGCCTGGGCCGAAGGCGTCAACGGCAACCAGCCCGGCGAGTACGTCGCCGCCTGGCGCCACGTGCACGACATCTTCACCTCGGTCGGAGCGACCAACGCGACCTGGGTCTGGTGCCCGAACGTCGACCCCTCCGGCAAGCTGTCCGACCTGGCGTCGCTCTACCCCGGTGACGAGTACGTCGACTGGACCGGCCTCGACGGCTACAACTGGGGCACCAACCCGGCCTCGCCGAAGGGCTGGATGAGCTTCGACGAACTGTTCGAAGAGACCTACGACGAAATCGTCGAAACGATCGCGCCCTCGAAGCCGCTGATGATCAGCGAGATGGGCTCGAGCGAGTACGGCGGCTCGAAGGCGGAATGGATTGCCGACGCGCTGGAATCGGCGCGGACCAACTACCCGCAACTGCGCGGCCTGCTCTGGTTCGAGAAGTACGACGACGGTATGGACTGGCCGATCGAGACCTCCCCCGCCGCCACCAGCGCCTTCGCGGCGGGCATCCAGAGCCCGTCCTATCTCGGCAACTCCTTCGCCTCCGTCGCTCCTGGGACGATTCAGCCGGCTGGTTGACCCGGCCGACCCCGGGTAGCGGACTCCCTACACTCCCCCGACCCCGGCAGGGGCCTTGGCATGCGTAGGCGCAACGGAAAGATCGGAATCGGCGTGACGGCGCTGGCGCTCGTCGCCGCCATCCTGCTCGCGTTCTCCGCGGTGGCGCTGGCGCGAGGCCAGCAGCCGGCGGGCGCGGACCACGCCAGGTCGGCCGCCAAGACTGGAAAGAAGAAGAAGAAGGCCAAGCAGCGGCCGACCTACTGGGGGGCCTGGATCGGGCCGCAGCTGACCGGCAACCAGCCGCCCTGGGACATGGGCGCGATCAGCCGCTACGAAGAGCTGGCCGGCAAGCCGCTCTCGCTGATCGAGTTCGCCGGCCCCTTCGCCGACTGCGGCAGGTACCCCTGCAAGCCCTACAACTTCCCTGCCCCGGAGATGAACACGATCCGCAACTACGGCGCGATCCCCTTCTTCAGCTGGGGCTCGCAGTCGACCCCGGTGCCCGGCGACCTCAACCTGCCCGACTACCAGCTGGCCGACATCGCCGGCGGCGCCCACGACGCCTACATCCGCGAGTTCGCCGAGGCGGCGCGCGACTGGGGGCATCCCTTCTTCCTCCGCTTCGACTGGGAGATGAACAGCAACTGGTTCCCTTGGGGCGAGTACGCCAACGGCAACAGCCCCGGCCAGTTCGTCACCGCCTGGCGCCACGTGCACGACATCTTCACCGCGGTCGGCGCCACTAACGCGACCTGGGTCTGGTGCCCCTACGCGCACGCGAAAGCGCGCTTCGGGCCGCTGGCCAGCTACTACCCGGGCGACGATGCCGTCGACTGGACCTGCCTCGACGGCTTCAACTGGGCCAAGAACGGCGTCAACTCGCAGCCCTGGCGCAGCTTCGACGAAATCTTCGCCGCCAGTTACCGGCAGATCACGAGCAAGATCGCCCCAAGCAAGCCGATGCTGCTGGCCGAGCTCGCCTCCGGCGGCAAGAGCCAGCGCAAGGCGGAATGGATCAAGCAGATGTTCAAGGATCTGCGGACCAAGTACCGCCGCATCCGCGGCCTGATCTGGTTCGAGCAGATCGACCGCGGCGTGCGGTGGCCGATCGAGAGCTCGCCGGCGGTGACGAAAGCGTTCAGCGCCGGAATCAGGCAAGGTGGCTTCAAGGCCAACTACTTCTCAGGCCTGCTCGGCGGCCCGGTCGGGCCACCGAGTTGATCCGAGCCGCCGGTCCGCCCGTAGGACCTGGCGCGATCGCAGCTAAGCCCACCGAGCAGGGTTTCGGGACCGAAGGCGAATCAGACACAACCCGCGTGAAAGCTCGCAACCACACCAGCGGCCCTTCCCGGCTCCGGCTCGCCACCCTGCTGGCACTGGCCGCCCTGCTCGCCTGCGCGCTGCTGCCGGCAGGCGCGGCGGCGAAGAAGAGGCCGCGGCCGCTCTACTGGGGAGCGGTGATCGGCAAGCAGCTGACCGGGGAAGCGCCGCCGTGGGACTTCGGCGCCCTGGAAGCCTTCGAGCGCAAGGCGAGGAAGGGCGCCTCGCTGCTGTCCTTCTCCGCCCCCTTCGCCGACTGCTCCACCACCCCGTGCACTCAGTTCCCGTTCCCCAAAGAGGCGATGGAGGCGCTGCGCCAGCACGGCACCATCCCCTTCCTCAACTGGGCGTCGCAGTCGGTTCCCTCGAGCCTCGACCAGCCGAACTACAGCCTCGCCGCGACCACGGGCGGCTCCCAGGACGCCTTCATCCGCGACTACGCCGAGCAGGTCGACTCCTGGGGCGCCCGTTCTTCCTCCGCTTCGACGCCGAGATGAACGGCTTCTGGTTCCCCTGGAGCGAGGGGGTCAACGGCAACACCCCCGGGTCCTTCGTCGCCGCCTGGCGCCACGTCCACGACATCTTCACCGAGGTCGGCGCCACCAACGCCACCTGGGTCTGGTGCCCCAACGTCGACTTCACCCGCAAGCTGACGCCGCTGAAGGGCCTCTACCCCGGCGACGCCTACGTCGACTGGACCTGCCTCGACGGCTTCAACTGGGGCGACACCCGCAACTCGGCCGGCTGGCAGACCTTCGACGAAGTCTTCCGCTCGACCTATAAGCGCATCCTCAAGTTCGCCCCGAGCAAGCCGATGGTGATCGGCGAGGTCGCCTCCGAAGAGCGCGGCGGCTCGAAGCCGAACTGGATCAAGAGCGCCTTTCGCAACATCCCCGCGAACTACCCCAAGGTCCGCGCGGTGATCTGGTTCGACGAAAACGACCAGGGCATGCACTGGCCGATCGAGAGCTCGAAGAAGTCAACCAACGCCTTCGCCAAGGCGATCGGCCGCAACGTCTACCGCCCCAACGTCTTCTCCGAGCTGCCCCCGGGGCCGGTGCGACCGCCCGGTCCGGCGCTGGCCGGGTAGCGGACCCCCCTCGGGCGGGCGTGGGAGGGGCCGGGGGTCCCTACCGCTGCGCTGGGTTTTCGGCCTCTAGGTTGGCCGGCTCTCGCTGAGTGGTCTGCGCCGAAAAGAGGACGCCGCTTGCGGCAGGGACCCCCGACCCCTCCCCGATCCCCCAGGTCGGCCCGAGCCCACGCCCCAGCTCCAGCCGAAGGGAGCGGACGGCGCCGGCCCATTCAAACGCTGGAGCTGCTCGGGTAGTCGGTGCTTCTCGAATCGAGCGGGAGGGGAGGGGTGCCCCTCCTCACGTTTTGCGGAACTTTGCCGGCGCGGTTGCACGGACCGACAGGCGACGCCCCTCAAAGGATCCGAGTGAGGAGGGGCACCCGTCCCCTCCCCCGGGACCAGGTCAAGGAACTAGCCCAGCCGCCCTTCGAGCGCTTCGAGCTGAGCCGTCAGCTCAGCCGGCAGCTTGTTGCCGAACTTGGCCAGGTGCTCGCGCACCTGCGGCAGCTGCTGCTTGACGTGCTCCTCATCGACCGAGAGCAGCTGGCGCATCGCGTCCTCGGAGATCTCGAGGCCGTCGGTGTCGAGCGCGCCCTCGGCGGGCAGCAGCCCGATCGGGGTCTCGACCGCCTCGGCCTTGCCCTCGCAGCGGTGGAAGATCCACTTCAGCACGCGGCTGTTCTCGCCGAAGCCGGGCCAGAGGAACTTGCCGTCCGCGTCCTTGCGGAACCAGTTGACGTAGAAGATCCTCGGCAGCTTGGCGCCGCCGCCTTGCCCATCTTCAGCCAATGCGCGAAGTAGTCGCCCATGTTGTAGCCGCAGAACGGCAGCATCGCCATCGGGTCGCGGCGCAGCTCGCCGACCTTGCCGGCGGCGGCGGCGGTCGTCTCCGAGGCCATGGTCGCGCCGATGAAGACGCCGTGCTCCCAGTCGAGCGCCTCGTGACCAGCGGCACGGTCGAGGCGCGGCGGCCGCCGAAGAGGATGGCGGCGATCGGCACGCCCTCGGGGTCCTCCCACTCCGGCGCGATCGACGGGGCACTGCGCGGCGGGGGCGGTGAAGCGCGCGTTCGGGTGCGCGGCGGGCGCCCGCAGCCGGGAGTCCAGTCGCTGCGCCTGCCAGTCGATCGCGTGCGCCGGGCGGCTCGCCGGTCATCCCCTCCCACCAGACGTCGCCGTCGTCGGTCATGCGCGCACGTTGGTGAAGATCGATGTTGCGCTCGCAGCGTCTTCATCGCGTTGGGGTTGGTCTTGTGGCCGGTGCCGGGCGCGACGCCGAAGAAGCCGGCCTCGGGGTTGATGGCGTAGAGGCGGCCGTCGGTGCCGAACTTCATCCAGGCGATGTCGTCGCCGATCGTCTCCACCTTCCAGCCGGGGAGGGTCGGGATCAGCATGGCGAGGTTGGTCTTGCCGCAGGCGGACGGGAACGCGGCGGCGACGTACTTGACCGCGCCCTCGGGCGATGGTGAGCTTGAGGATCAGCATGTGCTCGGCCAGCCAGCCTTCGTCGCGCGCCATCGCCGGAGGCGATGCGCAGCGCGAAGCACTTCTTGCCGAGCAGCGCGTTGCCGCCGTAGCCGGAGCCGTAGGACCAGATCTCGCGCGTCTCGGGGAAGTGGACGATGTACTTGTTGTCCTCGTTGCAGGGCCACGGCACGTCGGCCTGGCGCCGTCGGCGCAGCGGGGCGCCGACCGAGTGCAGGCAGGGCACGAACTCGCCGTCGGTGCCGAGCGCCTCGAGCCGACCTTGGCGCCGACGCGCGTCATGATCTGCATGTTGGCGACGACGTAGGCGCTGTCGGTCATCTCGACGCCGATGTCGGCGATGGGCGAGCCGATGCGGGCCCATCGAGAAGGGCACCACGTACATCGTGCGGCCGGCCATGCAGCCGTCGAAGAGGCCGTGTCAGCGTCGCCTTCATCTCGGCCGGGTCGAGCCAGTTGTTGGTCGGGCCGGCGTCGTCCTTGCGACTCGGAGCAGATGAAGGTGCGGTCCTCGACGCGCGCGACGTCGGCGGGATCGGAGCGGACGAGATAGGAGTTGGGCGCAGCTTCGCGTCGTTGAGCGCGCTCGAAGGTGCCGGCGTCGATCAGCGTCTGGCGCCAGGCGCCTCGTATTCCTCGGCGGAGCCGTCGCACCAGTGGATGGCGTCGGGCTGGGTCAGGGCGGCGATCTCCCCGACCCAGGCGACGAGCTTGGCGTGGTTGGTCGGCGCTGGGGCCGTAGTCGAGTCGCTCATTCGCCTCTCTCTATTTGCTCGCTTTGAGGCCGACGATGGAGATGTCGGCGTCCTTGTTGCGGATTTCCAACGTCGCCGCTTTTGGCTGTCCGTCGCGGAAAATCACGTCGCATTCGAAGGTCGTGCCGGGGTCTACGGAAAGGCCCGAAGGGCAGTCGACGTCCTTGATCTTCATGAAGTGAATCCTCCAAGCTTTTCCGCGTCGCTTCCTCGGTCTTTCCTGCCGATCGAGCACGGTCCCGCAACCCGTCGCGATGAAGAGGGTGGCAATGATGGCAACTGCCGCGGCGGGCCGAAGCGATGGGCTCATCTACCCGCTCGGGGGACGGAACTCACCCCGGGCAGTATCCCAAGGCGCCGGGCGGAGCCGCGCCCGGCGGCGCGGCCGCCGAGCCACCGCCCCTTTGGATAGGGTCCCGCGCCGATGCGGTTCTACGAGTACGAATCGAAGCAGCTCTTCGAGCACGCGGGCATCCCTGCCACCGGGTCCGGGTCGCCCCACCCCCGCCGAGGCCAGCGCCATCGCGACCGAGATCGGCGGGCCGGCGGTGCTCAAGTCGCAGGTGCTGAGCGGCGGCCGCATGAAGGCCGGCGGCGTGATGTTCACCGACACGCCGGCGCAGGCGGCGGAGGCAGCCGCGAAGATCCTGACGCTGGAGATCAACGGGCACCTGCCGCGCGGCGTGCTCGTCGACCCGCAGGCGGCGGTCAAGCAGGAGTACTACGCGAGCGTCGTCTGGGACGGCACCGCGAAGCGGCCGCTGATGCTGTTCAGCGACATGGGCGGGATCGACATCGAGGAGGTCGCCCGGACCCACCCCGACCACGTCGGCCGCGGCCACGTCTCCAACCTGATGCCGATCCCCGACTTCGAGGCCAAGCAGGTGATCGCCGCGACCGGTGTCACCGGCTCCCAGCTCAACCGCGCGACGCCGGTCCTCGCCCGCCTCGCCCGGCTCTTCCGCGACTGCGACATGACCCTGGCCGAGATCAACCCGCTGGCCGAGCTGACCGACGGCAGCTTCGTCGCCCTCGACGCCCACATGGAGATGGAGAACGAGGCGGTCGGCCGCCAGGGGAAGCTGCTGCGGGGGCAGCTGGAGATCGCCGAGGACGACACCCGCGAGACCTATGAGCCCTCCGCCTTCGAGCGCAACGTCGCCGCGATCGACGCCGCCGACCACCGCGGCGTGATCCAGGGCAAGGACCACGGCTTCGCCGGCAACCTCGGCCTCGTGATTGGCGCCGGCGGCGGCTCGCTGACCCTCACCGACGCGGTTCGCAGCCAGGGCGGCAAGCCGGCCAACTACTCGGAGATCGGCGGCAACCCCTCCGTCGCCAAGGCCTGCGGCCTGGCCAAGGAGGTGCTGGAAAAGGACGGCGTCGAGAAGATCGCGGTGATGATGTCGATCGTCTCCAACACCCGCGTCGACATCGTCGCCCGCGGCGTCATCAAGGCCTGCCTGGAGCTGGGCAGGGACCCGGGCGAGACGATCGCGATCTTCCGCATTCCCGGCGCCTGGGAGGACGAGGGCTTCAAGATCCTCGAGCGCTACGGCGTCGAGTACTGCGACCGCTCGGTCTCGATGTGGGAGGCGGCGGGCCGCGCCGTCGCCAAGATCCAGGGAGCGCCCGCCTGATGAGCATCCTGCTGAACCGCGACACCACCTTCATCGTGCAGGGGATCACCGGCCGCGAGGCGGTCAACCTGACCCGCGAGTGCCTCGACTACGGCTCCAAGGTCGTCGGCGGCGTCACCCCCGGCCGCAAGGGCCGCGAGGTCCACGGCGTGCCGGTCTTCGACACCGTCGCCCAGGCGGTCGCCCACCATGGCGGCCCGATCGACGGCTCCGTCGTCACCGTCCCCCCCGCCTTCACCAAGGACGCCGTCTTCGAGGCGATCCTCAACGGGATCAAGCTCGTCGTCGTCGTCACCGAGCGGATCCCGCGCCGCGACGTCGCCCAGATGGTCGAGCTGGCCGACCTGAACGGGGCGTGGATCATCGGCCCCAACTGCCTCGGCCTGATCGTCCCCGACGTCTGCAAGATGGGCGGCATCGGCGGCCCGGCCAAGGACGCGGCCAAGGCCTACGCGCCCGGCCCGGTCGGCGTGATGAGCCGTTCCGGCGGCATGACCACGGAGATCTCCTCCTCGCTGACCCAGGCCGGGCTCGGCGTCTCCACCGCCGTCTCGATCGGCGGCGACGCGATCATCGGCTCCACCTACGCCGAGCTGATGCCCTACTTCGAGGCCGACGAGGAGACGAAGGCGATCGTCATCTACACCGAGCCCGGCGGCCGCATGGAGGCGCAGCTGGCGCAGTGGGTCGCCGACAACGACAGCCGCCTGCCGATCGTCGCCTTCATGGCCGGCAAGTTCATGGACGACGAGGAGATGAAGGGGATGAGCTTCGGCCACGCCGGCACGATCGTCGAGGGCGCCGAGGACACGGCGACGGAGAAGATCGCCCGCCTCGAAGCCGCCGGCATCCGCGTCGTCGAGCGGATCGACGAGATCCCCGACGCCGTCAAGGAGCGGATCGGAGCCCCCGCCTGATGGCCGAGAAGCTGAGCAGGGTCTTCATCGACGTCGAGGTCGACGCCGCGGTCGCCTCCGACCCCGCGCTCGCCGCCAAGCTCGAGGAAGTCTGCCCCGTCGACATCTTCCGCGGCGGCGACGCGGGCGTCGAGGTCATCGAGGAGAACCTCGACGAGTGCGTCCTCTGCAAGCTCTGCATCGAAGCCGCCCCTGCGGGCACCGTGCACGTGAAGAAGCTCTACGACGGCACCGAGCTGAGCTAGGCCCTCCGCGCCGCCCCGACCCCGCCGGCATTCAACCAGGCGGCCAGAAACGGTTCCGTCAGCCGGTACGCGCCCGCCTGGCCGCTCGCGATCTCTCTCTGTTCGAGAGTCCTCAGGGCTCGCTGGACGTTGGTCGCAGGGCCGAGCCCGTGTCGCCGGCGGTATTCGGCCTTGAAGGGGTGTCCGGGCTCCCGGGCGAGCGCTTCCATCACCAGTTTCTGGTTCGGGGTCGAGCTCTCCCAAAGCAGCGCGAAATGGGTGTGCTCGGAACGCAGGACGTCGCCGAGGGCGAGCTCCAGCAGGTCCTCTGAGGCCTCCGCGCCATCCGCGGTCCGCTCCCAGAGGAAGTAGGAGAGCTGCTGGGTCGCGTAGGGGTGACCCTCGGTGTGGTCGAGCACGCCAGCCGCGGCCTCCGGGGCGACCGCCTTGCCGCCGGCGTCGAATCGCTCGACCAGGAAGGGCGCGAAGGCGGCCGAGTCGATCAGACCCAGCTCGATCATCTTCGCGCTGCGCCAGAACGGTTCGTTTCGATCGTTGAATATCCGCTCCATGATGTGCCGCTTGCCGCCCAGGTAGACATGGGCGACCTCGGGCTGTTGCTGGAAGACCGCCCGCATCAGATCGGGCAGCAGCGGATCGATCTCGACCACCTGCTGGAACTCGTCCATCACCAGTGCCGCCCTGCGACCCCGGCTCCCGGCGAGCTCACCGGGAAGGCGGAACAGCCTCTCCAGGGTCGCGTCGATGTCCGCCGGTTGCTCGCCGACGCCGAAGCTGAAGGAATAGGAGCCGTCCCCCGGATCGACGGTCACGGTCGGTTGGATCTGAAGTCGCCGGAACGGAGCCAGCGCCGCCTCTTTCACGCGCTCCAGCGTGGAGGCGATCCGGTCGAAGATCGATCCCGCGAGGGCGGCTGCGAGCCGCTCCTTCGTCGGCGTCGTCATCAGGTCGACCTGGGCAACCAGCACTCCGTCGGAAGCCACCGCCTGCGCCGCGCTCCACGCAAGCGAAGACTTGCCAAGCCGCCGTCTCGCAAAGACGACGACGTCCTGGCCATTGCGGATATCGCTCGCAAGCTCAGCCCGCTCGCGCTCCCTGTCGGTGAAGGACTCGTCAAGCGCGAGCGCCCCGAAGTGGAAGGGATTGGAGGCAGGGTTATTCATACGCACTCGTATTATACGAGATTGTATGAATTCTTTTGTCTTCCTTCACGACAGCAGCGGCTCGCCGCGACGCCGCGATTTTTATACGAATAGGTATTATACACCTACGTATGCAGGACTGTGCGTTCGATCACACTACCTACCTATCAATTTATATTCGGGTAACGTCTACACCGATGAATGCATCGGTTACCCGATCCCGGCTCTCGCGCGACGACCGCATGGAGCAGACGCTCGCGGCGGCGCACGCGCTCTTCGCCGAGCGCGGCTACGCCGCGGTGAAGATGGACGAGATCGCCGCCGCGGTCGGCGTCACCAAGCCCCTCCTCTACAACTACTTCGGCAACAAGGAACGGCTCTACACCGCCTGCATGGAGCGGGCCGGCGACTCGCTGACGGCGACGATCGGCGACGCGGTCAGCCCCGGCGACGCCCTCGGCGCCGGCGCCGCGCCGCCTCCGTCCTCTTCGACGAGCCCTGCCGGCCGGCGAGCGCCGAGCGTCCGCCTACCGCAGCCTGATCTTCGATGGTCCCGCCGGAGCCGCCGCAGGGCGCCCGCGAGGCCGCCCGGGTCGAAGTCGAGGCCCTCTCCGCCGCCCTGCTCGGCGCCGCCGAGACGCTGGCGCGCTGGTGGCTGCGGACCGAGGCGCTCAGCGCCGAGGACGCCGCCGAGCTCCTGATCTCGACGATCGAGCCGGGGCTGCGCGCCCGCTCCGGCCTCCCCCCGACCTCCCAGTCCCCCCGAAAAGGAACCACTCCCCGATGAACAGCTCCACCAGGCGGGTCGCCGTCGTCGGCGGCAACCGCATCCCCTTCGCGCGCTCCGACAGCGCCTACTCCCACGCCTCCAACCAGGACATGCTCACCGCCGCGCTCGACGGGCTCGTCGACCGCTTCGGCCTGCAGGGCGAGACGCTCGGCGAGGTCGCCGGCGGCGCCGTCCTCAAGCACTCCCACGACCGCGACCTCGCCCGCGAGAGCGTGCTCAGCACCCGCCTGGCGCCGGAGACCCCGGCCTACGACGTCCAGCAGGCCTGCGGCACCGGGCTGGAGACGACGATCCTGGTCGCCAACAAGATCGCCCTCGGTCAGATCGACGCCGGCATCGCCTGCGGCGCCGACACCACCTCCGACGCCCCGATCGCCCTCAACGAGCAGCTGCGGGCGACCCTGCTGGAGGCCAACCGGCAGCGCTCGAGCGTCGGCAAGCTGCGCGCCCTGGCCGGCTTGCGCCCGGGCCACATCGTCCCCCACGTCCCCCGCAACGAGGAGCCGCGCACCGGCCTCTCGATGGGCGAGCACTGCGCGCTCATGGCCGCCGAGTGGGACGTCGGCCGGGCCGAGCAGGACGAGCTGACGGCGGCCAGCCACCGCAACCTCGCCGCCGCCTACGAGCGCGGCTTCTTCGACGACCTGATCACCCCCTACCTCGGCCTCGAGCGCGACCAGAACCTGCGGCCCGACTCGACGCCTGGAGGCGCTGGCGAAGCTGAAGCCGGTCTTCGGCGGCCCCGAGGGGACGATGACCGCCGCCAACTCGACGCCGCTCTCCGACGGTGCCTCGGCGGTGCTGCTCGCCTCCGAGGAGTGGGCGAGAGAGCGCGACCTGCCGGTCCTCGCCTACCTCGCCGAGGCCCAGACCGCCGCCGTCGACCACGTCCACAAGCGCGAAGGGCTGCTGATGGCGCCCGCCTACGCGATGCCGCGGATGCTGGACCGCGCCGGCCTGTCCCTGCAGGACTTCGACTACTACGAGATCCACGAGGCCTTCGCCGCCCAGGTCCTCTGCACGCTGAAGGCCTGGGAGGACGCGGGCTTCTGCAAGGAGAAGCTGG
Organism: uncultured Solirubrobacterales bacterium; assembly: GCA_963703585.1. Taxonomy (GTDB): domain Bacteria; phylum Actinomycetota; class Thermoleophilia; order Solirubrobacterales; family 70-9; genus VAYN01. Next base: position 12,181 of record CAVPEX010000080.1, on the reverse strand, counting down.
GGCGGGCAAAGCCGCTGGGCGCGATCGACCGCGCCAGGCTCAACGTCAACGGCGGCTCGCTCGCCGCGGCGCACCCCTTCGCCGCCACCGGCGGGCGGATCGTCGCCGGCCTCGCCAAGCAGCTGCACGAGGACGGCAAGGGCCGCGGCGTCATCAGCATCTGCGCCGCCGGCGGCCAGGGCGTCGTCGCCATCCTCGAGGCCCCGGGGGGCGCCAGGTGAGCGACCGCTACTCGCAGCTCGTCAACGCCCCGGTCGTCGCGACGATCGCCAGGCAGCTCGGCCTGCCGCAGCCCGTCGAGCTCGACCGCCACCGGCCCGGAGCTCCGGTCGTCTCCGGTCCGGTGCTCGAGCGGCGCCGCGCCCGGCGGCCGGCTCAGCCGCGCCGTGTCCGCCTTCCTCGACCGGATCAAGGCCGAACGCGGCGGCGCCGAGGGCGAGGCGAAGGCGCTTGTCTTCGACGCCAGCGGCATCGAAGACTCGACCGAGCTGGTCGAGCTGCAGCGCTTCTTCTACCCCTCGGTCGGGCGCCTGCGGCGCAGCGGCCGTGTCGTCGTCCTGGGCACGCCGCCGGCGGAGGCGGGCTCGCCCCGCGCCCACACCGCCCAGCGGGCGCTGGAGGGCTTCGTGCGCTCGCTCGGCAAGGAGATCGGCGGCCGCGGCTCCACCGCGCAGCTCGTCTACGTCTCCCCCGGGGCCGAGGACCAGCTCGACTCGACCCTGCGCTTCCTGCTCTCGCCGCGCTCGGCCTACGTCTCCGGCCAGGTGGTGCGAATCGGACCGGCGGTCGCGCCGGCACCCGAGATCGACTGGCAGCGCCCGCTCGCGGGCCGGACGGCGCTGGTGACCGGCGCCTCCCGCGGCATCGGCGCGGCGATCGCCCAGACCCTCGCCCGCGACGGCGCCGCGGTCGTCGGCCTCGACGTGCCACCGGCGAGCGCCGAGCTGGAGGCGGTCGTCGGCGAGATCGGCGGCGAGGCGTTCGCCCTCGACATCACCGCCGAGGACGCCCCCGAGCGGCTCGCCGAGCGCTTCGCCGGCGGCCTCGACGCGATCGTCCACAACGCCGGCGTCACCCGCGACCGCACGATCGCGAAGATGCCCGAGGAGCGCTGGTCCCAGCTGATGGAGATCAACCTCTCCAGCGAGGAGCGGATCAACGACGCCCTGCTCGAGGCCGCGGCGATCGGCGCCGGCGGCCGCATCGTCTGCGTCTCCTCGATGTCGGGGATCGCCGGCAACTCGGGCCAGACCAACTACGCCGCCTCCAAGGCCGGCGTGATCGGGATGGTCGAGGCGCTGGCGCCGGAGCTGGCCGAGCGCGGGGCGACGATCAACGCCGTCGCGCCGGGCTTCATCGAGACGCAGATGACGGCGGCGATGCCGATCGGCCCGCGCGAAGCCGGGCGGCGCCTCTCCAGCCTCTCCCAGGGCGGCCTGCCGGTCGATCTCGGGTGCCGGCGCGACGCCGGTGCCGACTCGCACCACCTGGCCGGAGACGTAGGCCGAGCGCGGCGAGAGCAGGAAGCGCAGGGTCGAGTCGAGCTGGTCCTCGGCCCCGGGGGAGACGTAGAGGAGCTGCGCGGTGGAGCCGCGGCCGCCGATCTCCTTGCCGAGCGAGCGCACGAAGCCCTCCAGCGCCCGCTGGGCGGTGTGGGCGCGGGGCGAGCCCGCCTCCGCCGGCGGCGTGCCGAGGACGACGACGCGGCCGCTGCGCCGCAGGCGCCCGACCGAGGGGTAGAAGAAGCGCTGCAGCTCGACCAGCTCGGTCGAGTCGGCGATGCCGGTGGCGTCGAAGACGAGCGCCTTCGCCTCGCCCTCGGCGCCGGCGCGTTCGGCCCTGATCCGGTCGAGGAAGGAGGACACGGCGCGACCGAGGCGGCCGCCGCGGGCGGCGCCGCCGAGCACGGGGCCGGAGACGACCGGCGCCCCGGCCGGTAGCGGTCGAGCTCGACCGGCTGCGGCAGGCCGAGCTGCCTGGCGATCGTCGCCACGACCGGGGCGTTGACGAGCTGCGAGTAGCGGTCGCTCACCTGGCGCCCCCCGGGGCCTTCGAGGATGGCGACGACGCCCTGGCCGCCGGCGGCGCAGATGCTGATGACGCCGCGGCCCTTGCCGTCCTCGTGCAGCTGCTTGGCGAGGCCGGCGACGATCCGCCCGCCGGTGGCGGCGAAGGGGTGCGCCGCGGCGAGCGAGCCGCCGTTGACGTTGAGCGGCTGGCGGTCATCGCGCCCAGCGGCTTTGCCCGCCCCAACTTCTCCCTGCAGAAGCCCGGGTCCTCCAGGCCTTCAGCGTGCAGAGGACCTGGGCGGCGAAGCCCTCGTGGATCTCGTAGTAGTCGAAGTCCTGCAGGGCGAGGCCGGCGCGGTCCAGCATCCGCGGCATCGCGTAGGCGGGCGCCATCGGCAGCCCTTCGCGCTTGTGGACGTGGTCGACGGCGGCGGTCTGGGCCTCGGCGACGTAGGCGAGGACCGGCAGGTCGCGCTCTCTCGCCCCTCCTCGGAGGCGAGCAGGACCGCCGAGGCGCCGTCGGAGAGCGGCGTCGAGTTGGCGGCGGTCATCGTCCCCCCGGGGCCGCCGAAGACCGGCTTCAGCTTCGCCAGCGCCTCCAGGCTCGAGTCGGGCCGCAGGTTCTGGTCGCGCTCGAGGCCGAGGTAGGGGGTGATCAGGTCGTCGAAGAAGCCGCGCTCGTAGGCGGCGGCGAGGTTGCGGTGGCTGGCCGCCGTCAGCTCGTCCTGCTCGGCCCGGCCGATGCCCCACTCGGCGGCCATGAGCGCGCAGTGCTCGCCCATCGAGAGGCCGGTGCGCGGCTCCTCGTTGCGGGGGACGTGGGGGACGATGTGGCCCGGGCGCAAGCCGGCCAGGGCGCGCAGCTTGCCGGCGCTCGAGCGCTGCCGGTTGGCCTCCAGCAGCGTCGCCCGCAGCTGCTCGTTGAGGGCGATCGGGGCGTCGGAGGTGGTGTCGGCGCCGCAGGCGATGCCGGCGTCGATCTGCCCGAGGGCGATCTTGTTGGCGACCAGGATCGTCGTCTCCAGGCCGGTGCCGCAGGCCTGCTGGACGTCGTAGGCCGGGGTCTCCGGCGCCAGGCGGGTGCTGAGCACGCTCTCGCGGGCGAGGTCGCGGTCGTGGGAGTGCTTGAGGACGGCGCCGCCGGCGACCTCGCCGAGCGTCTCGCCCTGCAGGCCGAAGCGGTCGACGAGGCCGTCGAGCGCGGCGGTGAGCATGTCCTGGTTGGAGGCGTGGGAGTAGGCGCTGTCGGAGCGCGCGAAGGGGATGCGGTTGCCGCCGACGACGGCGACCCGCCTGCTGGTGCTGTTCATTCGGGAGTCGATCCTTTTCGGGGGGACTGGGAGGCGGGGGGAAGGCCGGAGCGGGCGCGCAGGCCCGGCTCGATCGTCGAGATCAGGAGCTCGGCGGCGTCCTCGGCGCTGAGCGCCTCGGTCCGCAGCCACCAGCGCGCCAGCGTCTCGGCGGCGCCGAGCAGGGCGGCGGAGAGGGCCTCGACTTCGACCCGGGCGGCCTCGCGGGCGCCCTGCGGCAGCTGCCGCATCATCGAGGCGGAGACCAGCTCGACGATCAGGCTGCGGTAGGCGCCGACCCGCTCGGCCAGCTCGCCGGCCTGGGGCAGGGTCTCGTCGAAGAGGACCGCCCAGGCGGCGCGGTCGGAGTCGAGGAAGGAGAAGAAGGCGCGGACGCCGGCGCCGAGGGCGTCGCCGGGGCTCTTGGTCGCCCCGACCGCGTCGCCGATCGTCGCCGTCAGCGAGTCGCCGGCCCGCTCCATGCAGGCGGTGTAGAGCCGTTCCTTGTTGCCGAAGTAGTTGTAGAGGAGGGGCTTGGTGACGCCGACCGCGGCGGCGATCTCGTCCATCTTCACCGCGGCGTAGCCGCGCTCGGCGAAGAGCGCGTGCGCCGCCGCGAGCGTCTGCTCCATGCGGTCGTCGCGCGAGAGCCGGGATCGGGTAACCGATGCATTCATCGGTGTAGACGTTACCCGAATATAAATTGATAGGTAGGTAGTGTGATCGAACGGCGCTGGCTCCGTTCCGGCGACTTCAGATCCAACCGACCGTGACCGTCGATCCGGGGGACGGCTCCTATTCCTTCAGCTTCGGCGTCGGCGAGCAACCGGCGGACATCGACGCGACCCTGGAGAGGCTGTTCCGCCTTCCCGGTGAGCTCGCCGGAAGCCGGGGTCGCAGGGCGGCACTGGTGATGGACGAGTTCCAGCAGGTGGTCGAGATCGATCCGCTGCTGCCCGATCTGATGCGGGCGGTCTTCCAGCAACAGCCCGAGGTCGCCCATGTCTACCTGGGCGGCAAGCGGCACATCATGGAGCGGATATTCAACGGTCGAAACGAACCGTTCTGGCGCAGCGCGAAGATGATCGAGCTGGGCCTGATCGACTCGGCCGCCTTCGCGCCCTTCCTGGTCGAGCGATTCGACGCCGGCGGCAAGGCGGTCGCCCCGGAGGCCGCGGCTGGCGTGCTCGACCACACCGAGGGTCACCCCTACGCGACCCAGCAGCTCTCCTACTTCCTCTGGGAGCGGACCGCGGATGGCGCGGAGGCCTCAGAGGACCTGCTGGAGCTCGCCCTCGGCGACGTCCTGCGTTCCGAGCACACCCATTTCGCGCTGCTTTGGGAGAGCTCGACCCCGAACCAGAAACTGGTGATGGAAGCGCTCGCCCGGGAGCCCGGACACCCCTTCAAGGCCGAATACCGCCGGCGACACGGGCTCCTGCGACCTACGCCACGAGCCCTGAGGACTCTCGAACGAAGAGATACGCGAGCGGCCAGGCGGGCGCGTACCGGCTGACGGAACCGTTTCTGGCCGCCTGGTTGAATGCCCGCGGGGCGGCGCGGAGGGCCTAGCTCAGCTCGGTGCCGTCGTAGAGCTTCTTCACGTGCACGGTGCCCGCAGGGGCGGCTTCGATGCAGAGCTTGCAGAGGACGCACCTCGTCGAGGTTCTCCTCGATGACCTCGACGCCCGCGTCGCCGCCGCGGAAGATGTCGACGGGGCAGACTTCCTCGAGCTTGGCGGCGAGCGCGGGGTCGGAGGCGACCGCGGCGTCGACCTCGACGTCGATGAAGACCCTGCTCAGCTTCTCGGCCATCAGGCGGGGGCTCCGATCCGCTCCTTGACGGCGTCGGGGATCTCGTCGATCCGCTCGACGACGCGGATGCCGGCGGCTTCGAGGCGGGCGATCTTCTCCGTCGCCGTGTCCGCGCGCCCTCGACGATCGTGCCGGCGTGGCCGAAGCGCATCCCGGGCATCTCCTCGTCGTCCATGAAACGGCCGGCCATGAAGGCGACGATCGGCAGGCGGCTGTCGTTGTCGACGACCCAGTGCGCCAGCTGCGCCTCCATGCGGCCGCCGGGCTCGGAGTAGATGACGATCGCCTTCGTCTCCTCGTCGGCCTCGAAGTAGGGCATCAGCTCGGCGTAGGTGGAGCCGATGATCGCGTCGCCGCCGATCGAGACGGCGGTGCGAGACGCCGAGCCCGCCTGGGTCAGCGAGGAGGAGATCTCCGTGGTCATGCCGCCGGAGCGGCTCATCACGCCGACCGGGCCGGGCGCGTAGGCCTTGGCCGCGTCCTTGGCCGGGCCGCCGATGCCGCCCATCTTGCAGACGTCGGGGACGATCAGGCCGAGGCAGTTGGGGCCGATGATCCACGCCCCGTTCAGGTCGGCCAGCTCGACCATCTGGGCGACGTCGCGGCGCGGGATCCGCTCGGTGACGACGACGACCAGCTTGATCCCGTTGAGGATCGCCTCGAAGACGGCGTCCTTGGTGAAGGCGGGGGGGACGGTGACGACGGAGCCGTCGATCGGGCCGCCATGGTGGGCGACCGCCTGGGCGACGGTGTCGAAGACCGGCACGCCGTGGACCTCGCGGCCCTTGCGGCCGGGGGTGACGCCGCCGACGACCTTGGAGCCGTAGTCGAGGCACTCGCGGGTCAGGTTGACCGCCTCGCGGCCGGTGATCCCCTGCACGATGAAGGTGGTGTCGCGGTTCAGCAGGATGCTCATCAGGCGGGCGCTCCCTGGATCTTGGCGACGGCGCGGCCCGCCGCCTCCCACATCGAGACCGAGCGGTCGCAGTACTCGACGCCGTAGCGCTTGAGGATCTTGAAGCCCTCGTCCTCCCAGGCGCCGGAATGCGGAAGATCGCGATCGTCTCGCCGGGGTCCCTGCCCAGCTCCAGGCAGGCCTTGATGACGCCGCGGGCGACGATGTCGACGCGGGTGTTGGAGACGATCGACATCATCACCGCGATCTTCTCGACGCCGTCCTTTTCCAGCACCTCCTTGGCCAGGCCGCAGGCCTTGGCGACGGAGGGGTTGCCGCCGATCTCCGAGTAGTTGGCCGGCTTGCCGCCCTGGCTGCGAACCGCGTCGGTGAGGGTCAGCGAGCCGCCGCCGGCGCCAATCACGAGGCCGAGGTTGCCGGCGAAGCCGTGGTCCTTGCCCTGGATCACGCCGCGGTGGTCGGCGGCGTCGATCGCGGCGACGTTGCGCTCGAAGGCGGAGGGCTCATAGGTCTCGCGGGTGTCGTCCTCGGCGATCTCCAGCTGCCCCCGCAGCAGCTTCCCCTGGCGGCCGACCGCCTCGTTCTCCATCTCCATGTGGGCGTCGAGGGCGACGAAGCTGCCGTCGGTCAGCTCGGCCAGCGGGTTGATCTCGGCCAGGGTCATGTCGCAGTCGCGGAAGAGCCGGGCGAGGCGGGCGAGGACCGGCGTCGCGCGGTTGAGCTGGGAGCCGGTGACACCGGTCGCGGCGATCACCTGCTTGGCCTCGAAGTCGGGGATCGGCATCAGGTTGGACACGTGGCCGCGGCCGACGTGGTCGGGGTGGGTCCGGGCGACCTCCTCGATGTCGATCCCGCCCATGTCGCTGAACAGCATCAGCGGCCGCTTCGCGGTGCCGTCCCAGACCACGCTCGCGTAGTACTCCTGCTTGACCTCCGCCTTGGGGTCGACGAGGACGCCGCGCGGCATCTGGCCGTTGATCTCCAGCTTCAGGATCGCCTCGGCGTGCTCGGCGGCCTCCGCCGGCGTGTCGGCGAACTTGACGCCGCCGGCCTTCATGCGGCCGCCGCTCAGCACCTGCGACTTGATCACGACCGGCCCGCCGATCTCCTCGGCGGCCCCGCGCGCCTCCTCCGGCGTGGTGCAGAACCCGTACTTGGTGACCGGGATGCCCGCCAGCTCGACGATCTTCCTTGCCTCGTACTCGTAGAACCGCATCGGCGCGGGACCCTATCCAAAGGGGCGGTGGCTCGGCGCCGCGCCGCCGGGCGCGGCTCCCGCCCGGCGCCTTGGGATACTGCCGGGGTGAGTTCCGTCCCCCGAGCGGGTAGATGAGCCCATCGCTTCGGCCCGCCGCGGCAGTTGCCATCATTGCCACCCTCTTCATCGCGACGGGTTGCGGGGCGGTGGTCGACCAGGCCAAGCTCCAGGATGCGACCCAGAAGAGCCTGGAAGACTCACTTCATGAGAAGATCAAGAACGTCGATTGCCCATCGGATCTATCCGTAGACCCCGGCACGACCTTCACCTGTGACGTGATTTTCCGCGACGGACAGCCAAGAGCAGCCACGTTGGAAATCCGCAACAAGGATGCCGACATCTCGATCGTCGGCCTCAAAGCGAGCAAATAGAGAGAGGCGAATGAGCGACCTGACCACGGCACCCGCGCTGACCACCCATGCCAAGCTCCTTGCTTGGGTCGGCGAGATCGCAGCACTGACCCAGCCCGACGCCATCCACTGGTGCGACGGCTCCGGCGAGGAGTACGACTCCCTCGCCCAGACCCTGATCGACGCCGGGACCTTCGAGCGCCTCTCCGACGCCAAGCGGCCGAACTCCTACCTCGCCCTCTCCGACCCCGCCGACGTCGCCCGGGTCGAGGACCGCACCTTCATCTGCTCCGGGGAGGAGGCCGACGCGGGCCCGAGCAACAACTGGCGCGCGCCGGCCGAGATGCGGGAGACGCTGAACGGCCTCTTCAGCGGCTGCATGAAGGGCCGCACGATGTACGTGGTGCCCTTCTCGATGGGCCCGATCGGCTCCCACATCTCCGAAATCGGCGTCCAGCTCACCGACTCGGCCTACGTCGCCGTCTCGATGCGGATCATGACCCGGATGGGCAAGGCCGCCCTCGACGCGCTCGGCGCCGACGGCGAGTTCGTGCCCTGCGTGCACTCGGTCGGGATGCCGCTCGGCGAGGGCGTCAGCGACGTTCCCTGGCCCTGCAACGAGGACAACAAGTACATCGTCCACTACCCGGAGACGCGCGAGATCTGGTCCTTCGGCTCCGGCTACGGCGGCAACGCGCTGCTGGGCAAGAAGTGCTTCGCGCTGCGGATCGCCTCGGCGATGGCCCGCGACGAAGGCTGGCTGGCCGAGCACATGCTGATCCTCAAGCTCACCTCGCCCGAGGGCGCGGTCAAGTACGTCACCGGCGCCTTCCCGTCGGCCTGCGGCAAGACCAACCTCTCGATGATGATCCCGACCCTCCCCGACTGGAAGGTGGAGACGATCGGCGACGACATCGCCTGGATGAAGTGGCACGAGGACGGTCGTCTCTACGCCGTCAACCCCGAGGCCGGCTTCTTCGGCGTCGCGCCGAACACCAGCCACAAGACCAACCCCAACGCGATGGACACGGTCGAGCGGAACACGATCTTCACCAACTGCGCGAAGACGGATGACGGCGACATCTGGTGGGAGGGGATGACCGGCGAGCCGCCGGCGCACGCGATCGACTGGCACGGCGAGGACTGGACTCCCGAGTCCGACTCGCCCGCCGCGCACCCGAACGCGCGCTTCACCACCCCCGCCTCGCAGTGCCCCTCGATCGCGCCGGAGTGGGAGGACCCCGCCGGCGTGCCGATCGACGCCTTCCTCTTCGGCGGCCGCCGCGCCACCGTGGTGCCGCTGGTCCAGGAGGCCTTCGACTGGGAGCACGCGGTCTTCATGGGGGCGACGATGTCCTCGGAGACGACCGCGGCCGCGGCCGGCGCCGTCGGCGAGCTGCGCTTCGACCCGATGGCGATGCTGCCCTTCTGCGGCTACAACATGGGCGACTACTTCGGCCACTGGCTGGAGCATGGGCAAGCGCGAGGGCGCCGAGCTGCCGCGGGTGTTCTACGTCAACTGGTTCCGCAAAGACGCCGACGGCAAGTTCCTCTGGCCCGGCTTCGGCGAGAACAGCCGCGTGCTGGAGTGGGTCTTCCGCCGCTGCGAGGGCCAGGCCGAGGCGGTCGAGACCCCGATCGGGCTGCTGCCCGCCGAGGGCGCGCTCAACACCGACGGCCTCGAGATCTCCGAGGACGCGATGCGCCAGCTGCTCTCGGTCGATGAGGAGCACGTCAAGCAGCAGCTGCCGCAGGTGCGCGAGCACCTGGCCAAGTTCGGCAACAAGCTGCCGGCTGAGCTGACGGCTCAGCTCGAAGCGCTCGAAGGGCGGCTGGGCTAGTTCCTTGACCTGGTCCCGGGGGAGGGGACGGGTGCCCCTCCTCACTCGGATCCTTTGAGGGGCGTCGCCTGTCGGTCCGTGCAACCGCGCCGGCAAAGTTCCGCAAAACGTGAGGAGGGGCACCCCTCCCCTCCCGCTCGATTCGAGAAGCACCGACTACCCGAGCAGCTCCAGCGTTTGAATGGGCCGGCGCCGTCCGCTCCCTTCGGCTGGAGCTGGGGCGTGGGCTCGGGCCGACCTGGGGGATCGGGGAGGGGTCGGGGGTCCCTGCCGCAAGCGGCGTCCTCTTTTCGGCGCAGACCACTCAGCGAGAGCCGGCCAACCTAGAGGCCGAAAACCCAGCGCAGCGGTAGGGACCCCCGGCCCCTCCCACGCCCGCCCGAGGGGGGTCCGCTACCCGGCCAGCGCCGGACCGGGCGGTCGCACCGGCCCCGGGGGCAGCTCGGAGAAGACGTTGGGGCGGTAGACGTTGCGGCCGATCGCCTTGGCGAAGGCGTTGGTTGACTTCTTCGAGCTCTCGATCGGCCAGTGCATGCCCTGGTCGTTTTCGTCGAACCAGATCACCGCGCGGACCTTGGGGTAGTTCGCGGGGATGTTGCGAAAGGCGCTCTTGATCCAGTTCGGCTTCGAGCCGCCGCGCTCTTCGGAGGCGACCTCGCCGATCACCATCGGCTTGCTCGGGGCGAACTTGAGGATGCGCTTATAGGTCGAGCGGAAGACTTCGTCGAAGGTCTGCCAGCCGGCCGAGTTGCGGGTGTCGCCCCAGTTGAAGCCGTCGAGGCAGGTCCAGTCGACGTAGGCGTCGCCGGGGTAGAGGCCCTTCAGCGGCGTCAGCTTGCGGGTGAAGTCGACGTTGGGGCACCAGACCCAGGTGGCGTTGGTGGCGCCGACCTCGGTGAAGATGTCGTGGACGTGGCGCCAGGCGGCGACGAAGGACCCGGGGGTGTTGCCGTTGACCCCCTCGCTCCAGGGAACTCAGAAGCCGTTCATCTCGGCGTCGAAGCGGAGGAAGAACGGGCGCCCCAGGAGTCGACCTGCTCGGCGTAGTCGCGGATGAAGGCGTCCTGGGAGCCGCCCGTGATCGCGGCGAGGCTGTAGTTCGGCTGGTCGAGGCTTGAGGGAACCGACTGCGACGCCCAGTTGAGGAAGGGGATGGTGCCGTGCTGGCGCAGCGCCTCCATCGCCTCTTTGGGGAACGGGAACTGAGTGCACGGGGTGGTGGAGCAGTCGGCGAAGGGGGCGGAGAAGGACAGCAGCGAGGCGCCCTTCCTCGCCTTGCGCTCGAAGGCTTCCAGGGCGCCGAAGTCCCACGGCGGCGCTTCCCCGGTCAGCTGCTTGCCGATCACCGCTCCCCAGTAGAGCGGCCGCGGCCTCTTCTTCGCCGCCGCGCCTGCCGGCAGCAGCGCGCAGGCGAGCAGGGCGGCCAGTGCCAGCAGGGTGGCGAGCCGGAGCCGGGAAGGGCCGCTGGTGTGGTTGCGAGCTTTCACGCGGGTTGTGTCTGATTCGCCTTCGGTCCCGAAACCCTGCTCGGTGGGCTTAGCTGCGATCGCGCCAGGTCCTACGGGCGGACCGGCGGCTCGGATCAACTCGGTGGCCCGACCGGGCCGCCGAGCAGGCCTGAGAAGTAGTTGGCCTTGAAGCCACCTTGCCTGATTCCGGCGCTGAACGCTTTCGTCACCGCCGGCGAGCTCTCGATCGGCCACCGCACGCCGCGGTCGATCTGCTCGAACCAGATCAGGCCGCGGATGCGGCGGTACTTGGTCCGCAGATCCTTGAACATCTGCTTGATCCATTCCGCCTTGCGCTGGCTCTTGCCGCCGGAGGCGAGCTCGGCCAGCAGCATCGGCTTGCTTGGGGCGATCTTGCTCGTGATCTGCCGGTAACTGGCGGCGAAGATTTCGTTGAAGCTGCGCCAGGGCTGCGAGTTGACGCCGTTCTTGGCCCAGTTGAAGCCGTCGAGGCAGGTCCAGTCGACGGCATCGTCGCCCGGGTAGTAGCTGGCCAGCGGCCCGAAGCGCGCTTTCGCGTGCGCGTAGGGGCACCAGACCCAGGTCGCGTTAGTGGCGCCGACCGCGGTGAAGATGTCGTGCACGTGGCGCCAGGCGGTGACGAACTGGCCGGGGCTGTTGCCGTTGGCGTACTCGCCCCAAGGGAACCAGTTGCTGTTCATCTCCCAGTCGAAGCGGAGGAAGAAGGGATGCCCCCAGTCGCGCGCCGCCTCGGCGAACTCGCGGATGTAGGCGTCGTGGCGCGCCGCCGGTCGATGTCGGCCAGCTGGTAGTCGGGCAGGTTGGGTCGCCGGGCACCGGGGTCGACTGCGAGCCCCAGCTGAAGAAGGGGATCGCGCCGTAGTACCGGATCGTGTTCATCTCCGGGGCAGGGAAGTTGTAGGAGCTTGCAGGGGTACGTCCCGCAGTCGGCGAAGGGGCCGGCGAACTCGATCAGCGAGAGCGGCTTGCCGGCCAGCTCTTCGTAGCGGCTGATCGCGCCCATGTCCCAGGGCGGCTGGTTGCCGGTCAGCTGCGGCCCGATCCAGGCCCCCCAGTAGGTCGGCCGCTGCTTGGCCTTCTTCTTCTTCTTTCCAGTCTTGGCGGCCGACCTGCGCCTCGCGCCCGGCTGCTGGCCCCGCGCCAGCGCCACCGCGGAGACGCGAGCAGGATGGCGGCGACGATGAGCAAGACCAACCGAACCAGTAGAGGACAG
>CAVPEX010000079.1:0-6574 GCA_963703585.1 uncultured Solirubrobacterales bacterium | reverse complement strand
GCCCGGCGCACGACGTCCGTCTCCCCGCTCTCGACGTCGAGCACGACGATCGCGGTCTCCTCCCGCGGTGAGGCGGCGGCGAAGGCGACGCGGGAGCCGCGAGCCGAGAGCGAGGGGAAGCCGAAGGAGCTGTAGGGGAGGCTGAGGTCGCGCGGTTCCCAGGCGCCGGGGGCGAGCGCGAAGAGGCGTTCGTCGCCGCGCTCGGTGCGCACGCAGACGATCGTGCCGTCGCCGAGGAAGGCGAAGGCCGAGCCGCCGAAGAGCCACTGCGGGTGGGCGAGGTCGGCCCGCTCGGCGGTCAGCTGCTCGACCGCGTCGTTCTCGGCCCGGTAGAGGTTCCACCAGCCGTCGCGGTCGGAGGCGAAGTGGAGCCGGCCCTCGGCGTCCCACTCGGGCTGGAAGACCGACTCGGCCGGGCCGCCGGCGAGGAGGTGGGCGCCGCCCGGGTCCTCCAGCGGCGCCACCCACAGCTCGGTCCCGTCCCAGGGCATGTTCGGGTGGTCCCAGCAGGTCCAGGCGAGCCAGGCCCCGTCCGGGCTCGGCCGCGGGAAGGAGTAGAAGTCGCGGCCGGAGGCGATCACCGTCGCCTCGCCGGAGCCGTCGAGCGGCAGCGCGACGATCTGGTTCTCGGCTTCCTCGCCGCCGTGCAGCTCGCGCACGCAGAAGACCGTGGTGCCGTCGGGATCGACCCGCATGTCGGCGTAGCGCTGCGCCGCCGGCTGCTCGGGCGCGGGGGTGATCGGCACCGGCTCCTGGTCCAGCTCCTGCCGGTAGAGTCGCTGGTCGGCGAAGTTGGCGAAGACGACCAGTTCTGGGCCGGCCAGCGTCCAGGCGCCGCCGCCGTACTCGTGCGCCCGCGTCCGCACGTAGAAATCCGCCGGGGTCACCGTCTCCTGCTCGCCGCCCTCGGGCCGGCGCACGAGGACGACGCGGCCGCCGTCGTCGGGATGGCCCTCGGCCCACCAGAGGGCACCGTCGGCGGCCAGCGCCGGGGCGCCGAGGCGGCGGCCGGCGCGGGCGACCAGCTCCGGGTCGACCGGCGAGCGCCAGGAGCCGTAGGGAGCGACGGTCGGCATCCGCGGCAGTCTAGGCAGTGGGTGTGGTCGCCATTCGTCCCGCTATGCGGTCCAAATGGCGACCACCCGCTCAGACGCTGGTGCCGATCAGGGCGCCGAGGCCGAAGGTGAGCGCCGCCGCGGCGAGGCCGACCAGCACCTGGCGGCCGCCGGAGAAGAGGACGCCGCGGCCGGTCATCAGCGTGATCAGCGCCCCGATCCCGAACAGCGCCGCGGCCGAGAGCACGGCGCTGACGAGGATCGCGGCGGTCCCGGAGAAGGCGATGAAGGGGACGATCGGCACGGTGGCGCCGATCGCGAAGAGGACGAAGGAGGTGCCGGCCGCCGCCGCCGCCGAGCCTCCCAGCTCCTCGGGGTCGATCCCCAGCTCCTCCCGCGCCAGGGTGTCGAGCGCCTGGGCCGGCGAGGCCATCAGGCGGTCGGCCAGCTCGCCGGCCTCCGCGGCCGGCAGCCCCTTGGCCTGGTAGATCAGCACCAGCTCCTCGCGCTCCTCCTCGGGGATCGCCTCCAGCTCTTCGCGCTCGATCCCAATCTGGCGGGTGAACAGCTCGCGCGCGTTCCTGACCGAGATCCACTCGCCCATCGCCATCGAGCCGGCGCCGGCGACCAGCCCGGCGAGGCCGGTGATGAGGATCTCGGTGTGGCCGAGCTGGGCGCCGGCGACGCCCATCACCAGGCTGAAGTTGGAGAGCAGGCCGTCGTTGGCGCCGAGCACCGCCGCCCGCAGGGCGTTGCCGCTGGCGGCGCGGTGGCGACCCTCCAGCCGCGCCACCGCCGGCCCCTCGAGCCCGCCGGCGCCGCCCTCGCCGATCGCCCGCAGTAGCCGGGCGTGCGAGCGCTCCTCGCTCGGCAGCGGCGTGCCGGCGGCCTCCGGCTGGGCGTCGTAGGAGCCGGCGTCGGCCTGCTCCATCGCGTCGATCGTCGGCAGCACGAAGCCGGTGCCGACCCGCCGCGCCAGCCAGGCGAGGACCTTCGTCCGCCAGCCGACCCGCGGCGGCGGCACCGTCTCGCCGGCGTCGAGCAGCCGCTTGCGCCAGAACTCGGCGTGGCGCTCCTCGACCTCGGCCAGGCGGCGGTAGACGCCGGCCAGCCGCTCGTCCTCCTCGGCCTCGGCGATCCGCCGGTAGAGCTCGGCGCTGTCGAGCTCGTCCTGCAGGTTCTGCCGCCAGCGGTCCGCCTCGGCAGCCGCCACCGGCCTAGCCCTCGTCCTCGACCTGGATCTCGCGCAGGCGGTGGCTGTCGACGTCGTAGACGAAGCCGCGCACACGGTCGCGGTGGGGGACGAACCTGGAGCGGCGCACGCGCAGGATCGACTGGCGCACGTCGGCGTCGACGTCGTCGAAGGACTCGATCGCGAAGGCCGGGGCGACCCCGGTCGCCTCCCGCAGCTCGGCCCGGAAGCCGTCGTCGGTCAGCGTCTGCATGCCGCAGTCGGTGTGGTGGATCAGCATCACCTCTACGGTGCCCAGCCGCCGCTGGGAGACCGCCAGCGAGCGGATCACGTCGTCGGTGATGACGCCGCCGGCGTTTCGCAGCACGTGTGCCTCGCCATCGCCGAGCCCGAGCGCGGCGAAGACGTCGAGGCGTGAGTCCATGCAGGTGACGATCGCCAGCCGCCGGCTGGGGCGCACGTCGAGGTGGCGGTCGGGCACCGAGTCGGCGAAGGCGCGGTTGTTCTCGAGCAGCCGGTCGATCGTCTCCACGCGCGCAGCCTAACTTGATGGCGACCGCGCCCCCGCGGCGCAAGGCGTGGGACGCGCTCCCGGACGAGTCCTCCCTTTCCGTCGGTATGCGCAGGAAAGGGAGGCCTCACTAGGCTGCGCGGTGTGAGCTCTGACCGGGCGGCCTTCGAGATCCGCGCCGCCACCGAGGACGACGCCGAGCGGCTCTTCTCGCTGATCCTCGAGCTGGCCACCTACGAGAAGCTCGCCGACGAGGTCCGCGGCGACGCCGAGGTCCTGCGCCGCTCGTTGTTCGAGCAGGAGGCGGCCGAGGCGCTGCTGATCGAACGCGGCGGGGAGACGATCGGCTACGCGATCTTCTTCACCACCTTTTCGACCTTCGAGTGCCGCTCCGGCATCTGGCTCGAGGACGTCTACGTCAAGCCCGAGCACCGCCGCGGCGGCATCGGCCGCGCCGTGATGGAGCACCTGGCCCGGCTCGCCGTCGAGCGCGGCCACGTCCGCCTCGACTGGTGCGCCCTGGATTGGAACGAGCCCGCGCTCGACTTCTACGACCGCCTCGGCGCCCGCCGCCTCGACGACTGGCGCATGCTCCGCCTCGAGCGCGACGGCATCGAGCGCCTCGCCGGCGCCGCGCCCGCCGAGGACTAGCCCGCTTCCGCGGCCCGGCGGCGCAGCAGCTCGCGCTCGCGCTCGTTCGCGGTCAGCTGGGCGGCGCGCTCGAACTCGGCGGCTGCCTCCTCGCCGCGGCCGAGCTCGGCGAGCAGGTCGCCGCGGACGCTGGGGAGGAGGTGGTAGCGGGCGAGGGCCGGCTCGGCGGCGATGCCTTCGACCACCGCCAGCCCGGCTTCGGGGCCGAAGGCCATGCCGAGCGCGACGGCGCGGTTGAGTTCGACGATCGGCGAGGGCGCCAGCCGCGCCAGTGCCTCATAGAGGGCGGCGATGCGGATCCAGTCGGTCTCCTCGGCGCTCAGCGCCCGCGCGTGGCAGGCGGCGATCGCGGCCTGCAGGCCGTAGGGGCCGAGCGGCCGGGGCAGTGCTTCGGCCCGCTCCAGCGCCCGCAGGCCGCGGACGATCAGCAGCGGGTCCCAGCGCGAGCGGTCCTGGTCCAACAGCAGCACCGGCTCGCCGCCGGGCCCGAGCCGGGCGCGGCTGCGCGAGGCCTGGATCTCCAGCAGCGCGATCAGCCCCGTGCGCCTCCGGCTCCGCGGGCGCCAGCTCGGCGAGGATGCGGCCGAGCCGCAGCGCTTCCTCGCAGAGCGAGGGCCGGATCCAGTCCTCGCCGGCGCTGGCCGCGTAGCCCTCGTTGAAGACGAGGTAGATGACCTCCAGGACCGAGGGCAGGCGCTCGTCCAGCTCGGCGCCGCGCGGCACCTCGAAGGGCACCCGGGCGTCGCGCAGCGTCCGCTTCGCCCGCACCAGGCGCTGCGCCACGGTCGTCTCGCCGACCAGGTAGGCGCGGGCGATCTCCGTCGTCGTCAGCCCCCCGAGCAGGCGCAGCGTCAGCGCCACCCGCGCCTCCGGCGAGAGCGACGGGTGGCAGCAGGTGAACATCAGGCCGAGCAGGTCGTCGCCGACCTCCGCGTCGGCGGCCGCCTCGAAGTCGACCCGTTCCATCGCGAAGTGGGCGCCGACGTCCCGCGCCAGCTCTTCCTGCTTGCGCTCGAAGGTGGTCTGCCGCCGCATCTGGTCGATCGCCCGGTTCTTGGCAGTGGCCATGAGCCAGGCGCCCGGGTTGTCCGGGACGCCCGACTCGGGCCACTTCTCCAGCGCCGCCACCAGCGCGTCCTGCGCCAGGTCCTCGGCGACGCCGACGTCGCGGGTCATCCGCGCCAGGCCGGCGATCAGGCGGGCCGACTCGATCCGCCAGACCGCCTCGATCGACCGCTTGGCGCCGTCCCCGCCACCCCGCTGCCGCTCAGCCTCCGGCGCCCTTGACGCCCTCGGGGTCGGCCTCCTCGTAGGCGTCCTGGACGTCCTGCGGGAAGTCCTCCATCTCGAATACCCGGCGCACTTCGATCATGTCGTTCTCGCCGGCGGGGCAGCGGCTGGCCCACTCGACCGCCTCCTCCTTGGAGCGCGCCTGGATCAGCCAGTAGCCGCCGACGACCTCCTTGGCCTCGGCGAAGGGGCCGTCGGTGACGCTCGGCGTGCCGCCCGAGAAGCGGACGCGGGCGCCCTCCACCGGCGGCTGCAGCCCGTCGAGCGAGAGCAGCATCCCCGCTTTGCGCAGTTCCTCGTTGTAGCGGCCCATCGCCGCCACGTCCTCCGCCGACGGCTGCCAGTCCTCTTCCTGGATTCCCGGGTACATGAACAGCATGAAACGCATCGCGTGCCTCCTCGGCTGGTCGGTTTCACGGGCGCGCTCTGCGCCCTTCTACCACTGCGACGAACGGCCGTCGCCGAAATCGACATCGCCGCCGCTAATCGTCGCGGGGGGTGATGCGGAAGACCGAGACGACCTCGGCCTGGTGCCCGTCGGCGTGGATCACGTAGGCGCTGGGGCCGCCGCCGAACCAGCCGGTGGCCTCGTTGTCGCCGACGAAGACGCCGGGGTGGTGCGTGCCGTCGGCATCCTCGACCCAGACCTTGTCTCCCTGCTTGAACCCGTGCTCGAGTGCCTCCATGCGCCCGAGTTTGTCACAGGGCGGCTCGTCGTCTCGTCTCACCTGTGAACCCGAGGAAAGGAGCGACCATGAAGGTCCTGGTAGCCGGCGCGACCGGCGCGATAGGGAAGCAGCTGGTGCCGCGGCTGGTGGCGGATGGCCACGAGGTGGTGGGGATGACCGGCAGCGAGGCCAAGGCCGACGCGGTGCGGGCGCTGCTGCGCGGCGACTCCTCGTAGAGTCGCGGCATGGCGAGGTTCGTCGTTACCGGTCGCATCCCCGGGTCCGCGGTGGAGATGCTGCGGTTGGCCGGCGAGGTCGCGGTTGCCGACACCGACGCGCCGCTGCCGCGCCCGCAACTGCTCGAGCTGGTCGCCGGCGCCGACGCGCTCCTCACGCTCCTCCACACGAGGGTCGACGAGGAGCTGCTCGAGGCCGCCGGCCCCGGCCTGCGCTGCGTCGCCAACGTCGCCGTCGGCTACGACAACGTCGACCTCGCCGCCGCCGCGCGCCGCGGCGTCGCCGTCACCAACACGCCCGGCGTCCTCGACGACGCCACCGCCGACCTGACGCTGGCGTTGATCCTCGCCGCGGCGCGACGGCTGGGGGAGGGGGAACGGCTGATCCGCTCCGGCGAGCCCTGGGCCTGGTCGATGTCCTTCATGCTCGGCCGTGACCTGCGCGGCAAGCGGCTGGGGATCGTCGGCCTCGGCGCGATCGGCCGCCGGGTCGCCGAGCGCGCGCTCGCCTTCGGCATGACGGTTGCCTACGCGCAGCGGCGTGACGCCGACTCCGAGCTCGTCGCCGCCCTGCAGGCGGAGCGCCAGGAGCTGGACGAGCTGCTGGCCGGCGCCGACATCGTCTCCCTCCACTGCCCGCTGACGGAGGAGACCCGCCACCTGATCTCGGCCCAGCGGCTGGCGCTGATGAAGCCCGGCGCGATCCTCGTCAACGCCGCCCGCGGCCCCGTGGTCGACGAAGCGGCGCTGGTCGAGGCGCTGCGCTCAGGCCCGCTCGGCGCCGCCGCCCTCGACGTCTACGAGCACGAGCCCGAGGTGCACCCGGGCCTGCTGGAGCTGGACAACGTGACCCTGGTCCCGCACCTCGGCTCGGCGACGGTGGAGACGCGGCGGGCGATGGCCGAGCTGGCCGCTCGCAACGCGCTCGCCGCCGTCGCCGGCGAGCCGCTGCCGACGCCGGTCGCCGGCTA
>CAVPEX010000078.1:0-17333 GCA_963703585.1 uncultured Solirubrobacterales bacterium | reverse complement strand
GCATATTCTTATGCTGATACGATGGGTTTATCAGTATACAGAGAATAATATAAACCTCAAATCTGTTACTCCACTGGAATTTCATAAACTGTATAACGATATATATAATTTAAATGATAGTATTTCATTGGAGGGTCAGGGTATCGGGAATCATGGGGGCGCTTTTCTACGACGCACAATGTTTTACCAATTGCCGTATCAGGTAAGAAAACACGAAATACATAGTAGCCTTGGCCGTCAACTTGTGATGTTTCAAGATATGGGACAAAGTCATAATCTTGACACGATATTCCAATTCATCACTGGAATATCGTTGAAGGATTACTACGAACTATATTTCTGCTGCTTTACTGCATGCCTTAGTGGAGACGCGCGGAATATATCCATTTCTTATTTTAATAATCGTTTCCCTAAATCAGCCATCCGCAATTTCTTTGGCGCGCTGGCGTTAGATCTGAATAGTGCAAAGCAATATATTCGCGACTACACCCATAAAAATGCATCAATTGATTTCCAGCTTAATGAACATACTCCTTTAGAACGTTATCCATTTTTTGAAAATAGCAGTCCGGTTCATTCCTTATAGCGCCCGATTGCTCGACAATAGCTTAATGTACAATGCGTACGATATTTTTAAGGATCACAATCCAAATTTTTGACGCAATTCTTTCGGAAAGATTTTCGAACAGTATGTTGAGAAAGGGATAGCAATACGTAATGTTTTGCTGTTCTTGGTTCGGTTGGTGTTGCTCCTCACCGATGACGTCTCCGAGATGCCGAAGAACTGGAACCGGCGTTTCAAGTTCAACCGCGAGAAGATCAAGACCGGCGACGTCTTCGAGCTGGCCGAGGTAGTCCGCAACCTCGCGCTCCGCGAGATGGAGAAGGGACTTTCCACCGGCGAGAAGCAGATGTACACCCGGGCGAAGAAGATCCTCGCCTCGGAGTTCATGTACGCGCTCGACAAGGACGAGGAGGGCGCGGAGGAGTACCTCGACGGGCTGCTGGAGGAGCGCTTCGCCGCCACGGCGACCGCCTAGAGCAGCCGCAGTAACCGCAGTCATCGCGGCCGCCGGCTCCGGGGAGCGACTCGGAGCCGGCGGCCCGAAGGCCTTCGTGCCGCTGGCGGGAAGGCCGATGGTCGAGTGGTCCATCGACGCCTTCCGGGCGTGCGACTCCGTGCGCTCGCTCGTCGTCGCCGCGCCTAATGGCCACCGTCACGACCTCAGCGGCTCTGACCTCGGCGTCGTCGCCGGCGGCGCCACCCGCTCGCAGTCGGTCGTCAACGCCCTGGAGGCGGTCGGCACCGGCCTGGTCGCGATCCACGACGCGGCGCGGCCGCTGGTCACCGCGGAGCTGGTCGAAGCCCTGGTCGCGCTGCTCGACGCCCACCCCGAGGCCGCCGGGGCGATCCCGGCCGCGCCGATCACCGACACGGTCAAGGAAGCTCCGGCGGGGGGAAGGTCGAGGGGCGCGTTTGGGTCGTCTGGCGACCAAAACGCACCCCTCGTCGTCGAGCGGACCCTCGATCGCACGCGGCTCTGGGGGGCGCAGACGCCTCAGGTGTTCCGGACGGAGGCGCTGCGGGCGGCGCTGGAGGTGAGCGAAGCGCAGCGTGACGCGGCGACGGACGAGTCGATGCTGGTCGAGCAGGCGGGGGGAGGGTGCTGATCCACCCGAGCGGGCCGGAGAACCTCAAGGTGACGACCCGGCACGACCTCCAGATCGCCGAGATGCTGCTCGAGGACCGCTCCCGGTAGGGGTTCCGCTTAACTTTTTCGATTGTCGGCTGGGGCCGACCGAGGAGCGAAGCGCCGAAAAAGTACAAGACGCTCCACCCCTACCGGGAGCGGTCCTCAGTCTCGGAGCAGGACGGCGACGAGAGTTGCCGCAAACGTGAGTTGGCCGACGCCTAGGGCGGTGCCGAGGTTTTTGGCGCCGAGCAGTTCCGCAACCAGGACGCCGGCGGCGAAGCCGGCCGTCAGCAGGATCAGCTGTCGCCACCACATCGCCGCCGCAGTCTACGCCGGCCGCCGCTCAGGCCCCGCTTGCACGCCGGCCGCGGTCGGGGGTCGGCGGCCCGACGGTGGGCAGGCCCGCCGCCGCCCTCGCATCGTCGGCCTGGTGGCGACGGCGCCGACGCTCGTAGAGGCCGCGCTGGATATAGAGCGTGACGATGCCGGAGAGCAGGATCGCCGTCAGGTTGACCGCCAGCTGCGCCTGGGCGCCGCGCCACTCCGACCAGTTCCCGGTCGCGCAGGCGACGCCGATGTTCGCCGCCGCCGGGATCGTCGTCACCGAGATCAGGACCCCGATCAGCGCCCCCGACTTGGCCGAGGTCAGCGAGAGGACGCCGGCGGCGCCGGCGAAGGCAGCGACGATGAAGGAGAAGGCGTCCGGGTGGGAGATGAATTCGGTGAAGGTGTGATCGAAGCCGTCGAGGTCGTTGTCGATCAGCCCGGTCGCCCGGGCGAAGAGCGTGAACAGGAAGGCGGCGGTGATGCCGAGCGGGAAGCCGACCGCGAGCGCCGCCAGCGAGCGCCCGGCGACGTCGATCCGGCGATCGACCATCGCCACGCAGAGGCCGGCGATCGGGCCGAACTCGGGCCCGACGACCATCGCGCCGACGATCAGGATCGGCGAGCCGAGGAAGATCCCGACCGAGGCGATCAGGCAGGCCAGCACCATGAAGAGGAGGAAGTTGCCGCTCAGCTCGATGTTCTCCGAGGTGCGGGCTTCGACTTCCTCCCAGACGACCGCGTCGGAGGGCGCGCCGCGGGCGGCCCGCTCGGCCCGGTCCGCCGCCGCCGAGAGCTGCGAGTCGATCTGCTCGATCGCGATCGAGCCGTGGAGGGGGATTTCGAGCTCGCGCAGGTCCTCGATGATCACGCTGGCGTCCTCACGGGCGACGTCGCAGAGGATCACGTCACCGGCCGGCTTGCGGGCGGCGCCGGCGAGGAAGACGAGGTTGCAGGTCGAGGCCGAGGCGCCCAGCAGGTCGAGGACCTTCTTGGAGCGGTCGGCCGGGACGACGATCCGCAGGTGGATCATGTCCGCCAGCGTATCCGTGAGCCCAGCTGGGCTGAGCCGGCGGCCGGAATTCCCTAGGCTCGTCAGATGCTCACCGACTACCACCTGCACCTGCGCCCCGACGACCCGGGCACGAGCTTCGACCGCTACTTCACCGCCGAGAACGTCGACCGCTACCTGGCCGCCGCCGCCGACGCCGGGATCGAGGAGCTCGGCGTCTCCGAGCACGTCTACCGCTTCCGCCAGGCGCTCGACCTCTGGCGCCACCCGCTCTGGGTCGAGAACGCCGTCGACGACATCGACGCCTACTGCGAGTTCGTCGCCGCCACGCCGCTGCGGCTCGGCGTCGAGTGCGACTTCGTCCCCGGCGCCGAAGAGCGCACCGAGGCGCTGCTCGGCGCCCGCGAGCTCGACTACGTCGTCGGCTCGGTCCACTTCATCGGCGAGGGCGACGCCGCCGTCGACCACGAGGGGTTCGACGTCTGGGAGGGCGACGGCGACGCCGACGAGATCTGGCGCCGCTACTTCGAGGCGCTCGCCGAGTGCGCCCGCTCCGGCCTCTTCGACATCCTCGCCCACCCGGACCTGGTCAAGGTCTGGGGCCGGGCGCGGCCGCTGCCGCAGCGCGACCCGCGCAGCTTCTACGAGCCCGCCGTCGAGGCGATCGCCGAGAGCGGCATCGCGGTGGAGATCTCCACCGCCGGCCTGCGCAAGCCGGTCGGCGAGCTCTACCCGGCGCGCGGCTTCGCCGAGATGTGCCGGGAGGCGGGGGCCTCGTTCGCGCTCTCCTCCGACGCCCACCTGCCCGAGCAGGTCGGCTTCGAATACGACCGCGCGGTCGCGTTCCTGGAGAGCCTCGGCGTGGAGGAGATATGCGTCTTCGAGCAGCGCCAGCGTCAGCTCGTCCCGCTGGGCGACCGCGTCCGCTGACGATGGTCGGGATCGGCTACGACAGCCACCGCTTCGCCGCCGGCCGCCGGCTCGTCCTCGGCGGCGTCGAGATCGAGCACGAGCTCGGGCTGGAAGGGCACTCCGACGCCGACGTCCTCACCCACGCGGTGATCGACGCCGTGCTCGGCGCCGCCGGCGGCGGTGACATCGGCACGATGTTCCCACCCGAGGACGAGCAGTGGCGCGACGCCGACTCGATCGACCTGCTGCGCACGGTGGTGGGGACGGTCGCCGGCGCGATCGTCAACGTCGACGCGACGATCGTCTGCGAGCAGCCTCGCCTCGGCGCCTACAAGGGGGAGATGGAGCGGGTGCTGGGCGAGGCGACCTCGGCCCGGGTCAGCGTCAAGGCAACCAGCAACGAGGGGATGGGGTGGATCGGCCGCGGCGAGGGCATCGCCTGCATCGCGGTCGCCACCGTGCAGAGCGAATAGTCTTCACCATTCGATGGCGAATTCGAGCCTCAACCTGCTCACGAACGTGCGGTCCTCCGTGGCCGACTCGATCTTCGAGGCGAGGATGCTGCGGGAGGCCGGGATCCTCGGCCCGACGCGTCCCGACAAGGCCGTCAAGATCGGCTCGACCTTCCTGCGCTGGGGCGCCTCGCCGGCGACCGGCGTCTCCACCGCGGCGATCCACTACCCGCACGAGATCGCCGTCGTCGACGAACGCGGCGCGCTCAGCTGGGAGCGGCTGCACCGCCGCTCCAACGCCCTCGCCCACTCCTTCGCCGAGATGGGGATCGGCTACGGCGACGGCGTCGGGATCATGTGCCGCAACCACCGCGGCTTCCTCGAGGCGACCCTGGCGGTGGCCAAGCTCGGCGCCAGCGCCCTCTACCTGAACACGATGTTCGCCGGCCCGCAGCTGGCCGAGGTGACGCGGCGCGAGGGGCCGAAGGCGCTCGTCCACGACGCCGAGTTCGCCGGCCTGCTGGAGGGCGTCGAGGACTCGGTGCGCCGGGTGGTGGGGTGGAGCGAGGGCGACGACGGCGCCGCCGTCACCCTCGACCAGCTGATCGAGAATGGCGACGAGTCGAACCTGAAGCCGCCGCCCGACAAACCCCGCTTCGTCATCCTCACCTCCGGCACGACCGGGACGCCGAAGGGCGCCCAGCGCTCCAGCCCCGACGGGCTGCTGACGGTGGCGGCGCTGCTCGACAAGATCCCCTTCCGCGCCCGCGAGACGATGATGATCGCGGCGCCGCTCTTCCACTCCTGGGGCTTCCTCCACTTCATCATGAGCCTGCCCACGGCCTCGACGATGGTGCTGCGGCGCCGCTTCGACCCGGAGGAGACGCTGCGCGCGGTGCGGGAAAGCAAGGCCCAGGTGCTGGCGGCGGTTCCGGTGATGGTGCAGCGGATCCTCGGCCTGCCCGAGGAGACGCTCGGGCGCTACGACCTCTCCTCGCTGCGGATCACCTCGCTCTCGGGGTCGGCGCTGCCGGGGGAGCTGGCGATCGAGTGGATGGACCGCTTCGGCGACACCGTCTACAACCTCTACGGCTCGACCGAGGTGGCCTACGCGACGATCGCCACGCCGGCCGACCTGCGGGCCGCGCCGGGAACCGCCGGCAAGCCGCCGCGCGGGACCGAGGTGCGGCTCTACGACGACGAGGGCCGCGAGGTGCCGCAGGGCTCGGTCGGGCGGATCTTCGTCGGCAACGAAATGTCCTTCGAGGGCTACACCGGCGGCGGCGGCAAAGCGGTGATCGACGGCCTGCTCTCCAGCGGCGACGTCGGCCACATCGACTCCGAGGGCCGTCTCTTCATCGACGGCCGCGACGACGAGATGACCGTCTCCGGCGGCGAGAACGTCTTCCCGCGCGAGGTCGAGGACCTGATCGCCGACGTCGAAGGCGTGGTCGAGGTGGCGGTGATCGGGGTCGCGGACGCCGAGTTCGGGCAGCGGCTGAAGGCCTTCGTCGTGCTCGAGGCCGGCGTCAAGCTCAGTGCCGACGAGCTCAGCGCCCACGTCAAGGCCAACCTCGCCGCCTTCAAGGCGCCGCGCGAGGTCGAGTTCCTCGAGGAGCTGCCGCGCAACGCCACCGGCAAGGTCCTGAAGCGGGAGCTGAAGGCCCGCGAAGGCGAGCCGTCCGCCTGACCCCGGGGAATCGGGGTCCCAGCGCCGGCGGCCGCAAATTGCGGAGAAAGGCGAGGCGGGCGGGCTGGCATCCCCTCCGCCGCCCATAGTAGGTTGCCCGGGCATGAGCGATCCTGCGAGGCAGTTGCGAGCGGTCGGCGAGGCGACCCAGGAGATCCACGGCGTCGCCCAGCAGGCGCTCGAGTGGGTGCGCATCAGCGAGGAGCGCGTGGCCGCCGCCGAGGCGCGCTCCGAGCGCGTCCGCGAGGAGCTGAAGGCGCGGGCGATGGAGACCCTGAGCCGGATCTCCGCCGAGGCCCGCGAGCGGATCGCCGCCGAGCGCAAGGCGCGGCGCGAGGCCGAGGCGCGGATCCCCGCCGCCGAGCAGGCGCGCGACCGGGCCGAGAAGTCCTTCGAGGAGCTGCAGCAGCGCGCGCAGGCCGAGCGCGAGGAGATCGTCGCCCAGACGACCAAGGCCCGCGAGGCGTCGGAGAAGACGGCCGCGGAGGCGGCCGCTGCCGCCGAGCGGCGGATCGCCGAGGCGAAGGCCGAGCTGGAGGCGGAGATCGAGCGCCGCGTCGCCGAGGCCGGCGAGAAGATCCAGGCCGAGGCCGACCGCCGCGTCGCCGCTGCCGAGCAGCGCGCGGCCGACGCCGAGTCCCGCGCCGAGGAGTCGCACGAGACCGCGGTCCGGCTCGAGACCGAGATCGAGCGGCGGGTGATGGAGGGCACCGAGGAGGTCCGCCGTGAGGCCGAGGAGAGCGTGCATCGGCTGATGGAGAAGGTCGAGCGCGAGGCCGAGGAGGCCGCCCGCGCCCGCGCCGAGGAACAGCTGCGGATCGAGTCCGACCGCATCCGCGTGCAGGCGGAGAAGCGCGAGGAGCGCGCCAGGGCGGCCACCGAGGACGAGGTCAAGGCCAGCGTCAACCGCGCCAAGCGCGAGGCCCTGGCGGCTGCGGAGGAGACGGCGCCGACCTGGCTGCGCAGCGAGTCGGCCGCGCCGACGGCCGGCTACCGAACCTTCTAGCTCCGCCGGCGATCATCTAACCTCGCCTCGCGATGCGCGAGGTTCGGATCAGGGACACCCTCAGCGGGGAGGTGCGGGCGATCGACCCCGGCCAGGAGGTCGGGATCTACGCCTGCGGCCCGACCGTCTACAGCCGCATCCACATCGGCAACGCCCGCCCCTTCGTCGTCTTCTCCCTCTTCGCCCGCTTCCTGCGCTCGGAGGGGTACCGGTCGCGGCTCGTCGTCAACGTCACCGACGTCAACGACAAGATCTACGCGGCGGCGGCGAAGGCGGGGGAGGGCTCGGCCGGGTTCGCGGCGAGGATGACGCGCGCCTACTTCGAGGACACCGACCGGCTCGGCCTCGGCCGCCCCGACGCGGAGCCGCTGGCGACCGAGACGATCGCCGGGATCGTGGCGCTGATCGCCGAGCTGGTGGAGTCGGGCCACGCCTACGAGTCGGGCGGCGACGTCTACTTCCGCGTGCGCAGCTTCGCGGGCTACGGCAAGCTCTCCAACCGCCGCTTCGAGGACATGGACCAGGGCGAGGAGGCGGGCTCGGCGCCGCTGAAGGAGGACCGGCTCGACTTCGCCCTCTGGAAGGCGCACAAGGAGGGCGAGGACACGCGGTGGGACTCGCCCTGGGGCCCTGGGCGCCCCGCCTGGCACATCGAGTGCTCGGTGATGGCGGAGCAGGAGCTGGGCGCATCCTTCGCGATCCACGGCGGCGGCTCCGACCTCGTCTTCCCTCACCACGAGAACGAGATCGCCCAGTCCGAGGCGGCCGGCCGGCCGTTCGCGCGGATCTGGATGCACAACGGGATGGTCGAGGCGGACGCGGCGAAGATGTCGAAATCCGAGGGCAACATCTTTCAGCTCTCGGAGGCGCTCGACCGTTACGGGCGCGAGGCGGTCGTGCTCTACCTGGTCTCGGGGCACTATCGGCAGCCGTTGGCGTTCGGGCCGGAGCAGATGGAGCAGGCGGTGGCGATGGTCGAGCGGGTGAGGAACTTCTTCCGGGAGCACGGGGGGGCCGGGGAGCCCGGTGGGGGTGCGTCGGAGCAACAGCGGGGAGGCTCCGCCGCACCCCCACCGGGCTCCCCGGCCGCCGAGCGGCTGGAGAGCTTCCGGGATTCGTTGGCCGATGACTTCAACACGCCCAGGGCGCTGGCTGAGCTGTTCGAGCTGGTCGGGGAAGCGAACCGGGGGGAGGTGACCGGGGCTGTGGGAGCCGTCGAAGAGATGGTGGGGCTTCTGGGGCTGGAGTCTCTCGCCGAGGCTGAGGAGGGGGCGGATGCGGAGGCCGAGGCGTTGATGCGGGAGCGGGAGGAGGCTCGGGCGGCTAGGGACTTTGCGCGGGCGGATGAGATTCGGGATCGGTTGGCCGAGCTGGGCTGGGAGGTGCGGGACTCGGCCGAGGGGCCGCGGCTCGTAGCCAGGGCCTAGATGGCCAGCCAGGTCATCTACGGGCGCCAGCCGGTCGCCGAGGCCGAACGGGGGCGGCGGAGGGTCCACCGGGTCTGGCGGGCGCCGGAGACGGCGGCGGCGGAGCTGGAGCGGCTCTGCGGGTCGGCAGACCACCAGGGCGTGGTCGCCGAGGTCGATCCCTATCCATACGGGGACGCTCGCGGGCTGCTGCGTCAGCAGGACGCGCTGCTGGTCGCGCTCGACCAGGTGCAGGACCCGCGCAACCTCGGCGCCGTCTGCCGCTCGGCCGAGTTCGCCGGCGCCGCCGGCGTCGTCGTCCCCGAGCGCCGCGCCGCCGCGGTCACCGCCGTCACCTGCAAGGCGTCGGCGGGGGCGGTCGAGCACCTGCAGGTCGCCCACGTCCGCAACCTCGCCGACTGGCTGGCCGACGCCAAGGCCGCCGGCTTCTGGATCTGGGGCGCCGACGCCGAGGCCGAGGCAGCTCCCTGGTCGGTCGACCTCACCGGCCCGACCGTGCTCGTCCTCGGCGGCGAGGGCAAGGGCCTGCGCCCGCGGGTCGCCGCCTCCTGCGACGGTCTCATTGCCCTGCCGCGACGAGGCAGGGTCGAGTCCCTCAACGTCTCCGCTGCCGCCACGGCCCTGCTCTTCGAGGCTCTCAGGCAGCGCGGGTAGGCACGCCGTGCCCTTGGAGTGGGCGGCCCAGCAAATGCAACGGCGTTTGCAAAAGTCGCAATTTGGGGTTGACAGAACTCCGCCCGCACGTAAACTAGCGGCGCAACAAGGGTGAACCTCAGCTTGAGTCTGAGGTCACCCGTCGATAAGAGGCGCCTCGGGGGAGGTAAGCGGCGCCACGACCCTTCAGCAAGGAGAAGGATCTGTGGCTCTATCTACGCCTACGCACGAAATGCGGCTCCCCCTGCCTGGGCGCTCGATCACCGCGCGCTCGCCTCAGGCTAACCCTCAAGCTGAGCTTGATGATCACTATCTCGTCGCCCTGGCCAAGGACGGCAGGACCGACGCCTACGACATGATCGTCCGCCGCTACCGCGGCTTCGTCCGTCTCAAGGCTTCCTCCTACTTCCTGCTCGGGGGCGAGTCCGACGACCTGATCCAGGAGGGCCTGCTCGGCCTCTACAAGGCGATCCGCGACTACCGCACCGACCGCGAGTCGAGCTTCCGCAACTTCGCCGAGCTCTGCATCACCCGCCAAATCATCACCGCGGTGAAGACCGCGACCCGCAACAAGCACACGCCGCTGAACCAGTACGTCTCCTTCAGCCAGACCCCGGCCGCGGCCGGGGACTCGGAGACGACCCTGGACGAGATCCTGCCGGGGCCGAGCGTCCACGACCCGGTCAACCAGGTGATCGCCACCGAAGAGCTGGCGAGCCTCGTCTCCTGCCTCTCCGGCGTCTCCGGCGTCCTCTCCGACCTCGAGAGCCGCGTCCTCTCCCTCTACCTCGACGGCCACTCCTACGAGTCGATCGCCGAGCGCCTGGAGTGCGACACGAAGACGGTTGACAACGCCCTGCAGCGGGTCAAGCGCAAGGTGGGCACCCACCTCGCATCGCGCGAGGTGGCCGTCTAGGGCGGCACTGCCTCAGGCAGGTCCCCCAGCACGTAGCCGAGCAGCTCGCGGCCGTGGTCCGAGGCGACGGCGACGTCGTCGGCCTTGACTCGGACCCGGTGCAGCGACTGCATCCGCAGCACGTCGCCGTCGGTGCGGTGGTTGGGGAAGACGCCGGCGTAGGAGACGCCGAGGCGCTCGAGGTGGTCGGCCACCAGCGCCGTCGCCGGCGTCTCCAGCGGCAGGTCGACGTAGACCGCGTCGAGCCCGCGGCGGTGGAAGAGGTGGTGGCGCTCGGCGGCGATCGCCTGCTCGAGATCCGCGCCCGGCGCCCGCACGGTGATCAGCGCCAGGTCGTGGTCGGCGTCGACCTCGACCTCGAGCTCGGTGCGCTCGGCCAGCCGCGCGTCCGGCGGCGGCTCCGCCAGCGTCCCCCGCAGCTCGCACAGCGCCAGGGTGCGGGCGACGATCTCGCGGTGGCGCTCCGGGGCGTAGACGGGACGCTCGTGGCCGTCGTTCAGCTTCGCGTAGAAGAGCGCCGCCGACTGCCGCTGCCGCTTCCCCTCGCCGGCGGCGTCGTTGGCCACCGAGGCCGGGATCCAGCCCAGCAGGAAGCCGGTCTCGTGCGCGCCGAGGTCGATGTTGGCCCGCTGACTGTAGGGGTGGGCGGCGGTCGCCTCGCTGAACATCCCCGCCAGCCCCCGCCCCTGCGCCCAGTCCATCAGGAAGCGCTTGGTGCGGGTGAAGAGGTGCTGGCCGCGCGCCGCCGGCATCGTCACCGCCTGGCCGGAGTGGGCGACCGCGTCACCGGCCGCGGCCAGGCTCATCCCCTCGTGGCAGAGCAGCTCCCCCTCCGGCGTCTCGGCGACGCAGGAGACGTAGCGGCCGTCGGCCAGCCGGGCCGAGACCTCGGCGGCGTCGTAGACCCACTTGACGTCGTAGGTCCGGCCGTAAGCGGCTTCGATCGCGCCCGTCAGCACGGTACCCTCGTGGGGATCGAGGAATCTGAAGTTCACCTCCATCGACCCATTCTTGCCACCCCGCCCGCCTAGCTCAACCTGGGAGAGCACCTGATTTGTAATCAGGAGGTTGCCGGTTCGATTCCGGCGGCGGGCTTTTCTCCCCCATGCGGCGGCTTTGCCGCAACTCTTGCTGAGTTTCGAGGTTTAGCCACCGAAACCACGAGAGGCGCCGCTGCCGAGGCAGGGTGGCCAAGGAGGCATGTCGATGGAGTGTCGAATGCAGCACCGCATGGGGAGCATCGAGACCGGCAAGGGACGTGGAAGCGCCCGCGGCCTCAGCATCGCGCTGGCGACCGCGCTCGCGCTGGCGCTCCTGGGCGGGACCGCCCAGGCGTCGACGGTGACGGTGGGAAGCGTCCTCCCGCCGGGGTCCATGCCGACCAAATTCGAAACGGTGCAGACGATGTTCAACACCGCCCTGCCCGAGGCCGGGGCGAACCTCGCCTCGCCGGTCAACGGCGCGATCGTGCGCTGGCGCGTGCAGGGAGCCAAAGGCGGGCCGTTCTACCTGCGGGTGCTGCACCCCAACGGCAAAGGCGCCTATGAAGCAACCGGCACCAGCCTGCCGGCGACCCCGTCGGGCGAAGGGCTGCAGACCTTCTCGACCAACCTGCCGATCCAGACCGGCGACCTGATCGGGATCGACCCGACCAACGCGACCGACGAGATCGGGATCGTCGGAGCTGCCGGGGCCAGCTACGCGACCATCTTCCCGCCGCCGTTCAACGGCTCGACCCTCGCCCCCAGCAGCACGGTTGCCGGGTCGGAGATCGAGCTGAGCGCGGAAATCCAGCCGACGCCGACGATCACCGAGGTGACGCCCACCTTCGGCTCGGTCAAGGGCGGCACCGAAGTGACGATCGCCGGCTCCAGCTTCAACGGCGCCAGCGCGGTGAAATTCGGCACCGTCCCGGCGGCCACCTTCAAGGTGGAGTCCGACACCCAGATCACCGCCACCACGCCGGCGGTCTCCAAGCCGGGCAAACTCGACATCACCGTCACCAGCCTGGCCGGCACCAGCCCGAAGGTGCGCGCGGACACCTTCACCTACACGGCCTGCGTCGTCCCGGGCCTCAACGGCAAGAAGCTGAAGGTGGCGAAGGGCCGGATCAGGGACGCCGGCTGCAAGCTCGGCAAGGTGAAGAAGGTCGCCGGCCCGGCGCGCAAAGTCGGCAAGGTGGTCAAGCAGAGCCCGAAGGCCGGCAAGATCCTGGCGCCGGGCGCCAAGGTCAACGTCCAGGTCGTCAAGAGGTAGGGAGGCGGTCCTCTGGGATCGCGGCGATCGCCGCTCGGGAGGGGCCTGCGGGCCCCTCCCGCCGTTACTCCCCGCCGAGGACCCGGGCCTTCTCGGCGGCGAGCTCCTCGTCGCTGAGGATGCCCTTCTCGCGCAGCGTCGCGAGTCGTTCGAGCCGCTGCAGCCGCGCGTCCTCCTCGTCGATGACGGCGGTCGGCGCCTCGGCCGCCGCGGCCTCGCCGCCGGCCTTGCCCGCCGCCGGCGGCCGCCGCACTTCCGGCAGCCGCAGTTTCGATGCCCGCTCGCCGAGGTTGGCTCCTTTCACCGCGGTGACGACTTTGTCCCTGGTGCTGCCGAAGGTGTCGCTGAATCTCGCCTCGGGGTACTCCTCGCTCGTCTGTTTGCGCAGCTCGTGGATCCCAAAGGCGGCCATGCCGGCGAGGATCAGCGTGGTGAGGAATGAGCGCAGGCCCTGGGTCGGCCCGGAGAGGAAGTAGATGCAGACGACGATCGCCAGCCCGGCGTAGACGTAGGCGGGGTAGCGCTGCAGCGCCGGCGCGATCACCTTGCGGGTCGCGCGGGCGGCGCGGGTCGGCGAGGAGAGCCAGCCGGCGGCGGCAAAGAGGACGCCGACGACGATGATCGTCGTCGCGATGCTGGTCATCAGCGAGGTGCCGATCGACCAGGCGGCTTCGCCGGCCGGCTTCACGCTCTCGGTCGTCACCAGCTGGTCGACGACGATCCCGCCGGCGATCTTGCGGGCGATGACCACGGCGAAGCCGGCGGCGATCAGGCCGATGCCGCTGAAGAGCACCGTCACCCAGCGCCCCTCGCGCGAGATGTAGATGGCGAGGCCGAAGGCGGCGAAGCTGAGGATCGAGAGCACCAGCGCCAGCCCCTTGATCGCGACGGCGATGTCCTGAGCCGTCTTCAGCTGGTCGGAGCGAAGGATCTCGATCTGGCCGGCGTCGGGGGGCAGTTTCTCGGCGATGCTCTGGCCGATCCCGATCTGGTCGGCGAGGTTGGTGATCATGCTGCCGAGGTTGAGGCTGACCGTGCCTTCTTCGGTCGAGACGGTTTTGCCCTTGTCTTCGAGCACCGAGACCAGCTGTTCGTGGGCGGAGCGGTTGGCGTCCTCCCAGAGATTCTGGGCGGTGGTGGTTTCGAGGACTTTTTCCGCGCCCTGGCCGGCCACCTGGCGCAGACCGCCAGCCGCGGGCCCTGCCAGTTCCTTGGTGTCGCCGGGGAGGATGTCCTCCAGTTCCTTTTCGATGTCGACGTTTTCGTAGAGCTGGTCGACCAGGTAGTCGGCGACGGCGCCGCGGATCTCTTCGTCTTGCAGCAGCCGGTCGCTGGTCTGGACCCAGTCGTCGGTGTTGAGCGCCTGCCGCTCGATCCAGATCCCGAAGACGCTGAGGAAGGCGAGCACAGAGCCGAGGATCACGAGCCCTTTGACAGTGCGTCGGCGTCCGCGGCTCATCGAGGGGGATGGTATACGTGGGCCATGAAGCTAGAGGGGATCCACCACATCACGGCGATCACCGAGGACGCCCAGCGCAACGTCGACTTCTACGCCGGCGTGCTGGGCCTGCGGCTGGTCAAGAAAACGGTCAACCAGGACAACCCGACCGTCTACCACCTCTTCTTCGCCGACGAGGGCGGCGACGCCGGCTCCGACCTCACCTTCTTCGAGTACCCGGGCGTGGCGCCGGGCCGGGCCGGGGCGGGGATGGTGCACCGGATCCTCTGGCGCGTCGCCTCGACCGCCTCGCTCGACTTCTGGGCCGTGCGCCTGCAGGAGAACCGCACCGAGTCCCGGCGCCAGGGCGACAGCCTCCGCTTCTCCGATCCCGAGGGGCTCGACCACGAGCTCATCGTGGTCGACGTCCCCGACGCGCCGTTGATCGCCGGCCACCCGGACATCCCCGCCGAGCTGGCCCTGCAGGGCTTCCACGCGGTGCGCGCCTACGGCGCCGCCCCCGATGCCAGCACCGCCCTGCTCGAGGCGCTCGAGTTCGAGCCCGTCGAGGGCGGCTGGGAGGCGCGCGGCGAGCAGCGCGGCGGCCTCTACCTCTACGACCCGCCGCCGGCCGAGCGCGGCCTGCAGGGGGCGGGCAGCGTCCACCACGTCGCCTGGGCCTCGCGGCTGCAGGAGCACATGCGGTGGCGCGAGCGGGCGATCTCGGCCGGGGCGCAGCCGACCCCGGAGATCGACCGCTTCTACTTCAAATCGATCTACTTCCGCGAGCCCAGCGGCGTGCTCTTCGAGATCGCGACTCTGGGACCGGGCTTCACCGTCGACGAGGCGCTCGAACACCTGGGCGAGAAGCTGTCGCTGCCACCCGACTACGAGCACCTGCGGGCCGAAGTCGAACCGAACCTGCGGCCCGTCGTCAACCCGCGCGCCTGACGCCCCGGGTAACCGGGCCCGCTCCCCCGTGTAGCGCTACGCGTGACCCCGGACCGTCTCGCCCGCTACCACGCCTACACCCGCAAGCACAGCGTCAACTGGCCGCTGTACCTCGTCGCCAGGGTCTTCCTGACGCCGTTCTTCCTCGTCTACTTCCGCTGGGGCCGCACCGGCCGCGGGCACGCGCGGCTGAAGGGCGGCCTGATCGTCGCCGCCAACCACCGCAGCTTCCTCGACCCCTTCGTGATCGGCGGCTGCCTGCCCTGGCGGCGGCCGATGAACTACGTCGCCAAGCGCGAGCTCTTCGAGCGGCGCTGGCAGGGCTGGCTGCTCTCCCGCCTCGGCGCCTTCCCGATCCGCCGCGGCGAGTCCGACGAAGAATCGATGGAGACCGCGCGCCTGGTGGTCGAGCGCGGCGGCGTCGTCTGCATGTTCCCCGAGGGCACCCGGATCCGCCGTGGCACGCTCGGCAACCCGCGCCGCGGCGTCGGCAGGCTGGCCCTTCAGACCGGCGCGCCGGTCATCCCCATCGCCGTGATCGGCACCGAAGACGTCCGCCGTGGCTGGCGCATCCGTCCCCGCAAGGTGAAGGTCAGGCTCGGCAAGGCGATGACCTTCCCGGTCGCGGAGGAGCCCTCGCAGGCGCTGGCGGAAACCGTGACGGGGCGGATCTGGCCCAATGTGCTGCTGCAGTGGGAAGACCTCGGCGGCCTGCCACCGATGCGCCGCGCCGCGGTGATCGGGGCCGGCAGCTGGGGCACCGCCGTCGCCGTCCTGCTCGCCCGGGGCGGCCTCGAGGTGCAGCTCGGCGCCCGCACCAACGAGCGCGTCGCCGAGCTGATCGAGGACGGGGAGAACAAGCGCTACCTGCCGGGCGTGCCGCTGCCGGAGGCGATCGACGTCCGCCACGCCTCGGCGATCGAGCTGGCCGGGCTCGACCTGATCTGCCTCGCGATTCCGTCCAAGTCGCTGCCGCAGGCGGTCGGCTCGATCGCCGACCGGGTCAGCTCGCGCTCCTCGGTGCTGCTGCTGACCAAGGGGCTGATCGCGCCGCAGGGGCAGCTGCCGGCCGAATACGTGGGGGAAAGGGTGCGCGCGCGGGCGATCGCCTGCCTCGGCGGCCCCGCTCACGCCCGTGAGTCGGTCTCCGGCTCGGCTGCCCTGGTGCTCGGCTCCGCCGACCCCGACCTGCGCGACCAGATGGGCGAGGTCTTCGACCGCGCCGGCCTGGTCTGCGAGCGCACCGCCGACGTCACCGGGGTCGAGATGGCGGGCGCCGCCAAGAACGCCGCCGCGCTCGCCGCCGCCGCGGCCGAGCCGCACGGGCTCAATGCCGCCGGCATCGCCGTCGCCGCGATCTGGCGCGAGTGCATCGACTACGCGCTCGCGCGCGGCGCCGAGCTGGAGACCTTCTCCGGCCTCGCCGGGGTCGGCGACCTGACCGCGACGATGATGGCCCCGGCCGGCCGCAACCGCCGCGCCGGCGAGCTGCTCGGCGCCGGCACCCCCGCCGAGGAGATCCCGGACAAGATCGGCCAGGCCTCGGAGGGCCTCGACACGACGCCGCTGCTGGCCGCGGCGGTCGCCGCCAGCGGCGGCCCGGCCGAGGCGCTGGGAGGCCTGGCGGCGCTGATCCGCGGCGAGATCGACCCCGAGCGGTGGGTGGCGGGACTGCGCCAGGTGGAGCGGACGAGGCGGGCCGCCTGATGGCACTAGGCTTGGCCGGTGAGCGGCCCCGAGGAGAACGTCGAGCCCCGCGATCTGGGGCCGGCGGCGAAGGCGGAGCTGGATCGCGCCTTCGAGGAGTTCTACCGCTCGCACCTGCGCGACGTCTACTCCTACGCCTACTACCGGGTGGGCAACCACCACGACGCCGAGGACCTGACCGAGCAGGCCTTTCTGCAGGCATACCGGCACTTCGACCGGGCGCGGCGCGAGTCCGACGGGCGGCCGCTGCGGCCGTGGCTGATCCGGATCGCCCACAACCTCGCCTCCAACTACTACCGCGACCGCTCGCGGCGGCCGCAGACGCCGCTGGAGAACGCCGATCCGATCGCCGCCAAGCACGACACCGAGGCGATCGCCGAGGGCCGCGAGGAGCTGCGCCAGGTGATGGCCAACCTCGACCACCTCTCCGACGACCGCCGCGAGGCGCTGATCATGCGCTTCGCCCTCGGCATGGACAACCGCGAGATCGCCCGTGCGCTGGGGCGCTCCGACGGTGCCACCAAGGTTCTGATCCATCGCGCTATCAAGCAGCTGCAGGAGGAGATGAGCGATGAGCGAGAGGAGTGACGGCCTGACCGGGAGCTGGGACGTCGAGCAGTTGCTGAGCGACGCGCTGCGACCGATCGAGCCGCCGGAGCGACTCTCCAGCCGCCTCGAGGACACCCTGTCGGCTGTCACCGCCGCCGCCGCGGAGGAGCTGTCGGACTGGGCCGAGGAGCTCTCCGAGGGCGAGCTGCGGGCGCTGCGCGACCCGCGCAACTGGGTGCGGCCGGTGGTCGCCGTCGGCGCCGGCAGCATCGCCACCGGCGCCCTGGTGCTGCTGGAGCTGCGCCGCCGCAGCAAGCAGCAGAGCGAGAGCGGCCTGAAGGCCCT
>CAVPEX010000077.1:0-8091 GCA_963703585.1 uncultured Solirubrobacterales bacterium | reverse complement strand
CGAAGACCGCCTTGCCGCGCTCGACGAAGGGCCGGTAGAGCCCGCACTCCTCGTACCGGAAGCACTGCTCGACGATCGCGAAGTCGAAGCTGCCGACGAGCTCGGGCACCTGCGCCCCGTCGTTCTTCAGCGCCACCGCCATCCCGCGCCGGTGGACCCGGCGGGCGATCCAGCGGTTGAAGCGCAGCTGCTCGGCGGCGCTGATGTCGAAGCCGGTCGGGTTCTCCCAGCCGGCGAGGTTGTCGGGCTCGACCGCGTCGAAGCCCTTGCGCGCGCACATCGCGATCCGCTGCCGCAGGGGCGCGGCGAAGAGGTGGAAGCGGCCGACGTCGAGCCAGCGCTCGTCCGGGAAGCCGGCGTAGGTGCGGCCGATCGCCGCGCGCGGGAACTCGCCGGCGTCGGGCCGGTAGCTCTCCCAGCTGCCGACGTCGAGGTAGCAGACCGTCTTGCGGCCGCGGCGCCGCAGCTCGCGCGCCTTCCCCCTGCTGGTTTCGAAGCCGTCGACGTCGAAGACCGCGGCGGCGACGCCGGGGTCCAGCCGCCCCTGCAGCTGCCA
Organism: uncultured Solirubrobacterales bacterium; assembly: GCA_963703585.1. Classification (GTDB taxonomy): domain Bacteria; phylum Actinomycetota; class Thermoleophilia; order Solirubrobacterales; family 70-9; genus VAYN01. The sequence goes on along the minus strand of CAVPEX010000077.1, from coordinate 7,535 downwards.
CTGCCAGGGCGCCGTCGTCGGCGCCGGCTGCCAGTGCGGCGCGGCCGCCGCAGCCGGGGCGAGGACGAGGCTGAGAAGGACGGCGATGAGGGGACGCACGGGGAGGATTGACCTTTGCAGCTTCCGGGGAGGAAGGGTCCGAGGACCATGGTTTCCCGCGCTTCCGGCCCCGCTATGGTGTGGGAACGGCGGCCTGTGGAAGCCGCCAGGCCGCTGCACGGCTTCGTCGTTGGTCGCCCTCAGGGCAGCGCCGGTGAGCTGTCCCGGCGCGAGGCGACGATGGCGGCGAACGGCGAAGAGACCCCACCCACCCGGCACCAGGCACCCGGAGCCGAGGAGGGCCTGGCCGACGAGCGCGAGCTCTGGCGTCGCCTGCGCGAGCACGACGACCCCACCGCCCGCGAGGAGCTGGTGCGGCGCTACATGCCCTTCGCCAAGAACCTGGCGCTGCGCTACCGCGGCGCCAGCGAGTCCTTCGACGACCTGCTGCAGGTGGCGAACCTCGGCCTGGTCAACGCGATCGACCGCTTCGAGCCCTCGCGCGGCACCCCCTTCGCCGCCTTCGCCTCGCCGACCATCCTCGGCGAACTGAAGCGGCACTTCCGCGACCGGGTCTGGACGGTGCGGGTCCCGCGCGGCCTGCACGACCGCATGGCCGAGGTCGAGAAGGCGACCACCGCCCTGACGGTCGAGCTGCAGCGCTCACCGTCGGTCGGCGAGATCGCCGCCAAGCTGGAGATGGACCCGACCGACGTGCTCGAGGTGCTGGAGGCGAGCCACAACCGCCGGCCGCTCTCGCTCGACCGCCCGGTCGGCGACGAGGAGGACGAATCGCCGGCGGCCGAGTGGGTCGGCGGCGAGGACGAGAACTACGAGCTGATCGACGACAAGCTGGCGCTGGAGGGCGTCCTCCCCCACCTCGACGAGCGCGAGCGCCTGATCCTGCGACTGCGCTTCGTCGAGGACATGACCCAGTCCCAGATCGCCGAGCGGATCGGCCACTCGCAGATGCACGTCTCACGCATCCTGCGACGCACGCTGGAGCGGATCCGCGAGGAGGTCGCCGAAGAGGGCGAGACCGAGGCCGCCGGCTGAGGCCCGCCGCCGGCTGCTCCTAGTTCGAGAGCGCGGCGATGCCGACGACGAGGTAGTCGCCCTCGTCGCCCTCCTCGACGCGAAGCTCGTCGGCCAGCGACTCCAGGGAGCCGCCGAGCTGTGGCAGATCCAGGTTGCCGCGCAGCTGCTCGGCGCCGCCGCTCTTCATCGGGCCGACGCGGAGCTCGACGCCCTCGTCGCGATCGGCGATGCTAAGGCGGACGTGGCCGTCGCTGAAGGCCTGGGGGGCGTGGGCGGAGATCGCGTCGCTGAGCAGCATCGCGTCGGAGATGCGGTCGACGCCGATCTCGCGACGGGCGGCGAGGGCCGAGAGGGCGCGGCCGAGGACGGCGCCGACCAGCTCGGGCGAGCAGACCTCGACCTCGGTGGTCTCCTGCTCCCGTGGCGCCGGCGCCGCACTGGCGCCGTTGGCGCGATCGCCCGGCTCGCGGGGAGTCAGCGGCAGGAACATGCGGATCTCGGTGCCGCGGTCGATGCCGCCCTTGATCTCGAAGCTGTTGGAGAGGGCGGCGATCAGGGTGAGGCCGATCCGCAGGCTCGGGCGATCGATGTCGGGGCGCGGCAGGATGCCGCTGCCGTAGTCGCGGACGACGACGGTCAGCCCCTCCCCCCGGGGATCGCCTCGACCTCGAGCGATCCGGGGCGGTCCCGCGGGTAGGCGTGGACGACCACGTTCATGCAGGCCTCGGTGACGACCGTCTTCAGGCCGGCGATCCCCGGCTCGTCCATCCCGATCTGCCCGGCGAGACCGGCGAGCGCATGGCGGACGACCGCCACGTTCTCTGCCCGGGCCGGTAGTGACATCTGAAGCCCTGATCGATCGTCGGTGGTCGTATCCAAGGTTTCGCCAGTTCCCGCGCCAGGACGCCGTCGCAGTTCGCGGCGAGAATAGCTTTCCGCGCCGCCGCTCTCGTGGTACCCCTGGCGCCCGGGGGCAAACGCGGGGAGGCGGGGCCGGCGTGTAACAGGCGGCTGCCGAGCCCGATCCCTGCGGTAGCATCGCGCCCGTGAGCCCTGCCCCCTTCGAGGCAGCCGCCGACAAGCTCGACGGTGTCCATGTGATCTCGGTTCGCGGCGAGCTGGACCTCAGCACCGCGCCGGAGCTGGAGCCGCCGCTCGAGGAGGCGATCGCCACGGGAGACGCCGCGGTCCTGATCGACCTCTCCGAGTGCGAGTTCATCGACTCGACCGGGATCGCCCTGATCGTGCGGGCCTGGCAGCGCCTCGACCGCGCCGCCGACGGCGAGGGCAGCGGCAAGGTGGTGATCTGCAGCAACAACGACCAGGTGCGCCGGGTGCTCGAGATCACCGGCCTGGAGCTGTCGATCCCGATTCACGAGACGCGCGACGCCGCGCTGTCCGCGCTGCGCGCCTAGGAGGCCCGCTCGAGGGCGAAGGGGCTGCCCTCGGAGTCGCGGCAGACCGACCAGCGCTCGCCCGGGTGGATGACGGCGCCGCCGAGGGCGACGACGCGCTCCAGCGCCGCCGCCATGTCGGCGATCGTGAAGTAGGGAAGCGAGCCGGTGTCGCCGGGGCCGGCGCCGCGCTGGTGCAGGCCGAAGCGCAGGCCGTCGCCGTCGGCTTCCCAGCCCTGCCCGGCGCCCCCGTCCCGCGGCCGCAGCTCGATCCCCAGCAGCTCGCTCCAGAAGCGCGAGGCGCGCTCCGGGTCGTCGGCGGGAAACTCGATCAGCGGCCGGGCCATCGAGGCCAGTATCGCGCAGCGGGTCAGGCGAAGAGGAGGATCAGCAGGTTGGCGAGGACCGCCGCCGGGGTGAGGACCAGGGCGAGCAGGCGGAAGAACCTGGCGAAGCCACCGCGGTAGTGGACCGACTCCATCAGGGTCAGCCCGACGACGTGGGCCAGGTTGGCGAGGGCGACGCCGATCGCGATCAGGATCGCCGTCGCTTCCCAGCCGGTCGTGGCGTCCCCGGCGGTGATCGCGGCGGCGAGGACGGCGGCGACGATGGTGCCGACGATCCCGGCCACCATCCCGGCGAAGTCGGCGCGGGAGAGGTTGGGCAGGTAGGCGGAGCCGATCTCCTTCTCGGGGTGGAGCTCCTCCGTCCCGGCCCCCGCCGTCTCGACCTCGACGACGTGGTCGGGGCCGACGGGCTCGTGCTCGACCTCGACCATCCGCAGCGGCGGCTGCAGCGATTCGCGCGCGCGGTCGAAGAGACCGTCCTCGAACCAGCGCGCCTGGTCGCCGACGTTCTCGAAGATCACGACCTCGTCCGCCGGCGCTTCCAGCAGCGCGTCCTCGGCAGCCTGCACCGGGTCGGGGTCGCCGACCTCGCCGGCAGCCTCGAAGCCGCTGGCCCGCAGCTCGGCGAGGACGGCGCGCAGCCGCCCTTCGGCCTGCTCGCGCGGCTCGTCGACGTCGCCGAGGGTATGACGAAAAGAAGAGGCCTCGACCGCCGGCACGACGACGCGCAGGTCGAGGGCGGCACCCTCGGCGCCGTGGCAGATCTGGTCGATCGACTCCTTGCCGCCGATCCGATCGGTGACGATCGCCAGCACCCGGTGTCGCGGCTCGGCACTCACTCGCCGCACTCTCCATCGCGGTTCATGCCCAGCGGATACCCCGCGCCGCGGGCGCGAAACCAGGGGCAAGGGCGGCATTGGACCGGTCGGGACGGCGCCACCGATCGACCTCCTAAGCCCGAAAACTGGGTTGGCGCCGCGGGGCCGGCTGAGCGAGATTGCCGCCCATCGACCAGAACCTCGTCAAGGCCCTCGCCCACCCCGTGCGGGTCGGCATCCTCGAAGCCCTGCAGGGGCGGGTCGCCAGCCCCAGCCAGCTCTCGCAGGACCTGAGCGAGAGCCTCGGCGTCGTCTCCTACCACGCCAACGCGCTGGTCTCCTGTGGCTGCATAGAACAGGTCCGCACGGCCCCCAAGCGCGGCGTGATCGAGCATTTCTTCACCGCCTCGCCGCGATCGTTCATCGGCCACCAGGACTGGCGGCTGGCGCCGCGCTCGGTCCGCGGCGGCGTCACCGGCGCCGCGATTCAGAGCTTTCTCGACCAGGCGTCCGCCGCGGTCGAGGCGGGGACGATCGACGACCGCGACGACACCACGCTGAACTGGATGCCGATGCGGGTCGACGAGACCGGCTGGCGCGAAATCGCCGAGGTGATGGACGGGGCGCTGAAGCTGCTGATGGCGGTCCACGCCAAGAGCAGGGCGCGGCTCGGCGAGGCCGGCGGCATCCCGGTGGTCGTCGGCCTCGCCGGCTTCGAGGCCGGCCCGCGGGCGCCAGGCGTCAGCTGATAGCCGGCGACCGCTTGCCAGTCCTAGGCGGCCGGCGTCAGCGCCAGCGCCGCCGCGTCGTCCTCGAGCGGCCCCTCGGCGAAGACGTCGAGGGCGCCCTCGAGCCTGCGGACCGAGATCGACGGGCTGGCGCAGCCGGCCAGCTCGGCCCGCAGGCGGCTCTCGCCGAAGCGCTCGGAGGGGCCGCCCGCCTCGGTGACGCCGTCGGTGACGGCGACCAGCTGCTGGCCCGGGGAGAGCGCCGCGCGCTCGAGGCTCCAGCGCGCGTCGCCGAACGCCCCCAGCACGGGGCCGGCTTCGGCGGCCTCGGAGACCGAGTCGCCGTCGACCAGCAGCGGTGGCAGATGGCCGGCGACGGCGAGGCGGACCGGCTCGGTCGTGTCGGAGGAGAGGGCGAGGGCGACGACCGAGCACAGCGCCGTGTCGGAGCGGGCGAGCAGGGCGCTGTTGAGCGTGGCGAGGGCGACCAGCGGGTCGCCGCTGAGCCAGGCGGCGGTGCGCAGCGTGTAGCGGGCCTGGGCGGTGACCGAGGCGGCGTGGGCGCCGCGGCCGGTGACGTCGCCGATCACCAGCATCCAGCCGCCGGCGATCGGGAAGGCGTCGTAGAAGTCGCCGCCGACCTCGTTCTCGGCCCCCGCCGGCCGGTACATCGCCGCCGCCGCCCAGCCCGGGATCTCCGGCAGCGGCGGCGGCAGCAGGCCGCGCTGCAGGGTGGCCGCGATCTCCGCCCGTTCGCGCTGGGCGCGCTCGAGGTCGGAGAAGAGGCCGGCGTTGTCGAGGGCGAGGGCGACGCGGCCGGAGAGGACGCGGGCGAAGCGGGCGTCGTGGCGGCGGTAGCGGCGGCGCGACCAGGCGGTGCCGAGGGTGACGGTGCCGATCATGCGGCCGCGGGCGCGCAGGGCGGCGGTGATCGCCGAGCGCACCCCGAGCCCGCGCAGCCTCTCCAGGTCCTCCTCGTCGTGGGCCAACTCGCGCAGGTCCTCCTCCATCCGTTCGATGAAGCGCGGCTCCAGCGAGGTCTCCTCGCCCTCGGCCAGCATCTGCGCGGGGGTCGAGGGCTGGCGCCGGGAGAGGAACCGCCAGGCATCCCTGCCACCGCGCCGGCTGACGGCGGTCGCCGCCCGTTCGAGCTGACCGTCGTCGGTGATCACGTCGATCATGCAGAAGTCGGCTACCCGCGGGACGAGGACCTCGCAGATCGCGTCCAGCGTCTCGCCGACGTCATGGCCCCTGTCGGAGGCGGCGGCGATCCGGTCGAGGACCGCGAAACGGCCGGATTCGCGCCGCGCCCGCAGCAGCGAGACGGCCAGCAAGCCCAGGGCCAGCAGGGCCGCGATTACTCCGGCGAAGGCCACAGGGCTCATCTCGTCCTTCCCGCGAGCGGTTCGGGGTCCTTACTCAAAATAAAGTAACGCTGCGGAGAGCCTAAAGCAAGGGTCAGAGAGCGGCCGGGAGCTCGCGCACGACCTCGCGCGCGGGCTTGTCGTCGCGCAGGCCGAGGTAGCGGGGATGGCGCAGCTTGCCGTCGCGGGTCCACTCGCTGAAGGCGAACCGGCCGACCAGGCGCGGCTCGACCCAGGTCGCCTGGGGCGGGGGGCCGGCGGCGGCGAAGGGGCACTCCGCCACCCGCAGCGCCTCCATCTTCTCCCCCAGCCGGTCCAGCTCGCGCTGGCTGAAACCGGTCCCGACTTTGCCGGCGTAGCGCAGCTCACCGTCCTCGTAATAGCCGACCAGGAGGGCGCCGAAACTGGCGCGCGAGCCCTGCGGCGCGGTGTAGCCGCCGATCACCAGCTCCTGCTCGAAGGAGCACTTGATCTTCAGCCAGTCGCGGCTGCGAGCGTGGACGTAAGGGCTGTCGGCGCGCTTGGCGATCAGCCCCTCCCAGCCCTTGGCGCAGGCCTCGCGGAAGTACCTCTCGCCGTGCTCGTTGCGGTGCGGCGTGTAGCGGACCGGGCCGTGGAAGTCGAAGGCCTTGCGCAGCGCCGCCTTGCGCTGGCGCAGCGGCAGACCGGTGATGTCGTTGCCGCCGAATTCGAGCAGGTCGAAGAGGTAGACGAAGACCGGGATGCCGGTCATCCGCGCCAGCCGCGGGTCGGCGATCCCGAGTCGTCCCTGCAGCTTCTCGAAGCTCGTGCGGGGGCCGTCGAAGGCGACGATCTCGCCGTCGGCGACGAACTCGGTGGCCGCCTCGGCGACGAGCGCCTCGACCAGCTCCGGATAGGAGGAGGAGATGTCGCGACCGGTGCGGGAGGTGAGGGTGACCTCGTCGCCGCGGCGACGCACCAGCGCCCGCACCCCGTCGAGCTTGCGCTCGAAGACCCACGCCGGGTCGTCGAAGGGCGCGTCGATCGACTTCGCCTTCATCGGCTCGCCGGCCACCGCCATGGCGCCACGGTACCCCGGCCGTCGCGTCCGTACCATCGGCCCGGTGACGCCACCCCGCAAAGCCGCGACCGCGCTCGCGCTCGCCCTGGCGCTCGCGTCCCTCCTCGCGATCGCCGCCGCCTCCGCGAACGAGTCCCAGGACCGTTCGTCCTTCTTAGCCCAGAGGGCGAAGAAGGACGAACGGCGCGCCGGGAGGCCGGCGGTCACGGTGAAGCCGATCCCGTTTGGGGCGAAACGGAAGCGGGAGATGGCCGCGTACGCGGAGCGGCACTACGGGCAGCACAGGTGGCGGCTGCGCAACCCGAAGGTGATCGTCGAGCACATGGCCCAGACCTCGACCTTCGCCGCCGTCTACGACACCTTCGCCCCCGACGTGCCCGACGTCGAGCTGGGCGAGCTGCCCAACGTCTGCGCCCACTTCGTGATCGGCTCCTCGGGGCGGATCTTCCGCCTCGTCAACCTCCGCACCCGCTGCCGCCACACGGTCGGCCTCAACTGGACCGCGATCGGGATCGAGCACGTCGGCTACGGCGACGGCGACGTGCTCGGCGACCGCCGCCAGCTGCGCGCCTCGTTGCGGCTGACCCAGTGGCTGCGCTGCCGCTTCGGCATCCGCGTCCACGACGTGATCGGCCACGCCGAGAGCCTCAGCTCTCCATACCACCACGAGTTGGTGCCGAGCCTGCGGCGGCAGACCCACGGGGACTGGCGGCACGCCTCGATGCGGGTCTACCGCCGCCAGCTGCGGCGACTCGGGCGCTGCTA
>CAVPEX010000076.1:0-19387 GCA_963703585.1 uncultured Solirubrobacterales bacterium | reverse complement strand
TGTAGCCCTTGCTCGACGTTACGTATTGCTCGGTCACGCCGAAGCTCTCCTGGATCGTGCGGACGATCGGGATCACGCCGGCGACGGCGGCCTCGAAGCGCAGCTGCACGCCGGCCTCGCGGGCGATCGCGAAGAGCTCATCGCCGTGCTGGGCCAACAGCTGCTTGTTGGCCGTGACCAGCGGCCGGCCGGCCCGCATCGCGTCGATCGCGAACTGGCGGGCCGGGTCGGTCCCCCCGATCAGCTCGACGACGAGATCGGAGCGCTCGAGGATCGCGCCGAAGTCGCCGTCGGAGCGGGTGAGGACGCCGGCGATCTCCGCCCGCCGCCCGGTCGCGGCCTCGACCGCGTCGGCGCGCTCGGCGAGCAGCTCGGCGAAGGCGGCGCCGACGGTGCCGCGTCCCAGCAGCCCGATGCGGACGGGTTTGGAGCCCTCAGCCACGGCGCGCTCGCTCAGACATCGCGCGAGGTCAGGTCCTCGTAGGTCTCGCGCCGGACCACGACCCGCGCCTCGCCGTCGCGGCAGAAGACGACCGGCGGTCGCGGCACGCCGTTGTAGTTGCTGGCCATCGCGTAGCCGTAGGCGCCGGTGGCGGGGGTGACGAGGACGTCGCCGACCGCCGGCTCCGCCAGCATCGCGTCGCGGACGATGATGTCGCCGGACTCGCAGTGCATCCCGGCCACCGTGACCAGGGTGTCGGGAGCGGCGGCGGCGCGGTCGGCGATCAGCGCCTCGTAGCGGGAGCCGTAGAGCATCGGCCGCAGGTTGTCGGACATGCCGCCGTCGACGGCGACGTAGGTGCGGACGCCGGGGATCTCCTTGACGGTGCCGACGCGGTAGGCGGTGAGGCCGGCGTTGGCGACCAGCGAGCGGCCCGGCTCGACCAGGATCCGCACCCCCTCGCCGAAGACCTCGGCGACCCCGCGGACCTTGACGTCGACGTAGTCCTCGATCGAGGGCGGCTCGTCCTCGGCCGTGTAGGCGACGCCGAGTCCGCCGCCGACGTCGACGACCCTGCACCACTCGCCGGCCAGCTCGCCGAGGGCGCGGATCGCCAGCTTGTAGGGCTCCAGCTCGAAGATCTGGGAGCCGATGTGGGCGTGCAGCCCGACCAGCTCCAGCTTCTCGGAGGCCAGCACCCGCTCGATCGCCCGCGCCGCCAGGCCGTCCTCGAGCCCGAAGCCGAACTTGGAGTCGAGCTGGCCGGTGGTGATGTAGTCGTGGGTCGAGGGCTTGATCCCGGGCGTGACCCGGATCAGCACCCGCTGCCGCTGCTCCAGCAGGCGCTCGCAGCGGTCGACCTCGTCGAAGGAGTCGAGGATCAGGTGGCGGATCCCGGCGCGCGCGGCGAAGAGGATCTCCTCGTCGGACTTGTTGTTGCCGTGCATGTGGATGCGATCGGGGTCGAAGCCGGCCCGCAGCGCCATGTGCAGCTCGCCGCCGGAGGCGACGTCGACCGAGAGCCCCTCCTCGGCGAGGAGCCGGTAGGCGGCCGTGCAGGGCAGCGACTTGCTGGCGAAGAGGACCTCGAAGTCGCCGTGGCGTTGCTCGAACGCCTCGCGGTAGGCGCGGGCGCGGGCGCGGATGTCGTCCTCGGCGTAGACGTAGGCGGGGGTGCCGAGCTCTTCCGCCAGCTCGACCACGTCGCAGCCGGCGACCTCGAGGTGGCCGCGCTCGTTCACCCGGCTCCCCACCGGGAAGACCGCCGACCCCTCGACCGGGTCGCCGCTCGCGACCGATCCCACCTGTTCACGCTCCGCTGCCATCGGACCGGCATTGTGACGCGAAGCGCCGCCGCCAGGCGATCGGCCCGGGGTCAGCGTTTGCCGCCGAGGATGCCGCCGACCGCGCCTACCGTTTCGTCGACGACTTTGCCGACGGTGGATTCGGGGCCGACGACGCCGTTGACGACGCCTTCGGTCACATCGGTGACACCGCTTTCGTTGAGGGCGCCGCCCAGCACGCTTTCGTCGACCTGGTTGACGGTGTTGTTGACGGTTTCGGTGACTTTGCCCGAGGTCGTGGTGGCGGCACTCGATTCGCCGCCGCCGGAGCCTCCTCCGGCCGAGCCGCCACCGGAGCCTCCTCCGGCCGAGCCGCCGCCGGAGCCGGTCGCGGAGCCGCCGCCCGACGAGGCGGGCGAGCCGGGGCTCTGAGCCGGTGACTGGGCGCCGGAGCCGCCGCCCGCGCCGGAGCCCGCGGAGCCGCCGCCGCGACCGCCGCCGCCAACGGTGCCTTCGCCGCTGCCGCCCGGCGCGGAGCCGCCGCCGCCCGGCGCGGAGCCGCCGCCGACCGAGGCGAGCGTCCCGTCGCCTTTGGCGCCGCCGTTGGTGCCACCGCCGGCGGTCGCGCCGCCGGCGCCGGAGCCGACCGTCGCAGCCTGGGTGGCCCCCGCGCCGGCGCCGCCAGCCGCGGGCTGGGCGCCGTAGACGGCCGCCTCGTCGCTGCCGCCGCCGAGCGCGGCGATCGGCCAATCGCGGAAGACCTGGGCCGAGACGAGCAGGACGAACACGGCGATGGCGATCGCGATCAGCGTCGCTCCCGACATCGCGCCCACCAGGTAGGTGTGCGCCTGGCGAATCATCCCGAATTGCTAAAGGTAGCCCATCGGGTCCGTCACTTCACCGTTTATCCGAACCTCGAAGTGAAGGTGGGCCCCCGTGGAATAGCCGGTGTTCCCGACGTAGCCGATCACGTCCCCCTGGGAGACGGACTGCCCCGCGACGACCCCGAAGGCGCTCTGATGGGCGTAGCAGGTCGAGAGCCCGCCGCCGTGATCGATGCAGGTGTAGTTCCCATAGCCGCCGCTGCTCGCCTCGGGTTCGGTGAAGACGACCGTGCCGCTCGCGGCCGCCCGGATCGGCGTCCCTTCGGGGACGCCGATGTCGATGCCGGGGTGGTCCTCGTAGCCGGCGCCGATGTCGCGGCCGCCGAAGCCCGAGGTGATCGGCCCGTCGACGGGCCAGATCATGCTGCCGCTGCCGCCTTTGATCGGGCCCGCCGGCAGCGGCGAGAAGCCGGCTTCGGCGAGCTGGGCGGCGATCTTGCCCTGGATCTCGGCCACCGCGCCGTCGAGCTCCTCGGCGTGGACCTCGATCTTCTCGAGCGCCGCGACGCGGTCGGCGCGGGCGCTCGCCAGCTGCCGCTGGCGGCTCTGCAGGGCGGCGCGGGCGCTCGCCAACGCCTGCTCTTCGGCGGCGATCGCGTCGCGCGCGTCTTCGATCCGGTTCTTGGTGTCGCGCAGGCGGGCGACGAGCCGCTTCACCTCGTCGCGAAGTTCCTTCACCCGGCCGACGACCGCCTCGTCCATCCCGTGCAGGCGGTCGAGGTATTCGGTCCGCGCGGCGAGGTCGTCGACGCCGCTGGAGCCGACGATCACCGCCAGCAGGTCCGGGCTGCCGGTTTCATACATCGCGACCAGGCGTTCGCGCAGCGCCGCCAGCGCCCGCCTCAGGTGCGAGCGGATCTGCCGCAGCCGCGCCTTGGCGCCGTCGAGCTCCGCCACGGCGCCGTCCAGCTCGGCCTGCTTGGCGGCGAGGCGGGCCTCGACGGCAGCCTCCTGGTTGCGGATGTCGGCGACCTCGCCGGTGAGCCGGTCGATCTCGTCGCCGTAGTGGGAGATCGTCGAGGTGAGGACGCCCTCGTGTTCACGCACCTCTTCCAGCTTCGACTGCTTCGCTTCGAGTTCGGACTGCAGCTCCTCGGCCCCGGCGGCGGGGGCGAGGAGCAGGGCGAGGCAGATGACGGCGAGGGCGGCGACCAGCGCCCTCGCGACGGGGCGAATCAAAGGCATCGTCCCGAGGCTAGCCAAGCCGTATTTCCGGCTCCCCCGGCGCAAAGCCCCTGCAACCGGGCTTGCGCTCAGCCGCCGCCGCGGGCGTTCTCGACGTGCAGCAGGCCCTGCTCGGCCTCCTCCTCCATCTGCAGCGTCGTGTGCTCGATCCCGAACTGCTCGCGCAGGGTCAGCTCGAGGCGGCGCCGGATCAGGTCGCGGTCGGTGCCGGTGGCGACGACGACGTGGGCGGCGATCGCGCCGAAACCGGCGGTGACGGTCCAGACGTGGAGGTCGTGGACCGAGCGCACGCCCTCCTCGCCGCAGATCGCCTCCCCGACCACGTCGACGTCGAGGCCGGCGGGCGCCGACTCCATCAGCACGTCGAAGGGCTCCTTGATCAGGCGCCAGGAGGAGGCGAGGACGAGGGCGGCGATCAGCAAGCTGACGATCGGGTCGACGACGTCGGAGCCGCCGGCGAGGACGAAGGCGCCGGCGAGAAGGACGCCGACCGAGCCGAGCGCGTCGGCGAAGCTGTGGCGGAGCACGCCCTCGAGGTTGATGTCCTCGCGCTGGCCGCGGGCCAGCACCATCGTCGCCGCGAGGTTGCCGGCGAGGCCGAGGGCGCCGAGGGTGAGGACGCCGGCGCCGTCGATGCCCGGCGGGTCGGAGAGGCGGCCGATCGCGGCGATCGCGATCGCGACGCTGACCGCGACCAGCGCCAGGCCGTTGACCAGCGCCGCCAGCACCTCGGAGCGCTGGTAGCCGAAGGTGCGCCGCCCCGCCGCCGGCATCGAGGCCAGCCGGGCGGCGATCAGGGCGAGGACGATCGAGCTGACGTCGGAGAGCAGGTGCCCGGCGTCGGCGAGGACCGCCAGCGACCCGGTGAGGATGCCGCCGACGGCCTCGGCGACGAGCAGGCCGAGGTTGATCGCCAGCGCCCACCACATCCGCCGCCGGCTGTCCTCGCGCCGCACCTCCAGCGCGTGGGCGCCGAAGCCGTGGCTATGTCCCTCGTGGCCCGGTCCGTGCACGTCCGGAGCTTAGAACGGCCTCAGGCCGCGACGGGCTCCCTGCTCGGCTCGGCCATCGCCTTGGCGGCGACCTCGGCGCCGTATTCGAAGCGCTCGGCGTACTCGCGCGCCTGCATCCGCGAGATGACCATGCGCTGGATCTCCGCCGTGCCCTCGAACAGCTGGTAGATCTTCGCGTCGCGGAAGAACTTCTCCAGCGGGTACTCGGTGTTCCAGGCGTCGGGGCCGACCAGGTCCATCAGGGTCGTGGTCGCCCACATCGTCACGTCGCCGCCCTTGAGCTTCGACATCGAGCCCTGGCCGCCGGTCATCGGCACGCCGTTGCGGCCCATCCAGGCGGCCCGCTGGACCAGCAGCCGGGCGGCTTCGATCTCGGTCGCGACGTCGGCGAGCGTCTGCTGGACCCGCTGGGTCTGCAGCAGCGGCGTGCCGCCCTCGCTGCGCCCGTCGAGGAACTCGAGGGTCCACTCGTAGGCGGCCTGGGCGATGCCGAGGGCGGAGGCGCCGACCAGGGGCCGCGTCACCTCGAAGGTCGCCAGCGCGTCGGCGCCGCGGGATTTCTTGCCTTCGCGGCCGCGCTGCAGCTTCTTCTCCAGCTTCTCCTCGCCGCCGAGCAGGTTCTCGGCCGGGATGCGGCAGTCCTCGAGCACGACCTCGGCGGTGTGGGAGGCGCGGATCCCGAGCTTGGTCTCCTTCTTGCCCTGGCTGAGCCCGGGGGTCCCTTTGGCGACGACGAAGGAAGCCTGGCCGCGGGTGCCCAGCGCCGGGTCGACGGTGGCGACGACGACGTGGACGTCGGCGATGCCGCCGTTGGTGATGAAGACCTTGGTCCCGTTGAGGACCCACTCGTCGCCGTCGCGCCCGGCGGTCGTCTTCAGGCTCTTGACGTCGGAGCCGGCCTGCGGCTCGGTCACGGCATAGGCGCCGAGCTTGATCTCGTCCTCGCTGCCGAAGCACTCGGGCACCCAGCGGGCGATCTGCTCGGGCGTGCCCGAGGAGGCGATGCCGGCGGCGGCGAGGCCGGAGCCGGAGATCGCCAGGGCGATGCCGGCGCAGCCCCAATGGAACTCTTCGGCCGAGATCACCTGCATCTGGCCCTGCGAGTCGGCGGCGGAGCGCTGGATCCCCTCGAGGCCGCCGAAGCCCTGCCGGCGTGCCTCTTTGATCACCTCCCAGGGAATGCTCTCCTCTTCGTCGTGCTTGCGCGCGGCCGGCCGGATCACCTCTGCGGCGAACTTGCGGCACTTGGCCTTGTACTCGAGCTGCTCGTCGTTCAGTGCGAAGTCCATTGGTCCCTTCCTCGGCGTCGTCCACTGATTGACTGGTCAGTCAACCAGTCCCAGAACTTTAACTGACCAGCCAGCCAGGACGATCGCAAGGGGCCCCGCGGGCACGTGTAGCGTTCAGAACGTGGGCGGGAAGCGACCGATCAATGCCGACGTGCCAGCGCCGGCCCCATCGGAGGAGAAGGTCGAGTCCCCGGCGGAGAAGGTCGAGGCGCCGCCCGCGCGGCCGGAGCCGAAGGCGGCCGAAGTGGCGAAGCCGGCCGAGGCGCCGAAACCGCCGGCGGCGAAGCCGAAGCCGCCGCGGCCCAAGCGCCGGCGCCGCTCGACGCCCGGCGCCCTGAAGCTCGTCGCCGGACTGGCGATCCTCGGCATCGTCTTCCTCCTCGCCGCGATCCTCGGCGGCAGCGGTGGCGGCGGCAGTGACGAGAGCGCCGGCGAGGCGCCGGCGCCCGTGGTCGCGCCACCCGCCGACGAGGGAAACGAGGCCACCGAGGCCCCCTCCGGCGAGAGCGCCGAAGAGCTCGGCTATCCCGCCTTCGCCACCGGCAACACGACCCGCGTCGGCGGTGCCGACCCGGCGGCCAACGCCGCCGGCGTCGCGCTCGCGGTCTTCCCCTCCACCACCGCCGCCCAGCGTCCCGCCGCCGTCACCCTGGTCGGCGAGGACGACTGGGCCGGGGGGATCGCCGCCTCCGTGCTGATCGCGGCGCCGGTCCGCGCCCCGGTCCTGATCGCCGCCGGCGACGGGCTCCCCGACGTCAGCGAGGAAGCCCTCGACGCCCTGCGGCCCGCCGGCGGTGAGGAGACCGGCGGCGCCACCGCCTTCGCGATCGGCGCCGTCGCCGTCCCCGCCGGCCAGCAGGCGACGAAGGTCGCCGCCGGCTCCCCGGCCGCCGAGGCGGCGGCGATCGCCGCCCTCCGGGACCGTCTCTTCGGCGCCCCGCCGGACCACGTCGTCGTCGCCCCCGAAGCGGCGCCGGAGATCGCGATGCCGGCCGCCGCCTGGGCCGCGCGCTCGGGCGACCCCGTCCTCTTCACCGGCGCCAAGAAGCTGCCGAAGGAGACGGCGGCCGCGCTCAGGCGCCTTGCCGACGTCCCGGTCTACGTGCTCGGCCCCTCCGCGGCGATCTCCTCCGACGTCGTCCGCGAAATCGCCGCGATCGACGACCGCGTCAGGCGCGTCTCCGGCGAGGACCCGGTCGCCAACGCGATCGCCTTCGCCCGTTACGCCGACGGCAGCTTCGGCTGGAATATCAACGACCCCGGCCACGGCTTTGTCCTCGCCCGCAGCGACTCCCCCCTCGACGCCGCCGCCGCGGCGCCGCTCTCGGCCTCCGGGACCTGGGGTCCGTTGCTGCTCACGGACGACGCCGCTACGCTGCCGGCGGAACTGCGCAGCTACTTCCTCGACGTGAAGCCCGGCTACACCAACAACCCCACCCGCGCCTTCTACAACCACGTGTGGGTGATCGGCGACCAGGAGGCCATCGACGTGAACCAGCAGGCGGAAGTGAACGAACTGGCGGAGCTGGCCAAGATCGGCGGCGAAGAATGAGCGAGGCCGAGAGCCCGGCGCTGCTCGGCGGCGCCCACGAGGTCACGGTCGAGGACATCCGCGCCCTCGCCGGCCCCTCCACCCCGCACTTCGCACTGCAGGTCCGCAACCGGATTCGCCGCCTGATCGAGCCGCTGCCCGCCGACCAGCCGGCCCGCCTCGAGGGCGAGCGCCAGATCGCCCGCCTGGAAGACCTGGCCAAACACAGCGGCGACCCGCGCGGCACGCTCGGCATCTCCCACTGAGGGCGCGACGATGAGGTTCATGGCCCCGGGCGTCTGGCGGTTGAAGGAGGTGCCGCTGCCGAGCATCGACGTCTACCTGGCCGAGGACGTCCTGATCGACGCCGGCCGCCGCTGGGACCGCGGCCGCATCTTCGCCGAGCTGCAGGGGGTCGAGATCTCGATGCTGGCGCTGACCCACGTCCACCCCGACCACCAGGGCGTCGCCAAAGACGTCTGCGAGGCGCGCGGCGTGCCGCTCGCCTGCCACGCCGACGACGTCGACGCGATGGAGGGGAGGCGGCCCGTCGCCGCGGGCGTGCATCCGGTGCCGCGGGCCTTCGCCCGCTTCTGGGAAGGACCGCCCTACGAGGTCGAGCGCGTCCTCCAGGAGGGCGACGAGGTGGCGGGCTTCCGCGTCCTCCACGCCCCGGGCCACTCGCCGGGCGAGCTGATCTTCTTCCGCGAGAGCGACCGCGTCGCGATCTGCGGCGACGTGATCCGCAACATGAGCTACGCCACCGGCCTGCCCGGGATCAAGGAGCCACCGGACGTCTTCACCTACGACCCGGGTGAGAACCGCCGCTCGATCCGCAAGCTCGCCGACCTCAACCCGACGCTGATCCTCCCCGGCCACGGCCCCGCCGTGACCGACATCGGCGCCTTCGAGCGCTTCGTCGCGGCGCTTCCCGGGTAGCGGGACCGAAGCGTCCCGCGATCTCGCGGGTTAGCTGGTTTCGGCTACTAACCGGAGGGAGTCCAGATGAGCATGCTGAGGAACAGGCGCCCGTCGCCGGCGATGGTGGTCGCCGTGATCGCGCTGATCGTCGCCCTCGCCGGCACCGCCTACGCGGCGCAGACGATCAACGGCGGCGCGATCAAGAAGCAGACGATCGGCGGCGGCAAGCTGAAGCAGAAGACCCTGACCGGGTTCCAGATCAACACCAACAAGCTCGGCGTCGTGCCCTCGGCCCAGCGCGCCGCGCACACCTACTGGGCCGTCGTGAACAATCCTGCGACGCCCGGCAACGCGACCCTCGCCCGCGCCAGCGACGCCGGGATCACCGCCACCGAGGGCGGCGGCTCCGTCTCGGTCGTCTTCCCGCAGAACGTCACCGGGTGCGCCAACGTCGCCGGGCGCAACAACGCCGGCACCACGGTCCCCGGCTCGGGCTACGCCCAGACCAACTCGGCGGCGGCCAACGCGAACGCGATCGAAGTCCACACCCGCGACAAAGACGGCAACAACGAGGACGCCGACTTCCACCTGATCGTCGTCTGCCCGTAGCGTCCCGCCGCGTGGTTCCTTCGTGCCTCTCCGGCACTTAAGGAACCACGCGCGCCGCGGCCATCTCGACGCGCTCGCCGCGGAACGGCACCCCCTCGGCGACCAGCAGCAGTCGCTGGCGGGGACCCTTCGCCAGCGAGCCGTCGGCGCGGACGACCCGCCACCACGGCAGGTCCGGCTCGTCGACTTCGAAGAGGACGGTGCCCGCGTAGCGTGGCGCGCCCGGGGAGACGTCGCCGTAGGTGGCGACGAAGCCCTCGGGGATCCCGCGCACGCGCTCGAGCACTTCCTCGAGGCGGCTTTCGGGCGGGTCGCTCAGGCTCCCGGTCCGAAGGCGTCGATGATCCGGTTCTGGAACTCGCTCAGCTCCTCGGCGGAGATGAAGTAGGTGGGCGGGGTGAGGAAGAGGCCGTCGGCGCGCTCGGCCGTCGCCTCGACCCGGGCCCTGACCTTGTCGAGCGGCCCGGCGGCGCAGTAGGTCTCGACCATCTCGTCGCTGATCGCCGCCGGCACCGCGGCCAGGTCGCCGCGGCGGAAGGCATCGCCGGCGGCGACGGCGTTGTCGGCGAAGCCGTGCAGCTCCCAGAGCGGCATGTAGGTCTTCACCGTCGCGTAGAAGGAGATGGTGCGGCGGGCCATGTCGATCGCCCGCCCCTCGTCGTCGTCGATCGCGCAGCAGACGGTCGGCAGGTAGTCGAAGGCGGTGCGGTCGCGGCCGGAACGGCGCAGGCCGGTCTCGAAGGCGTCGACGACGACCTCGTCGATCCAGCGCAGGCTCTGGATCGGGTGGCCGATCAGCCCGTCGGCGACGTCGCCGGCCATCCGCGCCATCCCCGCCTGCACGGCGGCGGTGTAGATCGGCACCGCCTCGCGCGCCGGCGGGTGCGGCCGCACCCAGCCCCTGATGTCGATGTCGTAGTAGTCGCCCTCGTAGCGGATCGGCTCGCCGGCGCTCGCCTGGCGCATGATCAGCCGCGTCGCCTCGATCGCCTCGCGCAGGTGCGGGGCGGGCTTGCCGTAGTTGGCGTTGTGCCAGGTTTCGTTCAGCCGTTTCACCCCCGCCCCCATGCCGAGGCGGAAGCGCCCGCCCGACATCTCGTCGATGTCGAGGGCGGTGACGGCGTGGATGAAGGGGCTGCGGGTGAAGGCCCAGACGATCCCGGTGGCGACGTCGATCTTCGAGGTCCTGGCGGCCAGGTAGGCGGCCTGGGTGACGGCGCTGCGGAACAGCTCCGGCGCCCAGACGCACTCGACTCCCGCCGCCTCGGCGCGCAGCGTCTCGGCCTCGAGGTCGGCCACGGAGGTACCGATCGCGGCGACGGAGATGCGGTCGAGGGCGCCCAAGCTCGGCCCCGGCTCAGGCCACCGCCGGCGCCGGCGCCGGCGCCGCGCCCGCGCCCGCGCGAGCACGATGTCGGCGACCCGTTCGCGGTGCCACTTGGCGTCGCCGAACAGCGCCGCGTTGGCGCGACCGCGCTTGAGGAAGAAGTGGAGGTCGTGCTCCCAGGTGAAGCCGATCCCGCCGTGGACCTGGATCGAGGCGTTGGGCACGCGCCAGCCGGCGTCGGAGGCGTAGGCCTTCGCCGTCGCGGCGGCCAGCGGCAGCGACTCCGGCTCGGCGTCGGCGGCCCAGGCGGCGCCGTAGACCGCCGAGCGCGAGTTCTCGGTCTCCAAGAGCATCTGCGCACAGCGGTGCGAGACCGCCTGGTAGGCGCCGATCGGGCGGCCGAACTGCTGGCGGTCTTTGGCGTAGGAGACCGCCATCTCCATCGTCCGCTGCGCGATCCCGGTCGACTCGGCGGCGAGCGCGACGCAGACCCGCCAGAAGACCGGGAAGTAGTCCTCCCCTGCCCCGGGCAGCGAGTCCTCAGGGGCGACGCGAACGCCGTCGAAGCGGACGGCGGAGAGACGGCGGGTGAGGTCGATCGACTCCTGCGGAGTGACGGTGAGGCCGGCGACGCCGCGCTCGACCAGGTGGCGGCGCCCGTCGGCGGTGGCGACAAGGAAGAAGTCGGCGCTGGCGGCGTCGGGCACGAGCGTCTTGGTGCCGTTGAGGAGGACGCCGTCGCCGTCGCGCTCGGCCACCATCGTGAACTCGCCGATCGTGCCGGGCGAGTCGGAGTCCCAGAGGGCAACCGTGCCGCGCCGCTCGCCGCCGGCGAGGGGTCGCAGGTAGCGCTCGCGCTGCTGGTCGGACCCGCACAGCGCCAGCGCCAGGCCGGCGACCGTGTTGGAGAGCAGCGGCGACGGCGCCAGCGCGTAGCCCATCTCCTCGAAGAGAACGGCGAGGTCGACGATCCCGAGCCCCTGCCCGCCCCACTCCTCGGGCAGCGCCAGGCCCGGCCAGCCGAGCTCGGACATCTCCTTCCAGCCGGCCTCGTCGCGGCCGTCCTCGCCGGCAGCGATCTCGCGGATCCGCCCCGACTTGAAGCGCGAGGCGAGGAAGTCCCGCGCAGTGGCTTTGATCGCCTGCTGCTCGTCGGTGAGGTCGAAGTACATAGTCGGATTCCCCCAGCCCTAGCGCAGCCTCGGCAGGCCCAGCACCCGCTCGGCGATGATGTTCTTGAGGATGTCGGTGGTGCCGCCCTCGATCGAGTTGGCCCGCGAGCGCAGGAACCCGTACTGCCAGGAGCCGCCGTCGATCGCGCCCTCGGCGCCGCGCGCCAGCGGCGCGTAGGCGCCCTCGATCTCCAGCGCCAGCTCGGTCAGGCCCTGGTTGATGTCGGCCCACTGCCACTTGCCCAGCGAGCCCTCCGGCCCCGGGATGCCCGACTGCATCGTCTTGGTCAGGCCGCGATAGGCGTTGAGCCGCATCGTCTCGGCCTCGATGTGGAGCTGGGCGATGCGCTGGCGGTAGTAGCTGTCGTCCGCGGCCGAGCCGCCGTTGAGGCGGACCTCGGTCGCCAGCCGGGCCAGTCGGCTGAGGCTGTTCTGGACCTGGGAGATGGCGCCGAAGGCGAGGCCGGCGCGCTCGTTCATCAGCGTCGTGATCGCCACCCCCCAGCCGTTGCCGACGCCGCCGACGACGTTGGCGTCGGGGACGCGGGCCTCTTCGAAGAAGACCTCGTTGAACTCGCCCTCGCCGGTGATCTGGATCAGCGGTTTCGCTTCGACCCCCTCCTGCTCCATGTCCATCAGGAAGTAGGTGAGGCCCTGGTGCTTGGGGGCGTCGGGGTCGGTGCGGGCGACGAGCATGCACCACTTCGCGTACTGGGCGAACGTCGTCCAGACCTTCTGCCCGGTGACGACCCATTCGTCGCCGTCCCTGACCGCGCGCGTCTTCAGCGAGGCCAGGTCGGAGCCGGACTCGGGCTCGGAGAAGCCCTGGCACCAGATCTCCTCGCCGGTCAGGATCGGCTCCAGGTAGCGCGCCTTCTGCTCCTCGGTGCCGTGGGCGACGACGACCGGGCCGCCCATCGCCAGGCCGAGCACGTTGGCGGGGCTGGGGGCTTCCTGCCGCGCCGCCTCGCCGACGAAGATCGCCTGCTCGATCATCGTCGCGCCGCGGCCGCCGTACTCCTTCGGCCAGGAGATCCCGGCCCAGCCGGCCTCGTGCAGCTTCCGCTGCCACTCGCCGCGGAAGGCCATGATCTCGTCGAGGCCGCCCTCGGGCTCGGGACCCGGGTGGTTCTCCTCCAGCCAGGTGCGAACCTCGTCGCGGAACTCCTCCTCCGATGGCGACAGCGTCAGGTCCATCGAGGCCGGAGCATATAGGCCCCTGGCCGGTTGGCCAGGGGCGTGGCCTGGATCAGCTGGGGCAACTCACACCCGCTGGATCAGCGTGCCGGTGCCGAGGCCGCCGCCGCAACACATCGTCACCAGCCCCATCTCCTTGTCGGAGCGCTCGAGCTCGTGCAGCAGGGTGGTGATGAGGCGGGCGCCGGAGCCGCCCAGCGGGTGTCCGAGGGCGATCGCGCCGCCGTTGACGTTGACGCGGTCCATGTCGGGGTCGAGCTCCCGCCGCCAGGCCGCCACCACCGAGGCGAAGGCCTCGTTGACCTCGATCAGGTCGATGTCTGAGATCTGCATCGAGTTGCGCTCGAGCAGTTTTTCGGTGGCCGGGATCGGGCCGGTCAGCATGATCACCGGGTCGACGCCGACGGTGGTCTGGTCGTAGAGCCGCGCCCGCGGGGTGAGGCCCAGCGCCTCCGCCTTCTCGCGGGTCATCAACAACAGCGCCGCGGCGCCGTCGGAGACCTGGGAGGAGTTGCCGGCGGTGATCTTGCCGTCCTCCTTGAAAGCCGGCTTCAGGGCGGCCAGGCCCTCCAGCGTGGTCTCGCGCAGGCCCTGGTCGGTGGCGTAGGTGTCGCCGTTTACCTGGAAGGGCATGATCTCGCGCTCGAAGCGGCCCTCCTCGGTCGCCCGCTGGGCCAACTGCTGGGAGCGCAGGCCGAGCTCGTCGAGCTCAGAGCGGGGAATCTCCCACTGCTCAGCGATCATCTCCGCCGAGAGGCCCTGGGGGACGAGGTTGTAGCGCTCCATCAGCTCCGGGGTGAAGGCGAAGCCGTGCTCCTTTTGGACCTCGAGGCCGTCGGCGAAGGAGATGTGGCCCATGTGCTCGACGCCGCCGGCGACGATCACGTCGTGGACGCCGGAGGCGATCAGCGCCGCGGCGAGGTTGACCGCCTGCTGGCCGGAGCCGCACTGGCGGTCGACCGTGGTGGCCGGGGCCTCCTGGGGCAGGCCCGCCTGCAGCCAGGCGTTGCGGGTGATGTTGAAGGCCTGCTCGCCGAACTGCTGCACGCAGCCACCGATCACGTCCTCGACCTCGGTCGCGTCGATCCCGGAGCGCTTGATCAGCTCCTCGAAGGTGCGAGCCAGCAGCGTGGAGGGATGGACGTCGCGGTAATAGCCCTTCTCCGGGTGGCCGCGCCCGATCGGGGTGCGGACCGCCTCGACGATCACGACCTCGCGGCCTCCGAACTTGCCGTTTCCGTTCTCCGCCATCGCTCTCTCCGTTCTCTTCAAGGTTTCGTCACGCAACTTTCCCTCGCGACAAATGATAGTCCGCCGACTGACTCGTCAATCGGCCCTCTTTGGGAGCGCTTGTAGACCCTCACGGCACCGCCCCACGGGCGCGTGATAGGAACCCGGGAATGAGCGCGAATCAGGGGTACGAAAGTCCGGGGATCGCGGGGAGCGGGGCAATCGCCACCGGCCTCGCCGCCGTCTCGACCACGACCGCGGAGACGATCCTGCTCGCCCGCAGCGAGGCCTCGGCCTGGCGCGCCGAGGAGAAAGTGGTCGCCGCCTGCGCCAAGATCGAGGGCGCCGAGCCCTCGCGGCTGCGGGTGACCACCGACCCCCGCGACCTCGCCGACTGCGACGTGATCGTCGAGGCGATCGTCGAGGAAGTCGAGCCGAAGGGCGAGCTGCTCTCGACCATCGCCGAAGCCTGCCCCAACGCCCACCTGGCGACCACCACCTCCTCGCTCAGCATCGCCGCGATCGCCGCGGCGGCCGGGACCGAGAAGCTCTTCGGCCTCCACATCTTCAACCCGGTGCCGCGGATGCAGCTGGTCGAGGTCTGCTTCCCCGACGGCGCCGCCGACTCGCGCGAGAAGGCGCTGGCCTGGTGCGCGGCGCTCGGCAAGACCGCGGTCGAGGTCCCTGACCAGGCCGGCTTCGTCGTCAACCGCCTGCTCTTCCCCTACCTCTTCGACGCCGTGCGGATGGTCGAGCGGACGGGGATGGAGGCGGGCGAGGTCGACACCTGCATGAAGCTCGGCGCCGGCCACCCGATGGGGCCGCTGGCGCTGCTCGACTTCGTCGGCCTCGACGTGGCCGAGGCGATCGGCGACGCCCTCTACGCCGACTCCGGCGAGCCGGCCCACAAGCCGCCGGGGCTGATGGTGGAGATGGTCGGCGAAGAGAAGCTGGGCCGCAAGAGCGACGCCGGCTTCTACAGCTACGACTAGCCCTGCCGGGGGTCGTCGCGGCGCTCAGTCGTCGAGCCCCGGGATGGGCTCGATCGGAAGCTCGCCATAAATCGCTGCCAGTTCTTCGAGGTCGTTGCGATCACGGGGGCGGCCGGCCAGTCGCTTGAAACCGACGATCGCACGGAGGTTCGCGATCGGTGCGGCCTGCCCGC
This sequence comes from uncultured Solirubrobacterales bacterium, assembly GCA_963703585.1. Classification (GTDB taxonomy): domain Bacteria; phylum Actinomycetota; class Thermoleophilia; order Solirubrobacterales; family 70-9; genus VAYN01. Next base: position 4,139 of record CAVPEX010000076.1, on the reverse strand, counting down.
CGACATCCGCGGTAAACGCGTCCCGCGCGACCGAGTCGTAGTCAAGAGGCGGAAGCCCCCCACGCATGATGTCGACGATGCCATGCCGGGAGTTGACGCGCAGATGGTGCGCCCCGGCTATGTCGTCAGTGGTAAGGGCCTTGCCGTCATAGAGGCGCGTCGCTCCCACGCGCTCTAAGAAGCGCTCGACCGCGGCGTCCGCGTCTGGCCCGTCTGGAACTAGGAGGTCGCTATCGTCGGTGGCGCGCAGATAGCCGTTGGCGATAACACTGAACCCGCCGATGACGACGTAGTGCAGGCCAACGGCGTTGGCATCGGCGACGACCCCGTCGAGGTCAGGACCAGAGAGCTCGTCTTGGGGCATGGCCCGCTCGGATCGAGGCGGCGAGAAGGGCTACGGCTTGCTGTGACAGCTTTTGTCCCCGCGCAATTCGCTCCGATGGCGTCAGCGCGAGGGTCATCGCACGTCGATACTCATCCTCTTCGCGATTGATCCGCGCCCACTCCAGCTCGTTGCCCGGAGCGAGGAGAGGGCGTTTCGCGGCATGGGAAGCCATGCCGGGATCTTAGCGCCGGAATCTCCCTCAGCCGACGGCTCGGCGGCGCTTGCCGGATAGGTCCCAGATCACGTCGGCCTCGGATATTCCCTGACGGCGGGCGACTATCTCGACCTCCTCCCATGGGAGTTCGGCCTCGGGGAGCTCGTCCCAGCGGGCGAGGTCGAGTGCCTCGATCGAGCCCTTCAAGGCCGGGCCCAGGTGCTCCTCTGAGCGCAGCAGCGCTCGCAGGACCTCCAGTTGCTTATCGGTCAGGCGGACAACCCACATACTGGTACCTCCAACTGTTGGGCGACTCGCGGGTTGCTCGGAGAAACTAGGCGTCGGGACGGACGGAACGGCTGATCCGCACCGCCTCGATGCGGTTCTCGCGGACCGCCTCGACCCGGATCGTGAAGCCGTCGGCGACGATCGTGTCGCCGCGCTTCGGCAGCCGCCCGAGCTCGCCGAAGACGTAGCCGCCGACCGAGTTGTAGGCGTCGGTGTCGACCGGCAGCTCGATGCCGGCGTCGGCGAGGTCGCCGAGCGAGACGTGGCCGCGCACGAACCAGTCGCCGTTGGTGAGCCGGCGCAGCGCCGCCGCGCGGGGGTCGGTCTCGTCCTCGATCTCCCCCACCACCTCCTCGAGGATGTCCTCGACGGTGACGATCCCGACCGTGCGCCCATACTCGTCGACGACGACCGAGAGCGAGGTGCGCTGCACCTGCAGGTCGTGCAGGAGGTCGTCAAGCGGGCGCGTCTCGGGGACGATCAGGGCGTCGCGGATCACCGGCTCGATCTTCGCTTCGGGGCCGTCGCTCATGTAGATCCGGGCGAGCGAGTTGTTGTGGACGATGCCCTTGACCCGGTCGGGGTTGTCGTCTTCGATCACGACCAGGCGGGTGTGGCCCGAGGTGACGCAGCGGCGCAGCGCTGCCTCCACCGTCTCCGCCGCGTCGACCGTGATCACCGCCGGGATCGGCGTCATCACCTCGCGCGCCTCCTGCTCGTGCAGGTGGAAGACGCCGCCGAGCATCCCCGCCTCGCCGGGATCGAGGTGGCCGCCGATCCGCGAGCTGTCGATGATCTGCTTCAGGTCCTCGGCCGTGTGGTGCTGTTCGAGATCGGTCGGATCGACGCCGAAGAGGCGGACGATCGCGTTGGAGAACCAGCTCAGGCCCATCGTCACCGGCGCGGTCGCGACCCGGAACCAGTTCAGCGGCCGCGAGACCCGGCGCGCGGTGCGCTCGGCGTTGGCGATCGCCAGCATCTTCGGCACCTGCTCGCCGACGCTGATGTGGATCGCGGTGACGAGGACGAAGGCGATCGCCAGCGAGAGAGCCGCGGCGGCGCCGTGGGAGAGGCTGCCGAAGACCGGCTCGATCAGCGCCGCGATCGACGGCTCGCCCAGGAAGCCGATGCCGATCGAGGCGATCGTGATGCCGATCTGGCAGGCGGAGAGGGATTCGTCGATCTTGTCGAGCTGCTCGACCACGGCCTCGGCTCCGGCCTCGCCTTCCTCGGCCAGCTGCTCGATTTTGCCGCGGCGGCTGCGCACGAGGGCGAACTCGGCGGCGACGAAGAAGCCGTTGATCGCGATCAACAGCAGCAGGAGGACGAGCAGGAGGACGCTCATCGGCTATGCGGCCCGGTACTTCGGGCTGGGACGTCCTCGGCCATTCGGCGAACGGAATATAGCTGGCCGTCCCGTGGACTTTTCGATAAGTGCGATATTGAGCGAACAATGCGCGTCGCGACGCTCAGTGAGATGCTCGAAGAGATCGTTCGTCTCGGCGAGGCGACGGGCATGGAAGAGCACGCCCACGAGCTGCGCGGCGAACTCGAGGGCCGCCTGGCGACCGTGCGGGCGGCGGTCGCCGGGGCCTCGAGCCCGCGGGTGATCGCGCTCGAGCACCTCGATCCCCCCCGCGCCGGCGGCTTCTGGATCCCGGAGATGATCTCGATCGCCGGCGGCGAGGACGTCGCCGGCGACCCCGGCCTCAACCCGCCCGAGGTCGGCTGGGGGGAGCTGGAGAGCCTGCGCGCGGAAGTCGTGGTGGTGATGGCCGGGGCCTCGCTGGAGGACGCTCGGGCGCTGTCGATGGAGCATTGGGAGCGGATCGTCGCGCTCGGCGCCGGCCGCGTCTTCGCGGTCGACGCCGCCGCCGCCTTCGACGAAGCCGGGCCGCGCCTGGTCGACGGGGTCGAGCTGCTCGGCCACCTCCTGCACCCGGCGCGGATCGACCCGCCCGGCAACACACGCTTCGCGGCGCTGCAGGCGCAGGTCACGCGCCGCGACTGAGCCGGCGACGGGCGTCGCCGCCGCTCTCCCCCGCGGCGTCAGACCACGGCGATGGAGCCGACCACCGAGGCCACGGCGACCGCGGCCATCGCCAGGTACTCGGCGGCGACGCGGTTGCGGCCGAACATGCCCCGCTCGGCGGCGACGATGGCGAGGGCGCAGAGGACGCCGCCGGCGAGGCCGCCGAGGTGGCCGCCGGCGCTGATGTTGCGCCCGGAGGCGAAGGTCCAGACGAGGTTGAAGACGATCAGGAAGCCGATCTCGCCGGCGATCGCGTCCATCCCCCGTCCCCGCGCGATCACGAAGGTGGCACCGGCGAGGCCGAAGATCGCCCCGGAGGCGCCGACCGTGAGCGCGTCGGGGTCGAGGACCAGCGCCCCGAAGGAGCCGGCCAGCAGCGAGGCGAAGTAGACCGCGAGGAATCGCGGGGTGCCCAGGGCCGGCTCCAGCAGCCGGCCGAGGAGGAAGAGCAGCAGCATGTTGAAGCCGATGTGGAACAGGCTGGCGTGGAGGAAGCCAGAGCTGAGGAGGCGGTAGACCTCGCCTTCGGCGACGGAGGGACCGAAGAGCCCGAAGTCGGCGACGACGCTGCCGCCGGGGTTGTTGAGCCCGCCGGTCCCGCCCGCGAGCTCGATCAGGTAGACGACGACGTTGATCGCGATCAGGACGAAGGTCGCCGGCGCCTGCGCGAATCCCTGCGGCTGCCCCACCCCGCGCACCACCTTGGTCCGCTGCCGCATGCACTCCGGGCAGCGCATCCCGACCGGGGTCGGGGTCATGCAGTCGGGGCAGATCGGCCGCCCGCAGGAGGAGCAGGAGACGCCGGTCTCGCGGTCGGGGTGGCGGTAGCAGGTCTGGGCCATCGGGAGGGGGAGCCTACAATCGCGCCCGATGGAGCCCGCCAGCCCCGCCCGCCTCTACGCCACCGCCGCCGGCGCTTTCCTGATCGTGCTGGGGATCGTCGGCTTCTTCTACAGCGCCTCCTTCGGCAGCCCGGGAGCGGTGGAAGCGGCGCTCGGCGTGCTCCGCGTCAACGCCTGGCTCAACGTCCTCTACGTCGCCGCCGGCTCGCTCGGCCTGCTCGCCGCCGGCACCGCCTCGCGCGCCTACGCGCTGGCCGCCGGCACCCTCTTCACGGGGCTGGCGATCTGGGGCTTCGCGCTCGGCGGCGGCGAGGCCGTCCTCGGCTTCCTCCCCGTCAGCGGCGGCAACGACGTCCTCAACCTCGTGCTCGGCGCGCTCGGCCTCGCGGCCGCCGCCGGGACGCCCCGCTCAGAGCCGCGAGCGCAGGCCGCCGGCTA
>CAVPEX010000075.1:0-7515 GCA_963703585.1 uncultured Solirubrobacterales bacterium | reverse complement strand
TGCTGCCGCAACTTCGGCGCAGGAGATCCCGGAAACGGGCCCGCAGGAACGGAAGGTGGCGGAGCTCGACCTCCCCGCCGGCACCTACCGCCTCTGGTGCGGCCTGCCCGAACAGGACGAGCTCGGCATGCACGCCACCCTGGAGGTCAAAGGCCAGGCGGTGGCGCCGCGCTCAGCCCAGCGGCTTGGGGCGGCCGATCGAGCCGACCTCGGCGATGTCGCGCTTGAACGGCAGCCCGGCGGTCCAGTCGAGCACGGCGCGGGCCTTGCGGGCGGCGCCCGGGATCTGGCTCATGTGGTAGCTGCGGGCCATCCACCAGGCGGGAAAGCCGCGGAAGGTGCGCTCGCCGACGCGGCCGACGGCCTTGTGGCGGCCGAGGTTGACGAAGGAGGCCTGGCTGCGGTACTCGAAGCGCTCGGGCGAGCCGATTCCCAGCTCGGCGGCGATGTTGCGGGCGGCGACCGGCCCCTGGCGCACCGCGTGCTGGGCGGTCGGCGGGCAGAGGCCGCCACGGGGGTCGGGGGCGGCGGCGCAATCCCCGATCGCCCAGACCGAGTCCAGGCCCCGCACCCGCAGCTGCTCATCGACGGGGACGCGGCCGCGCTCGTCGAACGGCAGGCCCAGCTCGCGCAGGATCGGCTGCGGGGCGACGCCGGCGGTCCAGACCACGGTGCGGGTCGGCAGCGTCTCGCCGCCGCAGAGCCGGGCGCTGTCGGCCGTGACCCCCTCCAGGGTCCTCTGCAGGCGGATGTCGATGCCGCGGCCGCGCAGCTCGCGCAGCGCGTAGGCGGCGAGCTCTGAGTCGATCTCCGGCAGCACCCGGCCCGCGGCCTCGACCAGGACCCAGCGCATCCCGTGCAGGCGCGCCCGCGGGTAGCTGTCGATCGCGTCGGCGGCGAAGTCCTGCAGCTCGGCCAGCGCCTCCAGGCCGGCGTAGCCGCCGCCGACGAAGACGTAGGTGAGGAGCTGATCGCGCCGGGCCGGATCCTCGGTGGCATTGGCTTCCTCCAGCGTCTCGACCACGTGGTTGCGCAGGTAGATCGCGTCGGCGAGGCTCTTGAAGCCGACCGCGTGCTCGGCCAGCCCCGGCACCGGCAGGACCCGTGAGACCGAGCCGAGCGCGAGCAGCAGCTGGTCGTAGGGCAGCGTCTCGCTCTCGCCGTATTTGGCGCGCAGCGTCACCGTCTTGGCCTCGGGGTCGTGGCCGACGACCGAGCCCAGCCGCAGGTAGGTGCGCTTGAGGATGTCGCGCAGCGGCGTCACCACGTGACGCGGCTCCAGCGTCCCCGCCGCCGCCTCCGGCAGGAACGGCGTGTAGAGGAGGAAGTTGGTCTCGTTGACCAGGACCAGGCGCGCCGACTGCTTCGGCATCGCCCGCTCCAGCTCGCGGGCGGCGGCGGCGCCCCCGAACCCACCACCGGCGATGACGACGTTCCAGGCCATGGCCCCAACCTAGCACTTTGTAACAAGGTGTTACAAAGTGTTGAAAGTCACTCTCTCCCTTTGACTTTCTTCGCCCTCTGGGCGAAAAAGGTTACGAGGTCAGAGGCCGAGCTTCTCCCGGATCAAACGGTTGACCTCGCCGCCGTCGGCGCGGCCCTTGGTCTCGCGCATGACGGCGCCGACGATCGCGCCGATGGCTCTGTCGTTGCCGGCCCTGACCTTCTCGGCGGCGTCGGGGTTGGCCTCGACGGCGGCGGCGACGATCGCCTCCAGCTCGCCGCCCTCGCCCGACATCTGGGCCAGGCCCTCGCGCTCGACGATCGCCTCGGGATCGCCGCCCTCGGCGACCAGCGTGGTCAGCACCGCCTTGCCGCTGCCGTGGGAGATCTTCTTCTCGGCGACGAGGGCGATCAGCCGCGCCAGGCTCTGGGGCGGCACCGTCGGCGCCGCGAGGTCCTCCTCCTCGCCGCGCTGGCGCAGCGCCGCGGTGAGGTCGCCGGTGACCCAGTTGGCGACGGCCCGCGCCTCCACCCCGTCCCCGGCCGCCTCGCAGACGAGCTCGAAGTAGGCGGCGACCTCCGGTTCGCGGGCGAGCAGCGCCGCCGGCTCCGCCTCCAGGCCCATCCCTTCGTAGCGCTCGGCCCGCGCCGCCGGCAGCTCGGGCAGCGCCTCGCGCGCCTCGCGCAGCATCTCCTCGGTCGGCGCCAGCGGCACCAGGTCGGGCTCGGGAAAGTAGCGGTAGTCGTGCGCCTCCTCCTTCGAGCGCAGCGGCGTCAGGTCGCCGCTGCGGGGGTCGAAGTGGAGCGTCTCCTGCACCACCTTCCCCCCCGCCTCGATCACCTCGCGCTGGCGCTCCAGCTCGGCTTCCACGCCGCGCTGGAGGAAGCGGAAGCTGTTCATGTTCTTCAGCTCGGTCTTGGTGCCAAGCTCGTCCGATCCCGCCGGCCGCACCGAGACGTTGGCGTCGACCCGCAGGCTCCCCTCCTCCATGTTGACGTCGGAGACGCCGAGCTGGCGCACCGTCTCGCGCAGCAGCCGCGCCCACTCCGCCGCTTCGGCGGCGCCGAGCAGGTCCGGCTCGGTGACGATCTCGACCAGCGGGGTGCCGCCGCGGTTGAAGTCGACCAGCGAGGCGCCGGAGCCGTGGATGCGCCCGGACTCGCCGACGTGGATCATCTTCGCCGCGTCCTCCTCGAGGTGGGCGCGGTGGATGCGGACGTCGCCCAGTCGCCCGTTGCTGGCGAGCGGGATGTCGTACTGGCTGATCTGGTAGGCCTTCGCATTGTCGGGGTAGAAGTAGTTCTTGCGGTGGAAGATCGAGCGCGGGGCGACCTCGCACTCCAGGGCCGCGGCGATCTGCAGGGCGTAGCGGATCGCCTGCTCGTTGGGCACCGGCAGAACGCCCGGGTGGGCGAGGCAGATCGGACAGGTGTGGACGTTGGGCTCCTCGCCGAAGGAGAGCTCGCAGCCGCAGAACATCTTCGTCCTGGTCGCCAGCTGGACGTGGATCTCCAGCCCGATCACCGCCTCCAGCTCAGCCACCGGCCTGTCCTCCCGCCGCGTCGGCGCCGATCGGCAGCGGCTCGAAACCGATCGCCTGCTCCAGCGCGTAGGCCGCCTCCAGCAGCTTCTGCTCGGCGAAGGCCGGGGCGGCGATCTGGAAGCCGACCGGCAGCTGGGGGCCGCCGCCCTCGGGCTCCGCTGTTCCGGCGGGGATCGAGATCGCCGGGATGCCGGCGAGGCTCATCGGCACCGTGAAGAAGTCGTTGAGGTACATCGAGAGCGGGTCGTCGGTCTTCTCGCCCAGCTCGAAGGCGACCGAGGGCGAGGTCGGGGTGACGACGAAGTCGACGCCGGCGAAGGTGGTGCTGAAGTCCTCGGCGATCTTCGTCCGCACCTTCTGGGCCTGGCCGTAGTAGGCCTCGTAGTAGCCGGAGGAGAGGGCGTAGGTGCCGAGCATGATCCGCCGCTTCACCTCGGTCCCGAACCCCTGCGCCCGGGTCCGCTCGTACATCTCGACCAGGTCGCCGTCGCCGCCGGCGCGCATCCCGTAGCGGACGCCGTCATAGCGGGCGAGGTTGGAGGAGGCCTCGGCCGGCGCGATCACGTAGTAGGCGGAGATCCCGTGCTCGGCGCTGGGCAGGGAGACCTCGGCGATCTCGCCGCCGAGACCCTCGATCCGCTCCAGCGTCGCCTCGAAGGCGGCGCGGACGCCGGAGTCGATCGCGTCGCGGGCGAGCTCGGCCGGGACGCCGAAGCGCAGTCCCTCGAGGTCCTCGCGGCTGGGGGCGACGATGCCGCCCTCGATCCCGACCGAGGTCGAGTCGCAGACGTCGCGGCCCTCGAGCGCCGCCAGCAGCAGCGCCGCGTCGGTGACGTCGCGGGTCAGCGGGCCGCACTGGTCCAGCGAGGAGGCGAAGGCGATCATCCCGAAGCGGGAGATCGCGCCGTAGGTCGGCTTCAGGCCGACGATCCCGCAGAGCGAGGCCGGCTGGCGGATCGAGCCGCCGGTGTCGGTGCCGAGCGCGCAGGGGGCGAGGCCGCCGGCGACCGCGGCGGCCGAGCCGCCGGAGGAGCCGCCGGGCACGCGGCCGCGGTCCCAGGGGTTGAGCACCGGCCCGTAAGCGGAGTTCTCGTTCGAGGACCCCATCGCGAACTCGTCCATGTTGGTCTTGCCGAGCACGCGGGCGCCGGCGGCGTCGAGGCGCTCCACCGCATGCGCGGTGTAGGGCGGCCGGTAGCCCTCGAGGATGCGCGAGCCGGCGGTGGTCGGCGAGCCCTCGGTGCAGAAGATGTCCTTGACCGCGACCGGGATGCCGCCCAGCGGCCCCTCCTCGACCTCGTAGTCGCCGGAGTTCTCGACCGACCAGAGGTAGGCGTTGAGCTCATCGCCGGCGGCCGCCGCCTTCCAGGCCTCGAAGTACTCCGCCGCGGAGACCTCCCCCGCCGCGATCTTCGCCGCCGCCTCGGCGACGCTCAGCTCCAGCAGCTCGCCCATCAGTCGGCCTGGGGCGAGGGAACGCGGAAGGCGCCGTCGACCGGTTCCGGCGCCGGCGCCAGCGCCACCTCCCGCGGCAGGCTCTGGTGCGGATTGTCGGGGCGCAGGACGTTCTCCAGCGCGACCACGTGTGAGGTCGGCTCGACGCCCTCCAGATCGAGGTTCCCGATCCGGTCGACGTGCTCGAGGATCCCCGAAAGCTCCCCCGTCATCCGCTCGACTTCCTCCTCGGAGAGGCGGAGGCGCGCGAGCCTCGCCACGTGGAGCACGTGTGCCCGGTCGATCACGGCGGGGATTCTAGGGCGAGCGCTGGGGGCTTCGCGGCGGCGCTGGCTTACTGGCTGTCCAGCCAGTAATGTCTCCGCCGATGCAGGGAGCCGCGGCCGAGAGATTCGTCGTCCTCGGCCTGCGCCTGCTCGCGGTCAGCTTCGCCGTCGTCGGCATCCTCTTCATCGCCGTGCCCAGCGGCGTCCTCGACGTGATCTCCGACGTCGGCGAATGGCTCGGCAACGAGACCCGGGCTCCGCACACCCAGGAGGACCTCTGGCTGGCGCTGGCCTTCGCCTACATGGTGGTGATCACCGGCATCTGCCTGGTCGCCCAGGCCGACGTCGTCCGCTACCGCCCGCTGCTGCTGGTCCTCGCCGCCGGCAAGACCGCCTCCTCGCTCGGCTCGCTCGCCTTCTTCCTGATCGACCAGCAGGTCTTCATCTACCTGCTCAACTTCCTCGTCGACGGCTTCCTGGCGCTGCTCTCGCTCTGGCTCTGGAGCCTCGCCGGGCGGATCGGCCGCCCGGTCGAGCCCGGTTGACAGCGCGCGCCGGGGCTCTCCGCCGCTGAGCAACGCACCCTGAGCGCGATCTGCGCGGCGATGGCGCCGGGGATCGACGGGCTGCCCCGGGCCGAGCGCGACGTCGACGTCTCCGGGCCCGTCGCCCGGTTCCTCACCTCGGTCGCGCCGCGGACCCTGTTCCGGCTCAAGCTCGGCCTGCGCGCCTTCGAGTGGCTGCCCTTCCCCTGGCGCTTCAGCCGCCTCGACCCGGAGGCCGCCGAGGACTTCCTGCACCGGCTCGAGGGCTCGCGGCTGTCCCTCCACCACGACCTGCTGTTGATGGCCAAGCTCTTCTCGACCCTGGGCTACGCGGTCGCGCCCGAGGTCGAACGGCGAATCGACTACGAGATCTCCTGCGCCCTCGCCGACGGCAGCGTGCCGGAGCCGGCCGGGACCCTCGGCGACACCGAGCCGAGCGGCGCCGGCGAGGACTGCGACGTGGTCATCGTCGGCTCCGGCGCCGGTGGCGCCGTGGCGGCGGCGACCCTGGCCGAAGCCGGACTCGACGTCCTCGTGCTCGAGGCCGGCGGCCACTACAACCGCGAGAACTATCCGGGCGACCACCTGGAGGCGATCGCCGAGCTCTACCGCGACGGCGGCCTGACCATCGCCGAAGGGAAGCCGCCGATCCCGGTGCCGGTGGCGAGGGTGGTCGGCGGCACCACGGTGATCAACTCCGGCACCTGCTTCCGGGCGCCGGACGCCGTGCTCGAGAACTGGCGCGACCGCTACGGGATCCCCTGGGCGCGCGACCTCGAGGCCGATTTCGCCGAGGCCGAGGAGACCCTCCACGTGCAGCAGCTGGACCCCGAGCGGATGGGCCGCAACGGCCAGCTGGCGATGGAGGGGGCGGCCGCGATCGGCGCCAGCGGCGCCCCGATCCACCGCAACGCCGGCAGCTGCGTGCAGTGCAGCTCCTGCCCGTTCGGCTGCCGGATCGACGCCAAGCGCGGCATGCACGTCAGCTATCTCCCCCGCGCCGTGGCCGCCGGGGCCAGGGTCCGGGCCGGGGTCGACGTGCGGACGGTGCTGATGGAGGGCGACCGCGCCGTCGGCGTCGAGGGCAGGGTTGTCCCCGGTATGCGGGGACAAGTGCGTTCGGGTGAACGCGGCCGACGCTTCACCGTCCGCGCCAGGCGGGCCGTGATCGTCGCCGGCGGCGCCCTGGGCACGCCGGAGCTGCTGCAGCGCTGCGGCCTCGGCGGCCGCCAGGTCGGCCGCAACCTCCACATCCACCCCGCCTGCTGGGTCGGCGCCCGCTACGAGGAGGAGGTGCGCGGCTGGGAAGGCGTGATGCAGAGCTTCTACGTCGACCAGTGGGAGGAGCTGGGGATCCTGCTGGAGGCGACCTTCACGCCGCTGGCCTTCGGCGGCGCCTGGCTGACGGGCGCCGGGCGCAGCCACCAGGAGGCGATGCTCGGCTTCGGCCACATCGGCTCGATCGGCGTCCACCTCTCCGACCGCTCCTGCGGCCGGGTCGGGCTCGGCGCCGGGGGCTCCCTGCGCGCCAGCTACAAGCTGACCGGCGAGGACGCGGCGAAGCTGGTCCACGGCATCGCCCGCGCGGCGGAAATCCACTTCGCCGCCGGCGCCAGCGAGGTCTACCCCAACATCGCCCGCGCCAGCGTGCTGCGGCCCGGCGACCTGGACCAGTTCGAGGCAACCCGCTTCCGCGCCTCGGAGCTGCGGCTGGAGGCCTTCCACCCGATGGGCACCGCCCGCATCGCCGCCGATCCCCGCGAGGGCGTCTGCGCCGCCGACGGCTCCGTCAACGGGACGCGCGGCCTCTACGTCGCCGACGGGTCGCTGTTCCCGACCTCGGTCGGGGTCAATCCGATGATGACCATCATTGCGTTCGCCAAGCAGGTCGCACGGAGCGTGGCGGGAGCCGGCGGCCCCGGCTCCCGCTGACACTCAGCCGCGTCGGGAGCTCAGGAACCCGGAGGAGGCGGTTGGATACCCCCGGGTGGAGGCGGCTGCTGGCCGCCAGGCGCCGGAGGCGGCGGTTGGGTACCGCTGCTGGGAGGCGGAGGGGGCGGCGGGGTCTGCGTAGTTGACTGGGGCGGGGTGCCGGCGGCGGGGCCGCCGAGGCGGTCGGCGGTGGCGCTGAAGGAGGCGCCCTCTTCCTGCATCGCCATGTAGCCGCCGACGGCGATCGCGATTGCCGAGATCAGGCCGAGCCAGACGCCGAGCTTGCGGTCGAGGTCGACCGAGCCGAGGGCGCCGAAGTCGACCCCGGGC
>CAVPEX010000074.1:0-4751 GCA_963703585.1 uncultured Solirubrobacterales bacterium | reverse complement strand
GGGCTGATGATGTAGATGAGGACGACCACGGCGGAGACGCCGCCGAGCACGGTGACGACGACGCTGAGCGGGATCTCGGCGCGGGCGACGTCGTTGCCGAAGAGCGCCAGGGACATCGCCGCGAAGCAGGTGAAGACGAGGATGATGTTCGCCCAGTCGTCCATCGCGTCGAACGCGTCCAGGCCCGTGCCTTCTTCGAAGCCGAACCAGGCAAAGAGGAACATGACCAGGATCAGGACCAGCCCGGCGACGCCGGCAATCAGCTCGCCGCGGCTCAGACGTTCATTCATGAGGCCTCCTTCGCTGCATAGCCACCACTTCGCGCCGACCCTACACCCGCGGTCGGGCACCAATGTGGACCTTCTGGCCGGTTCTCCTACTTCCTGCCGGCGGCGGTTCGCGCCCGGGACGCCTGCAGGGTGTTGACCAGCAACATCGCAATCGTCATCGGGCCGACCCCACCCGGGACCGGGGTGATCGCCGCGGCCACCGCGGCCGCCGGCTCGTGGTCGACGTCGCCGACGAGGCCCTGCTCGAGGCGGTTGACGCCGACGTCGATCACCACCGCCCCCGGCTTCACGGCGTCGGCGCCGAGCAGCCTCGGCACCCCGACCGCGGCGACGAGGACGTCGGCACGGCGGCAGACGGCGGCGAGATCGCGGGTGCGCGAGTGGCAGACGGTCACCGTGGCGTCGGCCAGCAGCAGCAGGCGCGCCACCGGCACGCCGACCAGCTTCGAGCGCCCGACCACGACCGCCTCCGCCCCCTCCAGCTCGACCCCCTCGTGGCGCAGCAGCTCCATCACCCCGGTCGGGGTGCAGGGGACGAGGCCGGGGGTGCCATGGGCCAGCAGCCCGGCGTTGAGCGGGGTCAGCCCGTCGACGTCCTTGGCCGGGTCGATCGCCGCGACGACCCGGTCGGGGTCGATCTGTTCGGGGACCGGAAGCTGCACCAGAATGCCGTCGACCTCGGGGTCGAGGCCGAGCTGGGCGACCAGCTCCAGCAGCTCGTTCTCGGTCGTGGTGGCGGCGAGGCCGTGGTGGACCGAGCGCATCCTCGCCTCCTCGCAGGCGCGGTGCTTGTTGCGGACGTAGACCTCGGAGGCGGGGTCCTCACCGACGATCACGGTCGCCAGGGTCGGCACGCGCCCGGACTCGGCGACGTAGGCCTCGACTTCGCCGCGCACCCGCTCCCGCACCGCCGCCGCCACCGCTTTGCCGTCGATCACCCGTGCGGCCACGGCGCTAGCGCTTCCGGATCGGGGCGTAGTCGGCCATCAGCTTGCGCTCGGAGCCGTCGCCGGAGAAGCGGACGATGACCACGCCGCCGGGCTCGACGCCGGTGACGACGCCGTCGCCGAAGCTGGCGTGGACGACGTCGTCGCCGGTCTGCAGTTCCAGCGCCGGCCCCGGGTCGAGCGGCTGCGCGGCTCCGACCGGCGGCGAGGGCGCGCCCCAGGTCATCCCCCCGCTCGTCACCTTCTGGTGGCGCTCGACCAAATCCTCGGGCAGCTCGTCGATGAAGCGCGAGGGCAGGTTGTGCTCGGCCCGTCCGAACAGCCGCCGCTCGCGCGCCCAGGTCATGTAGAGGCGCTGGCGGGCGCGGGTGATGGCGACGTAACAGAGCCGCCGCTCCTCTTCCTCGCTGCCCTCTTCCAGCGCCCGCATGTGCGGGAAGGCGCCGTCCTCGCAGCCGACGACGAAGACCGTGTCGTACTCGAGGCCCTTGGCGTTGTGCAGGGTCATCAGCGTCACCAGCTCCTGCTTGTCCTCGATCGAGTCCTGGTCGGAGAGCAGCGAGATCTGCTGCAGGAACTCCTCCAGCGGCGGCACCTCGCTCTCCCCCTCGCGCTCGCGGTTGAGGTCGAACTCGGAGGCGACGCCGACCAGCTCTTCGAGGTTCTCGGCCCGCCCTTCGGCCTCGACCGTGCGCTCCGCCGCCAGCGCTTCCAGGTAGCCGGTCTCGTTCAGCACCGCCTCCAGCAGGCCGGCGACCGAGGAGGTCTCGACCCGGTCGCGCAGCCCCTCCATCGTCTCGTAGAAGCGGGAGACCGCCTTGATCGCGGCGGCGCCGAGGCCGGGCACGTCCTCGACCCGTTCCATCACTTCCCAGATCGTCAGCCCCGCCGTGTTGGCGTAGGAGGCGAGCCGGCCCTGGCTGGTGTTGCCGATCCCCCGCCGCGGCGAGTTGACCACGCGCGAGAAGGAGACCTGGTCGGCCGGGTTTACCAGCAGGCTGAGGTAGGCGATCGCGTCCTTGATCTCGGCCCGGTCGTAGAACTTGGTGCCGCCGATCACCTGGTAGGGCAGCTCGAAGCGGACCAGCGTGTCCTCCAGCACCCGGCTCATCGCGTTGGTCCGGTAGAAGACGGCGACGTCGGAGCGGGCGACGCCGTGCTCCTCCCCCAGCCGCTCGATCTCCGCCGCCACCCAGCGCGCCTCCTCGTGCTCGTCGCCCAGCTCCTCGAGCTGGACCGGCTCACCCCCCTCGTCTTCGGTCCAGAGCCGCTTCGGCCGCCGCTCGCGGTTGTTCTCGACCACCGCGTTGGCGGCGGAGAGGATCGTCTGGGTCGAACGGTAGTTCTGCTCCAGCTTGACCACGGCAGCTTCGGGGAAGTCCTGGTCGAAGTCGAGGATGTTGTGTACGTCTGCGTACCTAAACCCGTAGATCGACTGATCTTCGTCGCCCACCACCATCAGGTTTCCGTGCTCGGAGGCCAGTAGTTGCAGGAGCCGGTACTGGGCGTGGTTGGTGTCCTGGTACTCGTCGACGAGGACGTGGCGGAAGGTGCGGCGCCAGCGCTCGCGCACCTCCTCGAACAGCTCCAGGGCGTTGACCGTCCGCACCAGCAGGTCGTCGAAGTCCATCGCGTTGGCTTCGAGCATCCGCTTCTCGTAGAGCGGGAAGGCCTCGGCGACGACCTCGTCGAAGACGCTGCCCTGGACGTCGGAGTAGGCGGCGACGTCGATCAGCTGGTTCTTGGCGCCGGAGATCTTCGAGCGGATCGCCCGCGGCGGGAACCGTTTCGGGTCGACCCCGAGCTCGGAGAGGCAGCGTTTCAGCATCCGCAGCGAGTCGGACTCGTCATAGATCGTGAAGCCGCGCGAGTAGCCGAGCCGCTCGGCGTCGGCGCGCAGCATCCGCGCGCAGGCGGAGTGGAAGGTGGTCACCCACATCGCCCGCACCGAGCGGCCGATCAGCTGGCCGACCCGCTCGCGCATCTCCGCCGCGGCCTTGTTGGTGAAGGTGATCGCCAGGATCTCCCCCGGCCGCGCCTGCCCGGTCGCCAGCAGGTAGGCGATCCGGTGGGTCAGCACGCGGGTCTTGCCGGAGCCGGCGCCGGCCAGCACCAGCAGCGGCCCGCCGCCGTGCTCGACCGCCTCCCGCTGCGGCGGGTTCAGCCCCGCCAGCAGGCGCTCGACCCGGTCGGCACCGGGCTCATTGGGGGCGCCCTGGGGCTGCTCGTAGCCCTCCGGGGGCGTCTCTGGCTCGGCTTGCAGGCTCACCCCGCCGAGCATAGGGGCTGGCCCGGCTGGGAGCGTGCCGTCGGGGAAAGGAGCGCGGCGCTCAGGCCGCCCGCGCCGGCGACTCCCCCGGTACGCAGGTTTCGGCGATGCTTTCCAGCGGCCGCCAGCTCGGCCCGAGGATCAGGTTTTCGAGCTCGGCGCTGCTCAGCCCTTCGAGCCGGTCGACGACGCAGGCGGTAAGCCTCGCGCCGAACGGGGACGGCATCTCGTCGATCAAACTCACCCCCAATTCGGCGATCGGCTCGGCCCGATCCAACTCGACGAAGCCGACGATGCGGTCGAGCTTCCAGTCACCGTCGACCTCGACCAGCGCGAACTCCAGCGTCTGGCCATCCAAGACGCTGCCGTCGAAGCTGGCGCGGAGGCGTGCGGCGCCGTCGTCGGCCCGCAGCCGGACGATGTCGAACGAGCCCGGTTCGTCCTCCCGCTCGACGACTTCCTCTTCGCAGCTGCGGATCGCGGCCCGGCCGTGCTCCTTGGTCAGCTGTTCGGTGTAGGCGAGCGTCTGGTACCGCGTGCAGTTGGACGGGTCCTCGTCGGCCGACTCCCGCAGCATCTCCCGCACCTCCTGCACTTCCTGCACTTCGCTCGCGCCGCCGCCCCCGCACGAGGCGAGGGCGGCGGTCGCGCCGGCGAGGGCGAGGGCGGTCAGGAGACGACTGCCCACGTTCCGCCTCCGACGCGCCTTCCTATTCGCAGGCTTCGGCGAATTCGACGAACTTGTCGGAGGAGCCGCTGAGCAGGAGTTCTTCGACTTCCTCCTGCGGCGCGTCGCGGATCGCGTCGCCGATGCAGCCGATCTGGTCCGGCGTGATCTCGCTCGAGGCCGCTTCGAACTGCTCTTCCAGCGTCGTCGCCAGGGCGTCGCCGTCGAGCTCGGCGAAGCCTTCGATTTCGTCGAGCTTCCACTGGTCGTCTTCCTTGACCAGGGAGACGTCGAGGGTCTGGGCGTCGAAGCCGCCGCCGACGAACGCCACCCGGGCGGTCGCGTCGGAGCCGTCGACCTCGACCTCGGAGACGGTCACCGAGTCCGGGTCGTCGCTGCTGTCGCCGGCTTCTTCTTCGCAGTCTTCGAGTGCTTCCTTGCCGGTCAGGCCGGAATTCTGTTCGCGGAAGCCGGCGGTCATCAGCTCGGTGCATTTGGAGGGGTCCGTCGTGGTCACGGACGTCGCGATCGTCTCTTCGATCTGCTCTTCGTCGCCCGAGGAGTCGCTGCCGCCGCCG
>CAVPEX010000073.1:0-14376 GCA_963703585.1 uncultured Solirubrobacterales bacterium | reverse complement strand
TTGAATTGCAACTTGGCGCAACCACAGCTCCCAACCTGCCCACCAACGAACGTTTAAAACGTTATGGCGAAGGAAAAGAGGACAAAAATCTCGAAATCCTCTATTTTCAATACGGAAGATATCTGCTGATTGCCAGTTCGCGGACTCCCGGAGTTCCGGCCAACCTGCAGGGATTGTGGAATCCGCACATGTGTCCGCCGTGGAGCAGCAACTACACCATCAACATCAACGCCGAAGAAAATTACTGGGGTGCCGAATCGACATCAGGCCTTCGACCGCGGCGAGCGCTGCGACATGGAAGCCGGCATGGCCAAATACTTCGCCACCGAGGCTGCCGCCAAGAATGCCGACGAGAACATGCGCATCCACGGCGCCTACGGCTATTCCTGCGAGTTCGATGCCGAGCGAATCGACCGCGATGCGCCGTTGATGATCATCGGCGAGGGCACCAACGAGATGCAGCGCATCATCATCGCGCGGCAATTGATCGAGCGAAATCCCGTTTATGCCGGTGCGTTGCTCCAGGGCGATCAGGCGAATCTCGCCGCCCAGCTCCCGCACCGCCTCGGCCGAGCCGTCCTCGGAGGCGTTGTCGAGGACGAGGATCTCCCGCTCCACCCCGGCCGGGTGGGTGCGCTCGATCGCGGCCAGGCAGGCGAGCAGGTACTCGCGGCCGTTCGTGTTCACGACGCAGTAGGAGAGCAGCGGTGGCAAGGGGGTCACGATAATCGGCCGCCATGAAGGTCCAGCTAGTCGACCCCTCGGCGTTCACGCCGCCCTACGACCGCGCCCTGGCGGCGGCGCTGGCGCGCGGCGGCGCCGAGGTCGAGCTGCTCACCAGCCGCTTCCTCTACGGCCCCGTCCCGCCGGCCGAGGGCTACCGGGTCGACGAGCGCTTCTACCGCCGCAGCGCCGCCCGCGGGCTCGACGCGCGGGCGCGGGTCCCCTTCAAGGCCGCCGAGCACGTCGCCGACATGCTGCGCTTTCGCCGTGAGGCGGAAGCCGACGTCCTCCACTTCCAGTGGCTGACCATGCCGGGGCTCGACGCCCACCTGCTGCCGCCGCTGCGCCCACGGCTGATGACCGCCCACTACATCCTGCCGCCGCGCCCCGGCGCCGGCCAGGTCCGCGGCGCCCGGCGGGTCTTCGGCCGCATGGACGCGGTCGTCGCCCACTCCGAGCACGGCGCCGCCCGCCTCCGCGACGAGGTCGGCCTCGATGCCGGCCGCGTCCGGGTGATCCCCCACGGCGCCTTCGACTACCTGACCAGGCTGCCGCAGGAAGCGTCGCTGCCGGCCGAGCTGGAGGGCGCCGACGGCCCGGTGGTCCTCTGCTTCGGCCTGCTCCGCCCCTACAAGGGGATCGAGGTCCTGCTTGAGGCCTTCCGCGAGGTGTCGGGGGCCGAGCTGTGGATCGTCGGCAACCCGCGGATGGACGTGGCGCCGCTGCGCCGGCTCGCCGGCTCGGCGCCGGGCCGGGTCCGCTTCGTCACCCGCTTCGTCGAGGACGCCGAGATCCCGGCGATCTTCCGCCGCGCCGACCTCGTCGTCCTCCCCTACCTCGACGCCGAGCACTCCGGCGTCCTCTACACCGGCCTCGCCTTCGGCAAGCCGCTCCTGCTCAGCGCCGTCGGCGGCTTCCCCGAGGTGGCGGCGACCGGCGCCGCCCGCCTCGTCCCGCCCGGCGACGCCGCCGCCCTCGCCGCCGCCCTGCGGGAGCTGACCGTCGACGAGGCCGCCCGCGCCGAGCTGGCCGAGGCCGCCCGCCGCGCCGCGGCCGGCCCCTACTCCTGGGACGAGGCCGCCCGCCTCACCCTCGAGCTCTACGAAGACCTCAGCGGTTAGGCGGCTTCCCAGATCGTGCCGGTGAGGGCTCGGCGCGCGCGCAGGCGGTGCTCGCTGGCCAGGCGCCAGAGCTCGGCGCAGGTCGGTGGGCCGGCGCTCTGGCCGAGGACTTCGGCCTCGCGGGTGGCGATCGGGCCGAAGCGGGCGATCGCCTCCAGCGGCGAGAGCGGGCCGTCGTTCACCTTGGTCGCACCGGCCGCCAGCGCCGCCTCGCGGTAGGCCTCGAGCGGCTGCCAGCCCCAGACGCCGTGGCGCCCGCCGTCCTCGCCGACGAAGACCGCGGAGGGGAAGGAGAGCCGCTCGCGCCCTTCGGTGTGGCTGAGCTTGCCCGCCGCCCGCGCCTCGTCGGGGACATCGCGGACCTCGTCGATGTGGTCGCTCATCGCCTCCAGCGGCCCGTGCGAGCCGAGCGCGATCTCGAAGCGGGCGACGTCGAGCCCGGCGGAGCCGGCCTCGGCCAGCAGTGCGCTCGGGTTGTCGAGCTTGCGCCGCTCGCACATCAGCCCCTCGCGCATCCGGCGCAGGTAGCGATAGCCGGCCTCCCAGCCCTGCTCGCTCGCCGCCTCGACCGCCATGCAGGCGGGATAGGTGCTGACGATCGGGTTCTCGGTCCACAGCCGCGGGTCGCAGGGCATGCCGGTCTCGCCGGCCACGTTCAGCCAGTGCGCCATCAGGTCGGCGAAGCAGTCCGGGCCGGAGCCGATCGCGCCCTCCTCGTCGCGATAATCGATGCCGTAGCGGCGGGCGAGCCCGCCCATCACCCAGACGAACTCGAGCTCGCCGTCGAACTCGAACATGATCCGGCGCAGGACCGGCTCGGCACCCCACGACCAGGAGCAGGCCGGATCGGTGTAGTAGCGAACCTGTACGGACATTGACCCGAAAGCTATAGAGAGTGGCGCGCCCGTCTCATAACGTTGTCCCCGGAAATTGACCGACCGCGCTCCAACCAGCTCGCAGATGATCGGAACCGTGCTCTCCGGCCGCTACCGGCTGGAGGCGAAGCTCGGCAGCGGCGGCATGTCGACGGTCTACCTCGCCCGCGACCAGACCCTCGACCGCCCGGTCGCGGTCAAGGTCATGCACCGGGAGATGTCCGAGCAGGCCGACCAGCTCGAGCGCTTCCGCCAGGAGGCACGCGCCGTCGCCAAGCTCTCCCACCCCAACGTCGTCTCCGTGATCGACGCCGGCGAGGACGGCGGCCACCCCTACATCGTCTTCGAGTACGTCGAGGGCGAGACGCTGAAGCAGCGGATCAACCGGGTCGGCGCCCTCGACCCGCAGGAGGCGCTCGCCTACGCGATCGAGATCGCCCGCGGCCTCACCGTCGCCCACGGCCGCAACATGGTCCACCGCGACATCAAGCCGCAGAACGTCCTGATCGACGCCGAGGGGCGGGCCAAGCTGACCGACTTCGGCATCTCGCGCCAGCTCGAGCAGGACGGGATGACCGCCACCGGCCGCGTCCTCGGCACCACCGACTACGTCGCCCCCGAGCAGGCGATGGGCCACCCGGTCGACCCCCGCTCCGACGTCTACTCGCTCGGCGTCGTCCTCTACGAGATGCTGGCCGGCCAGGTCCCCTTCCACGCCGACAGCCAGGTCGGGGTGGCGATGAAACACGTCAACGAGGACCTGCCCGACGTGCAGCAGCGCCGGCCCGAGCTCTCGGCGGCGGCGGCGCTGGTGGTCGAGCGGGCCACCGCCAAGGACCCCGACCGCCGCTACCAGGACGTCGGCGAGATGATCGACGACCTCTCGACCGCGCTCGAGGTCGAGGCGGCACGCGCCGGCTCGACGACCGGCGAGGCGACCAGCGTCCTCGAGGCGGTGCCGCCGGCCAAGCGCAAGCTCTCCAGCCGTGCCCGCTGGTCGGGGGCGGCGATCGCGCTGCTGGTCCTGGTCGGCGCCGGGGCGCTGCTTGCGGTGCAGTTCATCAGCAGCGACAACGGCCCCGGCGGCGGCGGCGCGCTGAAGGACAAGGGGGCGCCGATCGCGCTCTCCTCGGCGACCGACTTCGACCCCCAGGGCGACGGCGAGGAGGGCTCGGCCACGATCGAACTGGCGGTCGACGGCAACTTCTCCACCGCCTGGAGCAGCGAGCACTACGACACCGACACCTTCGCCGGCACCAAGACCGGGCCCAACCCCGGCGTCGGCCTCTACGTCACCGCCAAGTCGGCGGCGAGGCCGTCGGAGATCGTCATCCGCACCCCGACCCCGGGCTGGGACGCGGAGATCTACGCCGCCACCTCGGGGCCACCGGAAGAACTGTCGGAATGGGGCGAACCGATCGGCGAGATCGCCGACGCCGGCGAGAGCGCCGAAGCCGACCTCGATCTCTCCTCCCCCGCCAAGTACTTCCTGATCTGGTTCAACAAGGCCGCGTCGGCGCGCGACCAGGCGGGGCGCTATCAGGTCGAGATCAGCGACGTGAAGCTGATCGAGTAGCTCAGAACTCGTAGGAACGGGCGCGGGCGTGACGTTCCACGCCAAGCCGCACGAGCCGGTCGCAAAGCTCCGGGTAAGCGATACCGCTCGCCTCCAGCAGCTTCGCGTAGACGCTGGTCTCCGTGAAGCCGGGCATCGTGTTGATCTCGTTGACGAGGACCTCGCCGCCGGGCTCGACGAAGAAGTCGCAGCGGGCGAGGCCGGAGCAGCCGGCGAGGGCGAAGATCGAGGCGGCCAGCTCGCGCACCCGCGCGGTCTCCGCCGCGGCGATCGGCGCCGGCACCCGCAGCTCCATCCCGCCCTGCTGGTACTTGGCCTCGAAGTCGTACCACTCGGCGTTGGCGACGATCTCGCCGGGCTGAGAGGTCTCGGTCGACTCGTTGCCGAGCACCGAGCACTCGACCTCGCGCCCCGTGGCGGAGGCCTCGACGATCACCCGCGGGTCGTGGCGCAGCGCCAGCTCGACCGCCGCGTCCAGCTCGGCGAGGTCGGCGACGCGGCTGATGCCGACGCTCGAGCCCATCCGCGAGGGCTTGACCCAGAGCGGCAGGCCGAGCTCCTCGCAGCGCCGGCGCCAGCCGGGCTCGCCGACGGCGGCGAACTCGACCTGGGGGAAGCCGCGCTGCGCCAGCAGCCGCTTCAGCGTCAGCTTGTCCATGCAGGTGGCCGAGGCGAGCACGTCGGAGCCGACGTAGGGGACGTCGAGGCACTCCAGCAGCCCCTGCACGCTGCCGTCCTCGCCGAAGGCGCCGTGCAGGGCCGGGAAGACGGCGCGGGCGCCGAGCAGGCCGCCGCCGGGGACCAGCGAGACCGGCTCGCCGGCACCGGCCCAGCTGCCGTCGCGCTCGATCGTCACCGCGACCACCTCGTGCCCGGCCGCCTCGAGGCCGCGGGCGACCGAGGCGCCGGAGCGCAGCGAGACGTCGTGCTCGGAGGAGCGGCCGCCGGAGAGGACCGCGACCCTCATCCTTCCGCCCCTTCTTCTTCGGGCACGACCGCCGCCGGCTTGCCGACCGTGATCGTCACTTCCGAGCCCGGTTCGACTTCCGAGCCCGGCGGCGGGAACTGGTCGACGACCCGGCCGACTTTGCCGGTCACCTCCGTTTCCTCTTCTTCGACCACAGGCACCAGGCCTTCGGCGCGGATCGCCTGCACCGCTTCGGAGCGCGCCTTGCCGATCACGTTCGGCACCCTCGCCTGCTGCTTGCCCTTGGAGACGACGATCGTCACCGGCGAGCCGGGCGAGACCGTGGTGCCGGCGCTGGGCGTCTGCCGGATCACCTCGCCGGCGGGCGAGTCGCCTTCCTCTTCTTCGACGATCGGTTCCAGGCCGCGGCCGCGGATCTGCTGCACGGCGACGCTGCGCTGGGTCCCGACCAGGACCGGCACCGTGGTCAGCTTCGGGCCGCGGGAGACGACGATGGTGACGGTCGAGCCGTTGGTGACGGTGCTGCCGCCGGAGGGGTCGGAGTGGATCACCAGGCCTTCTTCGACGCTGTCGGAGTTGACCGTTTCGACCTCGACCTCGAAGCCGGCTTCTTCGAGCGTTTCGGTGGCTTCTTCGCGGCTGAGCCCGGCCGTGCCGGGGACCCTCCCCTGCCCCGGGC
Source organism: uncultured Solirubrobacterales bacterium (assembly GCA_963703585.1). Classification (GTDB taxonomy): domain Bacteria; phylum Actinomycetota; class Thermoleophilia; order Solirubrobacterales; family 70-9; genus VAYN01. The sequence continues at coordinate 8,474 of CAVPEX010000073.1, read as the reverse complement.
CGGCGCTGTAGGTGAGGTTGACCGTCGGCTGCGAGCAGAAGAAGGAGAGGAAGGAGCAGTCCTTGTCGGCGTCGCCGGGGAGCGGGTCCTGCTCCAGCACGGTGCCGCGCGGCGCCGAGCGCTGGACGGCCTCTTCCTTGCCGACGTCGAAGCCCTTGCGTTCGAGCTGCAGGATCGCGAATTCGAGCTGCTTGCCGGTGACGTCGGGCACCTCGGTCTTCGTGTCCCTGGTCAGGGCCAGCCCGACCAGGAGTCCGATCAACACCGCCGCCCCCAGCAGCCAGGGGAGCCAGCGCCGCTTCCCGCCCTCTTCCTCCTCCTCGGCGGCCTCGGCCTCCTCGGGCGTCGCGACCACCGGCGGCAGCGGCGCGAAGGCGGCGGTGCCGCCGCCGACCCCCGGTTCCTCGAGCGCGGCGTCGAGCGCGGCGATGAAGGCGTCGGCGCTCTGGAAGCGCTCGCCCGGGTCCTTCTCCAGCGCCCGCATCACCACCGCGTCGAGCGCCGGGGTGACGCGCGGGTTGATCGAGCTCGGCCGCTGCGGCGTCTGCGAGACCTGTTTCATCGCCACCGCCACCGCGCTTTCGCCCTCGAAGGGGACGCGCCCGGTCAGCGCCTCGTAGAGGATCACGCCGATCGAGTAGAGGTCGGAGACGGAGGTGACGTCGTGCCCCTGCGCCTGCTCGGGCGAGAGGTAGTGCGGCGTCCCCATCACCGAGCCGGTCTGGGTGATCTCCGAGACCCCGGCGCGGGCGATCCCGAAGTCGGTGACGACGGCTTTGCCGTCGGGGTCGACGATCGCGTTCTGCGGCTTCAGGTCGCGGTGGACGATGCCGTGGCGGTGGGCGAAGCGGGCCGCCTCCAGCACCTGGCGGATCAGCTCCACCGCCTCCGGCGGCGTCAGCCCGCGCTCGATCAGCTCCTTCAGCGTCGCCCCTTCGACGTACTGCATGGCGATGTAGTAGGTGCCCTCGAACTCGCCGCGGTCGTAGACGGCGACGACGTTGGGGTGCTGCAGCCCCGCCGCCGCTTCGGCCTCGCGGCGGAAGCGCTCGACGAACTCGCGGTCCTGGGCGAAGCGCCGGTGCAGGACCTTCAGCGCCACCCGCCGCTGCAGGTGCGTGTCCTCGGCCAGCCAGACGTCGGCCATGCCGCCGCTGCCGAGCCGGCTCAGCACCCGGTAGCGCCCATCCACGACAGCGCCCTCGCTCACTTCAGCCAATCCCGTCTCCTCTCACGCCAAGCCAACGTTTTTCGCCCTGTGGGCTAAGAAAGTCAATCGGTACCGTCTCATTCGCCGTTCAGGATCGCTTCCGCGACGTCGGCGAAGATCGGCGCCGCGACGTCGTTGCCGAACTGTTCGGTGCACTCGACCGAGGCCGCGATCGCGATCTGCGGGTCGTCGGCCGGGGCGAAGCCGATGAACCAGGCCTGGTTCTCTTCGAGGCCGCCGCCGCAGGCCTTGTTGCCCGGCGTTTCCGCCGTGCCGGTCTTGCCGGCGACGGCGACGCCGGGGATCGCCGCGTTGGTGCCGGTGCCTTCGCTGACGACCCCTTCCATCGCCGTGGTCAGCTCCTCCGCCGTCTCCGCCGAGACCGGTTCGCTGTACTCGGAGGGGTCGAGGCGGTCGGTGACGCGGCCGTCGGGGTCGATCACCCGGTTCCAGATCTGCGGCTTCATCAGCCTGCCGCCGTTGGCCACGGCGGCGGCGACCATCGCCATCTGCAGCGGCGTCGCCAGCAGCCGCTCCTGGCCGATCGACATCCGCGCCAGGTCGACCGGCGCGGTGCGCGGCAGCGTCCTTTCGTCTTCGTAGACCCCGCTGTTGTAGACCTCGTCGTCGGGGAGGTCGATCGGCGGCGTCGAGTTGAAGCCGAACTTTTCCATCGTTTCGAACATCTCGTCCGCGCCGACTTTCTCGCCGAGCTGGGCGAACCAGGTGTTGACCGAGTTGGTCAGCGCGGTGTCGAGGGTGGCGCCGAAGAAGTCCTCGTTGAAGTCGTTGGAGAGGGGGATGCCTTCGGCGTCGATCGTCCCCGGCGCGTCGATCGGCGTTTCCGGCGTGATCGCGCCGCTCTCCAGCCCCGCCGCCGCGGTCACGACCTTGAAGGTCGAGCCGGGCGGGTAGAGGCCCTGCGTCGCCCGGTTCACCAGCGGAGTCCGGACGTTCTGGCGGTTCAGCCGTTCGAGTTCGAACGGCACCAGGTTCGGGTCATACGGCGCGTTCGACGCCATCGCCTTCACCGCCCCCGTGCTCGGCTCGATCGCCACCACGGCGCCGAAGCCGGCCGCCTCGAGGTCTTCCAGCGCGGTCCGCTGGGCCACCGGGTCGATGTTGGTGACGATGTCGTTGCCTTCCTGCTCGGCGCCGGTCAGCTCGTCGAGGATCGAGCTGAATTCGGACCCTTCCCCGACCAGCGTGTCGTTGTGGAACTGCTCGAGCTCGCTGTCGCCCTGGCGCACGAAGCTGTAGCCGATCGGGTGCCCGTAGAGCGCCCCCTCTGGATAGCGGCGGACGAAGCGCCGGTTGTCGCCGCCCCCCTTCGCCACCGACTTGGCGATCACGGTGCCGTCGTCGGCGAGGATGCGGCCGCGGCGGATCTGCTGCTGCTCGATCAGCGGCCGCTTGTTCGCCTCCTTTTCCTTCAGCGCCTCGGCGTCGAAGACCGACCAGTAGGACGTGAAGCCGACCAGCACCGCGAAGAGGACGACGATGAAGGCGAAGAGCTTGACGATCTGCCGGTTCACGCCGCCGACCCCAGCGCCAGCGCCCGGCCGCCCGGCTCTGTCGCCTCACGGCGGGCGCGGTCGGAGATCAGCAGCAGCAGCGCCAGCAGCACGAAGTTGGCGACGATCGAGCTGCCGCCGTAGCTGATGAAGGGCAGGGTGACCCCGGTCAGCGGGATCACCCGGGTGACGCCGCCGATGATCACGAAGGCCTGGATCGAGAAGACCGCGGTCAGCCCGGTCGCCAGCAGCTTCGAGAAGCCGTCGCCGGCGAGCAGGGCGATCTTGAAGCCGCGGGCGGCGATCAGCAGGTAGATGAGGACGACGCCGCAGGCGCCGAAGAGGCCGAGCTCGTTGACGATCAGCGAGTAGATCGTGTCCGTCTGGGCGGCCGGGAGCAGCGCCGCGCCGCCGCTGCCGGGGATCTCGATCAGCCCCTGCGCGAAGCCCTTTGCCGAAGAGGCCGCCGTCGGCCTGGGCGAAGATCGACTGCAGGATCTGGTAGCCGCTTCCGCCCGGGTCCTGGTAGGGGTCGAGCCAGATCTCGACCCGGTCGTGGACGTGGGGCACGGTGCTGGCGAAGAACCAGGCGCCGACGACGAACATCGCCATGCCGATGACGACGAAGGAGAAGCGCCCCGTCGCCACGTAGAGCAGCGCCAGGAAGGCGGCGAAGAACATCAGCGAGCTGCCGAGGTCGCGGATGAAGACGAGCATGAACATCGAGGCGCCCCAGACGACCAGCATCGGCCCGAAGTGCTTCAGCGGCGGCAGCGTCACCCCGAGCACGCGGCGGGCGCCGACGATCAGCACCTCGCGGTGCTCGCGCAGGTAGCTGGCGAGGAAGACGACGATCGCGATCTTCGAGAACTCGGCCGGCTGGAAGGCGAGCGGGCCGATCTTCACCCCGAGGTAGGCGCCGTTGACCTGCTGGCCGATCCCCGGCAGCCGCGGCGCCAGCAGCAGCAGCAGGCCGACCCCGGCGATCGTGTAGCGGTAGCGCTCGAGCACCTCGTAGTCGCGCAGCAGCTGGATCGTCAGGGCGAAGAGGACGAGCCCGAGCACGAACCAGTTGGCCTGGTCGCGGGCGAGGCTTTCGTCGATCCGGTAGACCATCACCAGCCCGAAGGCGGTCAGCAGCGCGACCAGCGGGAACAGGTACGGGTCGGCGTTGGGCAGCCGGATCCGCAGGTAGACGTGGGTGACGAGGCAGACGGCGAGGAAGTAGCCGCCGTAGATCAGGCTGAGGTTGTCGAGCTGCGTTTCCTCCTGGGCGAAGACGGCGGCGAAGCCGGCGGTCAGCAGGAGGGCGACTGGAACCAGAGCGAGCAGCTCGCGGTTCCGGGCGGACGTCAAGGGACCCCCTGGCTGCGCTGGATGTCTTCGATCAGGTCGACGGCGTCGCCGCGCGAGCGCAGGTCGTGGCCGGTGACGGCGTCGCGGCGCTTGGCCGGCAGCGAGTCGGTCTGGATCGGGCTCGCGTAGCGCTCGTCGTAGAGCTTCGAGCCCGAAGGGCAGCTCGTAGGGGAGGCCGCGGTAGAGGGCGACGCGGCCGGCGTCGTCGGTGCCGAGGAACCAGACCTGGCGGTTGCCGTACCAGGCGCCGAAGCCGATCGCGGCGACCAGGACCACGGCCGCCAGCACCTTCGCCGCGGTGCGCAGCCGGCGCCGGCGCGGCTTCGTGGCGACGAGCTCCTCGCGCCGCCTGCGGGCGGCCTCGGCGGCGGAGCGGCGGCGCACCTCGGTCGCGGTCAGGCCGGCCTCCTCGGCGGCGGCGCCGACCAGCGTCGCCTCCTCCGGGTTGCCCTTTTCCGGCGCCGCGACGTCCTCGAGCCGGAAGGCGACGACGGTGATGTTGTCGCGGCCGCCGGCGCGGTTGGCTTCGTCGACCAGGGCCCGCACCGCCGCCTCCATCGAGGTGGCGCGGCCGAGCAGGCGGGCGATGTGCTCGTCGTCGAGCATCGTCGTCAGCCCGTCGGAGCAGATCAGGAAGACGTCGCCGGCCGCGGCCGGCGACCGTCTGCAGGTCGACTTCGACGTGCGGTTCGGGGCCGAGCGCGCGGGTGATGATCGAGCGCTGGGGATGGTCCTCGGCCTGGGCGTCGGTCAGCTGCCCCTTGCGCCGCATCTCCTCGACCAGCGAGTGGTCGCGGGTCAGCCGTTCCAGCCTGCCGCCGCGGAAGCGGTAGGCGCGGCTGTCGCCGACGTGGCCGATCGCCACCTCCTCGGCGTCGAGGTCGACGATCGCCGCGGTCGTCGTCGTCCCCATCCCGGCCAGCCCCGGGTCCTTGCGGGCGAGCTCGTGGATCGTCCGGTTCGCCGACTCGATCGTCTCCCGCAGCAGCTGCTCCGGCGGCGCCTGCGGCAGCTCGCGGTCGAAGGACTCGGCCGCGGCGCGGGAGGCGACCTCGCCCGCCTGGGCGCCGCCCATCCCGTCGGCGACGACGAACAGCGGCCCGCGGGTGAAGAGCGAGTCCTCGTTGGCGTTGCGCTGGCGCCCGGTGTCGCTGCGGACCGCCTGGTCGTCGATCCGCAGGGTCATGAGGCCTCGAGCCTGAACTCGGTGTCGCCGATCTGCACCGTGTCGCCGTCGATCAGCTCCGCCTCTCCCTTCAGGGTGGCGCCGTTGAGCAGGGTGCCGTTGGTGGAGCTCATGTCCTCGACGTAGTAGCGGCCGCCCCGTTCGAATACCCGGGCGTGGAGGCTGGACGCGTAGCGGTCCTCGATCCGCACGTCGGAGTCCTTCGAGCGGCCGATCGAGAGGCCTCCGATCAGGTCGAAGCGGGTGCCCGGCTCGAGGCCGCCGCCGCGCTCGGCGACGAGCCAGGCGTCGGAGGCGTGCGCGGCCTCGGCGAAGGCCGGCGCGGCGTGGAACCCGGTCGCGTCCGGGGCCGGCGAGGCGGTCCGCCGCAGGTCCTTGAGGGCGCTGCGCGCGATCGCCAGCAGGAAGAGGTAGAGGACGGCCAGGAAGCCGAACTTCAAAGCCACCGATATCGGGTCGTATTCCACGCTCGCACCTTAATGACGGCGGCAGCCGCCGCTACTGCTCGATGTCGAAGAGAAAGGTGGTCGTTCCGACGGTTACCTGGTCGCCCGGGCTGAGGCGGGTCGAGGCGACGCGGCGGCCGTTCACCTTGATCCCGTTGGTCGACCCGAGGTCGACGATCTGCCAGTCGCCGTGCTCCGAGCGCCGCAGCTCCGCGTGGCGCCGCGAGACGTTGGGGTCCGCCAGCACGCACTCGGCCGACTTCGAGCGGCCGATCGTCGCCCGCGGCCCGTCGAGCACGTAGCGGCGGTCGTCGAGCGAGACCACCGCCCGGGTCGAGACCAGGGCGCCGACCGCCTGCTCGGGCCGTTTCGGGCGGCCGCGGTCGCGCTCGCGCACGGCCGAGTAGACCATCGTGTGCCCCTCTTCGCCCTGCTTCGGCGGCTCGCCCTCGTGCGCGGGCGGCTTCACCAGGCGGGCCTGGATCCCGAACTCGCCGAGGCGCAGGCGCTCGTCGGTGTCGAACCCGACCGCGGGCCGGGTCAGCAGGTCGTAGCCGCGGCGGCGGGCGTGCTCGAGCAGGTAGCCGGACAGCTCCTGCTCCAGCGAGCGCTCGTAGCCCTCGAGCTTGGAGCGGTCCTGCCTGGAGAGGAAGACCGTGTACTCGTTGGGGACGTAGACGCGCTGGACCGAGGCGGTCTTGTGGGCGTCCATTTCCTTCGCCAGCTTGCGGGCGAGTTCGACCGGCTGCACCTCGGAGCTGAAGGCACGGCTGAAGACCCCCTCGACGAGGCCTTCGATGCGGGACTCGAGGTTGCGTAGAACGCCCATCTGAAAAGCCTACGGGAGGGCGCGCCGCCTACGGCAGCAGGACGCCATGGCCGATCGCGAGCCAGGCACCGAGCGCGGCGGCGGCCGCGAGGGCGCCGAGCCGGGCGCCGAGGCGGCCGCGGCCGGGGCGGGCGTGGTCGGCGAGCAGGTCCAGCGAGTCCTCGATCGCCTCCCCCAGCTCCTCCAGCGAGGGACGGCGGCCGGGTCGGGCCGAGAGGCAGGCGTCGACTGTGTCGGTCAGCTCGCGCGGAAGGTCGGGGCGGAGTCGGTGCAGGGATCGATGCCTGCCGCCGATCGCGCGGGCGGTCGCCGCCGGGGTGGCCCGCCGGTGCGGGTTCTCACCGCTCCAGCACTCATAGAGGACGAGCGCGAGGGAGTAGACGTCTGCCTCCGGCCCAGCCGCCCGCCCCTCCGCCTGCTCCGGAGACATATAGGCGAGCGTCCCGACGACGTCGCCGGTGGCCGTCAGCCCCGCCTCGTCGGCCAGCCGCGCGATCCCGAAGTCCATCAGCTTGGCCCGCGGTTCCCCCTCGGTGACCTGGACGTTCTGCGGCTTGATGTCGCGGTGCACGACGCCGCGCGAGTGCGCGTGGTCGAGCGCCTCGCAGAGGTCGGCGCCGATCTCCCCGATCTCCCGGTCCGAAAGCTCGCCTGCGTGCGCGAGCCGCGCCAGCGTGTCGCCCTCGACCAGCTCCGTCACCAGCAGCGCGTTGCCGTCCTCCTCCCCCATCTCATAGAGGGTCACGATCCCGGGGTGATTGAGCCGCGCCGCCGCCTGCGCCTCGCGCAGCACCCGCCGCCCGGCCTCCCCCCGCTGCTCGATCGCCTTCACCGCAACGGGCCGCTCCAACCGCCCGTCCCAGGCCTCATAGACGACCCCGAACCCGCCGCTGCCAATGCGACGCTCGATCAGGAAGCGGTTGAGAACGAGAGATCCGACCACGGCGTCACGGACTTCGCCGTGCGAGCTTGCACTCCTGCGCAGTCAAGGCGCTCAGGTCAAGCCAACACCCTCTCGATCTCCGCGATGAAGGCCGCGGCGCCCTCGACAAATTCCGCCGCTTCCGCGGCCGTCGGCGGAGCAGCCTCATAATCGCCCTGCTCCCGAGCATCCTTGGCGCGGCGTGCGAGGGCACTGAGGGCCTGATCGAACTCCCCAGGCGCGACGAAAACCTGGCTGAACAACGTCCAGGTGCCGCTGTGGGTCTTCGCGAACTCGCCACGCTCCGAGAGTGCGGCCCGAGCCGCGTAGAGCATCCCGTAGTAGGCGGCGCTGACGGTCACGGCCGGATGCGCGGTGTGAAGGATCGCCTGCGCATCTGCCAGTCGATCGCGGGCTTGCTGCAAGAACTCCTCCGACCGAGGGCTCAATCGAGTGCGCTCCCAGCGAGAACGATCTTGTCGCGGTCGACCTCTTGAATGAAGAAGGATTCGATCTCACGGCGGCGCTCGAGCCACTGCGGATCGTGAACGTGCACGGAGTATCTAAAGGGACTCTCTCCCTCGACGATCGCAGCCTCTTCGCTGAGATCCATCGCGGCTCTTCCAAAACGTGCCCGACCGCCCTCGACGATCACCATCAGGTCCACGTCGGAATCCGGGTTCGAGGGGTTACCGCGGGCTCGTGAGCCATAGAGCCAGAGGCCACGGAGATTCTCACCCAGCACCCGACGCATCGCGTCTACAAAGCGCTCAATGGTTCGGCGCTCCGGCATCGATAGCGAAGCGGTCGCGAGTCGGTCGTCCAACGTCGCCGCCATGGTCTTGAGGATAGGCCCCACGGTCTCCGGTGAGCATGCGGCGAACGCCGGATGCTTCGAGGCCGGCTCTCTCCGCCAGCACGACCGCCTGTCGTAATTATGCCGAAACTGATGCGAGCGATGTCCTCTCCCCCGGTACGACTTTTACCGAAAAGGGCCATACCGCAGCCTTC
>CAVPEX010000072.1:0-44595 GCA_963703585.1 uncultured Solirubrobacterales bacterium | reverse complement strand
GGCCTCGGCCCTGGCGGACTGTTGCACGACGTCGGCAAGATGCGCATTCCCACCGAGATTCTCGACAAGCCGGGGAAGCTCACCGAGGAAGAATTCGAGGTGATGAAGCAGCACACGGTAATCGGGCACGCACTGCTGGAAAATCAGGCCGATGGCCTGCATCACCTCGCGCTGGATGTCGCCCTCAACCACCACGAGCGGCCCGATGGCGGAGGCTATCCGCGCGGCCTTGGCGCGCGGGAGGTTGCCGAGTTTGCCCGCATCATTTCGGTGGTCGACGCCTACGCTGGCGGCGGCGAGCGCCCTGGCCGCCTGCGGCGGCGGCGACGGCACGACCGACTCGACCAGCGCCAGCGCCGGCGAGACGGTCAGCGGCGAGTTCGCGCCGGTCGCCGGCGCCCCCGCCGCCTACTCCGGCGTCGCCGGCGAAGCGGAGCTGAGACGGGCGTCCGGGACGACGACGGTCAGGCTCAGCCTCAGCGGCCTGGAGCCGAAGACCGCCTACATCGCCCACCTGCACACGGGCAGCTGCCAGGAAGCCGACCCGGGCGGCGCGCACTTCCAGTTCGAGAAGGGTGGCCCGGAGGAGCCGCCGAACGAGATCCACCTCACGTTCACCTCGAACGGGGCCGGCGAAGGGCAGGCGACGGCGTCGAGCGGCCGTGAAGTGCCGGTCGGCGAAGCCGGCGCCGTCGTGCTGCACCCGGACGAGGAGCACGCGATGGCCGCCTACCGTCCCTCCGAGGACCCGGTGAGGACCGTGTTCGCGCACGAAGGTGAGGACCACGGCGCCGGCGGCCACGGCGGAAGCGACATGCACTCCCGTCCCGCCAAACTCGCCTGCGCCGAGCTGGAAGGCGCCGCATCGGGCGCCGAAGCGGCTACCGGCGGCGAATCCGCCGCCGGCGCCGTGCCGACGATCGTCGTCCGCGACGGCGAACCCGTCGGCGGCGTCGAGGAGCTCGAATTCGACGCCGGCGAAGAGATCCGCTTCAAGGTCTCCTCCGACGCCGCGGAAGAGATCCACCTCCACGGCTACGACATCGCCAAGGAGGTGCCCGCCGGCGGCACCGTCGAATTCGACTTCCCGGCCGAGATCGAAGGGATCTTCGAGGCCGAGCTGGAGGAGCTCGGCGTCCAGATCCTGGAGCTGCGGGTCAACCCGTGAGCTTCCTGCCGGTCGCCCACGCCCTCGCCTCCCGGCAGGATCTGCCGGTCCCGGCGTGGCTCTTCGCCTGGGGGGCGTCGATCGTCCTGATCGTCTCCTTCTTCGCGCTCGCGGCCGGCTGGCGCAAGCCCCGCTTCGAGCAGGCGCGCTGGCGCCCGCTCGGGGCGGGGCTCTCCCGCGCCCTGCTCAGCCTGCCGGTGCAGGCGCTCTGCGGCCTCATCGGCGTCTTCCTGCTCGGCGTCGCCGTCTACGCCGGCCTGCGCGGGACCGAAGCGCCCGACCGCAACTTCGCCCTCACCTTCCTCTTCGTCACCACCTGGCTCGGCTTCCCCTTCCTCTCCGCCCTGCTCGGCGACGTCTTCCGTCCATTCAACCCCTGGCGCGCGGTCGGCCGCGCCGCCGGCGCCGGCTTCGAGGCGATCGCCGGCCAGCGCTCCGGCCACCTCGCCTACCCGGAGAAGCTGGGACGGTGGCCGGCGGCGATCGGCCTCATCGCCGTCGTCTGGCTCGAGGTCGTCTACGGTGCCAGCGGCGGCGTCGCCGTCGGCCTCGACCCCCACGCGGCCGCCGTCGCCACCCTGATCTACAGCGGCTACACGCTGTCGATGATGGCCCTGTTCGGGGTCGAGAAATGGTGCGAGCGGGGCGAGGTCTTCTCCGTCTACTTCGGGATGTTCGGCCAGCTCGGCTGTTTCGGCGTTCACGACGGCCGCCTTTCGCGGCGGCGGCCGCTCTCGGCGGCGACCCGCTGGGCGACCGCGCCCGGCTCGGCCGCGGTCGTGATCGCCTCGATCGCCACCACCAGCTTCGACGGTGCCCAGGAGGGCGCCTTCAAGGGCGCGATCGCGAGCGTCTTCGAATGGCTCACCGACGCCGGCCTCGGCCTCACGCCCGCGCTCCGCCTCACCGACACGATCTTCATCGCCCTCTGCTTCGCCGGGGTCGGCCTCGTCTACATGCTCGGGGTGCGGGGGATGCGGACCGTCCGCGGTGCCCCCTCGCTGGCGACGCTGCGGGTCGGCTTCGCCCACACCCTGATCCCGATCGCCCTCGCCTACCTCGTCGCCCACTACTTCAGCCTCTTCGTCTTCCAGGAGCAGGCGCAGTTCACCTACCTGCTCTCCGACCCCCTAGGCACCGCCCACACCGACCTCTTCGGCACCGCCTCCGGCGGCATCGACTTCACCGTCCTCGGCGCCAACGCGATCTGGTACGTCCAGGTCGGCGCCCTGATCGTCGGCCACGTGCTCGGCCTCACCCTCGCCCACGACCGCGCCCTCGTCTACTGGTCCGACTACCGCCGCGCCACCGCCTCGCAGTACTGGATGCTGGCGGTGATGGTCGCCTTCACCTGCTTCGGCCTCTACCTGCTCTCGGTCTCCAACGGGTGAGCCTGCCGCTCGCCCACGTCGGCCACTACCTCTGGGTCCTCTACGTGATCCCGGTCCTGATCGTCGTCGCCGGGATCGTCTGGAGCGCGATCACGCAGCGGCGGGTAGACCGGGGGCGGGGAGGGGACCGGGAGGGCTAAGAACCTGTCTCAAGACCCCCGCCAGAGGATCTCGCCGAGGCGGCGCTCCAGCGCCGCCGAGATCTCGTCGCGCACGGGGCCCACGGCCAGCCGTTCGACCAGGGACTCGAGGAAGCCTTCGATGATCAGCGACTTCGCCGCCGCCGGGTCGAGCCCGCGCGAGGTCAGGTAGAAGAGCTGCTCCTTGTCGATCTGGGCGATCGCCGCCGCGTGGGTGCAGCGGACGTCGTCGGCGAGGATCTCCAGGCCCGGGATCGCGTCGGCGTGGGCCTCGGGCGAGAGCAGCAGGTTGCGGCTCTCCTGGAAGGCGTCGGTCTGCTGGGCGCCGGGGTCGACCTTGATCATCCCCCGCCAGACCGCGGTGGCGCCGGCGGCGAGGACGCCGCGGAAGGCGAGGTCGGAGTCGGTGTTGGGCGCCGCGTGCTCCTGGGTCGTGTCGTAGTCGAGGTGCTGGCCGGGGCCGCCGGCGTAGCCGCCGGTTACCCGCGCCTCCGAGCCTGGCCCGGCGAGCTTGGTCTCCATCCGCACCTTGCCGCGGCCCGAGCCGAAGCCGAGGGCGGCCCAGTCGAGGCGGCCGTCGCGCTCGACCTGGGCGCGCTGGGTGGCGAAGATCCAGGCCCGCTCGGAGATGTCCTGGGTGTTCACGTAGCGCAGCGTCGCCCCCTGGCCGACGCTCAGCTCGACGACCGAGTTGAGCAGGGCATCGACCTCGTCGCCGGGCGAGGACCAGTGCTCCCAGACCTCGGCCTCGGCGCCCTCCTCGAGCACGATCAGGGTGCGCCAGCTGAGCGCCGCGCCGTCGGCGTCGAGCGGCAGCTCGATCCGGATCGGCTCGCTCAGCGTCACCCCGCGGGGGACGTGGATCAGCACGCCGTCGCGCCAGGCCGCCTCGTTGCGGGCGACGAACGGGTCCTCGACGGGCACCAGCGAGCCGAGCCGCTCGCGCAGCAGGCCCTCGTGGGTGGAGAGCGCCTCGGCGAGGGAGACGACGGTCGCTCCCTCGGCGCCGCCCACCGTCGGCTCGGGGCTGGCCGCCTGGTAGGCGCCGAGATCCAGCCCGGAGAGGTCGGTGAATTCCCAGCCCTTTGCCTTCTGGTCAGGGAGGGGGAGGCTCTCCGCGAGCGAGGCGCCGCGCTGGCGCCGGGTCTCGAGCCAGGCCGGTTCGGTCGCCAGCTCAGCCAATGGAGCCCTCCATCTGCAGCTCGATCAGCCGGTTCAGCTCGACCGCGTACTCCATCGGCAGCTCCTTGGTGACCGGCTCGATGAAGCCGTTGACGATCATCTTCGAGGCCTCCTCCTCGTCGAGCCCGCGGCTCTGCAGGTAGAAGAGCTGCTCGTCGCCGATCTTGGAGACGGTCGCCTCGTGGCCGACGTCGGCGTCGTTCTCGTCGATGCGGATCGTCGGGTAGGTGTCCGAGCGCGAGTCCTCGTCGAGCAGCAGCGCGTCGCAGACGACCTTGGAGCGGGATTCGCTCGCCCCGTCGGCGATTTCGAGCAGGCCGCGGTAGGTCGCGCGGCCGCCGTCCTTGGAGATCGACTTGGAGAAGATCGAGGACGAGGTGCGCGGGGCGGCGTGGATGATCTTGCCGCCGGCGTCCTGGTGCTGGCCATCGCCGGCGAAGGCGATCGAGAGGATCTCGCCGTGGGCTTCGGGCCCGAGCAGGTAGATCGACGGGTACTTCATCGTCAGCTTCGAGCCGAGGTTGCAGTCGACCCACTCCATCGTCGCCTTCTCGTGCGCGACGGCGCGCTTGGTGACGAGGTTGTAGACGTTCTGCGACCAGTTCTGGACGGTCGTGTAGCGGACCCGAGAGCTCGGCTTGGCGACGATCTCGACCACCGCCGAGTGCAGCGAGTCGCTCGAGTAGACCGGCGCCGTGCAGCCCTCGATGTAGTGGACGTCGGCGCCCTCCTCGCAGATGATCAGCGTCCGCTCGAACTGGCCCATGTTCTCGGTGTTGATCCGGAAGTAGGCCTGCAGCGGCATCTCGACCTTGACGCCGGCCGGCACGTAGACGAAGGAGCCGCCCGACCAGACGGCCGAGTTGAGCGCCGCCAGTTTGTTGTCGTTGGGCGGAATGATCGTCGCCCAGTGCTCGCGCACCAGGTCCTCGTGCTCGCGCAGCGCCGTGTCCATGTCGGTGAAGATCACGCCCTGGGCCTCGAGCTTCTCGTTGACCTGGTGGTAGACGACCTCGGACTCGTACTGGGCGCCGACGCCGGCGAGGAATTTGCGCTCCGCCTCGGGGATGCCGAGCCGGTCGAAGGTGTTTTTGATGTCCTCCGGGACCTCGCTCCAGTCGCGGCTGTTCTTCTCCGAGGCGCGAACGAAGTAATGGATGTCGTCGAAGTCGATCTGCCCGAGGTTGCCGCCCCAGGTCGGGGTCGGGCGCGAGTAGAAGTGCTCGAGCGCCTTGAGGCGGAACTCGCGCATCCACTGCGGCTCGTCCTTGTACTCGGAGATCGATTCGACGACCTCGCGCGAGAGCCCCTTCGGGGCTTTGTAGGCGTAGCCGGACTCCGAGTCGTGGAATCCGAACTTCTCCTCGTAGTTGGCGTTGATGCCGGCGAGCTCTCGTTTCTCAGCGACTACCTCGGGCGTTGCCATGTCTAGTCGACCTCCAGGGTGATGGTGTCGTCCTCGATGGCTATCGGGAACGTTTGGACCGGCTGGAAAGCGGGGAGCGTCTTCGGCCTGCCGGTGCTGAGGTCGAAGAGGGAGCCGTGGCGGGGGCACTCGACGGTGCAGGCGGCGGGGTCGAACTCGCCCTCGGCCAGCGGCCCGTTGTCGTGCGAGCAGCGGTCCTCGATCGCGTACAGCGTCCCCTCGCAGTTGAAGACGCCGATCTTGCGGCCCTCGTGCTCGACCAGGCGCCTCTCGCCGGGGGCGAGCTCGGCGGCCGGGCAGACGGCGATCGTGGTTCCAGCGGTTTCGGTCAAGAGGGTCGGTTGCTCCCCAGCGGTTGCAAGTGCGGGATGAGACTTAATCCTACTTCCAGGGTCGGATTTTAGCGGGGCGGGCCGTCCGGGCTCCCCGGTGGCCGCGACCGGGCCGGCGCTCTTCACAAGCACGCGATGGCTTTCGGCCAGCGGTCTGGTCTTATCTTCGTCAGACACCCTTCGAGGAGAGGACGCAGCGATGAGTGAGAGGACGAGTCATGAGCCCGGGGTCCCCTGCTGGGTCGACCTGGCGTCACCCGACCTGGACGCCGCGGTCGAGTTCTACGGCAAGCTGTTCGGCTGGGAGGTGCCGGAGCAGCCGAGCTCGGCCGAGCTCGGCGGCTACCGCCGGGCGAAGAAGGGTGGTGCCGACGTCGCCGGGATGTTGCCGCTGATGCAGGAGGGGCAGCCGACGGCCTGGTCGAGCTACGTCTCGGTCGCCGACGCCGACGCCACCGCCGCGGCAGTGAAGGAGAACGGCGGCACCGTCGTCGTCGAGCCGATGGACGTGATGGGCATGGGCCACATGGCGGTCTTCACCGACCCCACCGGCGCCTTCTTCGGCATCTGGCAGCCGGGGACCTTCGCCGGTGCCGAGCGCGTCAACGAGCCCGGCACCTTCGCCTGGAACGAGCTCAGCACCCGCGACCCCGAGGCCGCCAAGGCCTTCTATGGCGCCGTCTTCGGCTGGGGCTTCGAAGACCACGACATGGGCGAGATGGGCACCTACACCGAGTGGAAGCTCGGCGAGGACTCGATCGGCGGGATGATGGACATGGGCAACACGCAGATGCCCGCCGAGGTGCCGGCCCACTGGCTCGTCTACTTCGCGGTGGAGAGCACCGACGCAGCCGTGGAGACGGTGAAGTCGTCGGGTGGGAACGTCGCCTTCGGTCCAATCGACATCCCGGCCGGCCGCTTCGCGGTGGCCACCGATCCGTTCGGCGCCGCCTTCGCGGTGATCCAGATGCCTGAGGAGGCGGCCGCCTAGAGCTGTCCGAGGTCGGCGACCGCTTCCCCGGGGTTGCCGGCCTCGCCCTCGTCCTCCCATTCGGCGGGCTGACCGAGGCTGGCGCTCTTGACGATCTTCAGGCCCAGCATCGCGCACTTCATCCGCGTCGCCGAGATCTCGATCCCGAGCAGCTCGAGAACGAACTCTTTCGGGAGATGAATGACCTCCTGGCGCGACATCCCGACCAGCTCGTCGGTCAGCAGCGAGGTGGCGGCGGTCGAGATCGCGCAGCCCTTGCCCTCGAAGGCGACCTCGGCGACGTGATCGTCTGCGTCGAGCCGGATCGTCACGTGCTGCTCGTCGCCGCAGAAGGGGTTGGTGTCCTCGAACTCGAGGTCGGGGTGCTCGAGGTGGCCGAAGTTGTGCGGCCGCTTGTAGTGCTCGAGGATCTGGTCGCGGTACAGCTCGTCCATGGCTTCCGAGGCTAGCGCAGGCCAGGTGTCGACTTTCCGTCGCATACCGACAGAAACTCGACACCCGAGCGGTCTAGAGTGCGCGGGAAACTTCGACTGGGAGGTCGCATGTCAGGCAGTCGCCGTGCCCGCTTCTCCGTGCTCGCCGTCGCCGTCGTCGCCCTGGGAGCGCTGATGCTCCTGCCCGCCACGGCGAGCGCCGGCAAGAACTCGACGAAGATCGTCGTCAGCCTCAAGTTCCCTGCCTTCCACGGCAAGCTGGCCTCGCCCCGCCACGGTTGCCTCGGCAGCCGCAGGGTGAAGATGTTCCGCAAGCGCGCCGGCAAGACGAAGCTGCTGGGCAGCGATAAGAGCGAGGACAACGGCAAGTGGGCGATCCCGGTCGGGAAAAGCCTGACCTCGGGCGAATACTTCGCCACGGTCGCCAAGCGCGGCAAGTGCAAGGCCGCGAAATCGAGGAGGCTGACGGTCGACTGAGGACCTACAGCTCGAAGACGCGCCGCGCGTCTTCGAGGCCGTCGACGAGGCGGTCGATCTCCTCGGGCGTGGTGTAGACGCCGAAGCTGGCGCGCGCGGTGGCGGCGACGCCGAGGCGGTCCATGAGGACCTGGGCGCAGTGGTGGCCGGCGCGGACGGCGACCCCGTGGCGGTCGAGGATCTCGGAGACGTCGTGGGCGTGGATGCCCTCGATCTCGAAGGAGACCGGGCCGAGGCGCTGCGGGCCGCGCGGCGGGCCGAAGATCCGCAGGCCGGGCACCTCGGCCAGCCGCTCCAGGGCGTAGTCGGCGACCCCGCGCTCGTGGTCGCGCACCGCCTCCATCCCGAGCGAGTCGAGCCAGCGCAGGGCCGAGGCCATCCCGATCGCCTGCGCGATCGCCGGCGTCCCCGCCTCGAAGCGGGCGGGCGGGTCGGCGTAGGTCGTGCCCTCCTTCGTCACCTTGCGGATCATCGAGCCGCCGCCGAGGAAGGGCGGCATCTCCCGCAGCAGGTCGAGTTTCGTCCACAGCGCCCCGATTCCGGTCGGGGCGTAGAGCTTGTGCCCGGTCAGCGCGTAGAAGTCGGCGCCCAGCTCGGCGACGTCGAGCGGCAGCTTCGGCGCCGCCTGGGCGCCGTCGACAAGCACCAGCGCGCCGGCGTCGTGGGCGAGCCGCGAGATCTCGGCGACCGGGGTCTCGGTGCCGAGGACGTTGGAGACGTGGGTGAAGGCCACCAGCTTCGGACCGCGTTCGAGCAGCGCCGCCAGAGCGTCCATGTCCAGCAGCCCCTCCTCGTCGATCGGCGCCCAGTCGATCTCGGCCCCGACCCGCTCCGCCAGCTGCTGCCAGGGAACGATGTTGGAGTGGTGCTCCATCTCGGTGAGGACGATGCGGTCGCCGGCCGTGAGGTTGGCGTCCCCCCAGGCGCGGGCGACGAGGTTGATCGCCTCGGTCGCGTTGCGGACGAAGACGACCTCGCGGCGGTCGGCGGCGCCGATGTGGTCGGCGACCGTGGCCCGCGCCCCCTCGTAGGCTTCGGTCGCCTCGGCCGAGAGGGTGTGGGAGCCGCGGTGGACGTTGGCGTGGTGGCGGCGCTCGTAGCGGTCGACCGCCTGGATCGAGGCCAGCACCCGTTGGGCGCTGGCGCCGCTGTCGAGGTAGGCGACCGGCTGCCCGTGCACCTCGCGCTCCAGCGCCGGGAAGGCGGCGCGGACCTTCTCGATCGGGAACGGCGCGGCCGGGGCGGGGCTCTTGGCGCTCACCGGCTCCATCGTTCCCCGGGGCTAGGCGCCGGCGCCCGCCCCGACCTCCTCGCGGATCCAGCCGTAGCCCTTCTCCTCCAGCACGCCGACCAGCTCCGGGCCGCCTTCCTTGACGATCCGGCCCTCGAACATGACGTGGACGAAGTCGGGTTTGACCATGTGCAGGATGCGCTGGTAGTGGGTGATGATGAGGACGCCCATCTCGGGGCCGGCGAACTTGTTTACGCCCTCGGCGACGGTGCGCAGGGCGTCGATGTCGAGGCCGGAGTCGGTCTCGTCGAGGACGGCGATCTCCGGTCGCAGCAGCGCCAGCTGCAGCAGCTCCATCCGCTTCTTCTCACCGCCGGAGAAGCCGTCGTTGAGGTAGCGGCTGGAGAAGTCTTTGGGGATGTTCGCCAGCTCCATCGCCTCCTGGGCGGTCTTGGCGAAGTCTTTGATCTTGATCTGATCTTCGCCGCGCGCCTCGCGGTGGGAGTTGATGATCATCCGCAGGTACTTGCTGACGGAGACGCCGGGGATCGCGACCGGGTACTGGAAGGCCATGAAGAGGCCGGCCTGCGAGCGCACGTCGGGGTCGGCCTCGGTGATGTCCTCGCCCTTGAAGACGATCGAGCCCTCGGTCACCTCCAGCGCCGGGTGGCCCATGATCGCGTTGGCGAGCGTCGACTTGCCGGAGCCGTTGGGGCCCATCAGCGCGTGGACCTTGCCCTTCTCCACGTCGAGGTCGAGACCGCGGAGGATCTCCTTGTCCTCGGCCTTCACGTGCAGGTTCCGTATCTCCAACTCAGCCAATTTCGCTCCGTTTCTGGATTGCGGTCAGTGGGGGGTCAGGCGGCGCCGACGATCGCGGCCTCGCTGCGGCCGGCGGGCCGCGAGAACTCGACCAGCTCCGCCAGGGTGGTGCCGGCGAGAGCCTTGGTGACGCCGCCCTGCACGCGCGTCCACAGCAGCTTCGTCGAGCAGGCGCGGTCGCCGTCGTCTTCGTGGGAGCAGAGGACTTTGCCCTCCGGCGTCTCGTGGAAGCACTCCATCGGCGCGATCTGGCCTTCCAGCGCCTCGACGACGGCGTCCATCGTGATCTGCCCGGCCGGTTTGGCCAGCCGGTAGCCGCCGTGCGCGCCGCGGGTAGAGGTGACCAGCCCCGCCTTGCGCAGCTTCGCGACCAGGTGCTCGAGATAGGAGAGCGGCAGGTTCTCCGCTTCGGCGACGCTCGAGAGCGAGATCGGCTGCGAGCCGGGCTGGCGCCCGAGCTCCACCATCAGGCGCACTCCGTACTCGGCTTTGGTCGAGAACAACATCCGAGCTAAATCCTACCGAAGGGGTCGGTTATGCCCGGCTCAGGGCTCGATCAGGCCGCGGCGGATCGCGTAGCGGACCAGCTCGACCCGGTCGCGCATCCCCAGCTTGCGCATCGCGTTGGCGCGGTGGTTCTCGACCGTCTTCTCGGAGAGGTGGAGGATCTCGGCGATCTGCTTCGTCGTGTGCGCCTCGGCGACGAGCTTGACGATCTCCTCCTCGCGCGGCGTCAGCTCCTCTTCGCCGCTGGAGCCGCGCTCGAGCACGTCCTTGATCAGCGTCCGCTGTGCCTCCGGGGTGAGGAACGGCTCGCCGCGCTCGACCGCGCGGATCGCGGCGAGCAGGTCGGTGTCGGCCTGCGCCTTCAGCACGTAGCCCGACGCGCCCGCTTTCAGCGCCTCGAACAGGTAGCGCTCGTCGTCGTGCATGGAGAGGATCAGGACGGCGGTGTCCGGCAGCTGCTTCTTGATCTCCCGCGTCGCCTGCAGCCCGGTCAGCTTCGGCATTTTCACGTCGAGGATCGCCAGGTCGGGCTTCTCGCGCACCGCCAGGTCGCGCGCTTCGGCGCCGTCGGCCGCCTCGGCGACGACCTCGATGTCGGGCTGGCGCTCCAGCAGCAGCCGGATTCCGGAGCGGACGATGCCGTGGTCGTCGGCGATCAGGACCCTCATCGACCCGATTCTCCCGGCAGGGTCAGCCGCACCGTGGTCCCCCGCCCGGGGCGGGACTCGATCGTCAGCTCGCCACCGACCAGGAGCGCCCGCTCGCGCATCCCGGCGATCCCGAGGCCGCCCTCGGATTCGTCGAAGGCGAAGCCGCGGCCGTCGTCGGCGACCTCGAGGCGGACGCCACCGTCCCCGCCGCGGCGCAGCCGCACCTCGACCCGGCCGGCGCCGCTGTGGCGGGCGGCGTTGGAGAGCGCCTCCTGGGCGACCCGGTAGACGACCAGCTGGGCGTCGTCGCCGAGGTCGGAGAAGTCCCCCTCGGCGGCGAAGGAGGCATCGACCTCGCCGCGCCCGAGCTGCTCGACCTGGCCGGCGACGGCGGCGGCCAGGCCGAGGTCGTCGAGCGCGGTGGGGCGGAGCTGGCGGGCAAGGGAGAGCAGCTCGCGCATCGCCTGGTTGGCGAGCGCCTTGGTCTCGGCCAGCTCCGGCTCAAGCTGCGGCGGCGCCGCCTCGCGCACCGCCTCCAGTCGCAGCAGCAGCCCCGTCAGCGACTGGTTGACCTCGTCGTGGAGGTCGCGGGCGACGCGGGCGCGCTCCTCCTCCTGGGCGCGCAGCGCCGCCGAGCCGGCGCGGCGGCGCTCGGCTTCCAGCCGCCGCATCATCCGCAGGAAGGCGAGCTCGATCCGCTCCACCTCCTCGGTCTCGCCGATGCCGTCGATCGAGGCCGGCAGCAGCGGCCCGGGCCGGCTCAGGTCGACCTTCTCCATTTCCTCGATCAGCCGCTCCAGCGGCGTGAAGCGCCGTTTAAGCCGCAGCAGCCTGATCGCGAGCGCCGCCACCGCGACCGCGAGCACGACGATCAGCGCCAGGGTCATCGCCCAAGCCTAGAAGCGGGCGGGGCCGGGGGGTCGGCGGCTATTCGGCCGGCGTCAGGTTGACGCCGCCCTTGAGGTGCGGTTCCAGCTCCTGGGTGATGCTGTCGACGACCTGTTCGTATTCCTGCGTGCAGGCGGCCAGCCGCGATTCGGGCAGGACTTCGAGTTCGGCGACTTCTTCGAAGGACTGTTCGCTCGAACCGGCGACCCAGCAGAGGACGTCGAAGGCGCGCTGCAGGTCGAGCGAGTGGCTGTCGGCGTAGTCGGCCACCGCCGGCGGTTCCTCGCGGCCCGAGAAATCGGCCCAGAAGGCGGCCGCGGCGGCCGCGTAGCCGGCGCCGCCTTCGGCTTTGAGCAGGAGGGCGGTGGCGATCGCGTCGGCCGCGTCCTCCTCCTTGCCGAGCACCGGCAGGTCGTAGTCGGCGATCAGCGTGTGCCCGAACTCGTGCTCGAGGATGAAGCTGTTGACGGCGCCGATCCGTTCGCCGAGTTCTTCTTCGCTGGCTTCGGGGTTGCCGTTGGCGAGGACTTCGAAGACGAGCGCGGCGAACCCGTAGGGCAGCGTGATCGAGTTGTCTTCCGGGTTGTAGAAGGGTCCGCCGCCGATCCCGTTCACGCCCCTGACGGTCAGCGGGTTGGGCAGCTGGAAGGCGGCGCCGAGCGCCTCGGCCAGGGCCTTGGTTTCGCTCGCCTTCAACATTTCGTAGCCGAGCTGGTCGGCTTCGATTTTCGGTTCCGCCCAGACGACGGCCACCTCGCCCGCGCCCGCGCCGGTCGGGCCGCTGGCGCCCGTTGCACCGCTGGCCCCCGTGGCGCCGGTGGAACCCACGGCGCTGGAGGAGCTCTCGGTGTCGGAGGAGGAGTCCGAGCCGCCGCAGCCGGAGACCACGAAGGCGATCGCGACCACGACGGCGAGAACGACTGCGGTGAGGAGGGGGCCGCGCCTGGGCGGTGACACGAGCGGCATCGTAGACCCGGTCATCGACGGCAAACAGGGGTTCTTCACCGCTGGGGCGCGGCCTGCACCGTAGGGGGCGCCCCGGCCCTCGACAGGGGTTTCCCCCTATGGAGATCGGCGCCGCCCGGGTCCATACTCGTTCGGTCAATCTGACCTAGGAGCGAAAAACGCGATGACCACCACCAAGCAATCGAGCTGGGGAGCCACCCTTCGGACGACGATCCTGCTGGCGTCCCTATCCGGGCTGCTGGTCCTGATCGGCGCCCTGATCGGCGGGCCCAGCACGGCTGCGATCTTCCTCGGCATCGCCCTGCTGATGAACCTCGGTTCCTACTTCTTCAGCGACAAGCTGGCGCTGAAAATGAGCCGGGCGCAGCCGATCGACGAGTCCGAAGCGCCGCGGCTCTACCAGATCGTCCGCGAACTGACGACCCGCGCGGACCTGCCGATGCCGCGCCTGTACATGATCCCCCAGGATCAGCCCAACGCCTTCGCCACCGGCCGCAACCCCAAGCACGCGGCCGTGGCGGTGACGCGTGGCATCACCAAACTCCTCTCCGAGGACGAGCTGCGCGGCGTGCTCGCGCACGAGCTCGCGCACATCCAGCACCGCGACATCCTGATCCAGTCGGTCGCCGCGGCGATCGGCGGCGCGATCACCTACCTGGCCTACATGCTGCTCTGGTTCGGTGGGGACAACGAGTCGCCGCTCAGCCTCGTCGCCTCGCTGGCGATGGTCCTGCTGGCGCCGATCGCGGCGAGCATCATCCAGCTCTCGATCTCGCGCCAGCGCGAGTACGCGGCCGACGCCGGCGGCGCCGAAATCTGCGGCAACCCGGAGTCGCTGGCGAGCGCGCTGCTGCGGCTGGAGCAGGGGGCGGAGGCGATCCCGATGCAGGTCAACCAGGCCTCGGAGCCGCTTTACATCGTCAAGCCGTTCAAGGGCGGCGGCATCGCCGGCCTCTTCTCGACCCACCCGCCGATCGAAGAGCGCGTCCGGCGCCTGCGGCAGATGCGCCCCAGCCTCGGCTAGTTCCTTCGCGAGGTTGCCGAAATCGTCCTCAAGCGACGGTTTTGGCGACCTCGCGCTCTGCGTTTGAGGGTGCGCCGTTCTCTCGCTATACTTTTTGAAGTAAAGCTGATCCGAATTAGGGGATTTACTTCATGGCCACTGGCGCAGAGACTGAGCAGGTCAAGACGATCGAGGAGATCGAACCCTCCGAGGCCGCCGAGGAGATCGACGGCGGCGACGTCGTCCTGGTCGATACGCGCGAGCCGCACGAGTACCAGGAGGCCCACCTCGAGGGCGGCAGGCTGGTCCCGCCCGGGCTGCTCGGCGACGAGATCGAGGCCGCCGCGCCCGACAAGTCGGCGCGCACGATCCTCTACTGCCGCTCCGGCAACCGCTCGGCGATCGCCGCCGCCCAGATGCAGGCGATGGGCTACACCGACGTCGCCTCGATGGCGGGCGGGATCCTGCTCTGGCAGGAACAGGGGCTGCCGGTCGTCTCGACCTCCGGGATGACCCCGGAGCAGCGCGACCGCTACTCCCGCCACACGCTGCTGCCCGAGGTCGGGGTCGACGGCCAGCTGAAGCTGCTGAACGCGAAGGTGCTGCTGCTCGGCGCCGGCGGCCTCGGCGCGCCGACGGCGCTCTACCTGGCCGCTGCCGGCATCGGCACGATCGGCCTGGTCGACGACGACGTCGTCGACGCCTCCAACCTGCAGCGCCAGGTGATCCACAACACCGAGCGGATCGGGATGCCGAAGACCGAATCGGCGCGGCTCTTCATCGAAGCGCTGAACCCCGACGTCACCGTCGTCGAGCACCGGATCCGGCTCAACGCCGAAAACATCCTCGACGTCATCAAGGACTACGACATCGTCGTCGACGGCGCCGACAACTTCCCCACCCGCTACCTGCTGAACGACGCCTCGGTGCGGCTGCGCAAGCCGGTCGTCTCCGCCTCGATCCTCAGCTTCGACGGGCAGATCTCGACCTTCGTCCCCTACGAGGGCCCCTGCTACCGCTGCCTCTACCCGACCCCGCCGCCGGCCGAGCTGGCGCCCAGCTGCTCCGCCAACGGGGTGCTCGGCGTGATGGCCGGGACGATGGGCACGCTGCAGGCCAACGAGGTGATCAAGCTGGTGCTCGGCGTCGGCGAGCCGCTGATCGGCCGCCTGCTCCTCTACGAGGCGCTCGGCACCCGCTTCACCGAGCTCAAGGTCCGCCGCGACCCCAACTGCCCGATCTGCGGCGAGGACGCGCCCGAGATCCCGGAGTCCGAGATGGGCCAGTTCCCCGACTACGACGCCTTCTGCGCCGGTTAGCCGCCGGGCGCCCTGACCCGATAGGTTCCCGAGCGATGGCGACCGTGCGGATCCCACCTGTGCTGCGGCCGAAAACCGGCGGCCAGCCCGAGGTCGGGGCCGCGGGCGGCAACGTCGGCGAGGTACTGCGGGCGCTGACCGGGGAGTACCCCGACACCGCGGCGCAGCTCTTCGGCGAGGACGGCGAGCTCAACCGCTACGTCAACGTCTACCTCAACGACGAGGACGTGCGGGTGCTGGACGGCCTCGGGACCGTGGTCGAAGAGGGCGACACGGTTGTGATCCTGCCCGCGATGGCGGGCGGCTGAGACGGCTGCAAATCGGCGCCTGCCGGCGTCCTCGGTCGCTCGCGTGCAGAGCACGCCACGCTCCCTGCGTCCTTGGCAGGCTTGATTTTCGCCGTCTCAGCGGTCCAGCACCAGGCCTAGGAACCGCCGGGTTCGCTCCTCGCGCGGGTTGTCGAGGACCTCGGCCGGCCTTCCCTGCTCGACGATTCGGCCCTCGTCCATGAAGACGACCTGGTCGCCGACCTCGCGGGCGAAGCCCATCTCGTGGGTGACGACCAGCATCGTCATCCCCTCCGCCGCCAGCTCGCGCATCACGTCGAGCACCTCCCTGACCAGCTCGGGGTCGAGGGCGCTGGTCGCCTCGTCGAAGAGCATCACGTGCGGGTCCATCGCCAGCGCCCGGGCGATCGCCACCCGCTGCTGCTGGCCGCCGGACAGGCGCTCCGGGTACTCGCCGAGCTTGTCGGCGAGGCCGACCCGTTCCAGCAGCGCCGTGCCCTTCGCCCGGGCCTCCTCGCGCGAGCGCCCGAACACCTTTTCGGGCGCCATCGTCACGTTCTGCAGCGCCGTCTTGTGGGGGAAGAGGTTGAACTGCTGGAAGACGATTCCGACCCGCTGGCGGACGAAGTCGAGCTCCCAGCTCTGCTCGCCGCTGCCCGATCCGGGGCCCCTGCAGATCGAGCGGTCCTCGAGGTAGATGTCGCCCTGCTCGGGCGGCTCCAGCAGGTTGACGCAGCGCAGCAGGGTGCTCTTTCCCGAGCCGCTCGGCCCGAGGATGCAGACGACTTCGCCTCTGGCGACGTCGAGGTCGATGCCCCGCAGGACCTCGAGCTCGCCGAAGCGCTTTTGTATGTTCTCCAGCCGCAGCTGCGGGCCGGCGTAGTGGCCGTTCTCCATCAGAGGGCCTCCACCCGCGGGGCGCCGCGCGTGAAGCGGCCCTGCTCGCGGGATATCAGCTTGTCGACGAGCCGCGCCAGGGGCAGGGTGACGACGAGGAACATGATCGCGCCGAGGGTGAGAGCGGAGCTGTTGAAGGTTTCGGACTGGATGTCGCTGCCGACCAGCACCGCCTCGTTGACGGCGATCACGCTGACCAGGGTGGTGTCCTTGGTCAGTGCGATGAAGTCGTTGAGCAGCGGCGCGAAGACCTTGCGGATCGCCTGCGGCAGGATCACGTTCCGCATCGCCTGGCGGTGGCTCATCCCCAGCGAGCGCGCCGCCTCCATCTGGCCGCGGGGCACGGCTTCGATCCCCGCCCGGTAGACCTCGGCCATGTAGGCGCCGTAGGTGATCGTGATCGCCATCACCCCGAACCAGAAGTTGTCGGGCTTGCCGAGCCACTGGGGCAGGCGCAGCCACTCGGGCAGGAAGTCCAGCGAGGGGACCCCGCCGGCGATCAGCAGGATCAGCAGCAGCAGCGGCACGCCGCGGAAGACGTCGATGTAGGCGATCGTCACCAGCCGCACCGGCAGGAAGCCCTTGCCCGGCACCTGCCGCAGCGAGGCGAGGAGGAGGCCCCAGGCGAGCGCGAGCACGCCGCTGATGATCGAGAGCTGGACCGTCAGCCAGAACCCGTCCAGGACTTCGCCGAAGTGGTCGGCCATGAAGCCGAAGTCGAAGAACTGGTTGAGGAACTCCTGCATGGTCTCTCCTGGTCCTGGCTGCTCAGAGGCCTAAAACGTAGAGAAGGGGCGCCGTCGGCCGGCGCCCCTTCTCGCAATCACCTCCGGATCGAAGCCGCGGATCAGCTCGCTTTGTGCGTCGCCGTCGCGATCGATTCCGGCGGTTCGTGGTGGAACCACTTTTCGTAGATCGTCGCGTAGGTCCCGGCGTCGATCACTTCCTTGAGACCTTCGTTCAGTTCGTCGAGCAGTTCTTCGGCCCCCTGGTTGACGGCGAAGCCATATTCTTCTTCGGTCGGGATCGCGGCGGAGACTTCGATGCCCCCGCCCGCTTCGACGGCCTCTTCGGCCACCGGGATGTCGATCACGACGGCTTCGACGGTGCCGTTCTTCAGCGCGTTGACGGCGTCCGGACCCTGCGGGTATTTGCGGAGTTCGCCGGCTTCGCCTTTTTCTTCGACGAATTCCTGGCCGGTCGTGCCCTGCTGCACCCCGACGGTGGCTCCGTTCAGCGCTTCGACGGAGTCGATTTCGCCGCCTTCCTCGATCAGGATCGCCTGTTCGGAGAGGTAGTACGGATTCGTGAAGTCGACCGTCTGCTCGCGTTCGGCGGTGATCGTCGCCGCCGACGCCACGGCGTCGAACTTGCCCTGGGCGAGGTCGAGGAAGATCGTGTCGAAGGACGTGTCTTCGAATTCGACTTCGCGGCCGATGCTTTCCCCGATCGCTTCCATCAGCTCGACGTCGAAGCCCGTGTAGCTGCCGGGTTTGCCCTGCTCGAACGGTGGATAGGGGATGTCGGAGCCGACGGTCAGCGGCTCACCGCCCCCGCCGCCACCGGCGCTGGTGCTTTCGCTGCTGGTGGAGTCGTCACCGCCGCCGCACCCTGCCACGACCAATGACGCAATTGCCACTAGGAGGACCGCGAAGAGCGCGGTCAGCCGGGTCTTGCTCATTTGGTACAGCCTCCGATCCAAATGGTTGTTGGACCCGCGCGAAGATACCGGGAAGTGACGTCGATGTGAAAGCCAGTCGCGCACGCCAACCCCCGCTACACTTTCTGAAGTAACGGGGACGGGCAATGGCTCACGAGCAACTTCTAAACAGACCCTGCGGCGGCCGCTTCGGCAACATCGTCGAGTCGATCGGCAATACGCCCCTGGTCGAGCTGCCGCGGCTGACGCCGAATCCCGACGTCCGCATCTACGCCAAGCTCGAGGGCCACAACCCGACCGGCTCGGTCAAGGACCGCGTCGCCAAAGCGATGATCGAGATGGCCGAGGAGGAAGGCGCGATCGAACCGGGCCAGACGATCCTCGAGCCGACCTCCGGCAACACCGGCATCGCCCTGGCGATGATCTGCCGCCGCAAGGGCTACCCGCTGAAGGTCGTGATGCCCGACAACGTCACCGAGGAGCGGACCCAGCTGCTGAGGATGTACGGGGCGGAGATCGTCTACTCGGAGGGGGCGAAGGGCTCCAACGGCGCCGTCGAGGTGGCGCTGGAGATGGCGCAGGACCCGAGCTTCTACATGCCCTACCAGTACGGCAACGAAGCCAACCCGCTGGCCCACTACAACGGCACCGCGGTCGAGATCCTCGACGAGCTCGACGAGGTCACCGCCTTCGTCGGCGGGCTCGGCACCGGCGGCACCCTGATGGGCAACGGCCGCCGCCTCAAGGAGGTCAACCCGGAGACGCTGATCGTCGCCGCCGAGCCGATGCAGGGAGAGCTGGTGATGGGCCTGCGCTCGCTCGAGGACGGCTTCATCCCGCCGATCATCGACCTCTCGATCCTCGACCGCAAGATCATGGTCTCCAACCGCGACGCGATCGTCTGGACGAAGAAACTGCTCGAGGAGGAGGGCGTCTTCGCCGGCGTCTCCGCCGGCGCCATCGCCGCCATCGCCGTCCGCATCGCCGGCGAGCTGACCCACGGCAACGTCGTCTTCCTGATCCCCGACGACGGCTGGAAGTACCTCTCCTCCGGCGTCTACACCAAGCCCATCGAGGAGCTCGAGGACATCGACTCCAGGGTGTGGTGGTAGTCGCAGCGTCCAGTGGCGCCCGCTAGCCTCGCGGCCGTGAAGATCTCCCAGCGGCTGATCGACGAGATGGTCGCGCACGCGCGCGAGGACCTGCCGAACGAGTGCTGCGGGATGGTCGGCGGGCGTGGCGGGGAGGCGACCCGGGTGGTGCGGGTGAAGAACTCCGCGGCCAGCCCGTTGCGCTACGAGATGGACCCGCAGGAGCAGTACAACGCGCTGAAGGCGATCGAGGACGGCGGCGAGGAGCTGCTGGCGATCTACCACTCGCACACCAAGAGCGCCGCCTATCCGTCGCAGACCGACGTGAACCAGGCGGTCGCCTGGCCCGAACAGGTCTATCTGATCGTTTCCCTCGCCGAGCCCGAACAGCCCGAGGTCAAGGGCTACCTGCTGAAAGACCTGAAGGTCGCGGATGTCGAGCTCGACGTCGCATAAGCACGGCAGCAGCGCCCACAAGCGCGGCGCCCACCACGGCGGCGGTGGCTCCCACGGCGGCGGCGAGGGCGGTGGAGGCGGCGGCGGCGGCGGCGGCGGCGGCCCGCTGGTCAAGGTCGCCTTCGCCCGCAACCAGGCCGAAGCGGAAATGCTGCAGGGGCTGCTGCTGGAGGCCGACATCCCAAGCGTGCTCAAACGCACCGGCGGCTTCGACACCCCCGAATTCCTCGCCGCCGGCCCGCACGACGTCTTCGTTCACTCCGACGCCGCCCACAAAGCCCGCGACGTGCTCGCCGAAACGATGATCGACAGCGAAGCCGAGGAGCTCGACGAGCTGCACGAGCAGCGGTTTCTCGCCCGCGGCGGCGGCCAGACCTCGCCCGCCCAGCTCGCCCTCTGGGTCGCGGTCGCCTTCCTCGGCGCCCTGATCCTGGTCTGGGTCCTCTACCAGCTCAGCTGACGCCGAGGGGGCGCGCGATCGCGCGCAGGTGGTCGCGCCAGGCGGACTCGATGTCGCGGAAGCGGGCGTCGAAGGCGTCTTCGAGGGTCACCTCGGGGCCGCCGGGGAGGAGGCGGGAGACGAGGCGCTCGCAGGCCTCGGGGCCGCGCTCCTCCCCAAGCAGGTCGAAGATCGTGCCGCCGAGGATCACGGCGTCGCGGCGCGAGGGCGGGAAGGAGGGGCGCGAGCTCTCCTTCAGGCGGCGGATCACCGCCGCCCGGTAGAGGCCGACCTGGCGGGCGAAGTACTGGGCGCCGCCTTCGACCAGCCAGGCCCAGCGCAGGTAGCGGAGGAAGCGCCGGGGCGTCCAGGAGGGGGGGAGGGCCGGGTTGTTGGCGGCCATCACCAGCTGGGCGTAGAGGCGCTCGGCGGTGCCGCGCAGGGCCTCCAGGGAGTCGTCGCCGGCGGCCCGCCGTTCCATGTGGGGGTCGTTGAGGACGTGCAGCTCGGTCGCCATCGGCCAGCCGGCGAGGTAGCGGCGGCCGGCCGGAGCCGCCGACCAGCGGGCGGCGGGGAGGAAGGGGTGCGCCATCGTCAGCCAGACCGGGTTGGTGTGGATGACGACGGTGACCTCGCCGGGGACCCGCTCGAAGCGGTCTTCGAGCCGCAGCCGCAGGTTCTCCATCCGGTCCAGCGTCCGCTCCGCGAACACCGCGTCATCGGAGTCGTGCCGAGCCGTGAAGCTAAGCGACTCCGTCTCTATCCACGACATGGGACGAGACTAGCGAGCGGGTCTGAAGGTCAAACCAGCGCGGGCTCGCCGGAGCCGCACACTTCGCGAATCTCCTGCCGCGCGCGGTCGAACTCCTCGTCGGCCATCACCGGGGTGCCCTCGAAGGGCAGGTCGCGGTCGATCTCGACCCAGGAGCGGCAGCCGTGGTACTCGTCGCGCACGCGCACAGTGACCGGGCGCGGGATGCGGTGCACCCGCAGCAGCAGGATGTGGAGCGGGTGACGCCGCTTCCATGCGAGCCGCTTTTCGGCGTAGTCCGGGGTCCAGACGTAGTACGGCGAAAGCGAGTCGAGGGTGCGGCGGTCGTTGATCGTGACGTGATCGGTGACCTCGGCCCAGGCGCGCAGCCGGACCCGGTCGGGCTGCGGGATGCCGCCGTCCTGGAGCAGCGCCTTCGGCGGCGGCTCCTCGTCGGGCCAGACGCCCTCCTCGAGCGCGCGGCGCAGCTCCGGGTGGTGGGATTCGCGCACCAGGTCGTTCCGCTGGTGGTCGAAGGTCGGGTAGAGGAAGAAGCGGTCGTGCTCGAGCTCGAAGTGCTTGTTCTCCTCGCGGATCCCGCCCTTGCGAAGCGTCAGCAGCTGCTCGCCCTCCGCGAGCGCGCGGACCGTTACTGCCCATTCCTTGAGAGCGATCGGCATTGAATTAGTACCTTCAGAGATTGATGTCGAGGTGGGGCTGGGACTTTTCGATTCCGGGCCTGTCCAGCGACCCGTGCGCCCGCCCGAGGTCGCGCATTCTAGACCAGGGCGCGCAAATCACAAAATTTTCATCGCTAAATCTTTCCTGCCCCGGGGCGCTCAGGCAGGAAAGGAGGCGTCGCCGGAGCCGGCGCCGCCTGGAGTCTCGATGCGGAGGTGGTCGCCGGGGGCGAGCTCGCCCTCCGCCTTGCTGGGCAGCGGCTCGCCGTTCTTGAGGTTGACGCCGGGGGCGCCGTCGCCGCCGCCGTCGCGGCCGCGGGGCGGGTGGCGGCGGCGCTCGGTGATCAGGGTGAAGCGCATCGGCTCCAGCGCCTCGATCTCGCGCACGATCCCCTCGCCGCCGCGGTGGGTGCCGTCGCCGCCGCTGCCGCGCCGCAGCGAGAGCTCGCGGACCCGCAGCGGGAACTCGGTCTCCAGCGCCTCGACCGGCGTGTTCAGCGTGTTCGACATCGCCACGTGGACGGCGCTGGGGCCGTCGGCGTCGGGGCAGGCGCCCTGGCCGCCGCCGATCGTCTCGTAGTAGGTGAAGCGCTCGTTGGCGAGGGTGAGGTTGTTCATCGTCCCCTGGCCCGGGGCGGGGACCGGGCAGGCGCCGGCGAGGGCGGCGAAGACGAGGTCGGCGACGCGGCTGGAGGTCTCGACGTTGCCGGCGGCGACCGCCGCCGGGTAGGCGGCGTTGAGCAGGCAGCCGGCGGGCGCGAGGACCTCGATCGGGCGGTGGGCGCCGGCCGAGGGCGGGCCGTCGGGGTCGGTGAGGACGCGGACGGCGAAGAAGGCGGCCGACTTGGTCACCGAGAGCGGGCAGTTGAGGTTGCCGTCGAGCTGGGGGTCGGTGCCGGCGAAGTCGAGCCGCAGCTCTTCGCCGGCGATCGTCGCCTCGACCCGCAGCCGCACGTCGCGATCGGCGCCGGGGGAGCCGTCTTCGAGCACGTCCTCGGCGGCGTAGGTGCCGTCGGGGAGGGCGGCGAGCGCGGCGCGGGTGCGGCGCTCGGTGTAGGCGAGGATCTCGGCCATCCCCGCCCGCATCTCCTCGGCGCCGTGGCGCTCGGCCAGCTCGGTCAGGCGCCGCTCGCCGATCCGGTTGGCGGCGCGCTGGGCGCGCAGGTCGGCGAGGCGCTGGCGCGGCGAGCGCATGCGGGCGGCGAGGCGCTGCAGCTCGGCCTCGTCGGCGCGGGTCGGCGGGATCACCACGCCCTCGTCCTCGAGCGTGCGCGAGAAGCTCGGCATGCCGCCCGGGGTCGGGCCCGCCGATGTCGGCGTGGTGGGCGCGGCTGGCGGCGAAGCCGAAGAGCTCGTCGGCGATGAACACCGGCGAGATCAGGGTGATGTCCGGCAGGTGGGTACCGCCGCGGTAGGGGTCGTTGAGGATCCAGGCGAGGCCCGGCTCCTGCTCCTCGCCGAGCACGGCGGCGACCGCGTCGGGCATCGAGCCGAGGTGGACGGGGATGTGCTCGGCCTGCATCACCAGCTCGCCGGCGGCGTCGAAGAGCGCGGTCGAGCAGTCGTGGCGCTCCTTGATGTTGGCCGAGTAGGCGGAGCGGATCAGCATCGCCCCCATCTCGTCGCAGGCCGCC
Source organism: uncultured Solirubrobacterales bacterium (assembly GCA_963703585.1). Lineage (GTDB taxonomy): Bacteria > Actinomycetota > Thermoleophilia > Solirubrobacterales > 70-9 > VAYN01. The sequence continues at coordinate 21,773 of CAVPEX010000072.1, read as the reverse complement.
CGCAGGCCGCCGACCAGCACCTGCAGCGTGATCGGGTCGAGCCCGCTCATCCCGCGCTCCCCGCGTCCGGCGCCGGCCGGCCGTCGAGCCGGGCGACGATGGTGCCGGCCGCGTCGACCTCGGCCGACCAGCCGGGAGGGAGGACCAGGGTCGCCTCCGGCAGCTCGAAGACGACCGGGCCCTCGGTGCGGGTGCCGGCGCCCGGCTCGCCGCGCAGAACCGGCGTCTCGATCGGCTGCTCGCCGAAATGGACCGGTCGGCTGCTCTCCTCGACCCGGCCCTCGGCGGCGCGCGGCCGCGGTTCCGGTCCCGGCACGACCAGGGCCAGGCGGATGTCGACGAGGACCGCCTCGCCGTCGGGGTCGCGGTGGCCGTAGCGCTCCTCGTGGGCGCGCTCGAAGCCGGCGACCAGGTCCTCGGGGTCGGGATCGACCGGTCCCGGCACCGGCAGCTGGAAGGCCTGGCCGGCGTAGCGCAGCTCGTAGACGACCTCCGGCTCCGCCTCCTCCAGCTCCTCGCCGCCGACAGTCGCGATCAGGTCGCGGACTTCGCCGGCGATCCGCTCGGCGCTCAGCTCGGCTCCGCTCAGCATCACCGTGCGGGCGGTGTCGCGGCGGCGCTCGGAGGCGCAGAGGCCGAGGGCGGAGAGGACGCCGCTGGCGCGGGGGCAGAGGATCGTCCCGATTCCCAGCTCGGCGGCGATCGCCGCCGCGTGCATCGGCCCGGCGCCGCCGAAGGGCATCAGGGCGAAGCCGCGCGGGTCGACGCCGCGCTCGACCGTGACCACGCGCAGCGCCCGCACCATCTCCTGGTTGGCGACGCGGACGATCCCGGCCGCGGTCTGCAGCCGGTCGAGGCCGAGCTCGCCGCCGAGGCGGTCGACCGCCGCCGCGGCGGCGTCGGCGTCGAGGGCGACGTCGCCGGCCAGCCGCGAGTCGGCGGCGAGGTTGCCGAGCACCAGGTTGGCGTCGGTCACCGTCGGCTCGGTGCCGCCGCGGCCGTAGCAGGCGGGACCCGGCTCCGCCCCGGCCGAGTGCGGCCCGACCCGCAGGGCGCCGCCGGGGTCGCGCCAGCCGATCGAGCCGCCGCCGGCGCCGACGGTGTGGACGTCGACCATCGGCAGCTGGATCGGGCGGCCGGAGATCTTGCGCGAGTCGGTGCGGCGGACCTCGCCGCCCTCGACCAGGCAGACGTCGCAGGAGGTGCCGCCCATGTCGAAGCCGAGGGCGTTGCCGTCGCCGCTGATCCGCGCCAGTAGGCCGGAGCCGATCGCGCCGCCGGCGGGGCCGGAGAGGACGCTCCAGGCGCCGGCGCGGGCCGCCTCGGCGGCCGGGGCGACGCCGCCGGAGGAGCGCATCACCAGCGGCTGCGGCAGCCCCGCCTCACCCGCCACCTCGCCCAGCCGCTCCAGGTAGCGGCCCAGCAGCGGGCTGAGGTAGGCGTCGATCGCCGTCGTCGAGCAGCGCTCGTACTCGCGGAAGCGCGGCAGCACCTCGTGCGAGGCGGAGACGTGGACGCCCGGCAGACGCTCCCGCAGACACTCGGCGATGCGGCGCTCGTGGGAGGGGTCGAGGTAGGAGAAGAGGAGGCAGACGGCGACCGACTCGGCCCCCGAGTCCGCCAGCAGCGAGGCCAGGCGCTCGGGCTCCTCCGCGGCGAGCGGGGTCAGGACCCCCTCCGGGCCGATCCGCTCCTCGGCCTCGAAGCGCAGCTCCCGCGCGACCAGCGGCGCCGGCTTCGACGCACAGAGCCGGTACAGCTCGGGCCGGTCCTGGCGGCCGATCTCCAGCACGTCGGCGAAGCCGCGCGTCGCGACCAGGGCGGTGCGGGCGCCGCGTTCCTCCAGCAGGGCGTTGGTGCCGACCGTCATCCCGTGGGCAAAGACCTCCACCGCGGCGGCCTCGGCGCCGGCCCGCGCCAGCACTGCGGCGACCGCCCGCATCACCCCCGCCGACTCCTCGCCGGGCGTGGTCGGGACCTTGGCGCTGTGGACCTCGCCGCGGTCGAGCAGGACGGCGTCGGTGAAGGTGCCGCCGACGTCGACCCCGAGCAGCATCCCCTCAGCCCTCCGCCGCCACCTACTGCCACTCCTCGTGGCGCGGGGCCCCGTCGGGGCCGAGGACGACGTGGACGCCGTCGAGCGCGGGGTCGGTATCGGGGCGGTCGCTGCGCAGGTGGCCGCCGCGGGACTCGCGGCGGTCGAGCGCGGCGATCGCGATCGCCTTCGCCAGCGGGTAGGGGTTGGAGATCAGGCGGGCCAGGTCGTCGGGGTTGCGCACCGGTCCGGCCAGGCGCCAGACCGCGTCGCGGGTCTCTTCGGTCGGCGGGTCGAAGCGCCACTCCGGCAGCGGCGGGCGCTCGGCGGCGGCGCTCTCCCCGACCGCCGCCGCGGCGGCGCGGCCGCCGAAGACGAAGCACTCGCTGAGCGAGTTGGAGGCGAGGCGGTTGGCGCCGTGCAGGCCGGTGCAGGAGCACTCGCCGACCGCGTAGAGCCCCGGCAGCGAGGAGCGGCCGTCGAGGTCCACCGCGACCCCGCCCATCATGTAGTGGGCGGCGGGGGAGATCGGGATCGGCTCCGCGCGGGGGTCGAGGCCGGCCTCCGCCAGCGAGGCGAAGACGTTGGGGAAGCGGGTCTGGTCGATCTCGCGCAGGTCGAGGCTGACGCTGGCGCTGGCCTCGGCCTTCATCCGCTCGAGGATCGCCGCCGTCACCGCGTCGCGGGGGGCGAGCTCGTCGGTGAAGCGCTCACCGGAGGCGTCGAGCAGTGTCGCCCCCTCGCCGCGGATCGCCTCGGTGATCAGCACCCCGTCGAACCTCGACCCCGGCAGCGCCAGCGCGGTCGGGTGGAACTGGCAGAACTCGAGGTCGGCGAGGTCGGCCCCGGCGGCGGCGGCGAAGACCGAGCCGGCGCCGATCGCCCCGCGCGGGTTGGTCGTCCGCCGCCACAGCGCCGCGGCGCCACCGGTCGCCATCACCGTCGCCGCGGCGGCGACGGTGCCGTTGCTGGTCACCACCCCGTGGCAGCGCTCGCCGTCGCTCCACAGCGCCGTCGCCGAGGTCTTCTCCATCACCTCGATCTCGGGCTGGACGGCGACCATCGCCGCCAGCTTCGAGGTGATCTCGTGGCCGGTCTGGCTGCCGCCGGCGTGGACGATGCGGCGGAAGGCGTGGCCGCCCTCGAGGCCGAGTGCCAGCAGGCCTTCGTGGTCGAGGTCGAAGACGACGCCGCGGGCCTGCAGGTCCCGCACGACTCCCGGCGCCTCGTCGACCAGGACCTGGACGGCGGAGGGGCGGCAGAGGCCGCGGCCGGCGGCGATCGTGTCGGCCGCGTGCAGGTCGGGGGAGTCGTCGGGTTCCAGCGCCGCCGCCAGCCCGCCCTGGGCCCAGAAGCTGGCGCTGAGCGAGAGCGGGGTGCGGGAGATCACGCAGACCCTGCCCCCGAGCTCGGCCGCCCGCAGCGCGGTCCAGAGCCCCGCGGCGCCGCCGCCGACGACGGCGACGTCGAACTCGTGGTCGGGGGTTATCTCCCCGCCTCTCGGCGCAGGGAGTCGAGCTGCTCGCGCAGCCAGGCGGCGGCGCCTTCGCGTGCCCGCGCCTTCTCGTCGGCGATGGCGGCCTCGGCCTCCTCGGCGCGGCGCTGGGCGGCGGCCACGCGCTCTTCGGCGGCCTCGGCCTGGGCTTCGATCTCGCCCAGCCGCTGCTCGGCGGTGGCGATCGCCTGGCGCTTGGCCTCGCGCTCGCGCTGCAGCTCTTCCTCGTGATGGAGCTTCAGCTCCTCCAGGGCGCGGTCGGCCTCGGCGCGCTCGCGCTCGAGGTCCTCCTCCAGCGCCTTGATCTCGGCTTCGGCGCGGCGCTCGGCCTCGCCCGCGACGTCGGCCGCCGCCCGCAGCCGGCGCTCGGCCTCGTCGACCTGCGCGTTCAGCGGCTTGTCGCCCGGGTCGATCCCCTCGCTCATAGCGTCAATCTATTACGGGGTGCCGGTGACGTCGCGGTAGGCCTCGATCACCCGTTCCGCCATCCGCGCCGCCGAGAGCGACGCGGCCCGGGCCGAGCCCTCGACGCGGGGATCGGGCGCCTCCAGGTGGGGCCGCGCGATCGCCGCCCAGGCGGCGGCGTCGAAGGGGGCGCAGAGGCAGCCCTCGACGCCGGCGAGCGCGTAGGGGGCGACGCCGACCGGGGTGGAGAGGACCGGCACGCCGCAGGCCAGCGCCTCCACCGCCGCCATCCCGAAGCCCTCGTAGTCGGAGGTGACGAGGACGGCGTTGGCGGCGTTGAGCCAGAGCGGCATCCGCTCGGGCTCGATCGAGCCGCCGGTGAGGAGGTCGGCTTCGCAGGCGGCGGCGAGCTCGGCAGCGCGATCGTGGCGCTTCTCCGGCCGGGCGGGGTTGGCGGGGAAGAAGAGGAAGCGGCCCTCGGGGTCGAGTCCGAGCGCGCGCCGAGCCTCGGTGCGGGAGGTGGGGGCGAAGCGGCCGAGGTCGGGGCCGCAGGGCAGCACCGCGGAGCCGGGCACGGGCGGCAGCCCGGGGCGGCCGTCGCCGTCGCGCGCGAACAGGGCCCGGCTGACGCCGGCGACGAGGTCGACCCGCCAGGCGAGGCGTCGCGAGAGCGCGCCGACCAGCGGGTGGCGGACGTCGGTGCCGTGGAAGGTGACGATCAGCGGCCGCCCCCCGGCCAGCTTCGCGCACCATCCCGGCAGGCCGTAGTGGGCGTGGACGAGGTCGAAGCGCTGGCGCCGCAGCAGCGAGCGCAGCCGCCGCGTCGCCGGCAGGTACTCGCCGCGGCCGGGGGGGAAGCTGAAGAGGTCGACCTCGACCCCGCGCAGACGCAGCTCGTCGACCTGGTCGCGCACCCAGCGCCCGCGCTGCGGCGCCGAGTCGTCGGGCTCGAAGTTGGTGACGACCAGGACCCTCACCCGGGTGAGGGTATCCGCGGCGGGTACGGTTGCGGCGTGCCAGCGAGCGGTGGACGCCGAGTCACCAGCCACGACATCGCCCGCGCGGCGGGGGTCTCGCAGCCGACGGTCTCGCGGGCGCTGCGCGGCGATCCGCGGGTGGCGCCGGAGACCCAATAGCTGGTGCGTGAGCCGCGCGGCGGCTCGGGTACGTGTCGCACGCCGCTGCGCGCTCGCTGATCACCCGGCGCGCGGGCACCGTCGGGGTTCTCGTCGCCGACCTCAACAACCCCTTCTACCCGGAGCTGGTCGAGGCGCTCCACCGGCAGTTGGAGGCGGCGGGGTACCGGGCGGTGCTGGTCAGCGAGAGGACGGGCGAGGAGGAGGAGGGCGGGATCTCGGCGCTGATGCGCGCGGCCTGGTCGACGGCACGATCGTCGCCACCGCGACCACCGACGAGATGACGCGGCAGCTGCTGGCGGAGGAGCCGGGCCCGGTCGTGCCGGTCGTGCGCGAGGTGCCGGGGCCCGCGCGCGACGCGGTCGTCGCCGACAACCGCGCCGGCGCCGCGCTGGCGGCGGAACTGCTGGCCGGGATGGGGCGCCGGCGGATCGGCCTGATCTCGGGGCCGGAGGACACCGCGACCGCGATCGAGCGGGACGCCGGCTTCGGGGACGGGCTGGCGCGGGCTGGGGTCGAGCTCGATCCGGGGCTGTGCCGGCGCGGCGAGTTCTCGCACCGGGCCGGGCACGAGACCTGCGCGGAGCTGCTCGGCCTGCCGGCTCCACCGACCTCTTCTGCGGCGATGGCGGCCGGATCGTCACCGTCTCCTCGCAGATGGCCTCGGTCGGCTACCCGGGCCGGGGCCGCCTACTGCGCGACCAAGCACGCCGTCAACGGCCCGACCAAGGCGCTCGCGGTCGAGTGGGCGCCGCACCGGATTGCCGTCAACGCGGTCGCCCCGACCTTCGTCGACACGCCGATGACGAAGCCGATGTTCGAGGACCCCGAGTTCGCGGCGGAGGTGGCGCGGCGGATCCCGGGGGGCGAGATCGCCTCCACCGAGGACGCCGCCGCCGCGGTCCTCTACCTGTCCTGCGACCGCTCCCGCTCCGTCACCGGCCACGTCCTCGCCGTCGACGCCGGCTGGACCGGCTGGTAGCGCCCCCGCGGCCACAGCGGTGCGCCTTATCCGGGAATAGACCGGAAAAGGAACACCGCTGTCCCGCTTCGAGGTCGAGTTCTCGAGCTCCGAGGAAGACCGCGAGATCGTCGCAGCCCTTCAAGACGGTCTACACGCTCGACCGCTGGGGAAACATGGTCGAGATCTACCCCCACTCGCACACCGAGACCTACGGCGGCGGCGCCCGCACCACCGACTCGGCGAACGCGCTCAGGGCAGTAGCGGCGGCGGCAGGCGGTAGCTGGCCGGGGTTCGCGAGAGGCGAATCGGGTTGCGGGTGAGGCGGACCGTGCCGCCGTCCCCGCGGGGGATCTCGACCGTTGGCTCGAGCCCGATCCGGGTGGCGAGCTCGAAGGCGGCGGCGACGTCGTTGACGACGCCGGCGGGGACGCGGCGCGCGCTCACCAGCTCGACCCACTCCGCGGCGGGGCGGGTCGCCAGGCGAGCTTCGAGCGCCTCCTTCAGCGCCTCGCGATTGGCGACGCGCGAGGGGTTGTCGGCGAAGCGGGCGTCCGCGGCCAGCTCCGGCCGGCCGATCGCCGCGCAGAGGTCGCCGAACTGGCGGTCGTTGCCGACGGCGAGGACCAGCTCGCCCTCGCCGGTGCGGAGGAGCTCGTAGGGGGCGATGCTGGGATGGCGGTTGCCCATCCGGCCCGGCACGACGCCGGCGACGGTGTAGGCGGAGCCCTGGTTGACGAGCGAGGCGAGCAGGGCGGAGAGGAGGTCGACCTCGACCAGCTGCCCCTCGCCGCTGTCGCGCCGGTGCTCCAGCGCCGCGAGGATGCCGACCGTGGCGAAGAGGCCGGCGAGGACGTCGACGAGGGCGACGCCGACCTTGAGCGGCTCGCCGTCGGGCTCGCCGGTGATGCTCATCAGGCCGCCGAGCGCCTGGACCAGGAGGTCGTAGCCCGGGAGCTCGGCGCCGGCGCCGGCGCCGCCGAAGCCGGTGATCGAGCAGTAGACGAGGCCCGGGTTCGCGGCCGCCAGGTCCTCGTACCCGAGGCCGCGCTCGGCCATCAGGCCGGGGCGGAAGTTCTCGACGAGGACGTCGGCCTCGAGCGCGAGGCGTCGCGCCTGGGCCAGCTGCTCGGGGTCCGTCAGGTCGAGGGCGACGCTTTCCTTGTTGCGGTTGACCGACTGGAAGTAGGTCGCCTCGCCGCGGTCGTCATGGGGAGGGCCCCAGGCGCGGGTGTCGTCGCCGGTCTCCGGGCGCTCCACCTTGGTCACGGTGGCGCCGAGGTCGGCGAGCATCATCGTCGCGAACGGCCCGGCGAGGACGCGCGAGAAGTCGAGGATGCGGAGGTCGCCGAGGGCTGAGGTCAACTGGTTGAATCCTAGATATCCCAGCGCCGAGTCCCACCGACTTCCTCGCCACCGACGGCCTCCTCTCCGACGAGGAGCGCGACATCCGCGACACCGTCCGCGCCTTCGTCCGCGACCGCGTCGTGCCCGAGGTCGGCGACTGGTTCGAGCGGGGGACGATCCCGGCCGAGCTGGCCCCGGAGCTGGGCAAGCTGGGGCTGCTGGGGATGCACCTGGAGGGCTACGGCTGCGCCGGCGCCAGCGCCACCGCCTACGGCCTCGTCTGCATGGAGCTGGAGGCCGGCGACTCCGGCGTCCGCAGCCTCGTCTCCGTCCAGGGGTCGCTGGCGATGTTCGCGATCTGGCGCTGGGGCTCGGAGGAGCAGAAGCAGGCGTGGCTGCCGCGGATGGCCGCGGGCGAGGCGATCGGCTGCTTCGGGCTGACCGAGCCCGACGCCGGCTCCGATCCCGGCGCGATGCGGACCCGCGCCCGCCGCGACGGCTCCGACTGGGTCCTCAGCGGGCAGAAGATGTGGATCACCAACGGCTCCGTCGCCGACGTCGCCGTCGTCTGGGCGCAGAGCGAGGAGGGCGTGCGCGGCTTCGTCGTCCCCACCGACGCGCCCGGGTTCAGCGCGCCGGAGATCCACAGGAAGATGTCGCTGCGGGCCTCGGTCACCTCCGAGCTCCTCCTCGACGACGTGCGGCTGCCGGCCGACGCGGTGCTCCCCGAGGTCAGCTCGCTGAAAGGACCGCTCTCCTGCCTCAACGAGGCTCGCTTCGGGATCGTCTTCGGCGCCGCCGGCGCCGCCCGCGCCTGCTTCGAAGCGGCGCTCGCCTACGCCGGCGAGCGGGTCGCCTTCGGCAAGCCGATCGCCGCCACCCAGATCCAGCAGCTGAAGCTGGCGAAGATGGCGACCGAGGTCAACCGGGCGACGCTGCTGGCGCTGCACCTCGGCCGCCTCAAGGACGCCGGCGCCCTGCGGCCCGAGCAGGTCTCGATGGGCAAGCTCGCCAACGTCGACGGCGCCCTCGAGGTCGCCCGCAGCGCCCGCCAGGTGCTCGGCGCCAACGGCATCTCGCTCGAGTACCCGGTGATCCGCCACATGAACAACCTCGAGTCCGTCGTCACCTACGAGGGGACCGCCGACGTCCACGCCCTGGTTGTCGGCGGGGCGCTGACCGGCCACCAGGCCTTCCGGTAGCGGGCGGCCCGGCGTCCGGGCCACCACGGACCCTTCACCTTCGCGTGCGCCAGTTGGCACACGGGCGTCTTGTTCCGTGCGCCCCCGGATCGGACCATCCGCCTCCAAACCGCGACAGGGAGGCAATCGATGATCTACATGCTGCTGGGGTACCTGCACGCCGTCGTCGCCGGCAAGCTGCGACGGATCCGGATGCTGGCCGAGGGCGAGTCCGGACAGGGGACGGTCGAGTACGTCGGTCTGATCCTGCTGGTCTCGCTGCTGATGGTCGGCATGGTCGCCGCGATGAAGGGGTTCAATAGATACTTTACTAAGGGGGGACACTATTGCCCGGAGCGGACGATCTCCCGCGACCTGTTGGCAGATACGTATCCGGTTCGCTCCATCCGGTGCGTGGCCTAGCTTGGCGGGGTGGCACGGCCCGCGTACCCTCGGTCGATCCTGGAGTTCCAGGAGCGCTTTGCGAGCGAGGACGCGTGCCGGGAATACCTGTTCGCGTCGCGCTGGCCGGAGGGGTTTCGCTGTCCAGGGTGCGGCGGCGATCGCGCCGGGGGCGAGACGCGCCGGCATCTGTGGGTGTGCACCGCGTGCGGGCGCCAGACGTCGGTGACGGCCGGCACGGTGATGCACGGCACGCGCGTGCCGCTGCGGCTGTGGTTCTGGGCGGCCTACCTGGTCGCCACCCATCACCCCGGGATCTCCGCCAAGCAACTGCAGCGCCAGCTCGGCCTGTCGCGGTATGAGACGGCGTGGCTGATCCTGCAGAAGCTGCGCCGGGCGATGGTCGCGCCCGAGCGCGCGCCGCTGAGCGAGGAGGTCGAGATCGACGAGTTCTACGTCGGCGGGCACGAGGAGGGGCTCAAGGGCGGCCGTGAGCGCGGCAAGAAGGCGCTGTGCGGGGTTGCGATCGAGGTCAGGGGCGGCGGCTCGGGCCGGCTGCGCCTCGCCACCCTTCCCGATGCCTCGGGACCCTCGCTGCCGGCGTTCGCCAAGGCCACGACGGCGCCGGGCGCGATCGTGCACACCGACGGGCTGCAGTCCTATCGCGTGCTCGCCAAGCAGGGCTACGACCACCGTCGTCGCCCCCAGGACAGCGCCAAGCCCGGCGAGCAGCTGCCGCCGCGCGCGCACCGCGCGATCTCAAACTTCAAGGCCTGGATGGACGGGACCCACCGCGGCGTCAGTGACAAGCACCTGCAGGTCTACCTCGACGAGTACGTCTTCCGCCACAACCGCCGCCTCACGCCGATGGCCGCCTTCCAGACGCTGCTCGGGCTCGGCAGTGCCCAGAAGCCCACGACCTACGCCCAGATCACCGGCCAGATCGCCGCCTGACCGCGCTTGGAGTGAACCGGATACGCATCTGTTGGCAAGTTCCTGGCGGCTTCAGACCACCTGGGAAGGGCCATCCAGCAAGAGCAACTGTCAAATGTTGTGGATGGCGCCATGAGAACCGTCAGGCGGCGACCTTCTCGATCTCTTCCTCGTTGTTCACTTTCTCTACCTTGAGCCCATCCTCGAAGGTGGCTCCGCCGAGCACCTCGGCGACGAGCTCGTGGCCGTTGAAGCGCCGCCAGCGCTCCTGGGCGGCGTCGAGCAGCTTGTAGGCCATCGCCAGCGCCGCGGTCTTCGAGCCGGCCCCCTTCGTCACCCGGGTGCGCAGCTTCACGGTCGCGAAGGCAGACTCGATCGGGTTCGTCGTCGTCTGCCCCCTGTTCGCGACCCAGGAGCTCGCCACCGGGCACGCTGGCTTCACGGTGAGCCGAAGGGCCTCCCGCGATTAGGCCCGGGCTCGACCCGGGGCGGGAGGTGGCGGCGATCAGGAGCCCTCGCCGAACATGGCAGGTCGGCCGGCTTGCAGAGGAGGCAGCCGCGAGCGAGCCTCTCGGTCACTGCTCACCTTGGCGGCGTAATCGAACCAGATGCCAACCGGACCGCACTCCGCCGGCCGCGGCTGCGGCTGACGCTATCGCTCGCTCAACAGGCCGCGCTTGCGAGCGGCGCCTACGGCGTCCTGTCGTGAGCTCGCTCCGAGGCGGCGATAGAGGCGGCGGGCGTGGCTCTTCACCGTGTCGCGTGACAGGTACAGCTCGGAGCCGATCTGGGCGAGGCTGCGGTCGCTGTCGAGGAGCGCGAGCACGCGGAGCTCCGCCGGCGTCGGGAGGGTGCCGAGCAGTGCGTTCTCGCTCGCGTCGAGCGCAGCCTCGACCTCAGCCAGCCGCCGCGGCACGGCGCCCAGGTCCGGGTAGCGGTCGACGATCTCGCGAGCCCGCCGGGCGTTCCTCGCCGCGCGGTCGCGGTTGCCCTCGGCCAGCGACAGGTCCGCGTCATAGGTGAGGGCCAGCGCGTGGCCGACGGATCCCGGTCGCCGCGCCTCGTTCTCGAGCCCACGCGACATGTGCTTTCGCGCCTCCTCCAGCTTGCCGGCGAGACGCAGGGCCTCGCCCACCACCCACGGCACGCCGGTGAACTCGGTCGCGGTCTCGCCGCCGACCGCCACGACCTCGGCCATCGCCTCGCGGGCGTGGCGCTCGGCCATCTCGGCGTCCTCTTCCTCGCAATCGGTGATCGCCAGGATCGCGAGAGTCCAGACCTTGCCGAAGGTCGGCTGGTCGAGGCGGACTCGCGGCTCGAGCAGCGAGCGCACCTCCTCGTACTGGCCCGCGAACCAGAGCACGAGGGCGAGCTGCACGACCAGCTGCTCGCGCATCTGCGGCAGCTCGGCGTAGCGGCCCCATGCCTCCCTGCCGATCTCCACCGCCCGGCCGACTTCGCCGTAGAAGGGGCTGACCAGGATCCCGTCGATGACCAGGCGGACACGAGGATCGTCACCGTGCCTGGCGGCGAGCGCCTCAGCGCGTTCGGCGGTGGTGCGCTGGTCGACGCCCTCGTAGATCATGCAGAGGAGGTCGAGGGCTTCACACAGGGGCCCGTGCTCGCCGCGCTCGTCCGGGAGGCGGCGGAGGATGCGCCGGACGGTGACGTGGCGCCGCTCGGTGATCAGGCCGATCCAACTCGCCTCGAGCAGCGACGCCGCGCGAAGGCCGTCGCCCGCCAGCAGCACGTGCTCCATCGCCTCTTCGGAGCGCCCGGCCCGCTCATACCAGTCGGCGGCGCGTCGGTGCAGGTCGCCGACCAGCTCCGGCTCCCGTCGCGCGAGCTCCCCGCTCAGGGTGGCCGCGAAGACGTCGTGGTAGCAGAACCATCCCCCCTCGCGGTCGAGTGGCGTCACGAAGAGGTTCATCTGCCGGACCTCGCGGAGCAGATCGTGCGCTTGCGGGTCGCCGACGACCGCCTCGCAGAGCGGGCCGGAGAGCTCGGTGAGGATCGAGGTGCGCCGCAGGAACTCCCTCAGCTCCGGCCTGACGGCCTCGAGCACCTCCTCGGTCAGGTAGGCGTCGAGGCTTTCGCCGGACCGCTCCAGGGCGGCCAGGAAGCCGTCGCGGTCGCGGCCCCCGGCGATGGCGCTGGCGGCCAGCGCCAGCCCGGCCGCCCAGCCCTGGAGCCGCTCGTCGATCAGCGCGACCTGCTCGCGGCCGAGCCCGAGCCCGAGCGGGCCGTTCAGCAGCCGTTCCGACTCCTCCGGTGCGAACCGCAACTGCTCCGGCCCGACCTCGGCGACCGTCCCGGTCGCGCGCCGCCGGCCCAGCCGCAGCGGCGGCGGCGTCCGGCTGGTGACGACGACGCCGGCATTCGCCGGTGCGGCGTCGATCATCGCGGCGGTCACCCGGTGACAGGACGGCTCGGAGAGCGCGTGGTAGTCGTCGAGGACGATCGCGACGCTCTCCGCCCGTTGCGCGGAGAGCGCATTGGCGACGAGCGGGATCACCGTCGTCTCGACGTCGGCACCGGAGTGGAAGGCGCGGCGGGCGTCCTCGAAGCGTCCGGGAAGCGTCCGGTCCAGCGCCGCCAGCAGCCGCGCCGCGAACCAGCGGGGGTCGTTGTCGCTGGCGTCGACCGAGAGCCAGGCGTGGGGGAGACCGGTGCCTTCGAGCCACTGGACGACCGCCGTCGTCTTGCCGAAGCCAGCCGGAGCGCAGACGACGGTCAGCGGCCGCTCGGCGGCCGCGTCCAGTGTCCGCGCCAGCCGCTCCCGCGCGATCGCCTCCCGTCGCACGGTTGGCGCCGACAGCCTCGAAGCGGCGGTCGGCGGGGGGATCGCGCTGCTCATCCTGCTTGCGAACCGGCGGAGATGGGGGGCATCGAGGCGGGAATTTGGACCGAGAACAGCCTACCGAATGTTGGGGAACTGCCCTCATATGAACGTCCGTTCCGCTTGACATTCACCCGGGTGAAAGAGCCCAAACAGGGCAGGGGCGGCTCGGCAGCCAGTTGAATCTTCGGTCGACACCACGCTGGCCGATGCGGCCGGCGATCGACACCGACGAAGGGAAACGAGTTGCCGCAGGGGAGCACCGAAGTGCGCGCGCGGCGGTTGCCCGCCGTCCTGACCTTGATCGCCGTCGTCGGCCTCCTCGGCCTGCTCTCCGCCACCGCGCGGGCGCAGGGGACACCCGACATCTCCGCCTCCGCCTCCTCCTCCTCGACGCTGTACGGGGAACCGGTCCACGTCACCCTCGACGCCGCCAATCCCTCCGCTCAGCCCTACGGCTACAACCTCAGCTTCCGCGTCGTCTTGCCGAACGGCGTCTCCTACGCGGGCGGATCGCCGGTCGCGCCGACCGCGATCGCCAACGCGCCCTCGAGCGGCGAAACGACGCTGATCTTCAGCAACGTCGCCGATCTCTCGCCCAACTCGCACGAGGAGCTCGGCTTCAAGCTCGAATACGACCAGGCCGTCCTGCACGCCGGCGACGTCTTCCCGGTGCGGGCGCAGGCGTTCGTCAACAGCGACCCGCGCTACGTGCCGAAGTTCACCGCGACCGGGGAACCGGAAGGGCCGTCGGCGACCAGCTTCACCGGCTTCAGTGGCGAAGTCGTCGGCGAACAGCGGCTGAAGGCGATCGAGGTCACCGCGAGCGAGCCCTCGCCGGAGGGGGAGATCCTGCGCGGCGCCCACGAAGACCAGACGGTCTACGCGCTGCAGGTGCGAAACAACGGCGTCAACCCGACCACCGGGACGAAACTCGACGCCTACGTGCCGGCCGGCCTCGAGTTCTTCGGCTGCGGCGCGGCCGGCGGCGCCGGCACCGACAACACGACCCAGGCGATCGGGACCAACCCCGGCAGCGCCGAAGAGTATCCGGGCTCGGGCCCGATCGAAGTCGAAACGCTGGCCGAATGCTCGACGCCGGAATCGGTCGAAACCGAACTCGTCGACCCCGACGGCGCCGGCCCGCTGCCGGAAGCCGTCTACACCCACGTCGTCTGGGATGCGGGAACGCTCACCCCCGGCCAGGTGAAGACGTTCAAATACCGCGTCGCGGTCCCGATCCTCGCCAACACCAACGAATTCAGCGGCGGCACGCGGCCCTCGGCGGCGTCCGGGGAACAGGCCGCCAACCTCGACAACAACACCGGCCCCGAAGTCGTCGACGAGACGCTGCTGCGCACCTATGCGACCGCCTCGGGCACCTATCAGGGGACGACGCCGACGCCGACCTCCGACGAAGCGATCCTCGACCGCACCGCCGAGGACTGGGTCGTCCACAAGAGCACCGAAGCGACGCGGCTCGAACAGGGGCAGGACACGAAATGGACGCTGACCTTCGAAACCTCCGAGTACAAGTACGTCAAAGACGGCATCGTCACCGACACGCTGCCGAACGGCCTCTGCCCGCTCGGCGCGGCGAACTTCACCCACGCCCCGCATGACGCGGCGGACCCCGAATGCGACCCGGTGGCTGGCAAAGAACCGACCGCGCCCTACAGCTCGGCGGTCGAGAACGCCGACGGGAGCTGGACCCTGAGCTGGAACGCGACCCAGTTCGCGGCGGTCCAGCACACCGCGATCAACGACAAATTCACGCTCAGCTTCTGGACCCATACCCGCACGCACTACCAGAGCAACTTCGAACCGACGACGCCGATCCTCTCCCACGACAAGATCGCCAACGGCGTCACCACCGAAGCCGACGGCTTTGCCCGCTGCCTGGCCCCGGAAGCCACGAACTGCGAGAACCCGGCGGCGAAGATCTCCCACGAAGTCGCCGACGGCGCCAAAATCGGCGACGCGAGCTCGGCCACCCTGGAAGCCGAAGGGCCGAAAATCCGCAAGCTCGTCAGCCAGGCGGGCGCCAACTGCCAAACCGCCACCTACGTCTTGAGCGTTCCCGCCTACCACCCCGGCGACCGGGTCTGCTGGAACCTCCGCGTCGAATTCCCCGGCACGCTCGACACCGACGCGCAGACGATCGCCGACTACCTGCCGCCCGGCACGGCATACGTGACCGGCAGCGACGAACCGTTCGGCGAAAACAACGTCGAAGCGACGCTCGACGAATCGAATGCCGCAGGCGGCCTGCTGAGCTGGGCCGCGAGCAGCAAAACCGTTCCGGCCGGCGGCGAGGTGTTCGAACGCGTCCTCGCCACCGAGGTGAAGCCGCTTGGCACCGTCGTCAACGGCGACCTCAAAGGCAACCTGATGAAGTTCTCCTCGGCCAACACGCCGGGCGAATCGGAAGCGCTGCGGGCCGAAGCCAACTACGAGATCTCCACGCCGGTGATGGGGCTGACCAAGGGCGTCGAAAAAGTCGTCCGTGGCGTCAGCACCGTCAACGGCCCGAACGGTGCCAACGTCGATCACGTCCAGGTGGAGGACGGCGACGAAGTGACGTACCGGGTCGATGTCGAAAACAGCGGCGGCCAGGACGCCGTCAACGTCGAAGTCTGGGACATCCTGCCGGCCGATTACTCCTGCTCGGAAGTCACCGGGATCAGCGATGGCGGCGAATGCCTCACCACCGGCCCCGGCGACCACATCGTCTGGGTCGTGCCGAAAGTCGCGATCGAAGAAGCCAAGAAACTGACCTACACGGCGAAAGTGCCGGCCACCGTTGGGCCTGGACGCACGCTGGCCAATACTGCGGGCGTGCGCCAATTCCAGGGCGAAACCAACACCGGCGGCACCTTCACCTACACGCCGGCCGAAAACATCGACCCCTCGAACTCGACCGAACCGAACGCGCCCGCTGCCAAAGACCCGAGCGATGTCCTCACCACCGGCGCCACGGTCGGCAAGACCCGCACGACCAGCGTCAACGAGGCCGGCAACAGCGTCGCGACGCAGGCGACGATCGGCGAGACGATCACCTACACGGTGACCGCCAACATCCCCGAGGGGACGACGCTCGGTGGCAGCGCCGAACTCACCGATGCTTTGAGCAGCGTCGAACGCCAGCCCTATGTGGCCGGCTCGGCGACGGCGATGCTGAACGGCGGCGCGCTGCCGGCCGGCTTCGAACTCGATACCAGCGGCTCGACCCCGCGGGTGATCTTTCCGGCCGGCTACTCGAACGCCGCCGGCTCGGGCACCGACCAGGTGGTGCTCACCTTCGAAGTCGTCGTCGCCAACGTCGCCGGCAACGCCCGCGGCAGCGGCCTCACGAACCAGGCGACGCTCTCCTGGAGCGACCCCGGCGTCGGCGCCCAGTCGGCCAAGTCGCCGACCGTCTCGACCACCGTCGTCGAGCCACTGATCTCGCAGGCCAAGACCGACAACAAAAACCCGGCGCGGGTCAATCCGGGCGAAGTCGTCACCTACACGGTGACCACCTCCAACTCCAACGCGGCCAACGTTTCCACCGCGCACGAAGTCGCGATCGTCGACGAAATCCCGGTCGGCCTGACCCCGGTCAAAGGCGCTGGCGAACCACTCGCCGACAACGAAGAAGTACCCGGCAGCGGCGGCGCCGTCTGGCACTCCGGCTCGCGCACGATCACCAAGTCCGTCGCCACGATCGCGCCCAACGCAAACTCGAGCTTCACCTACCTGGCCGAAGTCGACAACCCCGCGGTCGCCGGCGCTGAATTCACGAACGCGGTGAAAGGCACCACCGCCAGCCTCGACTCAAGCGCGAGCGATCGGCGGACCAGCGGCGCGGGCTACGAAGCCGCGGCGGAAGACACCGTGCGGATCGGCGGCGCCTCGGTGACGAAGCTCGTGACGCCCGAAAGCGGGACGATCGGGCAGGCCCTCGGCTACGAAGTGACGGTGACGATTCCGCCGAGCGTCGCGCTCTTCGACACCACGGTCAAGGACGTCCTCCCCGACAGCATCGAATTCGACGGATACGGCAGCGTCGAATGCGTCAGCGGCTGCCCGCCGCAAAACGCGGCGAACTTCTACACGCCGGTCGTCAACGGCGACGGCACCACGAGGATCGCCTGGAGCCTCGGCGACATCTCCCCGCTGGCCGAAGCGCAGGTGATCAAGCTCCTCTACAGCGCCCACGTGCGCGGAACGCACCGCAACGGCGGCGCCCTGGTTCTCGCCGGCCAGGCGGGCATAAACGTTGTCACCGTGAGCAGCGACCGCACCGACAAAGGCAGCTTCGAAGCAGGCACGATTCCGACCAGCTTCGACGAAACCTCGAGCCCGGCGGAAGCGACGGAGACCTTCCACGAGCCTGACGTCACGCTCGACAAGCAGGTGAAAGTCGGCAACGGCAGCTTCGGCGACGGTCCCGACATCGACCACTCCGAGGCGCCGCTGACCTATCGCCTGCTCGTGAAAAACACCGGCGACTCGCCGGCCTACGACCTGAAAGTCAGCGATCAGCCCGATCCGGCGCTGACCAACGTGCAGGTGGAAGCGCAGGCCGGAGTGACGGTCGTCAATCCCTGGAGCGAAGCCGAACCGCAGATCGAATGGGAAATCCCCGGGCCGATCGCGCCGAACGAAACGGTGACGCTCGTCTACACGGCCGATCTGGTCGAAGTCGGCCTGCTCCATGACGGTCAGGAACTGGAAAACACCGCCTCGATCCCGCTCTACTTCGGCCTGCCGGAATCGACCCGCGAAGAACACCCGGGCTTCGAATACCGCAACTACGCCGGCAACTCGGACTCGGCCGAAGTCCTGCTCGACTTCCCGACCTTCACGCTCGTGAAGACGACTGGGCTCGAAGAATTCCCCGACACCGGCAAAGCCGAAATCGGCCAGGACTTCCCCTGGCGGGTGGTCGCGACCAACAGCTCGGCGACCGCGGGCGCGACCAACGTCCACGTCACCGACACGCTGCCGCCGAACTGGACCTACAAAGCCGGCTCGGCGACGCTCAGCCCGGGCGGCGCGCAGGAGCCGACGATCACCAGCCACCCGACCGGCGACACGCTGGAATGGACGGTGCCCTCGCTGGCCGCCGGCGCCAACGTGACGATCACCTTCGAAGCCAAGCCGCAGCTGGCCGCGGCCACCAGCCCCGGCACCGGCGCTGAAGCCAACGTCAACGCGGCTCAGGTCACTTCCGCCACCGACGAAGGCGGCAACACCGGCAACGAAGCAGGCCCCTACGGCAGCTCGCCCGACACGGCGACGGCGACGCTCGCGGTCCCGGCGCTGACGATCGAAAAGACGCCGGACAACGGCGCCGCGACCGCCGGTCAGCCGTCCTCGTTCACGGTGAAAGTGGAAAACACCGGTAACGCGACGGCGCGCAACGTCGACATCGAAGACGTGCTGCCCGCCGGCCTCGGCTACAGCGCCGGCAGCGCCAGCGGCAATCCGCCCGCCGGCTTCTCCGAGAGCTCGGTCGCGTCGGGGCCGGGAGCCGGAGAGACGACGATCCACTGGCACCTGACCTCGCTTGCGGAAGGCGCGACCGAGACGATCACCGTGCCGGTCTCGGTCGCAGCCAACGTCGCGGACGGGACGACGCTGACCAACACCGCTTCCGTCACCTCGGAGGAGCTGCCGACCCCGGAAAGCGACACCGGCTCGCTCGATGTCGCCGCGGAAGCCGACATGTCGATCGAAAAGACGGGCGCCGCGACCTACACCGCCGGCGACGAATACAGCTGGCACCTGCGGGTCAAGAACCTCGGGCCCTCCGACGCCCAGAGCGTGGTCGTCAGCGACCCACTGCCCGCCGGCACCAGCTTCGTCTCCGCCAGCGCGCCCTGCTCCGAAAGCAGCGGCGAAGTGAAATGCGTCCTGGGGACCGAGCCGGCCGGCTTCGACCAGACCTACGACGTCACCGTCGAAGTCGACCCCGATACGACCACCTCGCCGCTGAACAACACGGTGACGGTCTCCTCGACGACCACGGACACCAACCCGGGCAACAACAGCTCGACCTTCGGCCCCTCGCCGAGCCCCCTCGCCGACGTCTCCGTGCTCAAGACCGCCGACCCCGAAGCGGTCCTCAAAGGCCACGAAACCACCTTCACGATCCTGGTCAGCAACGCCGGCCCCTCGACCGCACGCGCGGTGAAACTCGAAGACCCGCTGCCGGTGGGGCTGGAATTCGTCTCGACCGACGAACCCCTGTGCACCGAGGCCGGCGGCACCGTCAGCTGCGAACTCGGCGACATGGTGCCGGGGGCGGAAGAAACGATCCACGTCACGGCCAAAGGAACCGCCAACGGCATCGTCACGAACACCGCGACAGTCAGCACGACGACCCCCGAGCCACTCGGCGGCGGCAACCCCGACAGCGGCTCGGCTGAAGTCGAGGTCGGCCCGGTCGCCGACCTCGGCCTGATCAAGACTGCTCCGGCGACGGTGCCCGCCGACGGGCAGCTGACCTGGACGCTCGAAGTGACCAACCACGGTCCCGACGACGCGACCGGCGTCGAAGTCGTCGACCCGCTGCCCGTCGGCGTGCAGTTCGTCTCCGCCGACCCGGGCTGCACGCAGGCCGGTGGCATCGTGACCTGCGGAATCGGCACGCTCGCGGTTGGCGGATCGGCCAGCCGCCAGATCACCGTCACCGTGCCACACGCGCTCGCCGACTCGACGCTGCTCAACACCGCCACGGTCCGTGGCGACCAGGGCGACGACGAACCGGAAGACGAGAGCGCCGACGCGACGACCAAGGTCGGGCCTTCGGCGGACCTCGCGATCGCCAAGAGCGGCCCGGCGCGGGTCAACGCCGACGGCACGATCGCCTGGACGCTCGTCGCGGCCAACAACGGGCCCTCGACGGCAACGGGCGTCACCGTGACGGACCCGCTGCCGAGCGGCGTGACGCTGGTCTCGACCAGCCCGAGCCAGGGCTCCTGCGGCGCCGGCGCCGCAGGAGCCACCTGCGCGCTCGGCACCCTGGTCAACGGCGGCTCGGCCCAGATCCAGGTGGTCGGCAAGGTCGCCGCCTCGCTGCAGGGGACGACGCTGACCAACACCGCGACGATCGCGGGAGAACAGCCCGACCCGGTCGCCCGCAACGACACCTCGAGCGCGACCACGGCGGTCGATGCGCCGGCGCCCGCCGACTTCAACCTGGTGCTGCGCAAGACGCTCGAAGGCCCCGGCAAGCCGGAGCTGGGCGAGGTCCTGCGCTACGGGATCACCGTCGAGAACGAAGGCCCGGCGACGGCGAAGACGGTGAAGATCGTCGACACGCTGCCGAGCTCGCTCAAGTACGTCTCGGCGTCGATCCCGGGCGGCCGCTGCTCAACCGGCGGCTCGGTCGTCACCTGCAAGCTGCCCTCGCTCGCCCCAGGCGCCGAGAAGCGGGCGACCGTGGAGGCACGCGCGGTGCGTGCCGGATCGGTCAAGAACACGGCGACCGTGACCGCCGCGCTGGCCGATGAGAAGGCGAGCGATAACCGCGACGGCGCCGTAGCCGGCATCGCCGAGGGGCGGGCGGCGCTGCGCGTCGTCAAGCAGCGCCTCGGCCGCGGCCCCGTGGAAGCCGGCAAGACCGTCAAGTTCCGGATCCGCGTCACCAACACCAGCCAAAGCGCCGCCGCCGATGTCCTCCTCTGCGACCACCTGCCCAGCGCGATGAGTTACGTGTCCGTGGCGGGCTCCCGCTTCGAACGGGGGAACGCCTGCTGGTCGATCGACATGCTCGCGGCCGGAGCCTCGCGCAGCTACCAGGTGAAGGCGCGGGTCGACGGCGGCGCCGGCGGCGGCACGATTCGCAACGTCGCCGTGGTGCAGTCCGACAACACTCCCACCCGCAGCGATGCCGCGGCGGTTCAGATCGAGTCCTCCGGGCCGGGGCGCGGTGGCGGTGTCACGGGGTAGCCGCGCGGCGCTGCTGATCGCGATCGGCGCGCTGACCGGGTCCTCGCTCGCCGCGGGGGATGCGGTGCCATCGGCCCGGGCCCAGGCCCTGAGGAGCGGTGCCAAGCAGGCCGTGCCGCTGCCGGTGAGCGGTCCGACCGCGACCTCCGCCTGGACCGCGGAGGTGACCTACCCCACCACGGCCCGCGCGACGCCGCGTCACGGCGCCCGCCGCATCGCCCGCGTCAGCACCGTCGCCGCCTGGGACGGCGGTCACGTGGCGCTGTTGGTGTTGGCCGCTCATCGTGACCGCACCGGCAGGCTCTGGTTGCGGGTGCAGCTGCCCGAACGTCCGAACGGTCGCGCCGGCTGGATCGACGCCGACTTCGCCAGGCTGGGGCGGACCCCGTGGCGGGTCGTCATCGACCGCCACTCCCGCCGTGCCAGCGTCTTTCGCGCCGGCCGCCGCGTGCGCAGCTGGCGAGTGGTGATCGGCAGGCCGTCGACCCCGACCCCCCGCGGCCTCTTCGCCGTCTACGAGCGCGTGCGCCAGCCGCCCGGCTCCGAACTCGGCCCCTTCGCCCTGCAGCTGACGGCCCACTCGAACACGCTGATGAACTTCGGCGGCGGCCCCGGCCGTGTCGCCATGCACGGCCGCAGCGGCCCGCTGCTGAGCGACCCGCTCGGATCGGCCCGCTCGCACGGTTGCATCCGCATGCAGAACCGGATCATCCGCTGGCTCGCTGCCCGCGCCCGGCCCGGCACGCCCGTAGAAATCCGCTGAGTCCCCGCTCGTCAGCGGTCGAGCGGGAAACGCATCGCGATCACGAATCAGCAGCGGCGAACCCGATCGGGGGCCCGGCGACGGCACTCAAGGGTGTTCCAACCGAATACCCCCTTCGCGCAGTCAAGTCGGCGCTACCTCTCCGAGGAGTCGCTCGCCCTGGTCCTCGAGGACCAGGGCGATGAGGCGCGAGAGGAGGTGCCGGCACTACAAGACGCGTGAAGAGAGCCGACGAGGAGTTACACCACTACCGCCGAGTGCGCCCTGAGTTGGAGGTGCAGAGCAATGACCAGATAATCCAACAGCTTCAGATCGAGGAATTCTGCGCCGGCTCG
>CAVPEX010000071.1:0-18977 GCA_963703585.1 uncultured Solirubrobacterales bacterium | reverse complement strand
ATTAAGGGCGGATTCGAGCGCGAACGCGAGATCTTCCGTCGGATCGCGGGTGCATCCGCCATGTCATGTGCCGAACAGATGTCTGAGTAGGGATTGAAGACGTTATCGAAACGGAGCTTCGCAAGCTGCTCGACAAAGTCGAAGGCCGCACAATGCTCATGCTGGCGCCATCGATGTTTGCGCATGATCGCCCACATGACCGGTTGGAGCGCAGAGGCTTTCCTTGATAGCGGGCGTCGTGCCAAAAAGGTTCTCGCGACAGATCGCGATCCACTTTCTGAGTTCTTCGTTAATCATATGCAGGTTTCCATCGTGTCCGTAGGTTCGCGATCGAGCTGGATCGACCTGGCCCAGCGGGCCCGCACCGCTGGCCTGCATGGCAATAGGCCGCCCGGTGGTGCCATGTTCACCTCGATCAGCAACCGCCGCACGTGCGCGTTGCCGGCCTTGGTGATCGAACCCTGCACCCGAGAGGCACCCGAGGAGTACTCGGTCGGACCAGGCCGAGGTAGGCGCGAGCTTGTCACGTTTTTTGTGTATGAGCTGCGGTCGATAAGTAAAAGTAGGGCTCTAGTCGGTCTCGGTAGTTGAGGACGGAGGCGGCCAGTGCGTGCTGCCAGCCGGTAACTATGGCGCCTTCGACGCGGCGGTTGCTCTGCTTGTATTCGCGGGGTGTGGTTCGGTCGCGTTGGCGGACCCGTTCTCGCGCCCGTTTGTCCTCGATATTGCAGATCGCCAGCCATAAAAGCTTCACTGCTGCTTGATCATTTCCTGGAAGACCGGCCTGGCCGAGATGCTGAAGGGCGGCGTGATCATGGACGTGGTCACGCCGGAGGAGGCGAAGATCGCCGAGGACGCCGGCGCCTGCGCGGTGATGGCGCTGGAGCGCGTCCCGGCCGACATCCGCCGCGACGGCGGCGTCGCCCGCATGTCGGACCCGGCGATGATCAAGGGGATCCAGCAGGCGGTCAGCATTCCGGTGATGGCGAAGGCGCGGATCGGCCACTTCGCCGAGGCCCAGGTCCTGCAGGCGCTGGAGGTCGACTACATCGACGAGTCGGAGGTGCTGACCCCGGCCGACGAGCGCAACCACATCGACAAGCTGGCCTTCAACGTTCCCTTCGTCTGCGGCGCCACCAACCTCGGTGAGGCGCTGCGGCGGCTCGGCGAGGGGGCGGCGATGATCCGCTCCAAGGGCGAGGCCGGGACCGGCAACGTGGTCGAGGCCGTCCGCCACATGCGCGAGATCACGACCGGGATCAAGCAGCTCTCCCTGCTGCGTCCGGAGGAGCTCGCCGCCGCCGCTAAAGAACTTCCCGCCCCGCTGGAAGTCGTCCAGGAGGTCGCCGCCGCCGGGCGCCTGCCGGTGCCGCTGTTCTGCGCCGGCGGCATCGCGACCCCGGCCGACGCGGCGCTGATGATGCAGCTCGGCGCCGAGGGCAACTTCGTCGGCTCGGGGATCTTCAAGAGCGCCGACCCGGAGCGGCGGGCGCGGGCGATCGTCGAGGCGACCACCCACTTCAACGACCCCGAGCGCGTCGCCGCCGCTTCGATCGGCCTCGGCGAGGCGATGCCGGGCCTCGAGATCGCCCCGCTGGAAGCCGAGGACGCGCTCCTCCAAGACCGCGGGGCCTGACCTGAGGGTCGGCGTCCTAGCGCTGCAGGGCGACTTCGAGGCCCACGCCCGCATCCTGCGCCAGCTCGGAGCCGAGCCGAGCGAGGTGCGCGCGCCCGCCGACATGGAGGACCTCGACGGGCTCGTCATTCCCGGCGGCGAGAGCACGACGATCGGCAAGGGGATCGAGTCGGCCGGCCTGGAGCCGGCGCTGCGGGCGCACCACGAGGCGGGGCGGCCGATCCTCGGCACCTGCGCGGGGCTGATCATCTGCGACTCTGATCATCTCGGCTTCATCGACGCGACCGCGCGGCGCAACGCCTTCGGCCGCCAGCTGCAGAGCTTCGAGACCGACCTCGAGGTGGAAGGGATCGGCGACGAGCCGCTGCGGGCCGTCTTCATCCGCGCCCCCTGGGTCGAGAGCCACGGGCCCGGCGTCGAGGTGCTGGCAAGCCACGAGGGGCACCCGGTGGCGATCCGCGAGGGCAACGTGCTCGCCTCCGCCTTCCACCCGGAGCTGACCGAGGACCCGCGCTTCCACGCGATCTTCATGGCGATGACGACCACCGCGCGGGAGCGCGAGGAGGAGGGTGCACGATGAGCGGCGACCCGAGGACAAAGAACCTGGCGAAGATCCTGGTCGGCTACTCGACCCAGGTGCAGGAGGGCGAGGTCGTCTCGATCGACGGCGAGAGCGCCGCCGCGCCGCTGCTGCTGGCCGTCTACGAAGAGGTCCTGAAGGCCGGGGCCAACCCGGTCCTAAACGTCGCCCTGGAGGGGCAGATCGCCGCGTACTTCAAGCACGCCTCCGACAAGCAGCTGGAATGGATCTCGCCCTTCGCCGAGTGGATGGTCGACAACGCCGACGTGCGGATCGCGATCGGGGCCAGCACCAACACCCGTGAGCTCTCCGGCGTGCCGCCCGAGCGCCAGACCCTGCGCCAGTCGGTCACCGGCGACCTGATGGCGCGGGCGATGAAGCGCAGCGCCGAGGGCGACTTCCGCTGGTGCTACACCCTGTTCCCGACCAGCGCCTACGCCTCGGAGGCGGAGATGAGCCTGGCCGACTACGAGGACTTCTACTACGGCGCCTGCCTCGCCTCCGATCCGGACCCGCTGACCGCCTGGAAGCGCGCCTCGGAGGAGACGACGCGGCTGGCGGAGTGGATCGAAGGGCACGAGGAGGTGCGGGTGACGGCGCCGGGGACCGACATCACCCTCGGCGTCGCCGGCCGCAAGTTCATCCCCTGCGTGGGCGACAACAACATGCCCGACGGCGAGTTCTTCACCGGCCCGGTCGAGGACTCGGTCGAAGGCGAGGTGACCTTCCACCTGCCGGCGGTGATCGGCGGCCGCGAGGTCTCCGGCGTCCGCCTTCGCTTCGAGGCGGGCAAGGTCGTCGACGCCAGCGCCGAGCGCGGCGAGGAGTACCTGACGGCGCTGCTCGACACCGACGCGGGCGCCCGCCGCCTCGGCGAGCTCGGCATCGGCACCAACTACGGCATCGACCGCGGCACCCGCGAGGTGCTGCTCGACGAGAAGATCGGCGGCACCGTCCACATGGCGGTCGGGACCAGCTACCCCGAGTCCGGGGGCGAGAACGAGTCCGCCGTCCACACCGACCTCGTCTGCGACCTGCGTCTCGGCGGCAAGCTCGAAGTCGACGGCGTCGTCATGCAGGAAGACGGCAAGTTCGTCGTCTGAAGCTGCTTTTCAGCCCTGGGTGATGATCGTGGCGATCACGCCGAGGAAGCCGACGACCGCCGTCACCCAGATGCCGGCGAACATCTGCACGATCGTCCGATGCTGAGCCGCGAACTGCGCGTTGGCTTCGGCACGCATCGCCCGGAATTCGCTCCGCATGTCCCTGAAGCCCTCATCCACCGTCACTTTGAGGTCGTCGAGCCTCTCGTCGGTCCACGTGTCCCTTGCCATCGTCGCCATGATGCCACTTTTACAGGTCCACATGTAACGAGTTGTCAGCGAAACGAAAAACTTCCTTCACGGAAGTGCGGCGGGCTCCTACTGATTCGGGATCGGCGAGCCGGCGAGGAGGAAGAACCAGAGGGTGAGGGCCAGTGCGGCGAGCATCACCGAGCCCATCAGGACCGCCTCGACCACGGTCACCGAGTTCGCCATCGGGGCGGTGTCGCGCATGCTGCGCAGCCAGGTCGGGCGGATGGCCCCGACCCGGTTGGTGCCGGTGAGCCGGATGTAGAGGGTGTTGAGGCGGCCGATCAGCCAGGCGACGACGAGGACCGAGGCGATGATCCCGACCGCGACGACCGCGTACGGCCCGCCGCTCGGGAACTGCGTGTCGGACACCTTCGACGCGATGTAGACCCAGGTGAGCGGGATCGCGGTCCAGAGGGAGAAGGCGGCGACGAGCATCGCCAGAAACACCACGCCCGCGGCGAGGCCCTGACCGGTGCTGTGGGTGTCCGCCTTCGTAACCATCTCCCTACTTCATAGAATGGCAGGCGATGTCCGGTCACTCCAAGTGGTCTTCGATCAAGCACAAGAAGGGCGCCGCCGATGCCAAGCGCGGCAAGCTCTTCAGCAAGCTGGCGCGCGCGATCACGGTCGCGGCCCGCGACGGCGGTGGCGACCCGGACGGCAACCCGACCCTGGCGACGGCGGTCCAGAAGGCGCGGGAAGCCTCGATGCCGAAGGACAAGATCCAGAAAGCGATCGATACCGGCACCGGTGCGGGGTCCGCCGGCGCGGCGATCGAGAGGATCGTCTACGAGGGCTACGGCCCGGCCGGGGTCGCGCTCCTGGTCGAGGCGCTGACCGACAACCGCAACCGCGCCAGCGCCGAGATCCGCTTCGCCTTCTCCAAGCACGGAGGCAGCCTCGGCGAGCCCGGCTCGGTGGCTTGGATCTTCGAGAAAAAGGGCGTGATCGTCGTCGATGCCGACCGCTACAGCGAGGACGACCTGATCGTCGCCATCGACGCCGGCGCCGAAGACGTGCGCGAGGACGGCGACCAGCTGCGGGTGATCTGCGAGCCCACCGATCTCAGCGCCGTGCGCGAGGCGCTGGAGGGGGCCGGGGTGGAGATCGAGTCCGCCGGCCTCGCGACCGAGCCGAAAAGCACGGTCGAGGTGAAAGGCCACGACGCCGAGCGGCTGCTGAAGCTGCTCGACGACCTCGACGAGCAGGACGACGTCGACGAGGTGTTCGCCAACTTCGACATCCCAGAGGACGTGCTGGAGAAGCTGGCGGCGTAGTGGCTGGCCCTTGAGGGGTCGGGCCGGGCTGATGCTTCGAAGCGCCTCGGCCCCAGCTTCTCTTGAAGGCTGGGAGACGGAGGTCGGCAAGGGCTCAGGCCTTTTCGACCCCTCCCACGCACGCCCGAGGTAAGGGGGTAGAGGCCCCAGGGAAGGCATCCGACCGTGCTCCCAGAATCAAGCTCTTATGCAGGTCGTGATGGGGGTTGACCCCGGCGCAGCGAATCTTGGCTTTGGCATCGTCCGGGTCGAGGGCAACCACATGGTGGCCCTCGACGGGGGGGTGGTCGAGACGACCCCTGATCTGGCGATGGAGCGGCGCCTGGAACGCATTCACGGGGCGCTGGCGGAGCTGATCGCCTGGCACGAGCCGAAGGCGATGGCGATCGAGCAGGTCTACTTCGGCAAGAACGTGCGCTCGGCGATGGCGGTCGGCCAGGCCAGCGGCGTGGCGATGCTGGCGGCGGCGCAGGGCGGCATCTCCTGCTTCGCCTACACGCCGCAGGCGATCAAGATGGCGGTCTGCGGCTCCGGTGGGGCCGGCAAGCGCCAGGTCCAGCGGATGGTCGGGACCCTCCTGGGACTGCCCGAGCCGCCGACGCCCGACCATGCCGCCGACGCCCTCGCGGTGGCGATCTGCCACGGCGGCGGCAGCGGCCACCGCCAGGCGATGGCGATGGTCGACGGGGCTGCGGCGGGCGCCCCGCAGGAGCAGTTGGCCGGATGATCGCTGCGGTAAAAGGGGAGGTGCTGGTGCGCCGTCCCGACCACGTCGTGATCGACGCCGGCGGCGTCGGCTACCGCCTGGCGGTCTCCTCGGAGACGCTGAAAGCGGTGCCGGCGACCGGGCGCGAGGCCTTCCTCCACGCCGAGCTGATCGCGCGCGATGACTCGCTGGCGCTCTACGGCTTCTCCTCCGAGGAGGAGCGCGACCTCTTCCGTCTGCTGATCTCGGTCAGCGGCATCGGCCCCAAGGTCGCGATCGCCACCCTCTCGGGGGGCGGCACCCGCGACCTGCTGAGGGCGATCGCCGCCGGCGACGCCAAACGCTTCCAGGCGGTGCCGGGCATCGGCAAGCGGACTTCGGAGCGGATCATCGTCGAGCTGCGCGAGAAGGTCGCCGGCGCCCTCGAGGAGGAGGTCGCGCTGGCGGCGGTCGGGAGCGGCGACGCCCGCGCCCTCGCCCGCGACGGCCTCGTCAACCTCGGCTACGCGCCGTTGGAGGCCGGGCGGCTTCTGGACGGGATCGACGACTCCGAGGACCCGCAGGAGCTGCTGGCGATGGCGCTCCGCAAGGCGGGGACGAGCAAAGCGGCGTGAGCGACTCCCCCGACATCGGCGCCAACCGGATCCGCACCCCCGGCATCGGCGAGCCGGTCCCCCTCGACGCGGAGGTGCGCGTGCACGACGCTCGCGCCGACGTCCCCGACGAGGACCTCGACCGCTCCCTGCGGCCACCGACCCTGGCCGACTTCGTCAACCAGGCGCAGGTGACCGAGCAGCTGGCGATCTTCATCGAGGCGGCGCGCGGCCGTGGCGAGCCGCTCGACCACGTGCTGCTGGCCGGTCCGCCTGGCCTCGGCAAGACCTCCCTCGCCCACATCGTCGCCGCCGAGCTCGGTGTGCCGATGGTCCAGACCGCCGGCCCGGCGCTCGAGCGCAAGGCCGACATCGCCTCCTTCCTCACCTCGCTGGAGCCCGGCAGCGTCTTCTTCATCGACGAGATCCATCGCCTCGGGCGGGCGGTCGAGGAGACCCTCTACCCGGCGATGGAGGACGGCGAGCTGCCGGTCGTGCTGGGGCAGGGGGCCGGCGCCCGCACGGTGACGCTACCGCTGCCGCCCTTCACCCTGGTCGGGGCGACCACGCGCGCCGGCCTGCTGACGACGCCGCTGCGCGACCGCTTCGGCGTCTCCCACCGGCTCGAGCACTACAGCCCCGAGCACCTGGCGGAGATCGTCTCCCGCTCGGCCCGGATCCTCGGCGTCGAGGTCGACGCCGAGGGGGCGCGGACGATCGCCTCGCGCTCGCGGGGGACGCCGCGGGTGGCGAACCGGCTGCTGAAGCGGGTGCGCGACTTCGCCCAGGTCAAGGGCAGCGGCGCGATCGGCGCCTCCGTGGCGGCTGACGCGCTGGAGATGCTGGAGGTCGACGCCGGCGGCCTCGACCGCTCCGACCGCGCCCTGCTCGACACCGTGGCGACCAAGTTCGCGGGCGGCCCGGTCGGCCTCTCGACCCTGGCGATCGCGATCGGCGAGGAGCAGGACACGATCGAGGACGTGCTCGAGCCCTATCTGCTGCAGCAGGGCCTGCTGAAGCGGACCCCGCGCGGCCGGGTCCTGACCCAGCGCGCCTACGACCATCTCGGCCTGCCCGCACCCGAGGGCGCGGCCAGCCTGTTCTAGGCACGCGCCTGGATTTCAGATCGATCATCTAGCCTGTCGAATATGCCGTTTTTCATCTGCCCGAATTGCGGTCACCGTGAGGTGAGCGGAGAGCGCACCGCCGGCTTCAGCACGCGCCCGAAGGGCTGCTCCAAATGCGGCTTCGGGTTCGTCTTCGAATTACTCGACGATTATTATCCGGCTCCGAATGCCGCATTTTTCGTTTGCGACAGGGAGCAGAGGGTGATCGACGCCGGCAAAGGCAGCTTCGAGCTGACCGGTCTCACCGATGAGGACGTGATCGGTAGGCCGGTGCGCGAGGTGCTCGGGCTCGACTGGCTCGACCCCGGCGACGGCGACCCCTCGTCCGACACCAACGGCGACGGCATCACCGACCCGATCGAGACCTCGCTCGAGTGGGGAGTGCGCTCGCTCGGCAAGCGGGTTTCGGTCAACGCCGAGGGCGACCTCCCGGCGCAGGCCGTGGCTGACGTCTTCCCCGCCTACGACGACGACGGCGGGTTGCTGCTCGTCCTGACGCCGGAGGGTTAGGCGCGATGGGGCGGAGGCGGCAGTACCTCTTCGTCCTGCTGTTCGTCCTCGGGCTGGTGATCGTCTCCGCGCTCGTCATCTCGAAGAAGGAAACGAAGCTCGGCCTCGACCTCCAGGGCGGGCTGGAGCTCGTCTACCAGGGGCAGCCAACCGGCACCGCCACCTCGGTCAGCGGGGAAGACATCGAAGACTCGATCGAGATCATCGAAAAGCGGATCAACGAGCTGGGTGTCTCCGAGCCCGAGGTCGCCCGGCTCGGCACCGACGAGATCACCGTCGCGCTCCCGGGGGTGACCGATGCCGCGAGGGCCGCCGAACAGGTGGGGACCACCGCGCAGCTCTACTTCTACGACTGGGAGCCGAACCTGATCGGGCCGGAGAAGGCGATCGCCGGTCGTCCCGGACAGGAACCGCCCGAAAAAGCCTTCAACGAATCGGTCAAACGCTGGCAGGCCGCCGGCCGTAACACGAACAGCTACGAGAACGGCCAGCTGATCGCCGCCGGCGCCTACCCGACCGCCTACGAAGCGGCGCTGCTCGCGTCCGAACAGGAACCGGACGCGAAGTGCGAAAACTGCTCGATCGCCAAGCCGCGGTACTACCTCTTCGAAGAAGACGTGCCGCACAAACTGCTCGCCGGGCCCGAGCAGAGCAAGAGCGATCTCTACATCAGCCCGACCGGGAAGAAGCTCCCGAAGAAGGGGGAGATCGTCGAAATCCCGCCGGGGACCGTCCTCGTCTCCGAATACCCGACCGACGAAGCGGGCAAAGTCGACGAAACGGCGCAGCCCGGCTGGTTCGCGATCAAGGACGACCCCGCCCTCTCGGGGACCGACATCACCGAACCCGAACAGGCCTACGGCCAGTTCAACGAAGCGATCGTCACCTTCAACTTCACCGGCGACGGCCAGGAGGCCTTCCACGACGTCACCCGGCGGATCGCCCAGCGCGGCCAGGAATCGGCGATCGGACCGGTCGCCGGCGAAGAAGCGGCGGCGCTCTCGGGCCACTTCGCGGTCGTCCTCGACAACGAAGTGCAGACCCGCCCGATCGTCAACTTCCAGGAAAACCCGGACGGGATCGACGGCCGCACCGGCGCCCAGATCTCCGGCGGCTTCAAAGACGTGGGCGAGGCCCAGGACCTGGCGACGACGCTGAAGATCGGCGCCCTGCCGGTCGAACTGAAGCTGATCAGCGAGACCCAGGTCTCGGCGACGCTCGGCTCCCAGGCCCTCGACGACGGCATCAAAGCGGGGGTCATCGGCGTCGCCCTGGTCATCCTCTTCCTGCTCCTCTATTACCGCTTTCTGGGGCTGATCGCGTCGATCGCCCTGGGCGCCTACGGGGTCATCTTCTTCGCCCTGATCGACCTGATCCCGATCACCCTGACCCTCCCGGGCATCGCCGGCCTGGTGCTGACGATCGGCGTCGCCGCCGACTCCAACATCGTCATCTTCGAGCGAATAAAGGAGGAGGTGCGGGCTGGGCGGACCATGTCCAGCGCGATCGCCGCCGGCTACAAACGCGGCATCGGCACGATCATCGACGCCAACGTCGTCACCCTGCTCACCGCCTTCATCCTCTTCGTCCTGGCGACTGCCGGCGTCAAGGGATTCGCCTTCACCCTCGGCATCGGCACCCTTGTCTCGCTGCTGACGGCCGTCGTCTTCACCCAGGCGCTGCTCTTCTCGATGAGCAATACGAACTTCCTCAGCTCGGGGAGGGGTTTCAGCGGAGTCGAAGGCAAGGAACGCTGGCACTTCGACTTCATGGGCAATGCCAAGTGGCTGTTCGCGATGTCCGGAATCATCCTGCTGATCGGCTCCATGGCGCTGACCACCAAGGGTCTGAACTTCGGCATCGACTTCGAGTCGGGCACCCGGATCGAGGTCGCGCTCGACAGGAGCCACCGACGAGGAAGAGCTCCGGCGACGCGCTCGACTCGATCGGTCTCGCCGAGGAGATCCAGTCGATCGACAACCCGGAACTCGGTGACAACGTCTTCCAGATCCAGATCGACACGAGCTGCGACCCGAACCAGCTCGCGGCGCGTCGAAGAGACGCTCGACGAGGAGTACGGGATCGTCCACCGACGGCTTCAACAGCACCAGCGTCGGGCCGACCTTCGGCCGCCGGTCGCCGACAGCGCCCTGCTCGGCGCTGATCTTCTCGCTGCTGGTGATCTGCGGCTACGTGGCGCTGCGGTTCGAGCCGAAGTTCGCGGTGCCGGTGCTGATCGCGATCTTCCACGACATCCTGATCACCGCCGGCGTCTACTCGCTGACCGGCAAAGAGGTCTCCAGCGGCACCGTGGCCGCCTTCCTGACGATTCTCGGGTACTCGATCTACGACACGATCATCGTCTTCGACCGAATACGCGAGAACGTGCCGCGGATGCCGCGGGCAGCGTTCTCGCAGATCGTCAACCGCTCGATGAGCGAGGTTCTGACCCGGTCGCTGGCGACCAGCTTCTCGACCATCCTCGCGGTCACCTCGCTGCTCGTCTTCGGCGGCGCGATCCTGCAGGACTTCGCCTTCGCGATGCTGGTCGGGATCGCCTCCGGTACCTACTCGTCGATCTTCATCGCCTCGCCGGTGCTGACCGCGTGGAAGGAACGTGAGCCCGGCTTCATCCGCCGGCGGCTGCGGATCGCCGAAGTCGAGGGCGGCGTCGTCCCCGCCTACGCCGACGACATCGAGACCGCCAGACTGAGCGCCGACGACGAAGGCGAACTGCCCGCCGAGGTCGAGGCGGAGGAGCCGGCGGCCGAGCCGGAGCCCGGGGCCGTCGCGACCGCCGAGCGGACCGGCGGCAACGGCGGCGACCCGGCGGCCGGCGACGGCGCCGACGCGGCTTCGGCCGAGCGGCGGCAGCGCAACGCGGAACGCCGCGCCCGCCGCCAGGCGCGGCGCAAACACGGGAGGAAGCGCTGATGGCACTGCTCGTGTTCTTCATCATGGGGATCGCCCTCTGGCACTTCACCGTCTTCCTGCCGGACCGCTTCTGGCAGGGCATCGTCGGCGCCTTCCTCGGCTCGGTGCTAGGGGCGATCGTCTTCGGTCTGATCGTGCAGGAGATCAGCGGCCGCGGCCTCGGCGACACCGACCTCGGCACGGCGCTGATCGCGATCCCCGGGACGGCGATCGGCCTCGGCCTCGTCTGGCTCCTGGGCGTGCGGGCCGAGCAGCGGGTCGAGTAGCGTATCTCCCCTGCATTTTGCGGTTGGCGGGGAGCCTGGTTCCGCCGCCGTGGCGCCTAGCCTGGGTGGGTGCCGGAGACGCTGAGAGATTTCGCCGCTGAGCCCTATTCCTACGCCGAGGTGCGCGCGGTTGCCGACGGCCTGGGGCTGAGCGAGCCCGTGGCCGTGACGCTGGTCCGCCGCGGCTACCGAACCCCGGAGCAGGCGCGGGCCTTCCTCGACGCCGACGAGGCACATCCGCCCGAGGCGTTGGTCGGGATGGAGGCGGCGGTGGAGCTGGTCCGCGGCGCGATCGCGGCGGGCCGGCGGATCACCGTGCACGGCGACTTCGACGTCGACGGCGTCTGCGCGACGGCGCTGACGGTGTCGACGCTGAGGGGCCTGGGCGCTGAGGTCGACTGGCTGATCCCCGACCGGCTGGCCGACGGCTACGGGCTGAGCGCGGCGAACGTCGAGAAGCTCGCGCAGCGGGGCACCTCGCTGCTGATCACGGTGGACTGCGGGATCACGGCGGTCGCGGAGGTTGAGCTGGCGCGGAAGCTGGGGATGGAGGTGCTGGTCACCGACCACCATCAGGGTGGCGACGAGCTGCCCGACTGCCCGATCCTGCACCCGCAGGTGAGCGGCTACCCGTTCGAGTCGCTGTGCGGGACGGCGGTGGCGTGGAAGCTGGCCTGTGCGTTGAGGGAGGCGTCGGGCATGGGGTCCCCGGGCGCGCCTTCGCGCGGAGTTCCCGGGGACCCTTCCCCCGACGCCTCCGACGCTGACCTCGACCTAGTTGCATTGGCGACGGTTGCGGATGTGGTGCCGCTGGTCGGCGAGAACCGGGCGCTGGTGCGGAAGGGGTTGGCGCAGATGAGGCGGGCGCAGCGGCCGGGATTGCGGGCGCTGATGGAGTCGGCACGGTGTGAGCCGACGCGGCTGGACGAGGGGGACCTGGCGTTCAGGCTGGCGCCGCGGATCAACGCGGCGGGCCGGCTCTACCGGGCGGACGCGGGGGTGGAGCTGCTGCTGACGGAGGACCCGGCGCGGGCCGAGCAGATAGCCGCCGAGCTGGGGCGCGCCAACTCGGAGCGCCGGGCGACCGAGCGCGAGGTCGACAACGCCGCCGAGACGGCGCGGCGGGACCTGCCGGAGCGGCTGCGGGAAGCGCCGGCGCTGGTGATCGCCGGCGAGGGCTGGCACCCGGGCGTGGTCGGGATCGTCGCCTCGCGCCTGGTCGAGCGCCACCACCGCCCGGTGATCGTGATCTCGCTCGACGGCGACGGCGAGGGGAGGGGCTCGGGCCGCAGCATCCCCGGCTTCGACCTGCTGGCTGGCTTGCAGGCGTGCTCCGAGCACCTGTTGGGCTTCGGCGGCCACCGCGCCGCCGCCGGCCTGACCCTGCGGGCTGCGGACGTCGACGCCTTCCGCGAGGCATTCGCCGCCCACGCCGCCTCGCTGCTGGGACCGGAGGACCTGCGCCGCACCGAGCGGGTCGACGCGATGGTCGGCGGCGTCGGACTCGGCCTCGACCTGGCCGAGGAGCTGGAACGGCTGGCGCCGTTCGGGATGGGCAACCCCGGCGTGCGGCTGATGGTGCCGGCGGCGAAGGTCAGCGACGTGCGGACGATGGGGGAGGGCAAGCACGCCCGCTTCAGCCTCCACAGCGGCTCCCACCGCGCGCTCGGCGTCGCCTTCGGGCGCTCCAGCCTCGGCGTCGGCGACGGCGAGCCGGTCGACGCCTCGGTGCGGCTGGAGGTCAACCACTGGAACGGCTCGGTCGAGCCGCGCCTGGTCCTGCGCGAGCTGTACCCGCTCGCGGTGGGAGACGAGGCCGGTTCGGATGAGATCGCCGACGGGCCAGAAGAGGTCGCGTCGACGGTTGCGCACCGCTGCGAGTGCGGCGAGGAGGAGTGGTGGCGGCGCTTCGAGGCCGAGCTCGCGCGCGAGCTCGGCGCCGCCGGGGGCCCGGCGCCGGCGGATGCCGGGATGCGGGCGGTGATCGAGACGGACGGCCCGGCGGTCGCGCGGATCGCCGAGCTGGTCTCGAGCGGCGCCGGGGTGCTGGCGGTCTGCGCCGACGCCTCGCGGCGGGCGGAGCTGGCCGGCGGCGCCGCCAGCCTCGCCCGCTTCAACGGCGGCAGCGCCCGGATCGCCTGCAGTCGCTGCGGCGCCGCAGCACTGGAGGCGGTCGCGGCGAAAGCGGGCGGCGGCTTCGCCCTCACCGACTACGCGACCCTGGAGCGCCACGGCGAGGGCGTCGCCGAGCGATTCGAGCACGTGATCCTGGTCGACCCGCCGCCCTCGCCCCGCGCGGAGCGCCTCGTCGGCCTGCCACGGAGCGGGGCCGATCCCGCCTTCCTCCACGTGCTCTGGACCGAGGGGGAGATGGAGTTCGCGCTGGGGGTGCTCGCCGCCGCCGCGCCCTCGCGCGGCTCGATCGCAGGGGTGTTCCGCTCCCTTCGCGAGGCCGGTGAGTGCAGCGGTGCGGAGCTGCGCAAGGCGCTGGGCGGCGACGGCGCCCGCCCGCTGGCGCCCGAGACCGCCGGTCGCTGTTTCCGCGTCCTGCGCGAGCTGGGCCTGGTGCGGGGGGAGCCGAGCGGCGGCGCGGGCGTCGTCGGGGTCGTATCCTCAGAGGGGACCGACCTGGAGCGCTCAGGCGCATTCCGCGCCTACGGCGAAGAACACTCGGAGGCCCAGCGATTCCTCGAAAGACCCAAACAGCCGTAGAGCACTCGGAGCTCCTCGCCGACCTGTTCGCGGTCGTGGAGGAGTTCGACTCGGTGCCGAGCGAGGCCGGCGCCAACGGCAACGGGGGCGGCGGCACCGCGGTCGCGGTGGCGACGATCGACCGCGCCAAGGTCGAGCGCGCCTTCGACTTCGCCTGCGATCGTCACGCCGACCAGCTTCGCTACTCGGGCGACGAGTTCATCACCCACCCGGTCGGGGTGGCGCAGGTCTGCGCCGGGATGCGGCTCGACACCGAGACCCTTTGCGCCGCCCTGCTCCACGACACGGTCGAGGACACCAGCGCCAGCCTGGAGGAGATCCGCGAGGAGTTCGGCGAGGAGATCGCGCAGCTGGTCGACGGCGTCACCAAGCTGACCGGGATCACCTTCGAGAGCCGCGACGAGCGCCAGGCCGAGAACTACCGCAAGATGATGGTGGCGATGGCCACCGACGTCAGGGTGATCCTGATCAAGCTGGCCGACCGCCTCCACAACATGCGCACGCTCGGCGCCCTGCCGAAGCAGAAGCAGATGGCGAAGTCGCACGAGACGCTGGAGATCTACGCGCCGCTCGCCCACCGCCTCGGGATCCACGCGATCAAGTGGGAGCTCGAGGACCTCGCCTTCGCCACCCTGCACCCGCGCAAGTACGCGGAAATCAAGCAGCTGGTCGCCCAGCAGCGCGACGAGCGCGAGAACTACGTCGAGGACGCCGGGCGCTTCCTCTCCGAAGAGCTGGAGCACGTCGGCATCGAGGCCGAGATCTCCGGCCGCGCCAAGCACTTCTACTCGATCTACACGAAGATGGCCAAGAAGGGCCGCGAGTTCAACGAGATCTTCGACCTCACCGCGATGCGGGTGATCGTCGACTCGGTCAAGGACTGCTACGGCGCGATCGGCGTCATCCACTCGCTCTGGAAGCCGCTGCCGGGGCGCTTCAAGGACTTCGTCGCGATGCCGAAGGCCAACATGTACCAGGCGCTGCACACGACCGTGATCGGGCCGGAGGGCAAGCCGCTGGAGATCCAGATCCGGACCGAGGAGATGCACAAGCTCGCCGAGTACGGGATCGCCGCCCACGTCGCCTACAAAGAGGGCGGCGCCGAGGACCCGAAACGGGAGAAGATGACCTGGCTGCGGCAGCTGGTCGAGGCGGAGGGCGAACAGGACCCGGCCGAGTTCCTCGAATCGCTCAAGGTCGACCTCTTCGAGGACGAGGTCTTCGTCTTCACCCCGAAGGGCGAAGTGAAGAACCTCTCCGCCGGCTCGACCCCGCTCGACTTCGCCTACGCGGTCCACACCGACGTCGGCCACAGCTGCGTCGGCGCCAAGGTCAACGGCAACATCGTGCCGCTGCACTACCAGCTGCGCTCCGGCGACATCGTCGAGGTGCTGACCGCGAAGCAGAAGCGCGGCCCCTCGCTGGACTGGCTGAAACTGGTGCGGACCAGCCGCGCCCGCAACAAGATCCGCGCCTGGTTCAAAGAGGAGCGCCGCGAGGACGCCGAGCGCGACGGCCGCGAGGGCCTCGAGGAGGCGCTGCGCAAGCGCGGCATCCCGATGCAGAAGATCGCCGGCTCGCCCCTGCTCGCCGACGTGATCCGCGAGATGGGCTACCGCAAGGCGACCGAGTTCTACATCGCCCTCGGCCAGGGCAAGGTCTCGACCAAGACCGCGGTCAACAAGCTGATCCAGCGGCTGAAGGCGGGGGAGGCGGTCGAGGAGGCCATCGACGAGCCGTCCCGCGGCCGCGAGGACCGCGCCCGCCGCACCAAGGACGCCTCCAACTACGGGATCGCCGTCAAGGGCGTAGACAGCGTCGCCGTGCGGCTGGCCAAGTGCTGCCGGCCGGTGCCCGGGGACGAGATCGCCGGCTACGTCTCGCTCGGCCGCGGGATCACCATCCACCGCGCCGACTGCAAGAACGTGAAGGCGCTGAAGAAGGCGCCGGAGCGCTTCGTCGACGTCGGCTGGGAAGGCGAAAACGAGGCCTCCTACCGGGTCGAGCTGCAGATCGACGCCTACGACCGCACCCGCCTGCTCGAGGACCTCTCGCGCACCTTCTCGGAGGCGGGGATCAACATCATCGGCGCCACCTGCACGACCAACCACCCGATGGTGAAGAACCGGTTCGTGATCGAAGTGGGAGACACCGAGCAGCTCAAGCAGTGCATCTCCCGCCTCCGCAACGTCGAGAGCGTCTTCGACGCCTACCGCATAACCCCGGCCTGAGGCGCGATGGCCGGCGCCTGGGGGTGTCCTCGGTCGGCCGGCGGCGGGTCGCGCACTGAAGTGCGCTCCCCTTGCCGGCCTCCCTGCGTCCTACCCAGGCTTGGTCCTCGCACCTCAGGCAGGTATCGACGATGCCTTTGACCGTCGCCATCACCGGGCCCACGGGGGAGGTCGGGCTGCCGTTGCTGGCCGCGCTGGAGGGCGCGGACGCGGTGGGGGAGGTGCGGGGGATGGCGCGGCGGCCGTTCGACCCGGCCGCCGAGGGCTGGCGGAAGGTCCGCTACCGCCGTGGCGACATCCTCGACCGCGGCTCGCTGACAGCGCTCTTCGACGGCGTCGACGTCGCCGTCCACCTCGCCTTCGCGATCTTCGGCGGTCGCGAGCAGACCCGCCGCGTCAACCTCGAGGGCAGCCGCAACGCCTTCGAAGTCGCGGCGGCGGCCGGGGTGGACCGTCTCGTCTACGCCTCCTCGGTCGCCGCCTACGGCTTCCACCCCGACAACCCGCAACCGCTTAGCGAGGACGTCCCCGCCCGCGGCGGCGAGGAGTTCTACTACTCGGCCCAGAAGGCCGAGCTGGAGGCGACCCTGGACGAGATCCTCGCGGGCACGGACATCGATGCCTACGTCTTCCGTCCCTGCATCGTCGCCGGGCCGCAGGCGACGATGCTGATCCGCCAGACGGTCGAGGGCGCCCGGCTCGGCGACCCGGTGCCGGCGCTGCGCCGCCAGGTCGGCCGGCTGCCGCTGCTCACCCCGCTCCTCCCCGACCCCGGCATCCCGATCCAGCTCGTCCACCACGACGACGTCGCCGCGGCGATGGCGGCGGCGATCGTGGGCGAGGGCCCGCCCGGCGCCTACAACCTCGCCGGGGCGGGG
The DNA here is from genome assembly GCA_963703585.1 of uncultured Solirubrobacterales bacterium. Taxonomy (GTDB): domain Bacteria; phylum Actinomycetota; class Thermoleophilia; order Solirubrobacterales; family 70-9; genus VAYN01. Next base: position 2,172 of record CAVPEX010000071.1, on the reverse strand, counting down.
GAGATTCGCATCGCCGACCTCGCCAGGGCGATCGGCTGGCGCTCGGTCAGGGTCCCGGGTCTCGCGGGCGACCTCGGCGCCGGGATCGCCGGGAGGCTGCGTTTCGCCTCGCCGCAACTGGAGTGGGCGACGGCGCTGCGCACGCCGGTCCTGATGGACGCCGGCAAGGCGCGGCGCGAGCTCGGCTGGCAGCCCCGCTTCGACGCCGCCGAGACTCTGATGCAGACGGCGGTTAGCGCCCGCGAAGACGGGCTGCTGGACTGACCCGCCTCAGGCGACGATCGTCAGCGCGCCGGGCTCGGCCCGCAGCTCGATCCGGGTGCGGTCGCCGATGTAGTCGCCGTCGACCTGCAGCGGGAAGGGGCGGGGGGTGCCGTCCTTCGCCTCGGAGACCGAGCTGACGCTGGCGCTCATCACGTCGTCGAAGTGGACGACCTGCTTGTGGCCGGCGGCGGTGCGCTTGCCGCCGAGCAGGCGGCTGATCAGGCTCGGCATGTCGCGCTGCGTCGCCCGCTTCAGCACCGCCATCGAGAGGGTGCCGTCGTCGATCGCGATCCCCTCGCAGACCCGGATCGGGCGGCTGGCGAAGTAGGTCAGCGGGTCGGAGTTCTGGGCGATCGCCGTCACCCCCTCGACCGGCTCGGCGCCTTCGACCTCGGCCCGCACGCGCACCGCGTTGACCAGGTACCTGCGGTAGAAGCCGGAGATCCCGGCCCAGCTGTAGTAGTAGGGGCCGGCCTTGGCCTTCATCTTCGGGTGTTCGTCGACGCGCCTGACCACGGTCGCGTCGATCCCGGCGCCGCAGGCGAAGACGAAGTGCCGCTCGTCAACCTTGCCGAGGTCGATCTTGCGCGGCTGCCAGTCGTCGGCCAGGGAGAGCAGGTGCTCGGTGGCGTCGACGACGTCGTTGGGGATCCCCAGCGTGCGGCAGACGACGTTGGTCGACCCGCCCGGCAGCACCGCCACCGGCAGGTCGGTCCCGGCCAGCCCGTTGGCGACCTCGTTCAGCGTCCCGTCGCCGCCGAAGGCGACGACGACGTCATAGCCGCCGTCGCGCGCCTCGCGGCCGATCTCGGTCGCGTGGTTCTGCGCCTCGGTCGAGACCGCCTCGACCTCGTAGCGCCCCTGCAGTGCGTAGACAACGAGGTTGCGCAACCGGTCGGACACCGTCGTCGCGTAGGGGTTGACGATGACCAGCATCCGCTTCTTGTGCGGCTTGCGGTGGATGCGGGAACGGAGGGCGGCCGACATCGAGGGCGTGCAGCGTATTGCGATTGCCCGCGGCGGTCAGCCGCGGTTCCTCACCGGGGTGGGGCGTTGCGGTGGCGGGGTGCCGCGGAGCGGCTGATCAGACGGCGGGTGAGCCGTTACGGCGCGGCGTGGCGACGGCCTCTTCGTCGTCTTCCTCTTCCGGCTCGCCGCTCTCGACGGCCTCGAGCTTCGGCGGCTCCCCGTCCGGGGCGGCGCTGCGGAACTCGCTGATCTCGGCCTTGGCGACCAGGCTGTCGGCGGTCTCGACCAGCTCGCGGGAGAGCTCGCGGACGTTGTCGACGACGGCGTCGCGCTCCTGGATCAGGTCGCCGATCACGGTTTCGATCGCCTCGCGCTGGCGGGTCGCCTCGGCGACCATCTGATCGGCCCGCTGTTCGGCGGCGCGGACCGTCTGTTTCGCCTGTTTGGCGGCGCCGTCGACGAGGTCGTCGCTCTCGCGCTTGGCTTCGAGCCGGGTCTGGTCGGCGTACTCGTCGGCCTTGGTGGTGGTTTCCTCGACGTAGCGGTCGGCGGCCTCGCGCCCGGCCGAAGCCTCAGCCCGGGCATCGCGCAGCAGGGCGCGTGCCTCGGCCTCGGACTCGCTGCGATGCGCCTCGGCCTCGGCCTTGGCGCTGTCGCGCATCTGGCGGGCTTCCTGGTCGGCTTCCCGGCGCAGCCCCTCGGCGCCGTCCTCGGCGTCGGCGAGCATCTGGGCCGACTTGTGGGCGATGCGCTCCAGCCGTCGCCGCACGACGTCGCCACCGCCCCCCTCGATCCAGCGGTCGACCTCGGCGAGAAACCTGCGCACCTCGTCTTTGTCGAAGCCTTTCCGCGCCTCGGAGAAGCTTGCGGTGCGCAGTTGAGTGAGCATCTCGTCGTCCATCGGGCCTCCGTCGGGGGGTGACTGGGTCGGGATTAACC
>CAVPEX010000070.1:0-29774 GCA_963703585.1 uncultured Solirubrobacterales bacterium | reverse complement strand
GGCGTGCGAGCGCGGGCGGCGCGGCAGGGCGGGGCGCCGGGAGCCGGTGAGGCGCGGGCGCCGGCGCGCCTCGATCCGCTCGGCGAGCTTGACGATCGCCTCACACCCCGGGTAGCGCCCCAGCAGCATGGCGACCAGCAGGAGCAGCAGCGGGACGGCGGGAAGCAGGAGGGCGCCGAGCTGGGTCACGGCGGCCCAGGATAACGTCCGCGGACGTGCGCCCCGGCCGCGACAACATCGCCTCCCCCGACCTCCCGCCCGGCCTCGCCTGGGTCGGCCCGGAACCGGAGTCGATGCCGGCGCTGACCGCCGGCGGCCCCGCCATCGTCCACTTCATCGAAATCGGGCAGCTGAACAGCGTGCGGACGCTGCCCTACCTGAGCGAGTGGGAGCGCCGCTACGGCGAGGCCGGCCTCAGCGTGATCGGCGTGCAGGCGCCGCGCTTCCCCTTCGGCGCCGACCGCGAGGCCGTTGCCGCCGCGCTGCAGCGCCTCGACGTCTCCTTCCCGGTCGCGATCGACGCCGAGCACGAGCTCTGGCACGCCTACGGCTGCGAGGGCTGGCCCAGCCTCTTCCTCTGGAGCCTCGGCGGCTCCCTCGCCTGGGTCCACTTCGGCGAGGGCGAATACCGCGCCACCGAGGAGGCGATCCGGGAGGAGCTGCGCGAGATCGACGCCCTGCGCGAGCTGCCGGAGCCGATGGCGCCGCTGCGCCCCGCCGACGCCCCTGGCGCCCGCGTGATGGCGCCGACGCCGGAGCACTTCCCGGGCGGCTCCTGGGAGCAGCCGTGGACCGCCGGCGAGGACGGTGAGGTCCTCGCCCTCGACTACCAGGCGGGCGGCGCCTACGCGACCCTGGAGGGCGAGGGCGAGGTCCTGGTCGAGATCGATGGCGAGTGGCTCGACCCGATCGCCGTCGGCGGCCCGGGTCTCTACCCGCTCGCCGAGCACCCGCGCCACGAGGCGCACTCGATGGTCCTCCGCCCCGCCGCGGGGATGCGAATATGGTCGCTGAGCTTCGCCGCTGGCGCACCCTGACCCGAGGAGGACCGATGATCGCCAAGCTCGACTTCGTCGGCGTCCCGTCCACCGACGCGGACCGCACCCGCAAGTTCTACGTCGAGACGCTCGGGCTGAAGCCCGACGAGCACTCCGACTACGAGTTCTGGGTCGGAGAGACCTGCTTCGGCGTCTGGGAACCGGAGAAACAGGGCATGCCGTTCGCGCCGTCGAAAAACTCCCACGCGGCCCTCCACGTCGACGACGTCGCCGCCGCCCGCAAGGAGCTCGAAGCCAAGGGCGTCGAGTTCATCGGCGAGACCTTCGACACCGGCGTCTGCCACATGGCGCTCTTCACCGACCCCGACGGCAACGACCTGATGCTGCACCACCGCTACGCGCCCTACGAGTAGCCCCCCTGCACTTCTTCGCCCAGAGGGCGAAGAAGTGCAGGCCGCTCAGGCGCGCGCGGCGACCTCCTCACGGATCTCCTTGGGGAGCATGAAGCGGACGTCCTCGTGGACGGTGCGCAGCTCCGAGACGTCCTCGGCGCCGCGCTCGCGGAAGAAGGCGACGAGGCTCTCGACCAGCTCCTCCGGGGCGCTGGCGCCGGAGGTGATGCCGACCGTCTCGACGCCCTCGAGCCACTGCTCCTCGACCTGGGTGTGGTTGTCGATCAGGTGCGAGGCGGCGCCGTGTTCGCGCGCGACCTCGACCAGGCGGTTCGAGTTGGAGGAGTTGGTCGAGCCGATCACCAGCACCAGGTCGCACTCGCGGGCCAGCTGCTTGACCGCGATCTGGCGGTTGGTCGTCGCGTAGCAGATGTCGTCGGACTTGGAGCTGACGATCGCCGGGAACTTGGCCCGCAGGGCGGCGATCACCTCGGCCGTCTCGTCGACGGAGAGCGTCGTCTGGGTGATGAAGGCGACCCGGTCGGGGTCCGGCACCCGCAGCGTCTCGACCTCGTCGGCGGTTTCGATCAGGACGATGCTGTCGGGAGCCTCGCCGGTCGTCCCTTCGACCTCCTCGTGGCCCTCGTGGCCGATCATGATGATCGTGTAGCCCTCGGCGGCGAAGCGGCGGGCGGAGACGTGGACCTTGGTCACCAGCGGGCAGGTGGCGTCGATCGTCCGCAGGTTGCGGGAGGCGGCGTTCTCGTGCACCGCGGGGGCGACGCCGTGGGCGGAGAAGACGACGATCGCGCCCTCGGGGACCTCGGTCTCCTGCTCGACGAAGATCGCGCCGCGCTTGGCCAGCTCCTCGACCACGTGCTTGTTGTGGACGATCTCCTTGCGCACGTAGACGGGCGCCCCGTGCAGCTCCAGCGCGCGCTCGACCGTCTGCACGGCGCGGTCGACGCCGGCGCAGTAGCCGCGGGGCGCGGCGAGCAGCACGCGTCTGGGAGCCGTGGTGGCGGGGCCCGGCATGACTGCAGGGTAGCGGTGGCGCGCTTGCGGCCGGCGGATCGAGCTGGCCCTGGAGTGCCGGCGCGGCTAGCCTTGCTGGATGCCGACGAAGGGACGCCATCTCGACCGCCTGACCGCGCTGGACGCCTCGTTCCTGACCAACGAGAGCTCGTCCAGTCACATGCACGTGGGAGCGATCCTGATCTTCGAGGGGCCGGCGCCGCGCTACGTCGACCTGGTCGAGCACGTGCGCGGCCGCCTCGCCCAGGTCCCGCGCTTCCGCCAGAAGCTGGTGGTGCCGCCGCTGGAGGCCGGCAGGCCGCTCTGGGCCGACGACGTCAACTTCAACCTGACCTACCACATCCGCCACACCGCGCTGCCCGAGCCAGGCGGCGAAGCGCAGCTGAAACGGCTCTGCGGGCGCGTCTTCTCCCAGCAGCTCGACCGCTCCAAGCCGCTCTGGGAGCTGTGGCTGGCCCAGGGACTGGAGCGCGACCGCTTCGCGATCCTGACCAAGACCCACCACGCGATGGTCGACGGCGTCTCCGGCGTCGACATCGGCACCGTCCTCTTCGACCTCGAGCCGGTGCCGGAGCCCGCCGAGGTCAGCGACGACTGGGTGCCGCAGAAGGAACCGGGGACGACCGAGCTGGTCGCCCGCGGGATCAGCGACGCCGTCGCCGCCCCGATCAAGATCGCCGAGCGCGCGGTCGAGGCGGTGCGCCACCCGGAGACGACCGCGCGCAAGGCGGTCGAGGCGCTGGAGGGGGTCAGCGAGATCGTCAGCGCCTTCGCCGACCCGGCCCCCGACGTCCCCCTCAACCACCCGATCGGGCCGCACCGGCGCTACGTCTGGGCGAGCTCGGAGCTGGCGACCTTCAAACGGATCAAGGACGCGCTCGGCGGCACCGTCAACGACGTCGTGCTCGCCGTCGTCACCGGCTCGCTGCGCAACTGGCTGCAGCTGCGCGGGGTCCGCACCGAGGGGCTGGAGCTGCGAGCGCTGGTGCCGGTCTCGATCCGCGCCGAGGACGAGCGCGGCAACCTCGGCAACCGCATCGCCCTGATGCGCGGGCCGCTGCCGGTCTACGTCGAGGACCCGGTGCGGCGGCTGCGGACGATCAGCGACGAGATGGCGGGGCTGAAGCGCTCCAAACAGGCGCTGGGGGCAGAAGTGATCTCCCGCTTCAACGACTTCGCGCCGCCGACCCTGCTGGCGCAGGCCGCGCGGATCAACTTCACCACCCGCCTCTTCAACATGATCGTCACCAACGTGCCGGGGCCGCAGATCCCCCTCTACGTCCTCGGGCGCGAGCTGCAGGAAGTCTTCCCGGTCGCCTTCCTGCCCGAGAACCACGCCCTGGCGGTGGCGATCATGAGCTACAACGGCAAAGTCGGCTTCGGCCTGCTGGCCGATTACGACTCGATGGAGGACATCGAAGTCCTCGCCGCCGGCGTCAACGAGTCGCTGGCCGAGCTCGAGGCCGCGGCGACCGAGACCAGCGCCGCCGCCTAGCCCGCGACCCCCCCTCTCTACGCTTCCAACATGGCGTTGCTGGTGATCCTCTTCATCGTCGTCCCGATCGCGGAGCTCTTCGTGATCATCAAGGTCGGCGAGCTGATCGGCCTCTGGCCGACGCTGGCGCTGCTGCTGGCCGACGCGATCCTCGGCTCGATGCTGCTCAAACACCAGGGCCTGCGCGCCTGGCAGCGCTTCAACGAGGCGATCGCGGCGCGCCGCTTCCCCGGCAAGGAGGTCGCCGACGGGGCGCTGATCATCGTCGGCGGCACCCTCCTGCTCACCCCCGGCTTCCTCACCGACATCGCCGGGCTGATCCTGCTGATCCCGCCGACGCGGGCGCTGGTGCGGGCGGGGCTGAAACGGTTCGCGATCGGCCGCTTCACGGTGGTCGGCGTCGGCGCCGGCCGCGACGGCGGCCCCTTCGGGGCCGGCGGTCCCTTCGGCCCCGCCGGCCCCGGACAGGGACCGTTCGGCCCCGGCCCCGACGACCAGCGGGCGCAGCGCGACTACGACTTCGACGCCAGCGCCGAGGAGATGCCGGTCAACGGCGACGGCGGCGAGCGGCAGCTGCCGCGCAGCGACGACGATTGAGGTGGCGGCCGAGCGCGTGCAGACGCCCCGGCTGCTGGCGCGCCGCCCCGAGCCCGAGGACCGGGCCGCCTACCACGCCCACTTCAGCCAGGCCGAGATCGAGCGCTGGCTGCGTCCCTCGCCGCTGCCGCCCTTCGACGCCCGCCTGGTCGAGGAGCTCTTCGCCGGCGACCTCGCCCACTGGCGGGACCACGGCTTCGGCCCCTGGGTCCTGCTCGACGCCGGCAGCGGCGAGTTCGCCGGCCGCGGCGGCCTCGCCTGGACCGCGGTCGAAGACCTGGCGGAGATCGAGCTGCCCTGGAGCATCGAGCCGCGTCTGCAGGGGAGCGGGCTGGCGACGGAGGCCGCCCGCGCCGCGACCGAGCAGGCGCGCGCGCTCGGAGCCGAGGAGGTCATCGCCCTGACCCTCCCCACCAACGTGGCCTCCCAGCGCGTCGCCGAGAAGGCCGGCTTCAGGCGGGACGGCGAATGCGAGCACGCCGGCCTCCCCCACCTGCTGTTCCGGATGCGACTCGCCGACTAACCCCTGCTCGGCTTTGCCGGCCAAGACGAACGCGCGGGCCATAGACTGGATCCGGGATGGAGAGACATGTTCGTCTGTGAGCGCTGCGGGAGCAAGTTCAACTCCGTGCGGGCCGCGACAATCAGGGACTGCCCCCGCTGCCTGCTCCGAGACGACGTGGCGTCGCCGCTGAAGGCCGTGCCGAACGTGCGGCCGGGATCCGAGCGAGCGAAGGCCGAGGAGCCAGCGCCGGAGCAGCGGTAGACGGGCGCTAGAAGCCGAGCGCGAACTTGGCGTCGTCGGTCATCATCTCCGGCGACCAGGCCGGGTCGAAGACCATCTTCGGGTGCACCGCGGCGACGCCGGGGAGGTCGCCGACGAACTCCTTCATCTGCTCGGAGACCTGGGGGCCGATCGGGCAGGCCGGGGTCGTCAGCGTGAAGGTGACGTAGACCTCCTGACCCTCGATCGCGACGTCGTAGACGAGGCCGAGGGAGACGAAGTCGAGGCCCAGCTCGGGGTCGATGACCTCCTCCAGCGCCTCGTAGACGTCCTCCTCGGAAAGGGCTTCGTCGTGCTCTGCGGCCGCGGGTGCTTGCTCGTCTGCCATCGCTCCATGGTAGCCGGGCGGCGGCGTCAGCCCGGCGGCAGCGGCTCCGCGGGCGGGTCGGCGCTCGGCGGCGCCAGCTCCAGCTGGTACCAGCCGACGTCGCGCCAGGCGCCGTCCTTCCAGCCGATCCGGCGGCTGACGCCGACCTGGGCGAAGCCGAGGCCCTCGTGCAGGGCGAGGCTGGCGGGATTGGGGAGGGTGATCCCGGCGCAGGCCTTACGGAAGCCCTGGCGGCGCAGGCGCTCGAACAGCGCTTCGTAGAGCGCCCGCCCGTGGCCGTGGCCGACGTGGTCGGCCGCCACGTAGACGGAGACGTCGGCCGCCCAGCGGTAGGCCGGCCGCTCCCGGTGCGGGCAGCCGTAGGCGTAGCCGACCACCTCGCCGTCGACCTCGGCGACGAGCCAGGGGTGGGTGGCGGAGACGCGCCGGATCCGCGCCGCCAGCTCCTCGGCGCCCGGCGCCCGCTCCTCGAAAGAGACCGGGCTGCCCTGGACGTGCGGCGCGTAGATCGCCGCGCAGGCGGCCGCGTCGGCGTCGGGATCGGCGCTGCGGATGGTGGCGGAGCTCATCGTCGGGGGAAAGATAGGCTGCCGCCGTGAGCGGCACGGGGCAGATCCAGCGGCGATCGATCGGGATCGTCTTCTCCGACGGCGGCCTGCTGGCCATTACCTCCAGCCTGCCCGCGGGCGCCGCCGCCTTCGGCGAGGAGGAGGTCGCCGCGGTCCTCTGCGACCCCGACGCCGCCCCGGTCGAGTTCGAGGAGGCGCTGCTCTCGACCGAGTACGGCGAGGACGGCGTGCAGCGGCGGGCCACCCTGGAGCTGTGGTCCGACGCCGACGACGCCAGGCCGCTGCGCGGCGCCGGCACGCTGATCAGCTCGATCGCCGTCCGGCGCCACGGCCTCGAGTCGCGGATCGCCTTCTTCCGCTGGTCGGTCGAGGGGCGCGAGGGCCTGGGCCACTACGAGGTCGCGCGGACGGATGGCTGAGAGCGCACCCGGCCGGATCGAGGCCGTCGTCTCCGACTTCGGCGGCGTCCTCACCACCCCCCTCCTCACCTCCTTCCTCGCCCTCCAGAACGAGATCGGGATCTCGCCGGAGCACTTCGGCCAGGCGATGCGGGCGATCGCCGATGCGGACGGCGAGAACCCGCTCTACGCGCTGGAGCGGGGCGAGACGACCGAGGCCGCCTTCCTCGAGCGGATCAGCGACGGGCTCGAGCCGCTGCTCGGCCACCGCCCCCACATGCACCGCTTCCGCGAGATCTTCATCGGCACGCTGAAGCCCAACGAGCCGATGATCGAGCTGATGCGGGAGCTGCGATCGACCGGCCTGCGGATGGCGATGCTGACCAACAACGTGCGCGAGTGGGAGCCGCTGTGGCGGGCGATGCTGCCGGTCGACGAGATCTTCGAGCAGGTCGTCGACTCCGCCTTCGTCGGCTGCCGCAAGCCCGAACCGCGGATCTACGAGCTGACGGTCGAGCGGATCGGCCTCCCGGCCGAGGCCTGCCTCTTCATCGACGACATCGCGCTCAACTGCGAGGGCGCCCGCGAAACCGGCATGACCGCCGTCCACTTCCAGGAAAACGGCCAGGCGATGGCCGAGATCCGCGCGGCGCTGGTCGACCGGGCCGCCCGCTAGTTGTCGCTGCCGGCGCGGTCCCAGACGTACAGCTCGACCGCCTCGACGGCGAGCGCCATCAGGCGCGGCGGCGAGAGCAGCTCGAGGACCAGCTCGAGCGCGTCCTCCTCGGTGACGCCGGCGTCGACGGCCTCCTCGCCGCGGAAGCCGGCGGCGAGCTTCAGCGCCTCGCGGCGGTTCTCGCCGAGCGAGCCGAAGGCGCCCATCAGGAAGTCGCGGTTGGGGACCGGCTGACCGACCTCGAGCGAGCCGTGCCAGGCGGCGAGCATCGAGAGGTCGTGCTCGTCGAGCGCGGAGATCGCCTTCGCGTAGTGGACCTCGAGCTCGGCGTCCGGGATCTCGTCGACCCAGGCGCGGACCGCCTCGCCGAGCAGCTGGCGACGGGCCTCACGGCCGATCGAGTCGGCGATGGCGCGGACGGCGTCGGCGGGATCTACGAAGCAGAGGGACATCGGCTGTTTCGCAATGTAGAGGCGTCGGTAGACGGTAAAACGGGGCCGTTACGCCGCAGTTTGCGGGCACCCGAGCGAGCGCTGTGGCGGCGACAGCGACGCCTCGTGCGCCGCTGGTCTCCGTAGGGTGGGAGAGTGCCTCTGAGGCTGATCCACGGACCGCCCAACTCGGGCAAGCGGGGGCGGATCCTGAGCGAGCTCGCCGCCGCCGCGGAGCGGGACCCGATCCTGGTCGTGCCCAACGTCGACGACGTCTTCGACTTCGAGCGCGAGCTCTGTCGCGACGGCGCGAGCCTGGGCGGGACGGTGACGACCTTCCGCGGCCTGATCGCCGCCGTCGCCCACGCCACCGGTTCCTTCTCCGCCCCCTCGCTGACCAGGGCGCAGCGCCTGCGGGCCGTCGCCGTCGCCGTCGCCGAGAGCCGCGGTCGGCTGGCGCCGCTGCGGCGCTCCGCCGGCCGGCCCGGCTTCGCCACCTCCCTCGCCCGCCTGCTCGACGAGCTGCAGGCCGCCGGCGTCGACCCCGACCGGGTCGCGGCCGGGGCGGCGACGCTCGACGGCTCCGCCTACCTGGCCGACCTGGCGACGCTGTTCGCGGCCTATGAGGAGGTGCGCGAACGGGTGCGGCGAAGCGACGCCCACGCCGAGGCGCGGGCGGCGATCGCATCGCTCGGCGGCGCCGCGGCGACATGGACCCGTCCGGTCTTCCTCTACGGCCTCGACGACCTCACCGGCAACCAGCTCGAGCTGCTGCGGGCGCTGGCGGCGCGGGTCGAGGTGACGATCGCGCTGCCCTATGAGGAGCGCGAGGTGATGGCGGTGCGCTCGCGCCTGCTGCAGCGGCTGCGCGAGGGGATCGGCGCCGAGGAGGAGATCGCGACGGAGCCGAACCCCGACCACGCCGCGGACCCGCTCCTCTTCCAGCTCGAGCGCGGCTTCGGGGTCGCCGCCGCGGCCGCGGCGGCGCCCGGCACCAGCCTCGGCTTCCTGCGCTCGGCCGGCGCCCGCGGCGAGGCCGAGGCCGTCGCCGCCGCCGTCGGGCGGCTCCTGCGCGAAGGGGCCGAGGACGGTCAGATCGCGATCGTCCTCGCCGACCCGGCGCGGCGCGGCCCCCTGATCGCCCGCGTGCTCGAGTCCTACGGGATCGCGGCGGCGCTCGAGGCCGAGCTGCCGGTCTCCTCCACCGGCGTCGGCGGCCCCCTTCTGGCCCTGCTGGAGGCCGAGCACGGCAGCGGCCGCGCCGCCGACGTCCTGCGCTGGCTGCGCGGGCCCTCCGGCGTCGGCCCGGACTCGGTCGACTGGCTGGAGCGGGCGGTGCGCCGCCGCCGCGCCCGCACCGCTGCCGAAGCGCTCGACCTCTGGCTGGAGCGCCACGAGGACCTCCCCTACGACCTCACGGCGCTGCGCGACGCTGAGCCGGGGCGGCTCGGCGCCGCCGTCGGTGCGCTGGCGACGCGGATGGTCGCCCGCTTCCTCGACGGCGAGGAGGACGGGCCGTCGCCGGGACCGGGAGACGGCACCGAGCTGCGCGCCGCGGCGAGGATCTCGGCGGCGCTGGGCGAGCTCGACGAGCTGAGCGCGCTGGCGCCGGGGCCGGAGGAGCTGATCGACTTCCTGCGCGACCTCAGCTTCCGCGTCTGGAGCGGCCCGGTCGAGGGACGGGTGCGGATCGCCGACCCGCAGCGGCTGCGGGCGCTGCGCTTCGAGCACGTCCTCATCGCCTCGCTCCAGGACGGCGAGTTCCCCCGCCGCGGCGGCGGCGACCCCTTCCTCTCCGACCCCCTGCGCGAGTCGCTCGGGCTCGACCCGCGGCGCGAGCAGGACGCCGAGGAGCGCTACCGCTTCTACACCAGCCTCTCGCTCGCCAGCCGCAGCCTCACCCTCTCCTATCGCGAGTGCGACGAGAGCGGCGCCGCGGAAGCCCGCTCGCCGCTGATCGACGACGTCCGCGAACTGCTCGACCCGCCGCCACCGGACCGGGGGCCGGACCCGGTCGAGGCGGCGCTCGGCGGCGGCCGCGGCCTGGCCGAGGTCGTCCACCCGGTGGCGGCGGCGCCCTCGCGCGACGAGCTCGCCCGCTCGCTCGCCGCCGCGAGCGGCGACGGCGGGTCGGGACGGGCGGCGCTGCTCGACCTCGCCGGGGTCGGCGGCGAGGACCGGGCGCGGCTCACGGCGCGGCTCGGCGATGCCGCCGCGGCCGAGGCCGCCTCGCGGGCGCCGGGGCCGCTGCGGAACCCGGCGGTGCTCGCGCGCCTCGGCGCCGTGCGCGCCTACGGCGGCACCACGCTGGAGCAGTTCGACAAGTGCTCCTACATCTGGTTCGCCCAGCACGAGCTGCGCCCGCAGCCGCTGGAGCCGGTGCCGGAGGCACTGCTGCAGGGCGGCATCGTCCACCAGGCGCTCGACCACCTCTACCGCGAGCGGCCGGGCGGCGAGGCGCGGCCGACCGCGGCCACCCTCGGCCACTGGACCGCTCGCGCCAGCGAGCTGGTGACGGCGGTCGCCGCCGAGTACGAGCTGGGCGAGAGCCCGCCCGAGCGCTCGATCCGCCGCGGTGCCGAGCGCCTGCTGCGGCGCTTCCTCAGCGAAGAGGCGGGCCGCGGCGGGCCGTTTGAGCCACACCTGTTCGAGGCCCGCTTCGGCGAGGAGGAGGGCAGCGACCGGGCGCCGCTCGACCTCGGCGGCTGGCTCCTGCACGGCGCGATCGACCGCATCGACCAGGCCGCGGACGGCCGGGCGCTGGTCCACGACTACAAGGTCGCGAGCCGGGTGACGCCGGCGGCGAAGTTCGAGGAGGAGGGCAAGCTGCAGCTGCCGCTCTACGCGCTGGCGGCGCGCGAGCTCTGGGAGCTGGAGCCGGTCGGCGCCCTCTACCACCCGCTGCGAGCCACCCGCGAGCGGCGCCCGCGCGGGCTGGTGCTCGAGGAGGAAGGCGGGGAGCTCGAGTCCTACGGGCTGGTCGGGACCGACCTCCTCCCCGACGACCGCTTCGAGCTGGCGGTGGAGGAGGCACGCGAACGCGCGAGCCGGATCGTGGCGCGAATGCGCAGCGGCGACGTCACCCGCGACCCGGGGCCGCCGCCGGGCTTCCGCGACCACGACGTCTGCCCGCCCTACTGCGACCTGGCGCCGATCTGCCGCCGCGACCGCACCCCCGTCGCCGACCTCGAGCGCGAGCTGGGGGACCAGTGAGCCAGCGCCGTCCGACCCCCGAGCAGGAAGCGGCGATCCGCGCCGACCGCGGCAGGGTGATGGTCGAGGCCGGTGCCGGCACCGGCAAGACCGGGGTCATGGTCGACCGCTACTGCCGGCTCGCCTGCGAAGAGGAGGTCCCCCCCGACGCGATCCTCGCCATCACCTTCACCGACAAGGCCGCGGCCGAGCTGCGGCAGCGGATCCGCGCCGAGCTGGCGGCGCGGGCGCAGGCCGGCTCCGAGCGCGCCCGCGAGCTGGTGGCCGGGCTCGGCGGCGGCTGGATCACGACGATCCACGGCTTCTGCCACCGCGTGCTCGCCGCCCACCCGGTGGCGGCCGGGGTCGACCCGCGCTTCTCCGTCCTCGACCCGGCCGAGACCGACCGAGCGGCGCGCGAGGCCTTCGACGAGGCGCTGGAGGAGTTCCTCGCCGCCGAGGAGGCGGCGCGCGAGGAGACCGTCGCCGGCTACGGGATCGACGCCCTGCGCGGGATGGTCGTCGGCGCCTACGCCGAGCTGCGCAGCCGCGGCATCCGCGCCCCGCGGCTGCCCGACCCGCCCGCCCCCGACGTCGCCGCGGCGCTGCGCGAGGCGCGGGCGGCGACGGAGGAGGCGCTGGGGGAGCTGAGCGAGAAGGCGCGCTGGCGGCCGCTGGTCGAACGCGCGGCGGAGGTCCTCGCTCACCCCGACGAGGAGATCGAGCTGGACGAGATCGCCCCGCTGGGGATCAGGAGCAGCGCCCAAGCGATGGGCCGCTACTGCGAGGCGATGGCGGCGGCGGTGGCCCGCGTCGCCGAGGCCGGCGAGGGCGGTCAGGCGTTCGGCCACGCGGCCGAGCTGCTGCGGCGCTTCGAGGCGCGCTTCGCCGCGGTCAAGGAGCGCCGCCGCGGGATCGACTTCGAGGACATGCAGCTGCTGGCGGCCGAGCTGCTGGAGCAGGACGCGATCGGCAGCGCCTACCGGGCGCGCTTCAGCCACCTGATGATCGACGAGTTCCAGGACACCAACCGGCTGCAGCTGCGGCTGGTCGAGTCGCTGCGCGGGCCGAGCACGAGCCTGGTCGTCGTCGGCGACCTGCTGCAATCGATCTACGGCTTCCGCCACGCCGACCTCGACGTCTTCCGCCAGGAGCGCGAGTCGATCGCCGCCGACCCGGGCGGCGCGACGATCGAGCTGAGCGGCAACTTCCGCTCCCGGCCCGAGGTGATCGGCGCCGTCAACACCCTCGGCGAGAAGCTGATCGGGGACTCCTACCGGCCGCTCACGGTCGGCGCCGCGCCGGGCGAGGCGCCGCCCGGGGACGGCCCGCCGGTGGATCTGCTGCTGACCGCGAAGGCGGGCTGGGAGGAGCTCGACCTCGAGCCCCCGGTCGACTCCGGCACCGCCCCCGAGCAGCTCGCGGCCGCCCGCTTCCTCGCCCTGCGCCTGCGCGAGCTGGTCGATGCCGGGACGCCGCGGGGGGAGATCGTCGTCCTCCTGCGCGCCTTCACCCACCTCGACGCCTACGAGGACGCGCTCTCGCGCGCCGGCCTGCGGCCCTACGTGGTCGGCGGCCGCGGCTACTGGTCCCAGCAGCAGGTCTCCGACGTCTGCGCCCTGCTCGCCGTCCTCGCCAACCCGCTCGACGACCAGGCGCTGCTGGGCGACGCTGGCCTCGCCTGCCTGCGGCGTCTCCCCCGACACGCTCTGGCTGCTGCGGGCGGCGGCCGGCGGCGGCCGCCACATCTGGCCGGCGCTGCGCCTGGCCGCCGACCGGGACGACGCTGTTTGTCGCCCTCTGGGCGACAAACAGCAACCGGAGCTGGGGGCGCCGGAGCTGCTGGAGGAGATCGAGGCGGGGGATCGCGCGCTGCTGGGACGCTTCGTCGCCGCGATCGGCGAGCTGCGCGGCCGTGCCACGCGCCTCTCGCTGGCCGAGCTGATCGACCGCGCCGTCACCGTCACCGGCTATGACCTCGCGGTGCTGCTGAAGCCGGCCGGCGAGGCGCGCTTCGCCAACGTCCGCAAGCTGATGCAGCTGGCGGCCGAGTACGAGGCGCGCGAGGGCCGCGACCTGCGCGGCCTGCTCGACTTCCTCGCCTTCCGCGAGGCCGCGGCCGACGAGTCGGCGGCGGCGACCGCGGCCGAGGACCACGACGGCGTGCGGATCATGAGCGTGCACCGGGCCAAGGGCCTCGAGTTCGGCGTCGTCGCCGTCCCCCACCTCGACCGCAACCTGCTGACCGGGTCCTGGCCGCCGCTGCTCACCTTCGGCCGCGGCGAGGACCGGCGGGTGGGCATGCAGCTGCGGCGCCTCGGGGCCCGTTCGATCAACCTCTACGACCACGAGGCGCTGCGCGAGGCGGCCCAGGAGCGCGAGGCCGAGGAGGGCCTGCGGCTGTTCCACGTCGCCGCCACCCGCGCCCGCGATCGCCTCATCCTCGGCGGCGTAGTGAGGGAGAAGGCGAGCGAGCGGAGGCTCTCCACCTCGGTGCTGGAGCGGATCGTCGAGGCGTTCGGGCTAGACCGCGGCGCCGACTCCACGCTGCCGGTGCCGGTGCCGCTGGCGCGTCCCGGCCTCGACGCGGCGTTCGCGCCGTCGCAGATCGCCGTCCGCGCCAACCTGCCCTCGCCGGAGCGGGCGGCGCTGCTCGTCGCCAGGCGCCCCGCGCCCGCCGAGGAAGCGGGGCTCGGCGAGGGGCCGGCGCCGCTGCTGGCCCGCGAGCGGCCCGCGGTTCCCAACCGGCCGCTCTCCTACTCGGCGATCTCCGCCTACCGCGACTGCGGCTACCGCTTCCAGCTCGAACGCGTCTTCGGCCTCGCCCCCTCCGAACGCCATGCACCCCGCGAGGCGGGAGCAATCGCGCTCGTGGGGGAGGAGGAGGAAGGGGTGGCGGCGCCATCGGCGCGGGAGGAGCGTACGGCCCGCGGCCGCATCGTCCACGTCCTGCTGGAGTGGAGCCAGGCGAACGGGTGGCGGGAGCCGCCGGTGGGTCTGGTCCGCGACGAGGCGGCCGCCGAGGGACTCGACCCCGACGCCGACGGGGTCGAGGAGATTCTGGCGCCGATACGCGGCTGGCTCGGGTCGGAGCTGCTGCGCGAACGGCTCGGCGCCGGGCCGGTGCGGACCCGGGCCGAGGTGCCGATCCTGCTCGCCGCCGGTGGCACCGTGCTGCGCGGCTCGATCGACCTGCTCGCCGAGCGCGACGGCGCGTCACCGCTGGTCGTCGACTACAAGACCGACCGTCTCGACGGCTCGGCGCCGGCCGACCACGCGGCCCGCTACGACACCCAGCGCTCGATCTACGCCCTGGCCACGGCGGAGGCGCTCGGCGCCACCGAGGTCGAAGTCGCCTACGTCTTCCTCGAGCGGCCCGACGACCCGGTCGTCTCGCGCCTGGACGCCGCCGAGATGGCCGCCGGCCGCGATCGCCTGGAGAACGCGATCGTCGCCATCGCCCGCGGCGATTTCCCCGTCGCCCCGCAGCAGCAGCGCACCCGGTCCCTCTGCCGCGGCTGCCCGGCGCTGAGACGGCTCTGCTCAGGCCCGCCCGAGTGACTCAGACGCCGGGCTCGGCCGAGCTGTCCAATTTCGCCGCGAGCTCATCGAGGCGGAGCTCCTTCAGCCCCTCCCCCACCGCATCCAGCTCGGCGGCGCAGTAGCCGACCAGCTCGCGGCCCTCGCGGCAGAGGTCGAGGGTCTCGCGCAGGCCGGCCTGGCCGGAGTCGAGCCGGTCGATGATCTCCTCCAGCCGCTCGACCGCGGCCTCGTAGCTATCGGGCCTCTCGCTCAATCTCTCCCTCTACCTTCGCCTTGACGCGACCATCCGCGAACCGCAGTCTCACGTCCCCGGCGGCGACGGCGGCGCCAGCCGTGGTCACCGGCTCCCCGGCGGCCGACTCGGCGAGCGCGTAGCCGCGCTCCAGCGTCCGCTCGGGGTCGTGGGCGCGCAGGGTTACCGCCGCCTTGCGCAGCGCCTCGCGACGCCGCTGCAGCGAGCGCTGCGCCGAGCGCTCGATCGCGCCGCCGCGCCGGCGCTCCTCCGCCTCGGCCGCCCGCGTCCGCTCCAGGGCGCGGCGGCGCGCCCGCTCCAGCACGATCGTCGCGATCCGCCGCTGGAAGGCGCCGCGCTCGGCCAGCCCGCGTTCGGAGGCGGCGCGGATCTCGCGGATCTTCTGGTTCAGCCCGGTCCGCTCCCGCTGCAGCGCCCGCGCCGGACCCCGCGCCAGCGCGCTCAGGTGACGGGTGCGGGCGCCGATCGCCCCCTCCGCCGCCCGCCGCAGCGCCGAGCCACAGCGCCCCAGCTCCCGCCGGGCGAGGTCGCAGTCGAGCGGGACCGCCGCCTCGGCCGCGTGGGTCGGGGTCGAGCAGGCGACGGCGGCGACGTCGTCGAGCAGGGTCGTGTCGCGCTCGTGGCCGATCGCGCTGATCACCGGCACCCGCAGCAGCGCCACCGTGCGGCAGAGCGTCTCGTCGCAGAAGGCCCAGAGGTCGGCGAGGCTGCCGCCGCCCCTGGTGACGACGATCGCCTCCACCTCCGGCCGCGCCGCCAGGCCCTGCAGCGCCGCCGCGATCGCCGGCGCCGCGTGGCGATCCTGCACGGGGGCGAAGCCCCAGACGACGGTCCCGCCCCAGCCGCGGCGCCGCAGGCCGGCGAGGAGGTCGCGCCGCGCCGCCCCCGACTCCGCCGTCACCACCCCGATCGCCTTCGGCAGCAGCGGTCGCGCCAGCTGCTTCTGCAGCTCGAACAGCCCCTCCGCCCGCAGCTGCTTGCGCAGCGCCTCCAGCCGCGCCATCAGGTCCCCTTCGCCGGCCAGCCGCGCGTGGGTGGCGCGGAAGCTGAAGCTGGGCGAGGCCTGGCCGCCGCCGGGGTAGTAGTCCGGGCCGCCGGCGATCACCAGTTCGGCGCCGTCGCGGAGGGCGCCCGCGGGCAGCTTCGCCCGCTCCAGGTCGTTCAGCCACATCGTGCAGGGCACGGCGCCCTGGCTGTCGCGCAGCTCGAAGTAGGCCTGCACCTTGCTGCGGCCGACCCCGGTCACCTCGCCCATCAGCTGCACCCGCGCCCGCTTGCGCATCTCCTCCTGCAGCTTCTTCGCGTAGAGGCCGACGGGGAAGGGGCCGGGCAGATCCATCAACCGCAGGCTACTGACGCGTCTGGACCCGGGCCCTGGCGCGTCAGCCGGCGCAGTTCCAGCGCTGGCCCCACCGCTTCAGCTCGGTGATCGCCGGCCGTAGGTCCCGCCCCGACTCGGTCAGCGAGTAGGTGACCCGCACCGGAGACCCGGCTTCCACCTCGCGCTGCACCAGGCCCTGCTCCTCCAGCTCGCGCAGGCGTTGGGAGAGCAGCCGGTCAGAGAGGCCGGGAACGGTCCTGCCGAGCTCGCCGAAGCGCATCGGCCGCTCGGTCAGGGCGCAGACGATGGCGCCGGTCCAGCGCTTGCCGATCAGCTCTATCGCCGCATGGAAATGCGGGCAGACTCCGCCTGGCGGAGCGACCTCGCCGCTGCGCTGGCCGGTCTCCATCTGGCTCGGGTTGACCGCCTCCACGGGGTTACGAGCTTACTGAATGTAAGTGGTCGGCCTTTGCGCTCAGCGCGTGCAGGGGCCGGTGCCGACCGCCGCGCCGGCGTGGTCGAGGGCGCCGCGGACCAGCTCCGCCGGCACCGCGAAGCCCCCCGGCGCGCCGCCGGTGGTCGCGGCGAAGACGGTGCCGACGACGCGGCCGTCGGCGTCAACCAGCGGCCCGCCGGAGTTGCCGCTGCGGACGCTGCCGCCGAGGGCGACGATCTCGCGGTTGACCGGGCCCTCGCCATAGGAGTCCTCGCCGATCGTCTCGCGGGTCTCACCGATCCGCGCCGGCGCCAGCTCGAACGGCCCGTTCTCCGGGTAGCCGAGGACGGCGCCGTCGGCGCCGACCGGCCGCCGCGGGGCGATCGGCAGGGTCGGCAGGCCGGCTCCGACCCGCAGCAGCGCCAGGTCGTCGCCGGGCGCGTAGTAGACCGGCGTCGCCTCGAGCTCGATCCCGTCCCGGGTCGTCACCGTGGTGTCCTCGGCGCCGGCGATCACGTGGGCGTTGGTGACGACGAGGTCGGGGGAGACAGCCCAGCCGGAGCCCTCGACGCCGAGCCCGCAGGCGGTGCTGAGCACGCGGACCACGGCGTCACCGGCGGCGCCGACCTCGGGGTCGGAGGCGATCGCCGCGTCGGGCGGCCGGCCCGGCGTCGCCGGCCCCACCGCCGAGGGCGCCGGGTCGACCCGGTCGAGCACGTTCAGGACCGGTCCCGAGGGCGGCAGCACTTCGTTGAGGCTGCGCAGGATCAGCGACTCCTGCACGTCGGCCCGCAGCCGTTCGGTCGCCGGCGCGTGCAGGGCGACGGCGCCGAAGACCCAGACCAGGCCGAGCGCGACGGAGGCGATCAGCGCCGCGCCGCCGGCGCCGTCGGCGAGGTGGAGGCTCGGCCGGCGGACGATCTTCGCTCGCAGCCCCAGCGCGAAGCTCTCCACGGCCACCGCCGAGAGCGCCCCCGCCAGCAGCGCCCCGAGGGCCGCGCAGAGCGGCGCGTAGGGGGACTCCGAGCCCTGCGAGAGGGCCATCGGCCCCAGCCTCGAGCCGGCGAAGGCGCCGAGGCCGAAGCCGACCAGGGTGAGGGCGCCGACGATCAGGCCCTGCCGGTATCCCCACATCCCCAGCGCCAGGGTGAAGGCGATGATGGCCCAATCGAGGACGGTCATCACTGAATAGAAGCACGCGGGGGAACGCTTCATTACCTTTCCAGCGTGAGTCGTTTGTCCCCTGAGGTGGAGCGGCGCCGTCGCCTCGTCACCCGCACCCTCCCCCTCGGCGTCGTCGCCGTCGTCGCCTTCGTGATCGGCGCCACCGCCGGCGCCCCCGGCTCGCCCGAGAAGGGCACGGCCAGCCAGTTCGCCGAGAGCTGGGCCGAACGGGACTTCGCCGCGATGTACGGGGAGCTGAACCCGGCCTCGCAGGCGAAGGTCGGCCTCGAGGACTTCACCGGCGCCTACCGCGAAGCCGAAGAGGTGGCGACGATGCGCGGCCTCGACCCCGGCGCCCCCCAGGACCCCGGCTCCGAGGACGGCAGGACGCTGGTGCCGGTGCCGCTGGCGGTCAGAACGGTCGCCTTCGGCAGCCTCGAAAACGAGCTGCTGCTGCCCTTCGCCGACGGTGGCATCGCCTGGGACGCGAGCCTCGTCTTCC
This sequence comes from uncultured Solirubrobacterales bacterium, assembly GCA_963703585.1. Lineage (GTDB taxonomy): Bacteria > Actinomycetota > Thermoleophilia > Solirubrobacterales > 70-9 > VAYN01. The sequence goes on along the minus strand of CAVPEX010000070.1, from coordinate 11,660 downwards.
CCGGCCTGCGCCAGGGCGAGCAGCTCGGCAGCGACGTCGAGCTGGCGCCGCGGGCGGCGATCCTCGCCCGCGACGGCACGCCGCTGGCGGAGGGGCCGGCCGACGAACGCGAGCACCCGCTCGGCAGCGCCGCGATCGACGTCACCGGCGAGGTCGGGGACGCCCCCGAAGGGGAGCAGGCGAAGCTGGCCCGCCGCGGGTTCGCGCCCGACACCCCGGTCGGGATCAGCGGCCTCGAGCGCGCCTTCAACGCCCGCCTCGCCGGCAAGCCGGGCGGCTCGCTGCTGGCAGTGGCCGACTCCAGCGGCCACGTTCGCGTGCTCGCCCAGTCCGACCCCAAGCCGGGGGCGCCGGTGAAGACGACGATCGACGCCGACCTGCAGGAATCGGCGGTCTCGGCGCTGGCCGGGCGGGCGGGCGGCATCGCCCTGCTCGACGCCCGCAACGGCGACGTCAGGGCGCTGGCAGGCCAGGCCTTCTCCGCCCCCCAGCCGCCCGGCTCGACCTTCAAGCTGGTGACGACGACGGCGGCCCTGCAGAAGGGCATCGTCTCCCTCGACGACGAATTCGAAATCACCGACGGCATCAACGTCGGTGGCCGCTTCATCAACAACGCCAACGGAGAGCTCTGCGGCGGCACCTTCCGCGAATCCTTCGCCGAGTCCTGCAACGCCGTCTTCGCCCCGCTCGGGCCCCAGGTAGGCAACGACGACCTGGTGGCGACGGCCGAGCGCTTCGGCTTCAACTCACCCCCGACGCTCTACGCGCCGCGGATCGTGCGCGAAAGCGAACCGGCCGAATCGACGATCCCGACCGAGATCGGCACCGAAGTCGAGCTCGGGGTCTCGGCGATCGGCCAGGGCGAAGTCCTGGCGACGCCGCTGGAGATGGCGAGCGTGGCGCAGGCGATCGCCGACGGCGGCGTCCGCGAGCCGACCTCGATCGTCGCCAACGAGAAGCTGCGCCCGGACGCCGAGCCGGTGCGGGTGATGTCGAAGAAGATCGCCGACGAGCTGACCGAGCTGATGATCGGCGTCGTCACCGAAGGCACCGGCTACGCGGCGGCGATCCCCGAGGCGCAGGTCGCCGGCAAGACCGGCACCGCCGAGCTCGGCCCGAAACCGGGACAGGAGGACGAGGAGAACCCGGTCCAGATCAAGGACGCCTGGTTCGCCGCCTTCGCCCCGGCGGAAAAGCCGCGGCTGGCGGTGGGCGTGCTGCTGATCGAAGCCGAAGCCGCCGGCGGCGAAGTCGCGGCGCCGGCCGCGGGCCAGGTCCTCTCCGCCGGCCTCTAGAGATCGAGGGTGACGGTTGCGTCCTCGCCGTCGGCGGCGGGGATGTGCAGCGTCAGCGGCCGGTTCTGGGAAGCGTCTTCGGGCAGCAGGAAGAGCGCCAACGAGCCCTCGATCGGCCCCAGCTGCGGAGTCGAGTCGAGCACCGGGACCTGTTCCTGCGGTTCGACTTCGCCGCCCAGCTCCAGCGCGTAGAGGCTTTCGCTGGGGATCAGCTCATAGGTCTGTTCGTCGGCGTCGGTGATCGTCAGCGTCGAGGGCAGCGTCTGGGGCTCCTCGCTTTCGTTCTGGACCTCGAAGAAGACGCCGAAGTAGCTGGAGCCGTTCGGGGCCGGTTCCTGGCCGACCAGATAGGCGGAGTCCTCGTTGTCGTTGACGTTGAGGAAGCGGGAGAAGGTGACGTTGAACTCGAGCTCGCCCAGCTCCACCGGCTCGCCCTCGACCACGTCCTTCTCGTTGCTCTCGTAGCCGCAGGCGGCGACGCCGAGCGACAGCACGGAGAGGGCCAGGGCGGCAAGGAGCGGCAGCAGGAATCTGCGGTTCGCGGACATCGGCGGGCGGGAGTCTATAAAGCCGTCTCTAGGGAATGCCGGTCGCGTAGCGATTGCCCCCCGCGATCGCGATCCGCTCGCTCGCCGGGAGGTCGGACTCGAGCAGGTCGCGGAGGCGGTTCAGCGCCTCGCGCCAGCCGCGCCGCTGCCAGATCGAGCCCATCGAGAGAACCTCCAGGGCGCGGTCCAGCGGATTCGCCGGCTCGGTCCAGAAGGTGAGGCGAACCGCGGTCAGCGGGCCGGAGCCGCCGGTCAGCTCCCACGCCGTGTGGGTGCGGATGCGGTTGGCGCGCCCGCCGCTGCCCTGCTCGACGATCCGGAACGGCTCCTCCTGCTCGACGATCGTCGTGTCCATCCAGACCGAGCGCAGCGGCGCCTTGACCCGGAAGCGGGCGCCGGCGCCGACCCCGGCCGGCTCGATCCGCGTCAGGTGGAAGTCGGAGAGGAAGTGGTCGGTGAAGGACGGCCGCACGGCGAGGTCGCCGATCAGCGCGAAGACCCGCTCGCGCGGGGCGTCGATCTCGACTTCGGCGTTGATCGGACCCATCGCGGCGCGATTCTAGGAGTTCCCGGCCCCGAGCGACCGGATCATCAAAATTGAGTGACCCGGCGGGGCCGGCGCGCTAGGATCGTTGGGGACGCAGGAAGGAGGCCACCAATCTTCGACAGCGTCGGTTCCAGTCCGCTCGACGACACCTTCCGCACCGGCTTCATGCCCGGTACCGGCACGTACTTCTGCTTGTCCTGCGGATCCCAACTCTCGCTCCGCGAGACCGACGAGCTGCCGGAGTGCCCGAACTGCGGCACCGCCCGCTTCCGCCGCGACTCGATCTTCGAGTCGATGCAGGAACACGGCGGCACGACGGCGGAATTCGCCGTCCCCACGGAGGTCGGGCCGCCCGACTGGCTCGAGGAGGCACGTGGCTCGCTGCCCCGCCCGGGCCACTACCTGGCGATGCGGCAGGACGACGGCACCTTGTTCACCTTCGCGATCGAGCGCGGCTGGACGCGGATCGGCCGCAGCGCCACCGCCGACCTCCGCCTCGACGACCCCACCGTCTCCCGTCGCCACGCCCTGATCGTCGCCGAGCCGGGCAAGGAGCTGCGCGTGCTCGACGACCGCAGCCTCAACGGCGTCCTCGTCAACGGCGAGGCGGTCGAGTGGGGCACCCTGCGCGACGGCGACGAGCTCGCCGTCGGCCGCTACCGGCTCTACGCGCTGAAGGCCTGAGCCGGGTCCACGCCCTCCGTTCGTCCTACTTCGCCCACAGGGCTGAGAAAGACGAACGGAAAGGCGGTTCCGGCCACCTCCGTCCCTAGGATGAGCGCGGTGAACGCTGCCCCCAATCCGGCCGATCCCCGGCAGCCGCAGGGCGGCCCCTCGATCTCCGCCACCGCCGACCGCGCCCGTGCCCAGCTGCACGAGGAGATCGAGCGCGTCCGGCGCGGGGTCGAAGAGATGCTTGCCGAACAGGGCGCCGCCGCCGACCCCGACCTGCGCCGCGAGATCGCCGACCTGCGGGAGGACACCCGCCTCTACGTCAAGAAGCGCGTCCGCCGCAGCGAGAAGAAGCTCGACCGCCGCATCGAGCGGATCGACGAGCGCACCCGCAAGCTGGAGGAGCGGATCGACCAGGTCGAGGCCGACCGCGCCGCCGCCGAGGTCCGCATCCACTCCGACACCGAGCGCATGCTCGACGGGCTGCTGCAGGAGGTGCGTGCCGTGGCGGACCTGCTGAGTCGGCACCAGGGGTAGGCGAGGGGAGCCGGGTACCCCTGCCGGCTCAACTTTTTTGTGGGTCGCCCCCGGCTTACCGAGATTCCTGCCTGCAAAAAAGTACAAGCCGCCGGCAGGGGTACCCGGCTCCCCTCGCTGACTCCGGAACGTGGGTCACCTGATCCGAGGGACCTCTTGAAGGGCCGGTCTCGTTCAGAGCTGACGAGAGACAAGCCACAGTGGCCTTGCGGCAGCTAAGTAGGCGCACGAACGTCTCGACCGACGCTGGAGGTTGGTAGGAGGGGTCGGGCTCCCCTCCCCGCGGCTTGTACTTTTTTGGAGACCAGAAACTCGGATGGCGCCCGACAATCCACAAAAAAGTTGAGCGGGGAGGGGTGCCCGACCCCTCCCCGCCTCCCGAACTACTCGGTCGAGATGCTCGGGTCCGCCTGGACCTTCTGCGGGATCACCATCATGAAGTTGCTGGTCGCGTCGGCGGAGAGGTCGAGGATGCGGTCTGCCTCCTCGTCCTGGCCGGTCGCCCGCAGTTCCCTGGCGTAGGCGCTGAGCAGGTCGTCGATGTCGATCAGGCCCTCGGCGTCGATGTCCTTGAGCTCGACTTTGGCGCCCTCGCCGAGGCGGCGTTCGATCGCCGCGCGGTCGATGCCGAAGGCGTTGTGACGGACGTAGACGCGGCCTCCGGTCATGCCGGCGCAGGCCCAGGGGCCGATGTCGCCGAGGACGATCGCGCGGCCCGAGGTCATGTACTCGAAGGCGAAGCCCTTGGCGTTGGCGCGGTCGACGATGCAGCCGCGGGCGTCGTCGATGTCCTGCTGGGGCTCGCCGCCGAGGACGATGTCAGCGCCGGAGAGGCGGATGCAGAAGCGCGAGTCGGCCGAGCCCTGGACGAACAGCTGCCCGCGCTGGGCGCCGTAGGCGAAGGACTTCCCGACCGAGCCGTTGAGGCGGCGGCCCTTGGCCCCCTTGCCCTTGAGGATCGCGATCGTGCCGCCCAGCATCGTCTTGCCGACGCCGTCCTGGGCGCCGCCCTCGATCCGGATCGAGACGCCGTAGGCGTTGAAGGCCCCCAACCCCTGGCCGGCGACCGAGCCGCCGTTGAACTCGAGGCTGGCCAGCACTTCGTCGTTTGACTCGGGCCCGTCGTCGAAGATCCGCGAGCGGGCGATCGCGCCCGCCAGCTCGGTGCCGAGCACGCGGTCGTTGGCGTCGGTCGGGCGTGGGAACTCGCTGCGGACGGTGTGCCCGGAGCAGACTTCGGGCGCCAGCGCCGCGAGCTGCGCCGAGGCCTGCTTCTGCTCCATCCGGATCGGCCGGGCGACGACGAGGCCGGCCTCGGCCCGCGCCTCGACGACCTCCTCGGCCACGGGCAGGTCGAGCGGCTCGAGGTCGAGGAACTCCTCCAGCGGCGTGATCAGCGGCGCCAGGTCGATCCGGTCGGCCATCGCCACCTGCTCCAGCAGGTCGTAGCGGCCGACCAGGTCCTGGGCGCGCTCGTAGCCGAGCGAGGCGACCACCCGCTTGACCTCCTCCCCCATCGAGGAGAAGAAGCGGGCACAGCTCTCGGCCGCGAGGTCGACCTCCTGCGGGGTGAACTTCTTCAGGCCGTGCTCCTGGGCCTGCTCGACCGTCTCGATCTGCGTGGCGATGCCGACGTGGCAGGTGTCGAGCTGGCAGCCGCGGCAGATCGTGCAGCCGAGGCTGACCATCGCCAGGGTGCCGAAGCCGACGCGGTTGGCGCCGAGGCAGTGCAGCTTGACGATGTCGTGGCCGGTGCGGTAGCCGCCGTCGGCCCAGATCTCCACCCGGTTGCGCAGGCCGGCCTCCATCAGCGCGCGGTGGACGGCGCGGGTGCCGATGTCGGAGGGCAGGCCGACGTGGCGCAGCGCGTGCTGGCGGGCGGCGCCGGTCCCGCCCTCGAAGCCGGAGAGGGTGATGATGTCGGCGCCGGCCTTGGCGATGCCGAGGCCGATCGTGCCGATGTTCGGCACCACCGGGACCTTGACCGAGACCCGCACGTCCGGGTTGACCGTCTTCAGCTCGTCGATCAGCTCGGCCAGGTCCTCGATCGAGTAGAGGTCGTGGTTGTTGGAGGGCGAGATCAGGTCGGTGCCGGGCGCGGCGTTACGGGCGGCGGCGACCTTGGCCGAGACCTTCTTGCCGGGCAGGTGGCCGCCCTCGCCGGGCTTGGCGCCCTGGCCGATCTTGATCTCGGCGACGTAGGAGGAGTTGACCATCTCCGCCGAGACGCCGAAGCGCCCGGAGGCGATCTGCTGGCCGCGCCAGTTGCGGTACCGGCCGTACATGTCGCGAATCTCCCCACCCTCGCCGTTCATGCAGAGGATGTTGGTCGCCTTCGCCGCGTCGGCGTAGGCGCGGAAGGCCGGCTCCGACTGCGAGCCGAAGCTCATCGAGGAGATCACGATCGGGTAGTCGTGGTGGCCGACGCCGGCGTCGACGCCGGCCGGGTCGACGGCGGGGCGGTCGCCCTTCAGCGCCATGATGTGGCGCATCGAGATCGGGTTCTGCTTCTCCAGGTCGCGGACCTTCTCCGAGTACTCCTCGTAGGTGCCGCTGCCGTTGGCGGTCGCGATCGCCGCCTTGTAGACCTTCGGGTAGAAGCGGAAGGTCTTCGCTGGTTTCGCCGTCTCCTCGTCGCCGCAGAGCGCCCTGGCGCGGGCGTTGGTGTCCTCGTCGAGCTGGGCGAAGCCGGTGCCCCCCTTGTCCGAGGCGGCGAAGGCCTCCGTCTGGAAGATCTCCGCCAGCTCCGGCTTGATCCCGATCGAGGAGAACTGGCGCGCGTAGCCGCGCACCTCGTGGATGCCGATCGTCGAGATCACTTTCTCGATCCCTTTGGTCAGCGCCGCGCAGAGGTTGGAGACGTCGGACTCGTAGTCCTCGACGCAGATCACCTCGACCATCGTGTACGGGCAGACGCCGTTGGCGCCGAGCCCGAGCGCGAGCATCGCGTCGTGGACGTTGCGGATCGCGGCCGAGCGCAGGACCAGGCCGCAGCGGCGGCGCAGGTTCTCTTCGCCGGGCGCGACCTTGAACTGCTTCAGGCCCTGGTCGATCGCCGAGGTCGCCAGGTGCGGGTCGAGATAGCGGCGCTCGCCGTCGTAGACGGTGCGGTCGGTGAGGACCAGCAGCTCGGCCCCGTCGCGCACCTTCTTCACCGCTTCCTGCTTGATCCGCTCGATCGCGCCCTGGGTCGTCTCCGACTCCAGCAGCGAGATGTCGACCGCGGCGGCGCGGCCGCGGAACTCCTCCCAGAGGTCCTCCAGCAGGTAGGTCCGGTGCTCGCGGGCGATCGCCCGGTAGGTCTTGTCGGAGAGCGGCGCCAGGCCGTGGTGGCCACCGAGGATGACCGGGAAGGAGGTCTCCACGGTGCCGCTGTCGACGCTGGCGTCGTCGAAGGAAGGACGGCGGCCGAACAGCGCCCGGGTCGAGAAGTGCTCGAGCTCGCGTTCGCGGTCCAGCGCCGGGTTGGTGACGACGGCGACCGTCTCCTTGAAGTAGTCGGCGAGGTTCTGGCGCTCGGGCGAGAGCGCCGCCAGCGGCCCGTCGTAGCCGAGCGAGCCGACCGGCTCGGACCCGTTGGAGGCCATCTGCTGGACCAGTTTGACGTCGTCGCGCTGCCAGCCGAAGCCGGCGAGGACGCGGTCGGCGACCTTGACCGGCTCCTCGGGGCCGGCGTCGGAGTAGCCGGGGACGTCCTGGCCCTCCAGCGGCCCGCCGGTCTCCATCGCGCGGTCGAAGGCGGCGACCTGCTCGACGCCGTTGCGGCGCAGCCAGCTGTCGCGGACGATCCGCAGCATCACGGCGTGCGGGTGCAGGGTCGAGCGGCGCTCCTCGCGGTCGATCAGGACCAGCGCCTTCTCGCCCGGGGCGAGCGGCATCGGCTCGGAGACCATCTTCCCCACCGGGACGACGCCGGGCTCGGAGCTGAAGACGAAGTCGTCCTCGGTCTCCACCTGCCAGAGCGGGCGCAGGCCCATCGCGTCGGCCGAGAAGACGCACTCGTCGGCGTGGCGGGCGATCAGCGCCACCGGGCCCTGGGCGAACGGGCCCATCGTCTGGCGCAGGTACATGTAGAAGGCGTGCAGATCCTGGGGCAGCGAGCGGATCTCTTCGACGACCGGCGGCAGCACCATCTCCATCGCCTCGGCCAGGGTCAGCCCCTCGCGGCTGACCAGGGTGTCGATCGTGCGGTTGAGGTCCTGCGAGTCGGAGCCGTCGGCGTGGATCGGCACCGCCAGCATCCGCGCCTCCTGGCGCAGCTGCTCGATCGTGTTGATCTCGCCGTTGTGGCCGAGGGCGGAGAACGGCTGCACCCGCTTGAACGAGGGCCAGGTGTTGGTCGAGTAGCGGTTGTGGCCGAAGCAGCCGATCGTCTCGAAGCGCCGGTCGGTCAGGTCCGGGTAGTACTCGCCGAGGACCTTCGGCGCGCCCATCACCTTGTAGACGCAGGTCGTCGCCGAGAAGGAGGGGACGTGGACCTCGAGCTCGCTCTCGAGCTCGATCAGCAGCTCGAAGAGGATCGGGTCGCGGCGGCCGGCGTCGGGGACGAGGCCGGCGACCTGCCAGAAGATCGGCTCCTCCTCGCGGGCGGTCGGGCCGAGGGCCGGTGAGCTCACCATGCCGACCCGCTCGGCGAGGATGCGGAAGCCGCCCTGGGCGAGCAGCTCGCGGGCGTCGTGCTGGACCTTGGCCTGGTCCTGGGAGCGCTCGATGAAGACGTGGGCGACAGCGAAGGCGTCGTCGAGGGTGAGCGAGGGGTCGTGGCCGCCGGCGCGCACCTCCTCGGCCCAGATCTTGCGCGGGAGGTCGAGCATCAGGCCGCAGCCGTCGCCCTCGCCGTCGACGTTGCCGGCGCGGTGGAGCATCTTCTGCAGCGCCGGGATCGCCAGCTCGATCGGCTCGTGGCTCGGGGTCGCGTCCTTGCGGACCGAGGCGTAGATCGCGCAGGCGTCCTTGTCCTCGACGCTCGGCGGTGACACCAGTGGCTTGTAGGGACGCTCCGGCGAGTAGCGCTCGACGGCCGCGCCGCGTGACTGGGACCTATTCATGTGACCTCCCGGGTTCCGCGCCTTCTTCGAGCGGGCGCGCGACGGGTTGACGGGCCGGAAAATTATAGGCGCGAACGCGCCAGTCCCGGCTGATGTCGCATTTTTCCACCCTATGCGGGGATAAATGCGAGCTCGACCGCGTCAGCCCCAGGACATCGGCTCGTAGCCGCCTTCGGGATGGACGCCGATCAGCATTGCCGTGACGGGGGCGTCGGAGCGGTTGAGGATGGTGCGGCTCGCGGGCGGCTCGATCGAGGCGAAGGTGCCGGCCGGCGCCGGGTGGTCCTCGCCCTCGATCCGCAGCACGGCCTCCCCTTCGAGGACCACGTAGAGCTCGACCTGCCCGCTCTCGGCCTCGTCGTGCTCGGGGATCTGCCCGCCGGGGTCGATTTCGACCAGGTTGAAGCCGAAGGCCGAGGTGCCGAGCGCCTTGCGCGCGAGGCGCCAGGTCGACTCGCCGGACCCCTCCATCGACTCGAACTCGTCGCGGTGCTTGATCGTGTAGCCGCCGGCCATGGCTGCCTCCGTTCGTTCGGGGATTCTCGTGCGACCATACCCCCGGCTCGTCAACCGGGAAAGGGAGAAGATGAACGACCCAGGAATCGACTCCGCGGACGCGCTCGCCGTCGCGATCGACCGCTACAACGCCGCCTGGAACGCCCACGACGTCGACGCGATCGTCGCCATGCACGCGCCCGACATGGTCTTCCACAACCACACCGCCGGCGAGCTGGCCACCGGCGAGGAGGTGCGCGCCCACATCGCCTCGATCTTCGAGACCTGGCCCGACATCGCCTTCACCGCCGAGCGCCTCTACGTCCGCCAGGGGCTGGTCGTGCAGGAATGGATCGCCGCCGCGACCCACGCCCAGACGATGCGCCGCGGCGGCCTCGTCGCCCAGCCCACCCGCCGTCGCGTCGAGTGGGAGGGAATCGACACGATCCCCTTCGAGAACGGCCTGGTCAAGCGCAAGGACGTCTACTCCGACAGCGTCTCGATCCTGCGCCAGGTGGGCCTTCTCGATTAGGAGGCCCTCAGAGGCTCCAGTCCGGTTCGGTCGCGCCCTTGACCAGCACCTTCGGCTTGCCGCCGGAGAAGGGGACGGTGACGACCTCGCGCTTGTTGCCGGGTTCGAAGCCGCCTTCCCAGCCGAGGACGGTCTCGCCGTCGGCGGAGAGGGCGGTGCCGACGAAGCCGATCTCGGCCTTCTTGACGATCGGCTTCTGGGCGCCGGTGAGGGCGTTGACACCGACCGCGTAGCTGGTGTCCTGGCCGGAGAACTCGGCGAGGATCCGCCTGCCGTCCGCGGACCAGTCGGTCGGGAAGAGGCCCTGCAGCAGCGGGTCGACCTTGGTGTGGGTCAGCCGCTTCACCTGCTTGCCCTGTTCGTTCATCAGGTAGAGCTCGTTCTTCGGCCCGTACATGCGCTTCTTCGCGTCGAGCTGCTTGACGAAGACGATCTTGCCCGTCGGCCCCCAGAGCGGGTCGGTGGACCTGTGGTCCTTGGTCAGCGCCACCGGCCTGCCGCCGGCGGCGGAGATCCGGAAGACGTCGCTCTTGGGCGGGTACTTTCCGGTGTTCGCCTTGGCGTAGACGAGTTCGTTGCCTTCGGGAGAGAAGCCGAAGCCGCTGAAGTACCCGGTCGCGATCACCTTCTGGGCGCCGGTCGCGACGGTGATCAGGACCAGCTTGCGCTTGCCGAGCTCGGGGCCGCGCAGCGCCGCGATCGCTTCCGAGTTCGGCGAGAAGGCGAGGTAGGAGGTTTCCCTCCAGCCGACCAGCAGGGTCTTGCCGGCGCCGCCGCTGACCGCCGCCAGCTTCAGTTCCGCCGCGTGGCCCGGGCCTTCGTGGAAGTAGGCGACCGAGGCGCCGTCGGGCGACATGTGGGGGCTGTAACCGGGGCCGACCCGGTGGGCGCCCGAGCCGTTGTCGTTGGCGACGTAGACGGACGGGTTTAAGGCCCCCTTGACGTAGGTGAGAGACGCCTGGGCGGCGGCAGGGAGCGCCAGCAGCGCGGCGGCAGCGAGGAGGACGGCGATCGGCTTGAGACTGCGCATGGTCGGCATGCGCCGATCCTAACCCGGACCGACGACGGCGCCAGCTCGACCAGCCCGATCCGCACCACCCAGTCCACGGGACGACCCTAGAGCTCGGGGACGTCGGCGCCGAGCGGGTCGAATGGGAGGCGGCGGACCTCGGCCCAGCCGGCGCAGCGCCCCTCCAGCGCCGCGGCGACGTTGCCGGCGTCCTGCCAGGTGGTCCAGACGAGCACGGTCGGGCCGGCGCCGGAGATCGTCGCCCCCAGTGCTCCCAGCTCGGCCGCCGCGTCGACGATCTCCATCGAGCGCGGGTAGAGGTCGCGGCGACGCGGCTGGTGGATGCTGTCGTGCAGGCCGCGGGAGACGAGGTCGAGGTCGGCGCTGCGCAGCCCGAGCACCAGCAGCGCCGCGGCGGAGACGTTGGCGACGGCGTCGGCGAGCGGCACCTCGGCCGGGATCGCCCGCCGGGCCAGCTCGGTCGAGACCTCCTCGGGCGGGATCACGACGATCCCCTCCAGCCCATCGGGCGGATCGAAGCGGGCGGCCAGCGGCGCCCCGTCGGGGCCGGCGCCGCAGACGACGAAGCCGCCGTGGATCGCCGCGGCGACGTTGTCGGGATGGCCCTCCAGCTCGGTCGCCCGCGCCAGCATCTCCTCTTTGGTGAGGGCCAGCTCGAAGAGGTGGTCGGCGGCGGCCAGGCCGGCGACGATCGCCGCGGCGCTGGAGCCGAGCCCCCGCGCCAGCGGGATCTCGCTGCGCAGGCGGAAGGCGATCCCGTCGGCCGGGTGCAGGCTCTCGAAGGCGCGCACGACCAGGTTCTCGCGCCCGGTCGGCACCTCCAGCCCGCCCGGATCGAACGAGTACTCTCCCGCCTCCTCCACCTCGAGCTCCAGGTGCAGCGCCATCGCCGCCGCCATCGCGTCGTAGCCCGGGCCGAGGTTGGCCGAGGAGGCGGGGACGCGGACGAGGCGGTG
>CAVPEX010000069.1:0-9577 GCA_963703585.1 uncultured Solirubrobacterales bacterium | reverse complement strand
TGAATTGGAACCGTCCCCTGGCTGTCGCGGCCGCGATTGCCGTCAGCGCCACGCTCGCGCTGCCCGCCTTCGCCGCCGCCAAGCCGACCATCACGATGAGCGGATCGACCAGCGTGGCGCCGCTCGCGGCGCTGCTCGCCAAGAAGTACCTGTCGGTCTGCGGCCACTGCGTCAACTTCAAGCTGCTGCAGGGCGGCTCCGACGTCGGCATCTCCGACGTCGCCGCCGGCCGCGTCACCATCGGCAACGCCTCGCGTGACCCGAAACCGAGCGATCCGGGCGGCCTCGTCTTCAACAAGATCGCCCTCGACGCGGTCTGCATCGTCACCAACAGGTCGAACCCGCTGCCGGGCATCGACCAGGCCGGCGTTCAGGCCGTCTTCGGCGGCAGCGTCCGCAGCTGGAGCAGCGTTCCCGGCTCGAGCGCCAGCGGCACGATCGACGCCTTCGTCCGCACCCCCGCCTCCGGTACCCAGGACGCCTTCCAGAAGATCTTCCTCGGCTCGACCAAGGTCTTCACCGGCGCCAGCCAGAAGGCATCCAACGGCCTCGTCCAGCAGTCGGTCAAGGCCGACCCGAACGCGATCGGCTACGTCTCGCTGGCCTTCACCGGCGGCCTCCACACCGTCCCCTACAAGGGCGTCGCCTGCACCCTGCGCAACGCCAAGTCGGGCCAGTACGGCGGCCAGCGCAACCTCTACATGGTCACCCGCGGCCCCGCCAAGGGCGCGGCCAAGGCCTGGCTCCGGTGGATCACCAAGAGCTCCGCTGCCGCCGCGGTGATCAACACCGAGTGGGTGTCACTGCATTAGTGGCACGCCGCGGCCCTAAGACCGCGCAGCGACCGGACCGCACCGACCAGCGCGCCGAGCTCCTCCTCGGCGCGCTGGCCGCCGCGGTCCTCTTGCTGATCGCCTTCATGATCGTCTTCGTCTTCGCGAAGGCGTGGCCCTCGTTCTCCCACAACGGCCTGGCCTGGTTCGGCCCCGGCGGCAACATCAACGTCCAGCTCGAAGAGATCTTCAACTCGCCCGGCAACCCGAGCGAATACAACTACACGCTGCACGCCTGGCCGCTGGTCTACGCGACGGCGTTGATCACCGGCGGCGCGGTGGTCCTGGCGACGGCGATCTCGATGCTCTCGGCGATGTTCGTCGTCGAGTTCGCCCCGGGCTGGATCGCCTCGGTCCTGCAGCCGGTGATCCGGCTCCTGGCGGCGGTGCCGTCGGTGATCTACGGCCTGATCGGGATCCTCGTCCTCGTCCCCTTCTTCGGCAACCACGTGATCACGCCCGGCCAGAAGGAATCGGTCCAGTTCGTGATCCAGCTCGACGGCTCCAGCATCCTCGTCGGCATCCTCGTCCTCACGGTGATGATCACCCCGATCATGGTCGCGATCACCGTCGACGCGCTGCGCTCGGTGCCGCGGACCTGGACCGAGGGGGCGGCGGCGCTCGGCGTCAACCGCTTCCGCGCCCTGCGCACGGTCGGCCTGCGGGCGGCGCGGCCGGCGATCGTCGCCGCCGCGATCCTCGCCACCGCCCGCGCCCTCGGCGAGGCGATCATGCTCTCGATGGTCGCCGGCTCGGTCGCCTTCGCGCCGAACCCGCTCGACGGCGTCACCTTCTTCTTCGAGCCGGCGAAAACCTTCGCCTCCTCGATCGTCGACGGCGCCGAGGGCCTCTCGGTCGAGCCCTTCGGCCAGACGATGTACGCGTTCGCGGCGGTGCTGCTGATCTCCAGCGCCTTCCTCTCCTTCGCCGGCTGGCTCGCCCGCCGCTCGATGCGCAAATACACCCTCTCGCCGCGATGAGCGCGCACGCACAGCCGCGCGGTCCGCTGGGACTGCTCGATCGCCTGCGTGGCGCCGGCGACGACTCCTGGAGCCTGGGCGACCGGATCGGCGTCGCCGCCTGCTGGGTCGCGGGGATCCTGCTCTGCCTGATCGCCGCCGCGATCGTCGTCTACATGCTCTTCCGCGGCCTCCAGTACCTGAGCCTGGACGAGATCTTCAGCCACCCCGTCGCCGGGGTCGACCAGAGCAGGAGCGGCGGCTTCCTCGACCCGCTCGAGGGAACGCTGCTGCTGACCGCGGTCGGGACCGCGATCGCCGCCCCGGTCGGCGTCGGCATCGCCGTCTGGCTGACCGAGTACGGCCGCCCGGCAGCGCTGGCGCGGGCGGTCGAGTCGGGGATCGAGATCGTCGCCGGCACTCCCAGCATCGTGCTGGCGATCTTCGGCCTGCTCGTCTTCCAGCAGGGCTTCTTCAGCTTCCTCTCCTACGAGGCGACCCCCGGCGTCGCCTTCGGCCGCTCCTTCTTCGCCGCCGGGGCGATCATGTCGCTGATCGCGCTGCCGCTGATCGTCGGCGCCAGCCGCGAGGCCCTCTACTCGATCCCCCGCCACGTCCGCGAGGCCTCCTACGCGCTCGGCAAGGACCGGATCTCGACCATCCGCCGGGTGCTGCTGCCGGCCTCCCGGCGCGGGATCGGGACCGGCGTGGCGCTGGGGATGGGCCGCATCGTCGGCGACACGGCGATCGTCGTCATCCTCCTCGGCGCCACCCTGCAGAACGATCCGCAGGGCGGGATCCCCGGGCTCAGCCTGCTGCAGGGCACCGGCAGCACCCTCACCACCTACGTCTACAACAACTCGCCGGTGGGGGAGGGGGGCGCGCCGGAGAAGGCCTACGCCGCCGCCTTCGTCCTGCTCCTGATCGTGATCGGCCTCAACTTCACCGTCGACATGATCACCCGCGGCAGGGGGCCCTCGTGGACTCGCTGAGGGACGCGCGGGGGCAGGAAGCCTCGCGCCAGCTGCTGGCCGGTGCCGGGGCGCTGCCGCCGCCGGTGCGGCGGATCGCGCCGGAGGCGCCGCCGACCGTGGTCGAGGCTCCCGCCGGCGGCAACGGCCAAGCCCCTCGGGCCGGCCTGATGCCGAAGCTGCGGCGGCTGCCGCGCACCGAGGCGACGCCGCTGGAGCGGATGCGGACCGAGCAGCTGAGCATCGCCTACGGCGAGAAGCTGGCCGTCAACCAGGTCTCGATCACCGTCCGCCAGGGCGAGGTGCTGGCGCTGATCGGCCCCTCCGGCTGCGGCAAGACGACGCTGCTGCGCTCGCTCAACCGGCTCGTCGACCTGACCCCGACGGCGGTCCGCGGCGGCCGCATCCTGCTCGACGGCGAGGACGTCGACCTCCTCGATGTCACCCGCCTGCGCCGCCGCGTCGGGATGCTCTTCCAGCAGCCCAACCCGTTCCCGATGAGCATCTTCGACAACGTCGCCTACGGCCTGCGGGAGCGCGGCTCGAGGCGGCCCTCGCGCAAGCAGTTGGAGCCGGAGGTGGCCGAGGCGCTGCACCGCGCCGGCCTCTTCGAGGAGGTCAAGGACAACCTCGACCACGCGGCGCTCGCCCTCTCCGGCGGCCAGCAGCAGCGGCTCTGCATCGCCCGCTCGCTGGCGGTGCGGCCGGAGGTGCTGCTGCTCGACGAGCCCTGCTCGGCGCTCGACCCGATCTCGACGGCGACGATCGAGGAGACGATCGTGCACCTGCGCACCGAGGTGGCGATCGTGATCGTCACCCACAACCTGCAGCAGGCCCAGCGGGTCGCCGACCACGTCGCCTTCATGTACCTGGGCGACCTGATCGAGTACGGCGAGGTCGAGCGGGTCTTCAACGCGCCGGTCGCCGAGCGCACCCGCGAGTACGTCAGCGGGGGCTTCGGATGAGCGTCCTGCCGCGCGCCGCCGCGCGCCCGCTGCTCGCCGCCGGCCTCGGCCTGCTGGCGCTGGCCGGCCTCAGCGCCTGCCAGTCGACTCAGAGCCGCAGCGCCGAA
Organism: uncultured Solirubrobacterales bacterium; assembly: GCA_963703585.1. Classification (GTDB taxonomy): domain Bacteria; phylum Actinomycetota; class Thermoleophilia; order Solirubrobacterales; family 70-9; genus VAYN01. The sequence continues at coordinate 5,742 of CAVPEX010000069.1, read as the reverse complement.
CTGGAAGAGGGGAGCAAGACCGTCCTGCTCGAGGACGAGGGGCTGAAAGTGACCAAGGAGGACCCCGAGGTCAAGGTCGTCTCGACCACCGTCCTCACCGAAAAGGAAGGCAGCGCCGTTGTCGTCGAGCTGCACAACGACTCCGGCGAGAACCTGGTCGACGCCCCGATCGCGCTCGAAGTCCTCGACGCCAAGGGCAAGGTCGTCTACACCAACGACGCGCCGGGCCTCGAGCAGGCGTTGGTCGCGGTCCCCTTCATCCCGGCCGGCGGCGACGCCGTCTGGGTCAACGATCAGGTGCTCGCCACCGGCACGCCGAAGACGGCGAAGGTCCGGGTCGGTATCGGCGGCCTGCCCTACAGCGGCGCCCAGCCCACGATCGAAGTCTCCGACCCGAAGGTCGAGGGCGATCCCGTCTCCGGCCTGGTCGCCGAAGGCACCGTCGTCAACCGCACCGGCGAGGACCAGAACCGGCTGCTCTTCTACGCCGTCGCCCGCAAGGGCGGCAAGGTCGTCGCCGCCGGCCGCGGCGCCATCGAGCACCTCAAGCCCGGCACGAAAAAACTCTTCTACAACGTCTATTTCATCGGCGACCCGACCGGCGCCGACGTCGAGCTGAGCTACTACCCGACGCTCACGGTGCCGGGGGCCGAACCGGTCGGGGCGGGCGCGGAAGGGGCGGAAGGATGAGCGAGGGGGGAGGCGCGGGGATGGGCGAGACCGACGTGACGATGGCCGCGCTGGGCAAGCCCGGCGAGGCCTGCGAGCAGTGCGGGGCGCCGCTGGCGGCCGACCAGCGCTACTGCCTCGAGTGCGGCGCCCGGCGCGGCGGCCCCCGGGTCGACTACCGCGGCTACATGGCCGCCCCGGCGGCGCCGGAGGCGCCCGCCGGCGAGGCGCCGCAGCCGGCCGCCGAGCCCGAGGGCAAGGGGCCGTCGAAGGGCGAGCGCGACTTCGCGCCGCTGGCCGCCGTCGGCGGCATCGCCGTGCTGGGGCTGATGCTCCTGGTCGGGGTGCTGATCGGCAAGGGGGACGGTGGCGGTGGCTCGTCCGAGACGCCGGTCGTGATCGAAAGAGGCGCCGCCGGGGAAGGCGAGGGCGGAGGCGAAGCCAACACCTCCGACAGCGGCTCCGGCTCGAACGGCGGCGGCCTCACCGGTGGTGGCTCCGCCGACGCCGGCGGCAAGAGGGAAGAAAAGAACGCGAAGGAAGAATCCGCGAGCGACGCCGGCGCGGTCGAAGCCAGCACCAGGGAACTGGAAGAACTGGAAAACGAAAGCGGCGAAGACGCGGCCAAAAACGCGCTCAAGCTGCCGGACAAGATCGCCACCCCGGGGGCGCCGCCGCCGATCGACAAATCGAAGCCCCCGGGCGGGGGCGAAGGCGGGGTGACGATCAAGTGAGCTCCGACCTCGAACGCCGCCGCGACCGGCTGGCGAAGCAGCTGGTCGACCTGCAGTGGGACCTCGGCGGGCTCGCCTACGAGATGGCGATCCGCGACCATTACCGGCTCGACGTGCTGAACGCCCAGGCGGCGAAGCTGCAGCAGGTCGACGCCGAACTGGGCGAGGTCGAGCGAATGCTGCGCCTCGGCCAGGCCGCCGCCGCCGGCGCCTGCCCCAACTGCGGCGCGCTCTACGCGCAGGGCGCCGTCTTCTGCTGGCAGTGCGGCAAGGACCTGATGCCGCGCGCCGGCGCGGAGCGGGCCAACGGCGCGGCCGGGGCGCCCACCGGCGGCCACGCGGAGACGGCGCCGTGATCCGGCGGCTCCGGGACCTCCTCGCCCCGCTGCGGCCGCCCGGGCAGGACCGCGGCTACCGCAGGCTGCTGCGCTGGGCGGCGCTGCCGGTCACCAACCGCCGCTGGGCCGCCCCGCTCTGCGCGCTGGCGCTCGGCTTCGGCCTCTTCGCCGGGGTGGCGATCGGGCCGGGCGCCGGCGGCAGCCTCGCCACCGGGGCGCCGCAGATCGTCGAAATCCCGGGCCTGCTCGCCGACGACGGCGGCGAAGCCGAAGAGCCCGAAGAAGAAGAATCCGCCGGCGAAGTCGCCGAATCGGGCGGCGAAGAAGCGGAATCGTTCCCGAGCGAATCGAGCTCCGCCGAATTCCCCCCCAGCTACACCGAACCCGAAGCCGAAGAAGTCCCCGCAGAAGAAACCTTCCCGGAAGCGAAGAAGGAAGAAGAAGAGGCCGCCGCCGAACCGGAAGAGGAAGAAGCGCAGGTCCTCAGCGGCGTCGTCGTCCACGCCAACGCCGCCGCCGGCAGCTACACGATCGCCGAAACGGGCGGGCTGCTGAGCGCGATCCACGCCAGCGAGCTGCCGGCGCCGGGGACGAAGGTGAAGGTCCCGGCGCGGATCCTCGCCAACGGCACCTACGCCGAGGACGGGTCCCGGCAGAAGACCGGCGCCGCCAACGGCGCCAGCTTCGCCGGCATCGTCACCTTCGTCGACTCCGACCCCGCCGCCCCCGCCTACGCGGTCTCCAAACGCGGCGTCTCGCTGCTCGTCCGCATCCACCCGGACCCGACCGGGGCCGCGCCGCAGCTCCCGGTGCTGGGCGCCTACGCCAGCGTCGAGGCCGAGATCGAAACGCCGCTCGCGGCCGCAGCGCCGCCGCCGGCGAGCGAAGCGGCCGCGCCGGCGGCGCCGAGCTGCGCACCGGATCCGGCGACGCCGCCCCCGTCCGCGCCGAAGCCGGCCGCTGCGCTCTGGCAGCGGACCCTGGACGCCGACGGCGCCCCCTTCGCGTCCAGCGACTTCGAGGGGGTGGCGATGGCGGTCTGCCCGGCGCAGGGGCAGTTGCTGCTGTCCGGCGACGACATGCGCGAGGCCGGCAGGGACATCGTCTTCACCGTGCCGAGCTCGATCGACACCTCCAAGCTCGTCCCCGGCGACTCGGTCGCCGCCACCGCCGCGATCGAAGCCGGTGGCGCCCTGAAGCTGACCGGCTTGGCCAGCGACGAGCGCACCAAGGGCGCCGACGACGCCGCCGCCACCCAGGGCGACCTCGTTCCCCAGGCCTCCCAGTGAGTTTTCGTCTTCTTCACATCTCCGCGACCAGCCGCCGTGAGGATGGGCGCGGCCGATGAGCTCGCCCAACCCTGCCCCCACGCCCTCCCGCGACCCGCTGCCGCGCCTGCTGTCGAGCGCGGCGCTGCTCGTCGCCCTCGTCGCCCTCGTCTTCTCGATGGGCGGCCTGGCCCCGGCGGAGGGCGGCAGGAAGGTCGTCTACCTCGGCAGGAACGGGAAGATCCCCGCCAAGTACATCCCCCTGGTCAACGCGGCGAAGAACGCGAAGAAGCTCGGCGGCGCCACCCGCGGCAAGCTCGCCGTCAACTGCCCGATCCCCAACGCGATCGACCTCGGCACCTGGTGCCTGGAAAGCGGCCCCTACCCGGTGCCGCCGAAGGACACGGGCAAGAACGACTACCTCTATGCGACCCAGGCCTGCGTCAAGGCCGGCGGCTGGCTGCCGAGCGCGGCGCAGCTGATCGGCGCCGCCCCGCGGGCGAAGCTGCAGAGCACGATCGACGACAGCATCCTCACCTCCGGCGCCGAAGAGTTCCCCGACGCGAAGAACGGGATCAAGGACAAGCGCGAGATGAGCGGCGACCTGACCACGATCGCCTCCGGCTCGCGTTCCGCCGGCTCGGAGGGCGTCACCGTCGGCTCCAAAGGCAACGGCAACCTCGGCGAGCCCGACCCGGTGCCGATGCCGGCCGACCCGCTGCCGGAAACGCTCAACTACGTCACCGTCTACGACAACCACAACCTCGGCGGCTTCGCCGGCGGCGCCCCGGTCGGCAAGGCCGAGACCTTCCGCTGCGCCTACGCCAAGGGCTCCCAGGGCCGCAAATTCGGCGACTGACCCCGTGAGCTCGCAGTTAGCCACCCCATAGGTGGTCAGGTGCGAGCTCGCCTCAGTCGAAGAGGATCAGGGCGACGGTCAGCAGCCCGAGGGCGACGCCGGTGACGGTCAGCGTGCGCAGCGGCCAGGGGCTCGACTCGAGGAAGCGGCCCTCGCGCAGCGCCTTCTCCAGCGCCGCCTGGTGGACGCTGCCGTAGGCGAGCGCGAGGACCCCCCACAGGGCGAAGCCGACGCCGGCGACGACGTAGGGCCACCGGGTCGCGGTCTTGTCCAGCTCGGGGACGATGCGGCCGACGCCGAGCGCCACCGCCAGCGCCGTCAGCCCCGTCCGCCACCAGGCCAGCTGCGTCCGCTCGCCCGCCAGGTGCGTGCGGCGGCTGGCGTCGACCAGCTCAGCCCGCCCGTCCGGTGGCTTCAGCGGCTGCGGATTCACGCTTCAATGGTGACGCGAAGCGCGCGCGGGCATCGTCGCGGGGGAGAGTCCGAGGGCGTGGCGGATTCCTCAACCTATGGTTGGCGCTGGGGCCTACAGTCGCTTGCAGTGCTTCGACGTTCCCCCGCTACTGAGCGGTTTCCGGCGAATCGGCCTCGGCCGGGTTTGCACTCGTTTGCAGACCTTGTGTTGCCCCCGTGTTGCCCTGGAGGGCATCGTCGAAGAGATCCGCGTCCCCGATCCCGTCGTCGAGAAGATGCACGTAGGTGGAGAGCGTGAAGCTCGGATCGGCGTGCCCCAGCCACTCGGAGACCTGCTTCACGTTGCGCCCGGCGTCGAACAGCAGCGAGGCGCAGGTGTGCCGGAAGGTGTGGAAGCTCACCCAGGGGACCTGCTCGCCGTCCCTCTCGACCGTGAGGCCGGCCGCCTTCGCCGCCGGGTTGAGCACGCGGTTGGCGACATTGGAGCGGCGCAGCCCCTCTCCCGTGGGCGTCGTGAAGACGGGCTCGGCCTCGCCCCGGAAGCTGTCGCGGCGGTGGATCCGCAGGCGCTCCGCCATCCCCGGCGAGAGGGGGATCTCGCGTCGACCGCTGCGGGACTTGAGTCGCTGTCGGCTGCCCTCGTAGACCTGCTCGCGGACCAGCAGCCGCGGCCGTGGCCCCAGCTCGACGTGGCGCCAGGTGACCCCCAGGGCCTCGCTGATCCGCAGCCCGGTGTGGGTGAGGAAGAGGAAGAAGAGTCGCCAGCTCTCCCCCGGCATCGCCGCCAGCAGCAGCCGCAGCTCCTCCCTGGTGAGAGCCTTCGCGGGCTCCTCCTTCTCAGCGGCCCGCGCCGCGGCGGGGATGCGGACGCCGGCGACCGGGCTCGACCTCAGCACTCCGTCCTCTACGGCGGTCGCGAAGAGCGCCGAGATGGAAGCGCGAACGAGCCTGAGCACCGAGGTCGAGGTCCCGGCCTCGCGCAGGTCCGCGTAGAGCCTGCGCACGTCGACCGGCTCGATCTCGGAGAGCTTCCAGCCCCCCAGCGCTTGACGACGTGATCCTCGATCGCCCGCCGGTAGAGGTCACGGGATCGATCGGAGAGTCCCTGCGAGGTCCGCCCCGCGTAGCTCTTGATCCACTCGGCGAAGTAGCCCTCGAAGGTGACTCGGGTCGAAGGCCGCCCATCGCCGGCCATTCGCTGGCCCTGCGCCTCGCGAGCCTCGGCCAGCGTCCGGAACGTCTCCTTGTGCTGCTTGCCCCGGTGGCGCCAGATGACGACGTAGGGGCAGTTGCAGCGCCCCCCGTCGCAGCCCTTGGCATGGCGGCGGTAGATGCCGGGCGTGGTGGTCTTCGTCAGCTTCGCCACCGCTACCCGCCCCACAGACGCCGCCAGAAGCCCGCACGCGCCAGGACGCGGCCCAGGACGAGGTTCTCTTCACCCGCAGCCCCGCCCGGCGGCT
>CAVPEX010000068.1:0-35289 GCA_963703585.1 uncultured Solirubrobacterales bacterium | reverse complement strand
CACCCGCGAACAGGTCCGCCACGACCTGATGCGGGCGCGCCACCGCGTCTCCAAGCTCCTGCTGCTGCACGGGCGGGTCTATCCGGGCAAGACGGCCTGGAACCAGACTCACAAGCGCTGGCTCTCCCAGCAGGCCTTCGAGCACGAGCCGACCGAGCTGGCGTTCATCGACCTGCTCGCCGCCGTCGACGGGCTCACCGCCCGCCGCGAGGCCCTCGACGAGCGGCTCTCGCGGCTTGCCCAGGACGAGCGGCTGTGGCCGACGATCGCCCGCCTGCGTGCCTTCCGCGGCATCGACACGCTCACCGCGCTGATGCTGCACCTCGAGCTGGGCGGCGACTGGCGGCGCTTCCCCTCGCCGCGCAAGCTGTCGAGCTGGCTGGGGCTGACGCCCTCGCTCGAGCAGTCCGGGGAGTCGGCGAGCCAGGGCTCGATCACCAAGACCGGCTCGGGGATCGCCCGCCGGCTCTTGGTCGAGTCCGCCCACCACTACGCGCACCAGCCGCGGATCGGCGCCACGCTCGCCAACCGCCAGGCTGGCCAGCCCGACCACGTCCTGCAGATCGCCTGGCGCGCCCAGACCCGCCTGCACCGGGTCGGGCGCCGCCTGCGCGAGCGCGGCAAGCCGGGAAACGTCGCAACCGTCGCGGTGGCCAGGGAGCTGGCGGGCTTCCTGTGGGCCGCGGCCACCGCGCCATGAGCTGACCGCCCACCACAGCGGTCGCGCTCGGCCACCTGGGTCCGGGCCAACGGCCGCCGGCACGCGCGATGCTCCTATGGGCGGCCCTCACCGGCTATGCCCGTTTCTAGATTGCGCCCGCCGGCGACGAAGCCAGCGCCCTGGGACAGATGACTCCCGCATTGTCAGACTGACAGCCGTCGATTTCGCGCCCGGACCCGGGCGCCGAGCCACTCCGATACCGGCCGCTCGCGGTCGCGATCAGTGCTGGGCACTTGACAAATCGACGTCCATATCAGGAGCGTGTCTCAGTAACCGGAAATGAGCGAAATTTGCCCGTTTCGCCGAAGCAAATCACAAGCGCCAATTGCTCGAATCGCGTCAGACGGCCTCCTATGGCTTCACCTAATGAGACTCGGTATTACTGACCCAGGCTCCTAGTAGTGCTTTGGTAACTCTTCACTCGCGTTGCGAAGGTCGGGGAAGCGGCAGATCGGCAAGGTCGATGCCCTGGCGGCAGGTGGAGCAGCGGCCGGTCCAGCACTTGAAGATCGGCTGAAACAGCTTGACGGCCTTCGGCAGTGTCAGGCCGGCCGCTGGGCTTTTGGGTCGAGGCGCTCCAGGGTGAGGAAGCCGTGCGCCGCGGTGACCAGGGCGGTGTGGTGATGCCACCCGAGCCAGCTGCGCCCCTCATAGTGGTCGAGGCCGAGCTCGCCCTTCAGCTGCTTGTAGTCGAGCTCGATCTTCCAGCGCAGCCGCGCCAGGCGCGCGAGTTTCGAGGGCTTGGCGCTCGCGGGCAGGTTGGAGAGCCAGCAGTCGGTGGGCGCCTCCTCGCCCTCGGGCCACTCCGCGATCAGCCACTCCTCGCGCGGCGGGCCTTCGGCGCCGTTCGCCCAGCGCCCGTCGTGCGGGCGCCAGTGGTGCGCCGAGCGCACGCGCACGAAGGCGAAGCGAGAGGCGACTGGCTCGCCGTCGGGGCCATCGCGGAAGGAGAGCGCCTCGAAGGCCCCCTCGCCCAGACGGTCGACGAGGTCGCCGATCGACTCCGCCGCACGGTCCGGCCGCGGCCGGCTTGCCGGCCGGCCGCGCTTGCCGGCCGCCGCGGCGGGGAGGGCGAACTCCGTCTCGGCGGAGAACACCGTCGTCTCCGGCGAGACCGACAGCACGTACTCGAGGTCGCCGTCGCGCAGCCGGTCGCGCAGCTCGGTGTTGTTGCCGTAGGCGCAGTCGCCCAGCACCGGCGCCTTCTTCACCATCCAGCCCGAGGCGCGCAGGGTGAGCCCCACCCCGAGCTCGGGCTTGGTCTTGAAGGCGACCTCCTCGGGGATCTTCGCCCTGCGCCGACGCTCCTCATCCGAGCACCACTCCTCGGGCAGATACAGCTCCCAGCCCAACGGCACCGTCCCCTTCTCGCCCACCGCATGCAGCGAGACGCCGATCTGGCAGTTGCCGGTCTTGCCGAGCGTGCCCGAGTACTGGCGTTTGACCCCCGGCGAGCCCTTGCCGTCCTTGGGGAAGCCGGTGTCGTCGAGCACCCAGGCCTCGACGCCGATCCGCGGCGCGACCCGCTCGGCCACCGCCTCGACGAGCGCCGCCGGATCCCAGGTGCTCACCGCCAGGAACTGCTGCAGGCTCTCGTAGTCGGCCTCCCCGCCCAGCCGCTCGACCATCGGTTCGAGCGACTTGCGAGAGCCCTCCTCAATCAGCCCCCGCAGGTAGAGGCGGCCGTTGCGCAGCTGCGCCGGCCGGTTCACCGCCTCGGCCAGCACCGCCTCGGCGAACGCCTCCAGGCGCTCGCGCACGGCAACCGGGCCTTCCTCCAACGCCATCGCCGCCATCATGACCTCCTCACGTCGATTGCCGGACGCGAGAATGGTTCGCTCAGTCAGTGGCGAATCCCTGCAAAAGAGTTACCAAAGCACTACTAGGAGCCTGGGTCGCTAACGAGACCGGGAAAGCGGATGCCGGCAATGAATGGGCGATCGGGACTCACGGAGGCTCCGATCCTCGCACCTGGGGCGGCCCGGCGGCGGTTACGGCGGGCCGTTTCGGGGCTTCGGGGCCCCGGCGGGCCCCCCGGGCCACCTACGTGGCCCCGGCCAACTCCAGCCCGCCGGCCCGGTGCAGCTTCAGCAGGTTGTGGACGGCGCAGTGAAAGCGCCACTGGGCCCGTGCCGCGGGCTTGCCGCGCAAGAGCAGATGCGCCGCGCCGCTGGGTGGTCTGCATCTGCCCGAAGACCGGCTCGACGATCGTCTTGCGCCTCGCGTAGGCGGCGCGCCCGCGCTCGGTCTTCAGCTTGCGCGCCATCCGCTGCTTGGGCGTGGCGTCCTTGGGGACCGGGCCGCGCGGGGCGGGCGGCGGCGGCTCGGAGTGCTTGAAGCGGCCGGTGGCCAGGTAGGGGTCGAGGCCGTGCTCGATCGTCGTCTCGACGTTGTCCTCGGAGAAGTAGCCGGCGTCGCCGAGCAGCGCGGCGCCCTCGGGCAGATCAGCCCCGATCGCCTCGAGGTTCTCAGCCGAGCTGCTCCAGGGCGGGCTCCAGCCGGCGGGCGTCGGGTGCTTCGTCTGTGAGCTCGGCGGCGACGATCACCTGGGCGTGGGAGTCGACCACGGCCTGGGCGTTGAAGCACTGGTGGAAGGAGCCGTCTGAGGTCTTCATGATCTTCGAGTCGGGGTCGGTGAAGTTGCGCTGCGCCGAGGGCCTGGGGGTCGGCGGGTCTGTGTCGGGATCGGGCTTCCTGGGCTCGCGGCCTTCGGAGCGCAGCTCGGCCTGGCGGGCGCGCTCGCGCCTCTGCCTCCTCTGCCTCCAGCGCCGCCTTGGCCTCGCGGATGGCGGCCAGGCGGCTCTCGCGACGGGCCGGCTCATCGGGCAGCTCGTCGCCGCGGCGATCGGGGCCGTAGCGCTCGTCCTCGGCGCGGTCGGTGGCCTCGGCGTCCGCCAGCATCCGCTCGACCTCGGCTTCGATCGCCGCGATCTCGGCCTCCAGCCGCTCCTCCGCCTTGCCCATCCGCTCATAGCTCGTCGCCTTGCGGCGGGAGGCGTCGGCGCGCAGCTTGGTGCCGTCGATCGCCAGCGTGCCCATCTTCACCAGCCCGGCCTTCTTGCAGAGCCGCAGCGCCTGCACGAAGAGGGAGGCCAGGGCGTCGAGGTGGCGGGCGCGGAAGCGGGCGATCGAGCGGTAGTCGGGGTGCTGGCCGGCGCAGAGCATCCGCACCGCGACGTCGCGGTGGGTGGCGCGCTCGAGCTTTCGCGAGGAGCAGATCCCGTTCGCGTAGCCGTAGATCAGGAGCTTCAGCATCAGCCGCGGGTCATAGGGCGGGAAGCCGCGCTCCTCCTCATAGGAGGCGTGGATCGCGGTGAGGTCGAGCGAGCTCTCGACCAGGTCGGAGACGAAGTGGGCGAGGTCGCCCTCGGGGACCCAGTCCTGCAGCACCGGGGCCATCAAGAGCGCCTGGTCTGGGTCGTAGTCGCGAAAGGCCTTGCGCTCCGCGATCGGGGCGCGCCCGGGCCCCGCCTCCCTCGGTGCCTCCTCGACCTCGACCAGCCGCTCCTGCTCCACCGTCGCCGCCATCTGCTTCCTCCTGCTCGCTTGCGGGGCAATCGTCCCGAGCGGGCCGGACGGCTCAGGCGGGGTTACTGACCCAGGCTCCTAGTAGTGCTTTGGTAACTCTTCACTCGCGTTGCGAAGGTCGGGGAAGCGGCAGATCGGCAAGGTCGATGCCCTGGCGGCAGGTGGAGCAGCGGCCGGTCCAGCACTTGAAGATCGGCTGAAACAGCTTGACGGCCTTCGGCAGTGTCAGGCCGGCCGCTGGGCTTTTGGGTCGAGGCGCTCCAGGGTGAGGAAGCCGTGCGCCGCGGTGACCAGGGCGGTGTGGTGATGCCACCCGAGCCAGCTGCGCCCCTCATAGTGGTCGAGGCCGAGCTCGCCCTTCAGCTGCTTGTAGTCGAGCTCGATCTTCCAGCGCAGCCGCGCCAGGCGCGCGAGTTTCGAGGGCTTGGCGCTCGCGGGCAGGTTGGAGAGCCAGCAGTCGGTGGGCGCCTCCTCGCCCTCGGGCCACTCCGCGATCAGCCACTCCTCGCGCGGCGGGCCTTCGGCGCCGTTCGCCCAGCGCCCGTCGTGCGGGCGCCAGTGGTGCGCCGAGCGCACGCGCACGAAGGCGAAGCGAGAGGCGACTGGCTCGCCGTCGGGGCCATCGCGGAAGGAGAGCGCCTCGAAGGCCCCCTCGCCCAGACGGTCGACGAGGTCGCCGATCGACTCCGCCGCACGGTCCGGCCGCGGCCGGCTTGCCGGCCGGCCGCGCTTGCCGGCCGCCGCGGCGGGGAGGGCGAACTCCGTCTCGGCGGAGAACACCGTCGTCTCCGGCGAGACCGACAGCACGTACTCGAGGTCGCCGTCGCGCAGCCGGTCGCGCAGCTCGGTGTTGTTGCCGTAGGCGCAGTCGCCCAGCACCGGCGCCTTCTTCACCATCCAGCCCGAGGCGCGCAGGGTGAGCCCCACCCCGAGCTCGGGCTTGGTCTTGAAGGCGACCTCCTCGGGGATCTTCGCCCTGCGCCGACGCTCCTCATCCGAGCACCACTCCTCGGGCAGATACAGCTCCCAGCCCAACGGCACCGTCCCCTTCTCGCCCACCGCATGCAGCGAGACGCCGATCTGGCAGTTGCCGGTCTTGCCGAGCGTGCCCGAGTACTGGCGTTTGACCCCCGGCGAGCCCTTGCCGTCCTTGGGGAAGCCGGTGTCGTCGAGCACCCAGGCCTCGACGCCGATCCGCGGCGCGACCCGCTCGGCCACCGCCTCGACGAGCGCCGCCGGATCCCAGGTGCTCACCGCCAGGAACTGCTGCAGGCTCTCGTAGTCGGCCTCCCCGCCCAGCCGCTCGACCATCGGTTCGAGCGACTTGCGAGAGCCCTCCTCAATCAGCCCCCGCAGGTAGAGGCGGCCGTTGCGCAGCTGCGCCGGCCGGTTCACCGCCTCGGCCAGCACCGCCTCGGCGAACGCCTCCAGGCGCTCGCGCACGGCAACCGGGCCTTCCTCCAACGCCATCGCCGCCATCATGACCTCCTCACGTCGATTGCCGGACGCGAGAATGGTTCGCTCAGTCAGTGGCGAATCCCTGCAAAAGAGTTACCAAAGCACTACTAGGCCGAAGCGGCCCTGGAGCGCTTGCGGTAGGAGAGGGTCGGCGGGACGATCGCCCGCAGCTCGGCCAGCAGCCGCACCGAGAGCTCGGCCGGGTCCTCGTCCGGTCGGGCCTGGCCGCCGGCAGGGTCGAAGAAGCGGATGCGGATCCGCGGTCGGCGGGGGAAGCCGGTGAGGTCGGAGGTGCCTTCGATCGCGACCAGGCTGATGTGGGCCTCGGGGACCTCGAGGGCGAGGCGGCCGACGCCGCTGCGGGCGCGCAGGACCTTGCCGCGGGAGCGGGTCCCCTCGGGGAAGACGCCGATGCAGTGGCCGGCGCGGAGCGTCTCGACCGCGTGCGACAGCGCTTTCTCGTCGCCGGCGCCGCGCTCGATCGGCACCTGGCCCATGCCGTCGAGGATCGGGCCGAGGCCCTTCACGTCCCAGAGTTCGGCTTTGGCCAGGGCCCGGATCTGGCGGCGCCTGACCGCGGCGACGCCGACCATCACCGGGTCCCAGTGGCTGTCGTGGTTGCCGACGACCAGCAGCGGCCCGCTGTCGGGCAGCGTCTCCCGCCCCTCGACCTTCATCCGCCCCCAAAGGGCGAGGGGTCGACTGAGGGCCATCACGGCCCGGTAGGTGCGGGTTCGCTCGCGCATCGCGACCCGGAGTTCTACGCGTTTCGCTCTTTTGTCGCCCAGAGGGCTACGGAAGGCAACCGCTCGGCGCGAGGCCGGTCAGGCCGCGGCGTCGGCGGCCCGCCGCAGCAGGTCGCGCAGCGCCCGCCGATCGCCCTCCGAGAGCCCCTGCAGCCAGGCCGGCGGCTTCTCCACCGCCCGCACCAGCTTGGCGCGGACGCGGCGCCCCCCGGCGGTCATCGCGATCAGCTTCACCCGCCGGTCCTGCTCGGAGGGCCGGCGCGTCGCCAGGCCCTTCTCTTCGAGCCCGTCGACGATGCCGGTGACGTTGAGTTGTCGCAGTGCAGCAGCGCCGCCAGCTCGCTCATCGTCCGCGGCCGGTCGAGCGCGCGCAGGGCGCCGAAGGAGGCCGGGCGCAGATCGAGCTGGCGCGCTATCGCCAGGAACGGAGGCGGGTAGACGAGACCTGCCAGCAGGCCCCATGCCTCGCGCGCGGTGGGGCCGGCCGACAGTGGAAGCGGTGCCGCGCGATCCCGCCGACCACCCGCGCACGCTGACCGCCCTCGGCCGCTTCGGCGAGCTCGCCGGCGCCTCGCCGAAAGGCGCCGCGGTGCGGCTCGAGGGCGGCGAGTCCGAACTGGCCGAGGTGGTCCGCGCGCTCGACGCCGAGGGGATCGCGATCGAGCACCTGCAGATCCGCCCCCTCCCTCGACGACGTCTTCCTTCCTGCTGGCGGTGAACTCGGGCGGGCTCGAAGACGCGACCAACCTGCCCGGCCTCCCGACCGATTCCTACCTCACCTTCGCCCTCGCCGTCCCCTTCACGCAGGGGGCGCTGTTCTCGGTGATGAACGCCGGCACCGACCTCGCCCGCGACATCGAGACCGGCTTCCTCAACCGGCTGGCGCTGACGCCGCTGCGCGGCGCGGCGCTGCTCAGCGGCCTGCTCGCCGGCGCCGTCGTGCTCGGCCTGCTGCAGGCGGTCACCTACCTCCTCGTCGGCCTCGTCGCCGGGGGGCCGAGCTGGCGGCGGGGGCCGGCGGCGGCGTCGACCTCTTCGGCCTCTACGCCCTCGCCGTGCTGGTCAACCTGGCGGCGACGATGTGGGCGGCCGGGGTGGCGATGCGGATGCGCTCGATCCAGGGCGGCCCGCCGATGCAGTTCCCGACCTTCCTCGTCCTCTTCCTCGCCCCGGTCTACGTGCCGCTGAGCCTGCTCAGCGGCTGGATCCACACGGTCGCCTCGGTCAACCCGGTGACGGCGCTGCTGGAGGCCGGGCGCGGCTTCATCTCCGGCGACCCGACCGTGATCGCGCTCGCCTTCGCGATCGGCGCCACCCTGCCGGTCCTCTCGCGCTCTGGGCCCGCGGCGGCCTGCGGCGGGCCGAAGCGGCGGGCTGACCAGGTTTCACGCGCCGTTTACGAACCGGGCTTGACACGGCTCTAAGATGGGACCGTGGTCGCTTCGGGGAGACTTCGCTCGGCGCTCGTCCTGGTCGCGTCCTGCACCCTCGCCGTCCTGGTCAGCGCGCCCGCCACCGCCGCGCCGAAGGGGTTCAAGTTCGGCGTCGCCTCCGGCGACGTCAGCAGAGGCTCGGCGATCCTCTGGGCCCGCGCCAACAAGTCCGGCTTTGCGCTCGTCCAGTTGCAGAAGGGCGGCAGGTTCGAGGCCTGCGACGTCGCCGACGCTCCGAAGAAGCTCAAGGTCAAGGCGGTCAAGAGCAACGACTTCACCGTCCAGAAGAAGATCGGCGGCCTCGAGCCCGGTCGCACCTACAAATTCCGCTGGTGCATGGAAGGCGGGCGGCGCAGCGCCGTCGGCCAGTTCGACACCGCGCCCGCCCCCGGCCGGGCGAAGACGATCCGCTTCGCCATCACCGGCGACCAGGACGCCGCCCCCCTCCCGGGCGCTACCACGCCGTACTGGAACGACTTCGGCGTCTGGCGTCAGATCCGCGCCGAGAACAACAACTTCAACGTGTTGATGGGCGACACGATCTACTCCGACTCGGAGGTGCCGGGCGTTGGCGGCGTCGCCGGAACCGCGGTCAGCGTCGCCCAGAAGTGGGCCAAGTACCGGATGAACCTCGGGCAGAAGCCGTGGGCTGCGATCCGCGGCGCCACCTCCTACTACGCCCACTGGGACGACCACGAGTTCATCAACGACTTCGCCCGCTCCGAGAGCGTCTTCCCCGAGGAAGGCGGCAACGTCGAAGCGAGCGGCGAAACGATCTACAAGAACGGCGTCAAGGCCTTCCGGGCCTACAACCCGATCACCTACTCGGCCAGGGACGGGATCTACCGCAGCTTCCGGTGGGGCAAGAACCTGGAGCTCTTCTTCCTCGACGAGCGTTCCTTCCGCAGCGCCGGCGCCGACTACGGCGGCGCCTGCGACAACCCGGCGGGCAGCGGCTCCCCCGACCTCGCCCCGACCGCGCCGACCGCCAACCGCGAGCTCTTCGCGACGATCGCGCCGCAGCTGGCCACCTCGCCGCCGCCGGCCTGCGTCGCGGCGATCGACGACCCGAGCCGGACGATGCTCGGCAGCCACCAGCTCGAAGTCTTCGAGAAGGCGATTCAGAGCTCGACCGCGACCTTCAAGGTGATCATGAACGAGGTCCCGATCCAGCAGTCCTACGCGCTCCCCTACGACCGCTGGGAGGGCTATGCGGCGGAGCGGGCGCGGCTGCTCGCGTTCCTCCGCGACAACGTCGAGAACGCCGTCTTCCTCACCACCGACGTCCACGCCAACATGGTCAACGACGCCCGCCTGCAGACGCTCGAGCCCGGCGGCCCGGTCAACAGCGGGATCACCGAGGTCACCACCGGGCCCGTCGCGACCAAGACCTATGCCGGCGAGATCAACAGCGTCGTGGGCGGCACCAGCGCCGCCACCGCGATCCGCGCCTTCTTCTTCAACGCCCAGCCGCCGACCGGCGTCGGCATGCAGTGCTCCGGTCTCGACCAGTTCAGCTACGCCCAGGTGTCGGTGGGCAAGACCGCGCTGACGGTGAA
Organism: uncultured Solirubrobacterales bacterium; assembly: GCA_963703585.1. Lineage (GTDB taxonomy): Bacteria > Actinomycetota > Thermoleophilia > Solirubrobacterales > 70-9 > VAYN01. Next base: position 25,844 of record CAVPEX010000068.1, on the reverse strand, counting down.
CCTCAAGGACATCGAAGGCAAACCCGTCCAGAACACGGCCGACCGGAGCAAACCGGGCGAACCCTGCCCGCCGATCGTCATTCCGGCCCGGTAGCGGCGCCCCCGGGCGATCCGACAGGCCACACCGGATCAAAATCCCTAAGTGACGAATGTCACTCCGCCGCCCGCCGCGCCAGACGAGGCTGGCGAGCCTCGCCTTCGCCCTTGCAGCGCAATTTCGATCTATTCCGATCGCCTCGGACCCGACGATCTAAGGTGTCAAATGTGACGACGCAACGGCCACTGGAGCTGATCCTCGCCAGGAACCTGATGTCGGCCCTGTCGACGCCGGCCTTCCTCGTCGACGAGGGGGGCGTCCTCGTCTTCTACAACGAGGCGGCGGGGATCCTGCTCGGCAAACGCTTCGAGGAGCTGGGCATGGTGGGGCCGGAGGAGTGGGGCTCGATGTTCGGCCCCTTCGACGAGGGCGGCGAGCCGATCCCCTACGACGAGCTGCCGCTGGTGACCGCGGTGCGCAACGGCCGCCCCGCCCACGCCGAGTTCACCGTGCGCTCGACCGACGGCCTCAGCCACGAGGTCGAGGCCTCGGCCTTCCCGATCCTCACCGCCCACGGCTCCCAGGGCGCGATCGCCGTCTTCTGGCCCTCCCAGGCCGGCGGCAACGGGGCCGGCCCGGCGTGAAGGTCAAGCTCTGGGGAACGCGCGGCTCGATCCCGTCCCCGGGGCCGGAGACGATCCGCTACGGCGGCAACACCTCCTGCGTCGGCGTCACCCTCTCCGACGGCTCGCTGCTCGCGCTCGACGCCGGCACCGGCATCCGCAGCCTCGGCCTGGCGCTCGGCGAGGAGCCGGCGCGGCTGCACATCCTCCTCACCCACCTCCACCTCGACCACATCCAGGGCCTCGTCTTCTTCGCCCCCGCCTTCCGGCCGCAGACCGAGATCGTGATCTGGGGGCCGGCCTCGCCCGAGGCCTCACTGCGCGACCGCATCGCCCGCTACATCTCCGCCCCGCTCTCCCCGGTCGAGGTCCGCGAGCTGCCCTGCGACGTCTCCTTCCGCCACTGTCCCGAGACCGAGTGGGAGATCGGCCCGGCGCGGATCCGCGCCGCCTCGGTCGCCCACCGCGGGCCGACGCTCGGCTACCGGATCGACGACGGCGACTCCTCGCTCGCCTACATCCCCGACCACGAGCCGGCGCTCGGGGCCGACCTCGACCACCTCGACGCGGAGTGGATCTCCGGCCTCGGGCTCGCCCGCGACGCCTCGCTGCTGATCCACGACGGCCAGTACTCCGACGCCGAGTACCCCGACCACGTCGGCTGGGGGCACTCGGCGCTGCGCCACTCGCTCTCCTTCGCCCGCCGCGCCGCGGCCGAGCGCACCGTCCTCTTCCACCACGACCCGCTCCACTCCGACGACTTCCTCGACGCCCTCGGCGCCGAGGCGCGCGAGCAGTGGGTCGCGGCGGGCGGCGAGCCGGGGACGATCGAGCTCGGCGCCGAGCAGGCCGAGTACGAGCCGGCGGCGCGGGCCGCGGGCCCAGCCACTACCGTCTGACCGCTAGGCTTGCGGCCCGTGTCCCGGCTCCCGACTCTGGCCAGGAAGTGACGGACCCCGGCTCCTCCCCCGTCGACGCCTCCGCCATCCGCTCCCCGCTCGTGCGCGACGCGCTGGAGACGGCGCGGGAGGCGCACCGCGGCCAGGTCCGCAACGGCAGCGGCGGCCTCCCCTACATCGAGCACCCGAAGGCGGTCGCCGCCCTGCTCGTCGGGCACGGCTACGAAGACGAGGTGATCGCCGCCGCCCTCCTGCACGACGTGGTCGAGGACAGCGACGCCACAGTCGAGCAGCTGCGGCAGCGGTTCGGCGAACCGGTCGCCGGCCTGGTCGACGCGCTCAGCGACGACGAATCGATCGGGCCCTACCGGGAGCGCAAGGAGGAGCACCGCCGCCGCGTCGCGGCGGCCGGCGGCGACGCGCTGGCGATCTACGCCGCCGACAAGCTGACCAACGCGCGGACGCTCCGGAGCACATACGCCGAGGAAGGCGAGGCTGTCGCGGAGGAATTCGCGGTGCCGCTGGAGCTGAAGCTCGACGTCTGGGAGGACGACCTGGAGATGCTGCGGGCGCAGGCGCCGGAGCTGCCGTTCCTCGACGACCTGGAGGCGGAGATCAGTCGCTTCCGGGCAGATCGATCTGCGGCAAGCCCTCTCCCCGGTACTTGAGCCGCCGCCTCAGCGGCAGCAGGAACCAGAAGACGGCGAACAGCGCCACGATCGCCAGCCCGACGACCACCGTGGTCGCGGTCCCGAAGAGGACGTCGGTGATCAGGACCACCGCCCCGATCATCGCCAGCGCCAGGAAGCAGAGGCCGGCGATCGCGAAGCGGTTGGCGAGGAAGACGAGCCGGTGCTTCTGCTGGTAGCGGAAGGTGAGGCGGTGGTACGCCGAGGGGGCGATCAGCAGCGTCGCCGAGATCGCCGTGCTGAGCAGGGTGGCGAAGTAGACGTCCTTCTCGAACTCGGTGATCTCGGTGAAGTTCTGCTGGAACGGCACCGCCAACAGGAAGGCGAAGAGGACCTGGACCCCCGGCAGGGCGACCCGCAGCTCCTGCAGGAGCTCGCCGAGGTTGCGATCGAGGCGCTCCTCCTCGCTCTCCTCTCGTCCCGAGGGGCGTCCCTCCATGTGGCTCACCATACCCCCGGGGTGAGAACCCACTCCCCCGGCGCGTAGGATCGCGCCGATGGGACGACTGGCGGTGATCCTCGGCAGCAACGCGCTCGGGCCGGGCGGCGAGGAGATCGCCGCGGCGGCGGCCGAGCACGGGGCGGCGATCGTGCAGCGCCACGGCAGCGCCGGCGGGCCCTACGTCCTCCCGCACCGGATCGACCACATCGCCAACCTGCGGCCGCTGGTCGAGCAGGGGTGCGACCGGGTGCTGGCGATCGGCTCGGTCGGATCGCTGAAGCCGGAGCTGACGGTCGGCAGCCTCCTCTGCCCGGACGACTTCGTCGCCCTCCACCTCAGCGCCTCGATCTTCGAGGACGAGCGCGCCCACACCGCGCCCGGCTTCGACGCCCGCTGGCGGGGCGAAGTCCTCGCCGCCTGGGCCGACGGCGGCGAGGCGCCGCGCGACGGCGGCGTCTACTGGCAGACGATCGGGCCGCGCTTCGAGACCCCGGCCGAGATCCGGCTGATGGCGCCGCACGCCGACGTGGTCGGGATGACGATCGCCGGCGAGTGCGTGATCGCCGGCGAGCTCGGCCTCGACTACGCCGCCCTCTGCGTCGTCGACAACCTCGCCAACGGGCTCGGCGACGACACCCTCAGCGTCGCCGAGATGGAAGCCGACCGCGCCGCCAACGCGGCGCGCCTGCGCGACGGCCTGGCGGCCGTGCTGCCGCGACTGGGGGCGGTCGGCCGCTAGGTGTCGACTTTCTTTCGCTATGAGCAAGAAACTCGACACCTCGCTCACCGTTGTCGGGGCGCTGCTTGGCGGCAAGACGGTCGGGGTGCGCTGCGAGGAGGGGCGGATCGCGGCGCTGGGGCCGGAGGTCACAGCCGAGCCGGGAGCGGAGACGATCGACGCCGGCGGCGGGCACCTGGTGGCGCCGCTCGTCAACGGCCACACCCACGCGGCGATGACGCTCTTCCGCGGCTCCGGCGGCGACCTGCCGCTGATGCCGTGGCTGCAAGAGCTGATCTGGCCGGTCGAGGCGAAGCTCACCGACGAGGACGTCTACTGGGGCGCCCGGCTCGCCTGCGCGGAGATGGTCCGCTCCGGCACGACCCGCTTCTGGGACATGTACTGGTGGCCGGCGGCGACGGCGCGGGCGGTTGCCGATGCCGGCATCCGGGCGACGATCGGGGCGCCGCTCTTCGACGTGGACGGCGATGCCGAGCGGTTGCGGCGCTCGGCGCTGGAGACCCTCGAGCAGCTCTCCGAGGCCGGACCCCTTGTCTCCCCCGCCCTCGCCCCGCACTCGATCTACACGGTCAGCGAGCCATCTCTGCGCTGGATCGCCGAGCTCGGCGCCGAGCGCGGCGTCCCGATCCAGATCCACCTCTCGGAGACCGAGCAGGAGGTCCAGGACTGCATCGCCCGGAACGGGCAGCGCCCGGCCTTCTACCTCGACGAGGTCGGAATGCTGAACGAGCGCACCGTCCTCGCCCACGGCGTCTGGCTCGACCCCGACGAGCTGGAGCTGATCGCCGAGCGCGGGGCGACGATCGTCGCCAACCCGGTCGCCAACATGAAGCTCGCGGTCGGCGGCGTCTTCCCGTACCAGGCCGCGCGGACCGCCGGTGTCCCGATCGGCCTCGGCACCGACGGCGCCGGCTCCAACGACTCGCTCGACCTGCTCGCCGACGTCAAGCTCTTCGCGCTGGCGCAGAAGCACGCGGCCGGCGACCCGACCGCGATCGATGCGGGCGACGCCTGGGAGATCGCCACCGGCGCCAAGGCGCCGCTGCTGGCGGCGACCCCGCTGCGGGTCGGCGCACCCGCCGACCTCCTGCTCCTGCGCCGCGGCGCGCCCGAGCTCGGCATCGGCGACCTGGTCTCCAACCTCGTCTACGCCGCCACCGGCGCCGTCGTAGAGACGACCGTGGTCGGCGGGCGGGTGCTGATGCGGGGCGGAGAGGTACCGGAGCTGGAGGAGATCGTCGCCCGCGCCGCCGAGCGCGCCCGCGGCCTCGGTCTCTGAGCCTCGGCTCCGAAACCGTGGCGCTCAAATCGGTCAAGTCAGGGGAGCTCGACGCCCGGGTCGAGCTCGAAAAGCAGACGCCGAAGGAAGCGGCGGCCGCCTACCTCGAAGCAGCCGGCTACACCGGCTAGTGAGCGGAGACGCCGAGCGGACGGGACCCAGGGCCCGTCCGCTCGCGCAGGCGCGCGAAGGAGACGTGGGCCACCCAGGCGGCGGCGAGGCCGGAGACCGCGGCCAGCAGCAGGGCGACGCGGGGGTCGTAGGTCTGCGCGAGCCAGCCGGTGAGGGGGCCGCCGATCGGCGTCGAGCCGAGGAAGACGACCGAGTAGAGGGCCATCACGCGGCCGCGCATCTCGGCCGAGACGGCGAGCTGCATGGTCGAGTTGATCGTCGCCGCGAAGGTCACCGCGGCGGCACCGAGCAGGGCCAGGGCGGGAATCTCCAGCGCCAGCGCCGGCATCGCCGCCGAGAGCAGCGCGGTGAGGCCGAAGGCGAGCGCGCCGCCGACGATCAGGCGCGGGCCGGTGCCGCCGTGGGCGCCGTTGACGAGGGCACCGGCGATCGAGCCGACCCCCATCGCCGAGACCAGCACCGCGTAGGCAGAGGCGCCGCCGTCGAAGCTGAATTTCGCCAGCAGCGGCAGCACCACCTGGAAGTTGAAGCCGAGGGTGCCGACCAACGCCATCAGCGCCAGCGGCACCGCCAGCTCGGGGGTGCGGGCGACGTAGCGCAGGCCGGCGCGGATCGCGCCCGCTTCGCGCGGGGCGACCGGCGCCGCGTGCAGGCGGCGGGGGTCCATCGTCCAGAGGGCGAAGATCGTCGCCGCGAAGGTGAGCGCGTTGAGGCCGAAGCAGGCGACGACGCCGAGGCCGGCGATGAGGATGCCGGCCAGCGCCGGCCCGACGAGCCGCGCCGACTGGAGGATGACGCTGTTGAGGCTGACCGCGTTGACCACCCGGTCGGGGCCGACCATCTCGTAGACGAAGCTCTGCCGGGTCGGGTTGTCGACCGAGTTGACGAGGCCGAAGGCGAAGACCGCCAGGTACACCATCCAGGGGGTGACGACGCCGGTCGCGGTGACGACGAAGAGGAAGGTGGCGGGGATCGCCATCAGCGCCTGGGTCGTCATCAGCAGGCGCCGCTTGGGGATGCGGTCGGCGAGCAGGCCGCCCCAGGCGCCGAAGAGCAGCATCGGCAGGAACTGCAGGGCGGTGGTGAGGCCGACGGCGACGCCGCTGTCGGTGAGGGTGAGGATCAGCCAGATCGCCGCCACCGTCTGCATCCAGGTGCCCGACAGCGAGACCAGCTGGCCGACGAAGTAGCGCCTGTAGTTGGGTACCTCGAGCGAGTTGAAGGTTCGGCGCAGGGCGGCGCTCACCCGCGCTCATCCTCCCGCATCCGCTCGAGAATCTCGGCCGCGCGCTCCAGCGCCGCCAGGTCGGCGGCGGGCAGGTCACGCATGCGGCGGGCCAGGTAGGCGTTCTTGCGACCGCGCAGGCGGCGCAGCCGCTCGCGGCCGGCGGCGTTGACGGCGACGAGGGAGCTGCGGCCGTCGGCCGGGTCCGGGGTTCGCTCGATCAACCCCTCCCGTTCCAGGCAGCCGAGCGTGCGCGTCACCGTCGGCCGCTTCACCCGCTCGATCTCGGCCAGCTCGCTCGGGGTCAGCGGGCCGTGGCGCTCGATCGTCGCCAGCGCCGCGGTCGAGGTCGGGGTCAGCCCGGTCGCCTCGCCTGCCGCCTCCTGGCGCAGCCGGCGCGCCGTACGCACGATCGCCAACCGCAGCGTCGCGGCAGAATCGGTGAGGGGGGTGTCGCTTGCCTTCCGGGTCATGATTAGCGTTGATAATTAGCTTAGCAAGCTAGTTTCCCCGGGACGGACATCGGCGCGATCGAGCGGACCCCCTTGCAACGAGGGCCAGCTCAGGCCGCGAAGCGCTGAGCGGCGCGGGCGCGGGCCTTCTCGGCCTCGACCTCGCGGTCCTTCGGCGGCGCCGAGGTGACCAGCCGGTCGAGCAGGCGCCTGGTCGCCGCGGCGACCTCCTCGACCGCCTCGTCGAACGCCTCGGCGTTCGCCTGCGAGGGCCTGGTCGAGCCGCTGAGCTTGCGCACGTACTGGAGCGCGGAGGCATGGACCTCCTCCGCGGTCGCGGGGGGATCGAAATTGTGGAGGGTTCGGATGTTTCGGCACATGCCCCGATCTTAGGCCCCAACGCCGCACGTTTCGAGAAGAGCCGAGGGGGAGCCGAGTCGTAACATCGGGCCTCATGACCGACGCCGCCGCAGCTCGCGACAAGCGCTGGATCGCCCTGATCCTGCTCTGCGTGGCGCAGTTCGTCGTCGTCCTCGACGCCTCGATCGTCAACGTCGCCCTGCCGACGATCGGCGAAGCGCTCGACTTCAGCGAGAGCAACCTGCCCTGGGTCGTCAACGCCTACGTGCTGACCTTCGGCGGCTTCCTCCTGCTCGGCGGCCGCATCGCCGACCTGCTCGGCCGCCGCCGGATCTTCATGGTCGGCCTGGTGCTGTTCGCGCTGGCCTCGCTGGCCGGCGGGCTCGCCACCAACGCGGGTCAGCTGATCGCCGCTCGCGCGGTCCAGGGGCTGGGCGCCGCGATTCTCTCGCCCGCCGCCCTCTCGATCGTCACCACCACCTTCCGCGACGGCGCCGAGCGCAACAAGGCGCTCGGCGTCTGGGGCGCGGTCGCCGGCTCCGGCGGCGCCGCCGGCGTCCTGCTCGGCGGCGTGCTGACCGACGGGCTCGGCTGGGAGTGGGTGCTCTGGGTCAACGTCCCGATTTCGCGATCGCCCTGCCGCTGACGCCCCGGCTGATCGCCGAGAGCCGCAGCGAAGGCGAGATCCGCACCTTCGACGCGCTCGGCGCGGTCACCGTGACCGCGTCGCTCTCGATCCTCGTCTACGCGCTGGTCGACGCCAACGACGCCGGCTGGGGCTCGACCCAGACGATCGGCCTGATCGCCGGCTCGCGGCCGTCCTCCTGATCGCCTTCGTCGCGATCGAGCGGCGCTCGCGGGCGCCGCTGGTCCCCTTTTCGATCTTCCGCATCCGCACGATCACCGGCGCCAACCTCGTCGGCATCCTCGTCGGCGCCTCGCTCTTCTCGATGTTCTTCTTGATCTCGCTCTACATGCAGCAGGTGCTCGGCTACAGCGCGATCAAGGCCGGGCTCTCCTACCTGCCGCAAGCCGTCTCGATCATCCTCTCGGCCGGCATCGCCTCGCAGCTGGTGACCAGGGTCGGGTTCAAGCCGATCCTCGCGACAGGGATGGTGCTGATCGCCGCCGGCCTCGTCTGGTTCTCGCGGATCTCCGCCGACGGCAGCTTCCTCGCCGACATCCTCGGCCCCTCGCTGCTCGCCGCGGTCGGGCTCGGCTTCGCCTTCGTGCCGGTGACGATCGCCGCGGTCTCCGGCGTACCCGACCACGAGCAGGGCCTCGCCAGCGGCCTGATCAACACCTCCCAGCAGGTCGGCGGCGCGCTCGGCCTGGCGATCCTCGCGGCGGTCTCGATCTCCGTCACCGGCTCCTCGCGCGACCCGGCGGTGCTGACCGAAGGCTTCCAGTCAGCCTTCCTCGTCGGCGCCGGCTTCGCCGTCCTCGGCCTGCTCGCGACCCTGTTCCTGATCCGCACCGGGGACTCCAGGGCCCACCTCGAGCTCGGCGCCGGCGAGGTCGCGGTCGAGAGCGAGAGCTGAGCGCGGCGTTGATTTCAACCGAGGGGCGCCGTGGCTGAGTCAGCTCCCGCGCCGGTACACCTCGGTCGCCGTCGCCTGGTCGCGGGGCCTGACGACGATCTGGTCGATGTTGACGTGCGAGGGCAGCTCGACGGCCCAGCGGATGCACTCGGCGACGTCGGCGGCGGTCAGCGGCCGCATCCCCGAGTAGACCCTCGCGGCGGCCTCCTCGTCGCCCTCGAAGCGGACCAGCGAGAACTCGGTCTCGACCATGCCCGGCGCGATCTCGGTGACCCGGATCGGTTCGCCCAGCAGCTCCAGGCGCAGGGTCCGCACCGCGGCCCTCTGCGCGTGCTTGGCGGCGGTGTAGCCGGCGCCGCCGCGGTAGACCTCGAAGGCGGCGATGCTGGTCACCGCGACCACGCGGCCGTCGCCTGACTCGCGCAAGCGGGGCAGCAGGGCGCGGGTCATCCTCATCGTCCCCAGCACGTTGGCCTCATACATCGCCCGCCACTGCTCCTCGTCGGCCTCGGCCAGCGGATCGAGGCCGAGCGCGCCGCCGGCGTTGTTGACCAGCACCTCGCAGGCCGGCACCCGGGCGGCGAACGCCGCAACCGAATCCGGATCGGCGACGTCGAGCGCGATCGCCTCGCCGCCGACCTCGGCCGCCAGCTCCTGCAATCGGTCGAGGCGGCGGGCGCCGAGGACCGTCCGGTAGCCGCTGGCGGCCAGCGCCCTCGCCGTCGCCGCCCCGATCCCGCTCGATGCGCCCGTGATCACCGCCGTGCGTTGCATTGCCGGAACACTAGGGGTCCGCGGGGCGGCGTCGAATCAGTCGCGGTGAGCTCTGACGCGGCAGCCAAGCCCGTGCGCTACGGGCCGGGGATGGACGCCCGCAGCACGCGGGTGGCCGAGCTCCTGAACACGCCGATGCTGATCGCGGCGGCGCTGACGCTGCCGATGGTGGCGATCACCGAGTCCCACCCGAGCGGAGCGCTGGAGTCGATCGCGATCGTCCTCAACTGGGCGACCTGGGGCGCCTTCATGGTCGAGCTGGTGGTGATGCTCGCCGTCGTCCCCGACCGCCGGGCCTGGATCCGCCGCCACCCGCTCGACGTCGTCATCGTCGTGCTGACGCCGCCGCTGCTGCCGGCCGGGCTGCAGAGCCTGCGGGCGCTGCGGTTGCTGCGGCTCCTGCGCCTGCTGCGGCTGGCCCAGCTCTCGCGCGAGGTCTTCTCGCTGCAGGGCCTGCGCTACGCGCTGCTGCTGGCGCTGCTGACCGTGATCGGCGGCGGCGCCATCTTCAGCGCCTTCGAGCGCCACAACCAGCACCTCACCGCCTGGGACGGCATCTACTGGGCGGTGACGACGATGACCACGCTCGGCTCGAACATCTACCCGACCACGACCGGCGGCGAGATCGTCTCCACCGTGATCCTGATCGTCGGCATCGGCTTCGTCGCCCTGCTCACCGGCGCCTTCGCCCAGCGCTTCCTCGCCCCCGAAATCGCCGTCGTCGAGGAAGAGCTGGAGGAGCAGGAACTGAGCGCCGAGGCGCTGGCGCTGCGCGAACTGCGCAGCGTCCAGGAACAGCTACAGGCGCTCGAGGTCGCGGTCGAGCGGATGGTCGACCAGCGGGGCGGCTAGACCCGCCGCGGGGCGCTGTGTGTCCAGCACCCGCAGCAGCGCCGCCGCGACCCCCGGGTCGAAATGCGAGCCGGCGCAGCGCCTCACCTCCGCCACCGCCTCCTCGACCGGCATCGCCGCGCGGTAGGAGCGCGTCGTCGTGATCGCGTTGAAGGAGTCGCAGACGGAGACGGTGCGGGCCTCGATCGGGATCTCCTCGCCGCGCAGCCCGTCCGGGTACCCGCTGCCGTCCCAGGCCTCGTGCGAGGCGCGGACGATGACCCCGATCTCCGCCATGAAGCCGCCGATCCGCTCCAGCATCTTCAACCCCTCGATCGTGTGCGTCTTGACGATCTCCCACTCGCGCTCGTCGAGCTTCCCCGGCTTGTCGATGATCTCGTTCGGGACCGCGAGCTCGAGCGCCAGCCGCACCACGCTCTTGCTGTGCAGGCCCGTGTAGGAGTCGTCGGCCTCGACCACGTCGCCCAGCAGCAGCCCCGCCAGCGAGGAGTCGTCGTCGAAGAGCCGGTCGCGCACGGCGGCGGCGGTGAAGTCGAAGGCGAACTGGGCGACCAGCGCCAGCGCCAGCACGCCGAAGCGTTCGTCGGGCCCCGATTCGCCGGCGAGGACAAAGACCAGGGCGGGGCCGAGCGCGAACCAGCTGTTGCTGACCGTGGTCAGCAGCCAGCTCGGCGCGATGCGCCCGCGCAGCACGTCCGGGGCCATGCCGAGCGCCAGCGCCGGAACGACGAGGAGAGGCACGATCGACGGCGGCAGGGCCAACAGCATCGGCACGAAGACGGCCTGGGTCGGCACGGTGAAGCCGGGGCCGATGTCGAAGCGGACGTTGCTGGCGATCGCGATGCCGAGCACATAGATGGCCGCGGTCGCCAGGGTGAAGTCGCCGACCCCGCCGAGCAGGGGGAGGGCGGCCGCGCGGCGAGCAGGAAGGCGCAGCCGCCGAGCAGTTCGGCGCGGCGCAGCCGGCGGCCCATCGGGCGCGCCCGCAGGGAGCGCGAGCTCCTCGTGCGTTCGGCTTCGTTGATCGCTCGTGCCGACACGGCTCCATGCCTGCTATCGCCCGCCAGGCGCCGCCTCCTTGGTAATGGGCGCGTTCCGTTGCGCCGGGGAGCGCCGGACATCCGTCCGGCCGTCGCGGGGGACAAACGTCCAGGTTCCTTGATCGGTGGCCGTGGCGCTCAGATAGTGCGCCCTCACGCCAACACCAGCACTGAAAAAGGCAAACCCGTCGCGAGGCGGGGACGCAAAGCCAGAGGTCTCGCGCGAGAGATAGCTCGGTCGCCAGTGGAACGTCACGGAGGACGCCAATGTCTCTGTTTCGCCCCACGGCCAGGGTCATTTGGGAAGCAGGCTCGGTTGCCTCGCGGCGGTCTGCCTCGGGTCGCTGATCCTCCTCACGGCGCAGGCATCGGCGCACCCGTGGCACCGCGGGCACTGGGGTCCCCCCAAGCCGGCTCCCGACAAGGTCAACGAGGAGCTGGCGGTCTGCCCCGGCCAGACCTTCTACCAGCCGTTCCTGGCCTTCGGCGACGCCGACTACTACACGCTGGTCGAGAACAGCGAATTCGACGAGGGCAGCGGCGGCTGGAGCCTGCGCAACGGCGCCGAGCTGATCGAGGGCGCCGACCCCGACGGCAGCTCGGGCGGTGCGCTCGAGCTGGCCCCCGGCGCGGTCGCGGTCAGCCCACCGGTCTGCGTGACGCTCCAGTACCCGACGGCCCGCGCCTGGGTCCGCACCGTCGAGGGTGGGAGCGGCCTCGGCGTCGGCGTCTTCTACACCGGCAGCAGGTACGGACCGGCGGCCGCCGACCGGGTCGGCCGCCTCGGCTCCGATCAGGGCGACGAGTGGGTGCTCTCGGATCCCTTCGAGGTGAAGCCCGAGCTCGGCGGCTCCGCCGAAGGCGGGCGCGAAGTCCGCTTCGTCTTCGCCAACGCGACGCGAAGCTCGGTCTTCCAGCTCTCGGGTCTGTCCGTCGATCCGCGGATGCGGTAAGCGGCCGGCGCGGCGCTGAAGAGAACCCTCCCGCGATGCAGAGGAGCGCGATGACGGCGGAGGTCTCGGAGACCCATTTCTGGCTCCGGACCGTCGCGGTCGGGGGATGGGTGACCATCCTCATGTGCGGCGCCGGCGCCGTCTACGCGCTCTTCTTCGCCAGCGCCCAGAACCGCGCCGGCCTCGGACTCCTGGTCGGCCTCACCGCCGTGGTCGGCGCGGTCGCCCTCTGGGCGGTGCCGTGGCAGCGGATCATCGCCTCGCGCTGGCGGGAAGCGGCGCTCTTCACCTGGTCGGCGCTGACGGTGGGCATGATCGCCGCCCTGGCGGCGCTCGACGGCGGCGCCGGCAGCCCGCTGGCGCTGACCCTGCTGCTGCCGGCGGTCTTCGCCTCGCTCGCCTTCACGCTGCGACGCGTCGTCCTGATCGGGGTGATGACCGAGGTCGCCTTCCTCACGCTGACCCTGATCGGCTCGCCCGGGGCAGGCGACGTCCTCGTCTTCTGCGCCGTCCTCGGCGGCACGATCGCGATGGCGGTGGGCCAGGCCGGCTTCCACCAGGAGTGGCGCCACCAGCTGGCCCACAGCTCCCGCACCGACCCGCTGACCGGCCTGCTCAACCGGCGCGGGCTGGGCCGGGCCGCCGCAAGGGGCTTCGACGGGCTGCGGCACCGCAACCGTCCGGTGACGCTGCTCCTGCTCGACCTCGACCTGTTCAAGTCCTACAACGACACCCACGGCCACCAGGCCGGCGACGAGCTGCTCTGCTGGGTGGCGATCCAGCTCGCCGGCGCGGTGCGGCCCACGGACGCGGTCGCCCGGCTCGGCGGCGACGAGTTCGCCGTGCTGATGCCCGACACCGGCCGCCTCGCCGCGGAACGGGTGATCGACCGGATCCGCGAGTCGCTGGAGCTCCGCATCCCCTGCTGCCTCGGCTGGGCGACGGCGCCCGAGGAAGGCGCCTCCTTCGACGACCTCTACCGGGTCGGCGACTCCGAGCTCTACCGCAGCAAGCTGCTGCGCCGCCACGAACAGGCGCAGGACGCCGTCGGGGCCAGGAGGTCCAGCCCCTCCTAGTCGGAGCCCGCCTGCTCGGCGGCGATCTTCGCCTCCAGTTCCTTCATCACGCCGGGGTCGCGCAGGGTCGTAACGTCGCCCAGAGCCCGGCCCTCGGCGATGTCGCGCAGGAGGCGGCGCATGATCTTGCCGGAGCGGGTCTTCGGCAGGTCGTCGGCCCAGACGATCCGTTTCGGGCGGGCGAACTTGCCGATCCTGGTGGCGACCTCCTCGCGGATGCCGTCCATCAGCTCCTCGCTCGGCTCGGTGTCGGCGGTGACGGTGACGAAGGCGCAGATCGCCTGGCCGGTGTCCTCGTCGTGCTGGCCGATCACCGCCGCCTCGGCGCACTTGTCGTGGGCGACGATCGCCGACTCGACCTCGGCGGTGGAGAGGCGGTGGCCGGAGACGTTGACGACGTCGTCGATGCGGCCGATCACCCAGAAGTAGCCGTCGGAGTCGCGGCGGGCGGCGTCGCCGACCAGGTAGCGCTCCTTGCCGAAGCGGGCGAAGTAGGTCTCGACGAAGCGGTCGTCCTCGCGGTAGAGGCCGCGCAGCATCGAGGGCCAGGGGCGCTCCAGGACCAGCAGGCCCTGGCCTTCGGAGACCGGCCTGCCCTCGGTCTCGTCGACCACCTCGGCGACCACGCCGGGGAACGCCCTCGTCGCCGAGCCGGGCTTGGTGGCGGTGATCCCCGGCAGCGGCGCGATCATGATCGCGCCGGTCTCCGTCTGCCACCAGGTGTCGACGATCGGGCAGCGTTCGCCGCCGATCACCTTGTGGTACCAGAGCCAGGCCTTGGGGTTGATCGGCTCGCCGACCGAGCCCAGCAGGCGCAGCGAGGAGAGGTCGAACCTCTCCGGGATCTCCGCCCCCCACTTGATGAAGGTGCGGATCGCCGTCGGCGCCGCGTAGAGGATCGTCGCCTTGTAGTCCTGGATCAGCTCCCACCAGATCCCCTGGTGCGGGTAGTCCGGTGCCCCCTCCCAGATCACGCTGGTGGCGCCGTTGGAGAGCGGGCCGTAGACGATGTAGGAGTGGCCGGTGACCCAGCCGACGTCGGCGGCGCACCAGTAGACGTCCTCCTCCGGGCGCAGGTCGAAGACGTAGCGGTGGGTGGCGGTGACGCCGGCCATGTAGCCGCCGGTGGTGTGGAGGATGCCCTTCGGCTTCGCGGTCGAGCCGGAGGTGTAGAGGATGTAGAGCGGGTGCTCGGCCTCCATCGGCTCCGCCGGGCACTCGGGGTCGGCGGCCGCCATCGCCTCGTCGTAGAAGACGTCGCGGCCCGCGGTCATCGGGCACTCGATGCCGGTGTGGCGGACGACGACGATCTTCTCCAGCGTCGCCAGGCCGCCCATCTGCTCGTCGACCGCCGGCTTGATCGGCGCCGTGCGGCCCTTGCGGCGGGCACCGTCGACGGTGACCAGCGCCTTCGCGTGGGAGAACTCCATCCGCTCCCTGACCGACTCGGCCGAGAAGCCGCCGAAGACGACGTTGTGGGGGGCGCCGATGCGGGCACAGGCGAGCATCGCGACGACGACCTCGGGGATCATCGGCAGGTAGATGCCGACCACGTCGCCCTTCTCGACGCCGAGGTCCTTGAGGGCGTTGGCGAAGCGCTGGACGTCGGCGTGGAGCTGGGCGTAGGTGATGTCGCGGGTCTCGCCCTCCTCGCCGCGCCAGTGGTAGGCGACACGCTCGCCGCGGCCGGCGGCGACGTGGCGGTCGAGGCACTGGGCGGAGGCGTTGAGGCGCCCGTCGGCGAACCACCTGTAGAAGGGCGGGTTGGAGTCGTCGAGGCCCTGAGTCGGCTCGACGTCCCAGTCGAGCAGCTCCTTGGCCTCGCGCGTCCACCACGCCTCCGGGTCGGCGGCGGCTTCCTCGTAGACCTCGGGATCGCTCCAGCGGGCGCGCTCGCGGAACTCGGCCGGCGGCTCGAAGCGCTCGATCTCGAGCATCGACTCCAGCTGCTGCTCTAGATCCGCGGCACCCATGGCCGCGAAACTTACCCGAGGGAGGGTGCGGCGACGCCGCCGCGAGCTAATAACCCGCCGGGTGGCGGACGATGAACCCTTCCGGCGAGCTCGACCAGGGGTCGTGCCAGCGCGGCCCGGGGCCGCCGACGGTGTCGAAGGAGATGCCGGCGACGACCATCCAGGTGTGGCCGGAGTTGGCGTAGACGGTGATCCACTTGCCGGGCCCGGGCACGCCCCAGGTCTCCAGGCCGGTCGAGTCGAGCGGGCTTTCGAGGAAGCCGCCGCCGTGCAGGGCGTAGCTGACCGCGCCCGAGCAGTCGTAGCCGGAGGATTCGAAGGATCCGTGCCCGCCGCCCCAGAGGTAGGGGGTGTAGGCGATCGCGTTGCCGGCGGAGATCACGGCCCTGACCGCGTCCGGCGCCGAGGCCGGGGCGCTGGCTTCGCTTTCGGTGATCACGTGCGCCCGCTCGCCGGGGGTCAGCGGCGCCGGGACTTCGCCGGTGGTGCCTTCGACCGTGCCGCCTTCGGAGGCGATCTGTTCGGAGATCGAGGCGAGGTTGCTGCCGAGCGCTTCTTCGCGCGATTCGAGCGCGTCCATCGCTTCCTGGCGCTCGGCCTGGGCGGCCTTCAGCTCGGCGAAGCGGGCCTCGGCTTCGGCCCGGGCGGCGGCGACTTCGCGCTCGATCGCGGCGATCGAGTCGCGCGCCTCTTCGGCCTTGGCGCGGGCGTCGGCGAGCCGGGCGACGGCGTTCTTGACCTCATCGCGCAGCGACTTGACCCGGTCGACGACCGAGTCGTCGTAGCTCTGGATGCGGTTCAGGTATTCGGTCTGCGCCGCCATCTCGGAGAAGTCCTCGGATTCGAGGATCGCGTTGACGAGGTCGGGCGAGCCGGCCTCGTAGATCGCCACCAGGCGGTCGCGCAGCACGCCGAGGGCGCGGCCCAGCTGCTCGCGAACCTCTTCGAGATGCTCGCGTTCGGCTTCCAGCGCCTTCGTCGCCGCTTCCAGCTGCGCTTCCTTTTCGGCCAGTTCGGCCTCGACCGCGGCCTGCTTCAGCCGCAGCGCCGAGACTTCGCCGATCATCGAGTCGATCGCGGCGTTCTGTTCGGCGATCGTCTCCGCCAGGTCGCTCTGGTTGGCGCGGACGTCTTCGAGCTTGTCCTGCGTCGCTTCCAGTTCTTCGCGCGGGGTCTCCGCCGGGGCGCTGGAGACGCTCAGTGCCAGGGCGCAGGCAGCCGTCAGGGCCACGGCCGCGAACAGCAGCCAGAGCCGCTTCCTGGCGCTCGTGTGGGTGTCGGAGAGGGAAGCCCGCATCGGTTCGCGCCGGCCTCCCAGAGGAAAGGACGACGGGCCGAGCAGGCTAGCGAAGTCCCCTGAAGATTGTTAGGAGTTGCTAATAACTTGCAACTTCCCTTGCAAATCGGCGCTTTCCGGAGACCCCTGAAGGACTCCGGAAAGCGCCGCCGACGGCTCTAGGCGAGCAGTTTCGCCTTCGCTTTGTCGAACTCCTCGGGGCTGAGGGCGCCCTTTTCCTTCAGCTCGTTGAGCTTGTGCAGCTCGTCGGCGGGCGAGCCGGTGTGGGCCTGCTCGCGGACGTATTCGTCGAAATGCTTTTTCGTGTCGGCCTGGGCTTTGATCGTGCGGTCGCGCATGCCGGCGCCGCGGGCGATCAGGTAGATCAGGGCGGTCAGGAACGGGATGAAGACCAGGAACAGGACCCAGGCAGCCTTCGCCCAGCCCGAGAGCTCGTGGTCGCGGAAGAGGTCGGTCAGGATCGTGATCAGGATCCAGATCCAGATCACGAAGAAAAAGATCTCGAGCGCGATGAGGAGGAGTTCCCCAAAGCTGATCTCTGCGAGCGGGAGAGACAAGGTGCTTCCTTTCGATCCGATGGCAGGGCCCGCGGCGACGCCGCGGAGTCACATCGGCACCGTACCCGCCACGCCCGGGCGATGCATCCGTAGTTTTTCTCAGCGGGGCGCGGCCGGCCGCATCGAGTACAGCGTGACGGCGACCGAGGTGGCGAGGTTGAGGCTGGAGACGCCGTCGCGCATGGGGATCGCGACGCGGGCGTCGGCGCGCTCCAGGACGCCGCCGCTGAGCCCGTGGCGCTCGGTGCCGAAGGCGAGCACGGCGCGGGGCGGCAGCGCCCCCGGGCGCAGGTCCTCCCCCTCGGGGTCGATCGCCAGCAGCGGCCGGTCGCTCGCCGGCAGCTCCCCCACGCCGGCGACCGGCAGCGCGAAGTGCAGGCCGGCGGCGCCGCGCACGGCGTCGGGGAACCAGGGGTCGTTGGCGCCGGTGGTGAGGACCGCCGCCGCGTCGGCGGCCGCGGCGACCCTGATGCAGGCGCCGATGTTGCCCATGTTGCGCGGGTCCTCCAGCAGCACGACCGGCGCCGGGCGGGGGTCGGCCAGCGTCGCCGCGAGGTCGAGCGGCGGCCGGCGGGCGATCGCGACGACGCCGGTGTGCGGCACCAGCGGCACCATGTCGGCGAGCTCGCCGGCGTCGACCGTCTCCACCTGAGAGGCGAACCGCCCGGTCAGGTCGGGCGCCAGCTCGGCCGCCATCTCCTCCAGGGCGTCGGGGTCGAAGGCGACCGCCTCGACGACCTCGGCGCCGAAGCGCAGCGCGTGCTTGAGCGCGTGGAAGCCCTCGACTACGGTCAGCTCCGGGTCGCGCCGGGCGGTGCGGAAGCGGACGATGCGGTCGTGGCCCATCGGCGCATCATGACTCGGCCGGCGGGGCCGTGACCAGGCGGTCGCGGCCGGCCGCCTTGGCCTGGTAAAGCGCGTAATCGGCGCGGCCGACCAGGTCGCCCTCGCTCTCCCGGCCATCCCAGGCCGCGAGGCCGGCGGAGCAGGTGTGCTCCCCCGGGGTGGCGGCGCGCAGCCGTTCGATCGCCTCCACCCCATGCTCGGGCGTGCAGTCCGGGAGCAGGACGAGGAACTCCTCGCCGCCGAAGCGGACGATCGTGTCCTCGCCGCGCAGCTCGGCGTCCCAGGCCATCGCGCATTCGCGCAGGGCCGCGTCGCCGGCGTCGTGGCCGTGGGTGTCGTTGTAGGCCTCGAAGTGGTCGAGGTCGAGGATCGCCAGGCAGAGCGGCGCCTCGCGGCGGCGAGAGCGCGCCGTCTCGCGCGGCAGCTGCGCATCCAGCGCGCGGCGATTCGGCAGGCCGGTGACGGCATCGCCGCCGCTCAGCCACTGGACCCGGGCCCGCAGCTCATCGCGCTCGGACTCGAGCCGGCTCAGCTCCTGCTGTCTCTCCGGATCCGACACCTGCGAAGGCATCGACCCGGGCGCCGATCCCTTTAGAACTGGTTCTCCTGACTTCAGGCGCTGTTAGCCTGGCCCGGCGTGCCCAGTTACCTGCACACCTGTTACCGGATCGGCGACATCGATCGCTCCGTCGCCTTCTACGAGAAGCTCGGCTTCCAGGAGGTCCACCGGATGCCGATCGGAGACGAGGCGATCAACGTCTTCCTGGGGCTGCCCGGCGAGGACCCGCGCCTGGAGCTGACCTACAACCACGGCGTCGACGCCTACGACCACGGTACCGGCTACAACCACATCGCGATCGCCGTCGACGACCTCGACGAGACCCTCGAGCGCCTCGCCGGCGAAGGCGTCGAGCCCGAAAAGCCGCCCTACCGCCCCGGCGGCCGCACCGAGGGCCACCGCATCTGCTTCGTCCGCGACCCCGATGGCTACCGGATCGAGCTGATCGGGGAGTAGGGCGGGACAACCGCGACCTCGAAGGGTCGGGGCCGGGGCTGACAGCTCAAGTGTGAAGCGACTCACGCCCGAGCCTCGGAGCGAAGCGGCGTGGCAGAGCTTTCCCGTACATAGCCCGGGAAAGCTCTGCCACGCTCGTCCCTAGCCAGCGGAGGAGCGGCGGGGACGTGGCGTGGGACTCGCTTCTCTCCGCCATCTCAGGCCCTACATGCACGCCCGAGGTGAGGGCGGGTGCCCCCGGCCGCTCAGCCCGGCGGCGCGATGCCGCCGCCGACCGAAGGCGGCGGACCGTGTTCGACCGGCGGCGTGCTCGGCGGCGGGTTCGATTCGGGCGTCGGTTCCGGCTCTTCTTCGGGAGCCTGTTCTTCGCCTTCGTCTTCTTCGCCTTCCTGGTCCTTCTTGTTCTTCTTCTTGTCTTCGGTTTCTTCTTCGAGTTCTTCGTCCGGCGAATACGCTTCCGAGGAGGAGCGGGTGTGTTCGCTCTTCAGGCCGGAGAGCTCGGGCAGGCTCGAGGGGACTTCGAATTCCGGGCACTCGCCTTCCTGCGCCGCCGACATGTAGCTCTGCCAGATCGGGCCGGCGGTGGGGCCTCCGTAGCCGGTGTATTCGCGCGACTGCGGGTGGCCGACCCAGACCGCCGTGGAGAACATCGGCGTGTAGCCGACGAACCAGGCGTCTGACTCTTCCTCGGAGGTGCCGGTCTTGCCGGCCTCCGAGGTGCAGCCGATCGAGGTGTAACCGGCGCCGGTGCCGGAGGTGATCACCGTCTCCAGGATCCGCGTCACTTCCCAGGCCTGGCCCGGGGTCAGCACCCGGTCGCCGGAGTCGGCGTCGGGCTCGTCGACCTTGCCGTTGGGGAATTCGACCTTGCTGATCGCGGTCGGGTCGTGGTGGATGCCGCCGTTGGCCAGGGTCGCGTAGCCGGTCGCCATTTCCAGCGGCGTGACGCCGATGCTGAGGCCGCCGATGCCCTCGGCCGGGACCGACTGCAGCGGCGATTCGATCCCCATCTCCTCCGCCGTCTCGGTCACGTTTTCGGGCCCGACGTCGAGGTCGAGCTGGGCGAAGATGACGTTGACCGAGTGGGTGGTCGCGTCGACCAGGGACATCGTGCCGCCGCCGGCCTCGGCGTTGTTGACGGTCCAGGTGCCGCCACCCGGCAGATCGAGGGTTATCGGCGAGGTGCCGTTGTAGTAGGTCGACTCGGGGTCGATGCCCTGCTTGATCGCCGTCGTCAGGACGAAGGTCTTGAACGAGGAGCCGGGCTGGCGGTGGGCCTGCCAGGCGTAGTTGAACTGTTCTTCGGAGGCGTAGCCTTCGGTCGAGGCGAGGGCGACGATGGCGCCGGTGCTGGGGTCGACCGAGGCCAGGCCGGCCGCCGGGCCGCCTTCCGGATAGCAGACGTAGCAGGAGTTTTCGACCGCTTCTTCGGCCTTCAGCTGCAGGCCGGGGTCGATCGAGGTGTAGGCCTTGAGGCCGCCGTTGCGGACGGTGTTGATCCCGTACTTGTCGATCAGTTCCTGCTGGACCAGGTCGAAGAGGAAGGGGTCGTGGATCACCTGGTACTTGTGGCCCGGGTTGAGGCCGAGCCCGGAGGTCCGCGCCTCGGCGTGTTCCTTGCCGTCGATGTAGCCCTGTTCGGCCATCACGTCGAGCACCTCGTTGCGCCGCTTCAGCGCCGCCTTGGGGTCGAGGAAGGGGTTGTATTCGGAGGGCGCCTGCGGCAACCCGGCGATCAGCGCCGCCTCGGTCAGGCCGAGGTCCTTGGCGGGCTTGCCGAAGTAGGTCTGCGCCGCCGCCTCGGCGCCGACCGCGGTCTGCCCTTCGACCGTGCCGTAGGGCGCCGTGTTGAGGTATTCGGTGAGGATCCAGCTGCGGGTGTGGACGCTCGAAGAGGTCCTCGGCGAGGTGGGCTTCCTTCAGCTTTCGCTCGATCGTGTCCTGCGGGTTGTGGATGTAGAGGTTGCGGACCAGCTGCTGGGTGATGGTCGAGGCGCCCTGCACCGGCTTGCCGCCGGCCAGCAGGTCCTTCCAGGCGGCGCGGGCGATCGCGCTCGGGTCGAGGGCGCCGTGCTGGTAGAAGCCCTTGTCCTCGATCGCGACGGTGGCGTCCTCGAGGGTTTTCGGCAGGGCGCTGGCGGGGACCGGCTGGCGGACGTTGTTGGAGCGGATGAAGCCGATCAGGCTGCCGTCGGCGGCGTAGATCGCCGAGGAGCTGCCCTTCTGCACCGGTTTCAGGCTGGAGAGCGGCGGCGCCGAGTTGTAGATGTTCAGCGCCCAGGCAGCGGCGATGCCGCCGGCAACCGCCATGACCGACGCCAGCACGCCGACGGGGATGGCGATCTTGTGCCAGCGGGACTTGGGCGGCTTGCGCCGCCGCCTGCGGATCCGGGTCGCCATCGGACGGCGATTGTAGAGAGGCGGGCACGCCGGCCCGACGGCAGCGGCCCCCGCGCAACCCAGCTTGCCGAGCGGCTTTGCGCCGGATCGTGGCCAGGAGTCCGCGCTCTGGATTAGGCTCGCGCCTGCAGCGCAGTCGGAAAGGGAGGAAACGGGTGAAACTCGTGATCGGCATCGTCCGACCCGAGCAGGCCAACCAGGTCTTGGAGGCCCTCTACCGGGCCGAGGTTCGCGGCTTCTCGATCAGCCGCGTCCAGGGCCACGGCGGCGAGCTCGACCGGGTCGAGACCTACCGCGGGACGACCGTGCAGATGGGGCTCTCGGAGAAGGTGCGGTTCGAGATCGCCGTCTCGGACTCGTTCGTCGAGACCACCGTCAACGCGCTCCGCGAGGGCGGGCGCACCGGTGACGTCGGCGACGGCAAGATCTTCGTGCTGCCGCTCGAGCAGGCGATCCGGATCAGGACCGGCGACACCGACCACGGCGCCGTGACGCCGGTGAGCAAGTGACGGGGCCGGTGAGCGCGGCCGTGTCCGGGGTCGACACCGGCGACACCGCCTGGATGCTGGTGGCGACGGCGCTGGTGCTGATGATGACGCCGGCCCTCGGCCTCTTCTACGCCGGCCTGGTGCGGTCGAAGAACACCCTCAACACCTTCATGATGTGCATCGCCGCGATCGCCGTCGCGACGGTGACCTGGGCCGCGGTCGGCTACTCGCTCGCCTTCGACGGCGACGGCAAGATCGTCGGCGGCCTCGGCAACGCCTTCCTGCAGGGCGTCGACTTCGCCCCCCGCGACGGCACCGCGATCCCCGAGCTCGTCTTCTTCGCCTTCCAGGCGACCTTCTGCATCATCACCGTGGCGCTGATCTCCGGCGCCGTGGTCGAGCGCATGCGCTTCGGCCCGTTCCTCGTCTTCGCGACCCTCTGGTCGGTGCTGGTCTACGCCGTCCTCGCCCACTGGGCCTTCGGCGGCGGCTGGCTGCAGGCCGGCGGCACCCTCGACTTCGCCGGCGGCGTCCCGGTCGAGATGGGCTCCGGCTTCTCGGCCCTGGCGGCGGCGCTGGTGGTCGGCGCGCGCAAGGACTACGGCCGCCAGGCGCTCCTCCCCCACAACGCCGTCTACGTCCTGATCGGCGCCGGGCTGCTGTGGTTCGGCTGGTTCGGCTTCAACGGCGGCAGCGGCTTCTCGACCGGGGAAGCGAGCGTCCTCGCCTTCACCAACACGCTGCTCTGCCCCGCCTGCACGCTGGTCGTCTGGTTCGCGCTGGACCTGCTGCGCGGCCGCAAGGTGACGGCGATCGGCGCCGCCACCGCGATCGTCGTCGGCTGCGTCCTGATCACCCCCGCCGGCGGCTTCATCAGCCCCGGCTGGGCGATGCTGCTGGGTGCCCTCGGGGCGCTGCCCAGCTACGCGATCGTCGCCTGGCGGACGCGGACCAGGGTCGACGAGACGCTCGACGTGCTCGCCGCCCACGGGACCGCGGGCTTCTTCGGCATCCTCTTCATCGGCTTCTTCGCCGAGGTCGCCTGGAACGGCGTCTCCGACGGGATCCTCTACGGCAACGCCGCCCAGCTCTGGGACCAGGTGCTGGCGGCGCTGGCGGCGCCCGCCTACGCCTTCGGCGCCACCTTCGTGCTGCTGAAGCTGATGGGCGCCGTCAGGCCGCTGCGCTCGAGCGAGCGCGAGGAGGCGCTGGGCATGGACGTCACCCACCACGGCGAGGAGGCCTACGTCACCGGCGAGGGCGCGATCCTGGTCGTGCCCGACGACGGCGGCGCGGTCGGCGTGCCGGTGGCCGACCCGGGGTGAGCGAGCACCTGCGGGTCCTGACCACCGCCGGCTCCGAGGAGGCGGCGGCGAGGATCGCTAGGAGCGCTCCGGCCGGCGACGACTACGCGCGCAGCTTGTAGCCGCGCGAGAAGAGCCGCAGGTTGACCGCGAACAGCGCCGCCGTGGCCGCGGTCAGGGCCAGCAGCGAGAGGGCGATGCTGACTTCGGTGTAGCCGACGAAGCCGTAGCGGACGAGGTTGATCATGTAGTAGATCGGGTCGAATTTCGTCAGCGTCTCCCAGGGCTGCGGCAGCAGGCTGGCCGAGTAGAAGACGCCGCCGAGGAAGATCAGCGGCTGCAGGATGAAGGTCTGGGCGAAGGCGACGTCGTCGAACTGCTCGGCCCGCACCCCGATCAGCACCCCGAGCTGGGAGAAGAAGAAGCCCACCATGAAGAGCGACGGGACGAGGACGAGGATGTGGTCGACCGGCAGGTCGACCAGCAGCGAGGCGGCGACGAAGGTCAGCCCGGCGACGATCAGCCCGCGCATGAAGCCGCCGAAGGCGAAGGCGAGCAGCAGCTCCGCCGGCGAGGCGGGCGAGGAGAGCTGGTCCTGGATCGCGCCCTGGAGCTTCTGCTGCAGGATCGAGGAGGAGTTGTTGGTGAAGGCGTTGACCGACCAGGCCATCATGATCAGGCCGGGGATGACGAAGACGACGTAGTCGATCCCGTGCAGCTTGTCGATTCGCGACCCCAGCGCCGCGCCGAAGACCGAGATGTAGAGGAAGGTTTCGAGCAGCGGCGCGCCGATCGTCTGTTTCTTGATCTTCATGAAGCGGTTGACCTCGCGGCGCCAAAGCGTCGCGAAGCGAATCTGGGCTGCGCTCACGGCACGATCTCGACGTGGGAGCGCGAGAGCTCCTTGCGCCCGACCAGCGCCAGGTAGGCGTCCTCGAGCCTGGAGACGCCGAACCGCTCGGCGACCTCGGTGCTGGTCCCCTCGGCGACGATCTGCCCCTCGGCGATGAAGGCGATCCTGTCGCAGAGCTGCTCCGCCTCCTCCAGGTAGTGGGTCGTGAGCAGGATCGTCGTCCCCTCCTGGTTGATTTTCTGGACGTAGTGCCAGAGCTCCAGCCGCAGCTCGACGTCGACGCCGGCGGTCGGCTCGTCGAGGATCAGCAGGGGCGGGCGGTGCATCATCGCCCGGGCCAGCAGCAGCCGCCGTTTCATCCCGCCGGAGAGGGTGCGGGTGCGTTCGTCGCGCTTCTCGGTCAGGGAGAAGGTCTCCAGCAGCTCGGCGGTGCGCTCGCGCCGCTCGCGCTTGGGCATCCCGAAGTAGCCGGCGTGGTAGTCGAGCGTCTCGGCGACGGTGAGGAACCAGTCGAGGTTCGGCTCCTGCGGCGCCAGCCCGACCGCCTGCCGCGCTTCGGCGTAGTTGCCGATCGCGTCGTGGCCGAAGACTTCGATCGAGCCGCCGGTCGGCTGGGCGAGGCCGGTCGTGCAGTGGATCAGCGTCGACTTGCCGGCGCCGTTGGGGCCGAGCAGCCCGAACAGCTCGCCCGGCTCGATGTCCAGCGAGACGCCGCGCAGCGCCTCCACCCCCGTGGGGTAGCGCTTGGCGAGGTCGAGTATGTGCAGCGCTTTGTCAGTCACGCGAGCGCTAACCGTAATGAAGCGCCCACCTCCGGCCCGCGAAGGGGCTTGGGAGCGGGCTCCCGGCGCGCCGGGAGCGGCGACTAATCGACCGGGAAGACGCGGAGGACCCGGAAGCTGCGCTTGGCCGGCGTCTGGTCCGCCAGGCCGTTGAGCACGGCGCGGACTTCGAAGCGGTGGCGGCCGGGACCCAGCTTGTAGGTCTTCGGCGATTTGCAGGCCTTGAACCTGGGCGCCTTCGAAGCTTTCGCCTTTTTCTTCTTCACCACGCGGACCATGCGGCACTGGAAGCTGGCGCCGGCGTCGAGCGAGCTGAAGCGGAACTTGACCTTGGCCTTCGCCTTGGTGGTGAGGACTTTGCCCTTGGGGCCTTTGTCGATCCTGGTGCGGGGGACGGTCCCGGGCGGCGGCGGAGGCGGCGGGCCGACAGGCGGTTCCAGGCCGCTGATCCGCGCCACGGTCGGTTGTTCCACCGGCCTCGCGAGCGTCACCCAGATGGTGTTGTTCGGGCCAGACGCGACCTGGCGCGCAAACGATTCTTTGGGGAAGCCATTGAGCAAGGTGAGCTCCCCGCTCGCGGTCAGCCGGGCGACGCCGTCGTTGGCCGTCATCGCGAACCAGAAGGCCTGGTCGGAGCCGAGCGCGACGCCGAAGGGGTCGCCGATGCCGCCGGGCGTTTCGATCAGCGGCTGCATGGTGGGCGGCTGGATCAGGCCGACCTGCTCGGGGACTTTTCCTTGCTGGGAGAAGGCGATCAGGCCGCTGGCGGTGCCGGCCACGCCCTGCGAGCCGCCGGGGATCACGTATTCGCTCGGGATCCCCGCGGTGGTCAGGGTGACGATCCGCGGGTTTCCGTTGCTGCCGTCGGCGACGACGAGCAGTGAGCCGGCCGCGTCGATGTCCCTCGGATCGAGGCCGGCGATCGGGAACGGCTGGACCTGAGTCGGGTCCGACGCCTGAATCCGCAGCACTTTGCCGGTGGTCGCCACCCACATGTTGCCGTCGGGTCCGCGGGCGATCGAATGCGTGGTGAGGATTTCGGGGACGGCGGTGGGGTCTTTCGTGCCTTCGGGGTTGGCCGGGTCGAAGCTGATCACGGCGCCGTTGTGGGTGATCCAGATCCGCCCTTCCGGTCCCACCGCGATCCCGGAGGCGGTCACGGCTCCCAGGTCGTATTCGGTGACGACGCCAGCCGGCGTGAGCTTGGCGACGTCTT